>JAZLKM010000054.1:0-32473 GCA_045597645.1 Lachnospiraceae bacterium | reverse complement strand
GCGGCACTACCGCTCACTTAAAGTGGTGAGAGTCGCACCATGTACGTGCGCAAGCCTCGTTAAGTAAATGAGCCCCAACAAAAGTGGATGAATTCTAGAAGACCACATCGAGTTTCGGAGGAGGGCGCGCAATAAAACATCTCGAAATGAATCACCCGCAAATCCCGAAGGTGGCTCGCCATGGAAGGAGCGCGGATGCATCACCTATTGGCGGCAAAAGGTATAACGGCAAATAAAAAAGCCCGGTCAAACCGGGCTTTGGGGTGTTGTGTGGTTAGTCGCAGACGTGGTTCTTGACGGCCTGGGCGACGACCTGGGCGATGCGCGGGTCGAACGGGTCAGGCATGATGAACTCGGCGCTGCGCTCCTCGTCGCTGACGAGGGAAGCGATGGCCTCGGCTGCGGCGAGCTTCATCTCTTCGGTGATTTGTCTGGCATGAGCTTCGAGGGCGCCCTTGAAGATGCCCGGGAAAGCGATGACATTGTTGACCTGATTTGGGAAGTCACTGCGGCCGGTACCAACGACAGCAGCGCCAGCCTCCTTTGCGAGGTCAGGCATGATTTCCGGAGTCGGATTGGCCATAGCGAAGAGGATGGCGCCTTCGTTCATTGAAGCGACCATCTCCTTGGTCACGATGCCAGGTGCAGATACGCCGACGAAGATGTCGGCACCCTTCATTGCGTCAGCAAGTGTACCTTTGATTTTGTCTTTGTTGGTGACCTTGCACATTTCAGCCTGCATCCAGGTCATGTCTGGATAGTCAGGGTTGATGATGCCCTGCTTGTCGCATAGGAGCATGTTGGTGAAGCCATAGGTGAGAAGAAGCTTGGAAATTGCGGTACCAGCTGCTCCGGTACCGTTGACAACTACCTTGCAGTCTTCAACTTTTTTGCCAACAACTTTGAGAGCGTTGATAATGCCAGAAAGAACGACAATTGCAGTTCCGTGCTGGTCATCATGAAAAACAGGAATATTCATTTCCTTCTTAAGGCGCTCCTCGATTTCAAAGCAACGAGGTGCTGAGATATCCTCAAGGTTGATACCGCCGAAGGTTGGCTCGAGATTTTTTACAATCTGAACAATCTCGTCCGGGTCCTGAGTGCCAAGGCAGATAGGAAATGCATTGACTCCACCGAACTCCTTGAAGAGAACGCATTTTCCTTCCATAACAGGCATAGCAGCCTCGGGGCCAATGTTGCCAAGTCCAAGGACTGCGCTTCCGTCAGATACTACAGCAACGGTGTTGGCTTTAAGGGTGTATGTATATACATCCGAGGGGTTGGCAGCAATCTCCTTGCAAGGTGCAGCAACTCCAGGTGTATAAGCCAGTGCCAAGTCCTCTCTGGTCTTCAGCGGTGCCTTAGAAACTGTTTCGATTTTACCGTTCCACTGTTTGTGGAGAAAATTAGCCTTCTCATCAAGACTCATGATGTAACCTCCTAATAAATCAGTTATTTATAAAAGGCGGCCAACAGGCCGCCATGATTTCTTATAAAAGAACTACTGCTATCAATGCTAGAACGACCAGAATAGTCTGAACAATTGCGAAAATTGTAAGTCGTCTGGTTTTCTTTTCCAGTCTGTCTATATTGCCCTGCTGCGCTTGAGTAAGCTCATTAAGTGTCTCTCTGGTGTCGTATTCCTTGGCAAGATCAGCAATGTTTCTATATACTGTAACATCCTCTGAATGAATCTTATCGCCAAGTCTGGTCTCAAGTCCATCGAAGCCTGTCTGTATCGACTCAACTGACTCCTTCACACTAGCGATGTCATCTGCCATCTCTGACTGATTCTGAACTATCTGCTCCTTAATAGATTCATTGCCCTCAGCAAGTGTATCTGCAATCTTGCCCTGCATTGAATTCATATCAGCACGAAGTTCAGCGGTAAGTGACTGAATATGCTTCTCGAAGTTGCCTGAGAGTTCATCAGCTTCACGCTGCTTCACGCTCAGCTCATCCTGAAGCTCCTTGAGCTGCTTCTCCTGGCTGTCAACCATCTTTTTGAGAGCGGCTACTCGTCCCTCCTTGCCGGCAATAAGTGCCTGCAGCTGAAGAGCTTTATCTCTAAATGAATCTATCTGTGCCAAAAGATCCTGGCCATCCAGCATCTTCTTAATTTCAGGTTGAGATGCTGTCGTTTCCGGCTGAGGCGCTGGTTCTTCTGATTCCTCCTCTGGCTGTGATACCACAGGCTGCTCAACTGGCTTTTCATCTACCTGCGGTGCTATCGGCTGCTCAGTTGGCTTTTCATCTATCTCATGCGCCAGATCTATTATCGGAGCTTCCTCTGCCAGAGGCTCCTCTTGGGTAATCTCCTCTGCTGATTCGCCTACTTCAGCGATGTCAGAAGCTACGGTATCATCTGGTGTTGCTACCTCAGCAGCCGGTGCTACTACAGGCTCCTCCTGAGTGGTATTTTCAACCTCTTCCGTAACCTCCGGAGCTGCTTCCGTTGCAGGCTCTGTAGCTGGTGCTACTAACTCAACAGTTGCCTCTGGCATTGCTGGGTCAGCCGGCTTTTCCTGCTGCTTCGGTCTTAGCTTTTGATTTTCCGGTGAATAACCGCCATATGAAATTCCCTGATATAATTTCTTAATCATAAAAACGCCCTTTCCCACAAAAAGCATTATGTATTTTATCACATGAAAAACATATAGGCAATAAGTACTATTTTTTAGTTTTTGGGCCATTTTCCTTTTATTGCACGTTTTCCTATGATAAAATTACTTCGCTAGTTTTATTGATTTACCCGTAAGGAGGGCACTTAAAATGAAGAATTATTTCAAGGGCATGGGCTTCAAAGTCCAGATAATGATGGCCATCAGTATTATCGCCATCGTGTCAATTGTCGAAGTATTCGCAATCAAGAATTTCAAGGAGGAAGTTCACACCGTTAACCAGAATTACCTGCTTGATCTTGCCAGCAGCAGCGGCTCTGCTTTAGACATTGCTTTAGGTATGTTCCCGGAGTGGATTGACTCACCAGAGGTGCTGGACAAGTTTCTCGGTGATATTGCACTCGAAGGTGTATCAAGCTCCTATGCATATATGGCAGCTGTTAATTCAGATTACACTATGCTTTACCATCCGACTGCAGAAAAGATTGGCGAGCCTGTTTCCAACGACGCAGTTAAGGGCATCATCAATGACCTTATGGCTGGCAAGTCGGTCGAGAACAAGTGCATCCAGTATACCTACAAGGGTGCTGAGAAGTATGCCGGCTACTATGTATCTCAGTCTGGCCAGTTCGTAGTTATAGTTGGTGCTGATTATGATGAGATTAATGAGCCCATCAAAAACACAACAAGTCAGCTTACCATATTTGCTATAATCCTTGCTGTTGTCGCTCTCCTCGTTTGCGTATTTATCTGCATTAAAATATTTGCTCCTCTCAAGGCAGCAACCAAGCAGCTCAACAAGCTCGCTTCACTTGACCTCGCCGAGGTTCCTGACAGCAAGCGTTCAGACGAGTGTGGTGATATCCAGCGCGGTATTAAGTCTCTTCGTGACAACCTGTACACAATGGTTACCACCATCGAGACTGTTTCTTCTTCACTTTCAGAAAATGCCACTGGATTCGTTACCAGCTTTGATAACATCACCGGCAATCTTGAGCATGTTGATTCTTCAGTGCTTGAGATCGCAGAGGGTGCTACCTCACAGGCTCAGGAGACCGCAAGCTCAGCAGAGCAGGTACAGGGCATCGACGAAGCTATCGAGAGCAACCTCAATACTGTATCTAAGCTGAAGGATTCAGCTAACGATATGAATACAATGGCCAATAGTGCAATTACCGAGCTCAAGGCTCTCGTTGAGAGCTGTGATCGTCAGAAGGACAGCATCACCGTTCTTTCAGAGCAGACCCTTCATACCAATGACAGCGCTAAGACCATTCAGGAAGCTGTTAGCATGATTACAAGCATTGCCAGCCAGACTAACCTCCTTTCACTTAACGCTTCTATCGAGGCTGCAAGAGCTGGTGAGGCTGGACGCGGATTCGCAGTCGTTGCTGACGAGATTAGAAATCTTTCTGAGAACTCTCGTCAGAGTGCAGACACCATTGCAAACATTGTTGCTGAGCTGCTTCATAACTCAGAGGTTTCAGTTGCCACAATCGGTGAAGTAGAGAAAGCCACCGAGGATCAGCTCGCAAGACTTGCTGAGACCCAGGCAAGCTTCGATAACCTCATCAATGAGATCAAGTCAGTTAATTCAAATACCGACAATGTTAGCGAAGGATCAGCTACTCTTAAGACTCTTAACGCTAACATCTCAGCTGCAATTGAGACACTCTCTTCTATCTCAGAAGAGTACGCAGCTACCACTCAGGAGACTTCAGCTAACATGCAAACCGTTAGCGCAGAGGTATCTGATTGTGTAACAATGAGCCATGATCTCCAGTCACTTTCTGGACAGCTCATCGATGAGATTTCTAAGTTCAAATACTAAGATATAATCTAATACCAGAAAGCCAAGTCCTGTAAAAGGTCTTGGCTTTTTTAATACATTTATAGTTATTTTTGATGTAGACTTTTTGTTTATAAACGGCAATAATCACTATCGGCTATATGTTAGGCATCATAGGTGGATGGTGCTATATAGTGTCAGACACTCCATGAAGTGTCGTAGAAAAGGAGTAATTAAATAATGGTTAAATTATCAACGCAATCTAAATGGAAGCCTTGGATGGCTTTCGTACTCGAGGCTCTTGTTCTGCTCTTTTTGGCATTTGGCGGAAGCGCTATGCAAAGTGCATGGGGCATCCCTGGTCTCGTTGCCACTGAACTGGTATTTTTAGTTGGTGCAATCGCTGTAGCCTTAGCACACAAGACTCCGCTTAAGGAAGTTTTTCCTATTGGCAAGGTTCGTGCCAGAGATATATTCGGCGTGCTCGTAATGGCATATGCCGGAATGCTTTTTAACCTCATCGCGGTAGGTCTTTCAATGTGTATCGTCCCAAATAGCATCTCAGAAATAGTAGGACTCAACGACTTCCTCTACAGCGAGCCGATGCCATTTATTGTGAGCGTCCTTGTAATTGCTGTAATGCCTGCTATATGCGAGGAGGCAATGCACAGGGGTGCCATTTTGTCACACCTTCGTTCTCTTAATAAGGATTGGCTGATAGTAATCATCGGCGGCCTATTTTTCGGGCTTTTCCACCTGTCACCCCTTAGATTCCTCTCAACTGCAATATTGGGTGGATTCTTAACATACCTTATGGTGAAGAAAAACAACTTTATCTTCCCAATGCTGCTTCACTTCTGCAATAATTTCATAAGCAGCCTATCTGGTGCATTCTCTAATGCTGCAAACAGCGTTGCAAATGTAGATACAGGTGCCGTTTTAGCAAGTATACCTACATATCAATTCCTCGCCATTTACTGTCTATTAGGCTTTACCGCACCATTTGTGTTCGTAGGCGCCGACTCGCTTCTTTTCGGAAAATCCCACAAGAAGCACTGGGCACTGGTTATCAGCTCATCAGTTGCTATATTTGTTGTTGGTATCGTATTAATGGTAATAGCAACCGTTCAAAGCATGTAAAAGGTCGTATCGCTGTAGGTATCAGTTCTAAAAGCGCATAACCGTCAAACTTTTAGTTCTTAGTGCGCATAACCGTCGAGGTTCGTGCTAATTATGCAAAATAAAACACCCAGACCCTGGTGTACACTTCCTACAAGTCCATTTAAATTTGGTTCTTTCAAAAGTGTTCCCAACGCTCTGGGCGTTTTTTATTGCTGAAATATTCTATTTTCGAGGATTATCGCAATCCACTTAGCTACTAGTAATAAACATCTCATCTGCCACAGTAAGGCTCACTATGTCCCCACGCTCTCCCATCTCCATGGGAACAGCAAGTCGTATATATTCCTTAGTAAAGCCAGTCATATAGGCGATACCATTTATCTCAAGTGGCTCCTCCAAAAGCACTTCAGCTGACTTACCCACATATCGCTTCCTATACTCCAAAGCCTGCCTTGCAGTAAGCTCCAGCATTATATCGCTTCTAGTATTCTTATCCTCTTCTCTGACTTGATTTGGCATTGTAGCCGCTCTTGTGCCTTGTCTCTTTGAATACTTGAATATATGCATTTCGTAGAAATCAATTTTCTCGCAAAAGTCCCTAGACTTTTCGAACTCCTCCAAGGTCTCGCCCGGGAATCCTACAATCACATCTGTGGTAATAGCGGGATCATCGAAATATTTTCTAAGGAGCCTAACTCCTTCGGCGTACTCTGCAGCAGTGTATTTTCGATTCATCCTGCTCAATGTTGCATCGCAGCCGCTCTGAAGCGACAGATGAAAGTGTGGACATACCTTCTTAAGTGATGACAGCTCCTGCGCGAATTCCTCCGTGATGAGTCGTGGCTCCATTGAGCCAAACCTTATGCGTTCTACACCTTTTACATCATGTACTGCTTTAATCAGGTCCATCAGCGTAAGTCCCAGGTCTATTCCATAGCTACTTAGATGTATTCCTGTCAGGACCATCTCCTTATAGCCTTGCACGGCAAGGGACTTCGTTTCTCTCACCACATCTTCTAGTTTACGGCTTCTTACACGTCCGCGGGCATATGGAATGATACAGTAGCTACAAAACTGGTTGCAGCCATCCTGTACCTTTAGAAAGGCTCTAGTATGCTCAGTGCTGGCGGTAATTGGCATTTCCTCGAAGCTTCTGCCCTGCTCATTTATATCATCAATCAAGACAAGCTGTTCTCTTTGCATTATGGCATTTTCGCCCTCTGCATCTGGATTTTCGCAAAGTGCGACGTCGCCCCTCGATGCATTTCTTATAGAAAGTGCTTTCTCCACCAGCTCAAGCAAGCGACCTTTATTGTCGTTTCCAAGCAAAATGTCTATATCCAGATCCTTTTTCAGTTCCTCTTCAGCCGTCTGAACATAGCAGCCCGCAGCCACCACTACCGCCTTCTGGTTACGTCGTCTTGCACGATGGAGCATCTGCCTCGACTTCTTATCCGCCATTGCTGTGACCGAGCAGGTATTGATAACATACACATCAGCAACCGACTCAAACGGTACAATCTCATAGCCCGCCTCGGCTAGTTGCCTGCCCATGCTGTCAGTCTCATATTGATTAACCTTACATCCAAGATTGTGCAAGGCTACTGTTTTAATGGTTGAATTTATTATTTTTTCTGTCATAATTAGTGTTGAATTTTGTATACAAACCGAGTAATATTACGTCCGTAAAAGAGGATGACATTATTTTAGGCATTCGCCTAAGGAAAAGGAGGAAAAATGAAGACAGTTAATATTTCCCTCAATTCAATCGACAAAGTTAAGGCATTTGTAAACGACATTGCAAAATTTGATTACGATTTTGATCTTGTATCTGGACGCTACGTCATCGACGCTAAGTCTATAATGGGAATTTTCAGTCTGGATCTCTCTAAGCCTATTGAGCTCGCTATTCACTGCGACGACAATGAGGAGATTATGGAGACCATCAAGCCATACCTGGTTGACTAATATCAGCTAAATATAGGTTTTTCAAGGATTCCGCATCGCGGAATCCTTTTTTGCTGTCGGCATAATGTACGAACTCGCTTCGCGAGTTCCGCCGACGCCGGTGTTATCTTAAAGCATGATAACACGGCTGTCGGCGATAACGACACTACTTCGTAGTGTCGTTTATCATAATGATTTCAGTGGTGCGGATGGCTTCCTCGACCAGGGCTTCGATCTTGCCTTCGAGGTTGCGCTCTGATTTCTGAATCAGGTCAATGCGCGGCTTGGTGACAGGATGCTCTGCCACAAATATTGTGCAGCAATCCTCAAATGGAAGAATACTGGTCTCGTAGGTTCCGATTTTTTCCGAAATATCAATTATGTCCTGCTTATCAAAGGCAATAAGCGGCCTATATACCGGGAGCGTGCACACCTCGTTTGTAGCTGCAAGGCTGTGCATAGTCTGGCTCGCTACCTGACCTATTGATTCGCCCGTTACAAGTCCTAGACACAAATCTTTTTTCGCAAAATGCTCCGCTATGCGCATCATATATCTGCGCATAATAATAGTGAGTTCTTCATGCGGACACTCTTCATATATAGCAAGCTGTGTATCTGTAAAATTGACTATGTGAAGGCGTATCGGGCCGGTCCACTTCGATATCTGGCGGGCCAGATCGACTACCTTCTGCTTAGCTCTCTCACTGGTATATGGTGGCGCGTGGAAATATGTTGCTTCAATGGTAACTCCACGCTTTGCAATCATATATCCGGCTACAGGGCTGTCAATTCCACCTGACAGAAGGAGCATTGCTTTTCCACCAGTTCCAATTGGCATTCCGCCAGCTCCGGGCAGGGTCTGTGAATAGAAATTAATCTGCTCTCTTATTTCGACACTTACAAGTACGTCCGGCTTATGAACATCAACAGATAGATTCGGCATCGCGTCTAATATACGCTCACCTAACGCCGCATTTATTTCCATTGACTCCATAGGATAGTTCTTGCGGGCACGTCTGGCGTTTACCTTGAATGTCATCTTCTTGTCGCCATATGTATCCTTGAGATAGTCGATGACCTGCTCTGCCAGCTTGTCAAAGCCCTCATCCTCCGTAAGGTAGCAAGGAGATATACCTACTATTCCAAATACACGGCTGATAGCTGCTAGCGCCTCATCCATGTCAAAATCACCATCTGCAGTCACAAATATGCGTCCCTGCTGCTTCTGTACCAAAAAATTGCCTTCAACCGGCTTGAGCGAATAATTTATCTGCTTCACCAGCTGATCTTCAAATAAATACCTGTTTTTTCCTTTGATGGCAATCTCACCATACTTTACCAATATAGCCTGTCTCATTTCATTTCCTCTGTTGATATTCTTACTCATGTTGCTTCGCAACTACACTTTTAGGAGCAAACCCAGATGCTTTAAAGTCACCTATAACAAAAACTCAGCAAATGCTTTCTACTGTTTATAGTGTTATTACTTTATTTTCTCATATATTTCTGCAATTTAGGTACAATCTCGGAAAATGCCCTTATTGCCTCATCTATCTCAGCTTCCGTAGTGTATTTCGAAAGTGAGATGCGGATAGTTGAATCTAGAAGCAACTTATCCAGTCCAATGTTTTTCAGCGTCCTTGAAATCGCTGGTTTGTTAGAGCTACATGCGCTTCCAGCTGATACATATACCTCATAATCCTCCAAACTGTGGAGCATTACCTCGCTGCGCACGCCTCTGACTGAAACGCTTATAATGTGTGGTGCAGCCTTAGTGCTATCAGCAGGCCCATTGATTGTGACGCCATCTATTGCTGTCACTCCATCGATGAAACGCTCACGAAGCTGTCTCATTCTGCCTGAATTTTCCTCCAACTGTGATATTGCAATTTTTGATGCCACTCCAAGGCCTGCAATGGCCGGAACATTTTCCGTTCCAGACCTAAGCCCCTGTTCCTGGCCGCCTCCGTATATTATCGGAAGTACTCTGACCCCATCTGCTATATAGAGAAAACCACTCCCCTTAGGTCCATGTATTTTATGTCCACTTACAGACATTAGATGTATGCCAAGTTTTTTCGGAATCATAGGAATTTTCCCATAGGCCTGTATGGCATCCACATGAATCAGTGTGTCGGGATTGACTCTCTTAATAATTTTGGCCGCCTCCTCAATAGGCTCAATGGTACCAATCTCATTATTTACAGCCATCAATGACACTAGCACTGTATCAGGTCGCACTGATTTTTCCAGCACCTCAAGGTCAATCACACCTTCCTTATTCACAGGCAGGAAAGTAACTTCGTACCCTTCAGCCTCCAAATGTTTCATGGTCTCATAAACCGATGCATGCTCAATGGATGTGGTTATCACATGCATTCCTCTACGCTTTTTGGCTGCTGTCGCACCTAATATAGCTAGATTGTTGCTCTCCGTACCACCTGAAGTAAATAGAATTTCCTTATCCTTGCACTTTAATGTAGCTGCTATATCCGCTCTCGCTGTCTTTAGGTGATTCTCACCGATGACTCCCATATGATGCATACTTGATGGATTGCCAAACGTATCCATCAACGTCTCTTGCATCTTTGCTACAACTTCTGGTAGTGCTGCCGTAGTGGCAGAATTGTCTAAATAAATCATGATTTCATTTCCTTGGCAAGCATTATCATTCCCACTGACAATATGCCTGCTGTGTCTGTGCGTAATATTCTCTCGCCAAGTGACACTAAGTCACATACATCCTTGGCTTTATCTATTTCTTTTTCAGAAAAGCCACCTTCTGGCCCTACAAATATAGCCACGTTGGATTTTTTCTCTATAGCATCTAATAATTCCTTAGTGGCAATCATGCCTCTGGCGTTTTCGTATGGCAGAATCCTAACATCGCACTCCTTTTGTGCGATTTCAAGGGCCTGGGAAAAAGTCACCAGCTCGTGGAATTCCGGAATCATACTTCGCTTGCTTTGCATCGCTGCGGCCTGCGCTATAGCCTGAAAACGCTGCTGCTTCTTAGCTCTTTTGCTCTCTTCCCACTTTGTAACACAATGGTCCATCGCTACCGGATATATGTCTGAGGCCCCAAGCTCCACTGCTTTTTCTACTACAGTTTCCAGTCTGTCGCCTTTTGGCAATGCTTGGAATAGAATTATGCGGCCATCCAGCTCTGTCTGACGCACTGCCGCTTCTGTAACCTGCGCCTCTACTTCTTCATCGCTAAGCCTGGTCACTTCACAGATCATTGACACACCGCTCTGTGTGCTAACCCTGATGCGCTCTCCAGGCTTCATGCGCAGTACTCTACTCATATGCACAGCATCGCTTCCTGTGATTGTCACTATATTATTGTATACTGCTGCATCCTCTACGAATACCTGCTGCATTTTGTACCTTTCTTATATCCTGTTTTAATTTAGCCCCAATTTTCAGTCTGTTCTCTAATGCGTGACTGTTATTTCCTTCAGGCTATTATTTCGACAGAATTATTATTTCACTACTTTCCGGCCGTGATTCCTGCCTGAACTACTACATCGGTAAAATTATCTCTGTGCTATTTTCTGGCTGTAGTTTCTGAGCTACTACGCCGATAGAATCATCTCTGTGCTACTTTCTAGCTGTAATTCCTACCCACTCGCCATCATGCTGTACATCTATGACTGTAAGCCCCGCAGCCTCCATTGCTGCCCAGACTTCTTTTTTCTTAAAGTCAATTATGCCTGATGTTGTGAATATGCCTCCATCCCTAAGTCTGTCAGGGATTACAGGGCACATTGGGATGATAACATCTGCCAGAATATTTGCTACTACAATATCATAGCCACCGCCTATCTCCTGCTGAGTTGCCTCGTCATCAATGATATTTCCGACGACAAACTTGCCCATCTTATCTTCAATACCATTAACCGCCATATTTTCTCTGGTCGACTGCATGCAGTCCTCATCAAGGTCCGTGCCATTAACTTCTGAGGCTCCCAGTTTAAGTGCAATTACTGAAAGAATTCCGCTACCGCAACCCAGGTCCGCCACACGGTCCCCTGTCTTAAGATATTTAGAAAGTGCTCTAATGCACAGTCTAGTAGTCTCATGATGTCCAGTTCCAAATGACACTCCTGGATCAATCTCTATTAGAATCTTACCTTCCATCCCGTCCGGAACCGGTTCCCAGGTGGGTTTTATTAAAATGTCATCTATAGTGAAGGGATGGAAAAATTCTTTCCAATTATTCATCCAGTCTGCATCTACTGTCTCGGATTTCTCTATCGTTCCCTCGCCCACCTCACAGTACAGGCGCTGCTCCTCTATGCCTGCTTTCACCTGCTCTAGGAGCTCCACATCGTCAACGTCCTCCTCAAGATAGAAGTGTAACTTGCTCTTACCGTCATCCGGTCCTAGTTCTGGCAAAAAGTCAATGAACATTGCAGACTGGTCAGCCTCCGTAAGCGGCACCTTATCCTCAATCTCAACCTGGCTTATTCCAAGCTCTATCAACATGGCTGATATGAAATCCTCAGCCTCAGTTGTCGTATTAATAGTATATTTTTTCCATTTCATTTGTTTATCCTCCCAATGGCAGTATAACTTATAAATAATAGCGCATTTTTACTTGATAAACAAGTTTTCCGCCATGGATAAACACTACGTTGTACACTAAAGCAAAATATGGTGTGATATGTACAATTATGACTCTGTTGTCTCCGTGGATTGTACATCTCATACGCTTTCAGGCTATTTATGCACAATTCTACCTTCGTTGCCTCCGTGGATTGTACATCTAATGCGCTTTCAGGCTATTTATGTACAATTCTTCCTTCGTTGTCTCCGTGGATTGTACATTTGATGCGCTTTCCGGCTACTTATGTACAATTCTTCCTTCGTTGTCTCCGTGGATTGTACATCTAATGCGCTTTCCGGCTGCTTATGTACAATTCTTCCTTCGTTGTCTTCGTGGATTGTACATTTGGTGCACTTTCCGGCTATTTATGTACAATTCTTCCTTCGTTGTCTCCGTGGATTGTACATCTAATGCGCTTTCTGGCTGCTTATGTACAAAAGCCTTGCCTATTCGGCAAGACCGCTAACTCGGATCTCTGCAATCGCTTCGCGATTCCAGAGTGCCCCCTCGGATCTCTGCAATCACTTCGCGATTCCAGAGTGCTAACCTACAAAAAAGTCTTGCCTATTCGGCAAGACTTTTTTGCAGGTTAGCATATTCTCGATTTATTTCCTGAATGGTTTGCTTATCTCCAGCATCGTTGTCAGGATGGTATATTTTAATTAGGTCACGATAACGTTTCTTAAGTGCCTGCCCTGTGGCAACACCTTGGAAGAACATCTCTCCATTTACAACATTATTTGCATGAGCATCTTCCTCGTATGCTTTAACTCTGTCAAAAAATCTCTGACGAGCCTCAAAGCGTTTTTTATCTTCTGCGAGCCTACAGGTTTCCTCTTCAAGCAGCTTCCACTTCATCTCAAACTGCATTTCTTTCTGCGTTAAAATCTTAGTCATAACATCTGACTGAGACGTAAATTCAATCTTATCCCGATCAAGCTTTATTCGCTCCTCACGCATAAGACTACGTTCTTTTTCAACCTGCTCACGCTCACTTTTAAGTTGTTTCCGAAACTCTTCAATAAGCTCGCGCTCTTTTTTTAATTCTGCGAGCAACTCGAAAGCTTCTTTTTCAGTTAGATTTTCTTTTTCGATAATCATACTCTCAACCCAAAATAATCCAAATACCATTAACATAATACTAGATGTAGTGTGCCTTGTGAATAGGCCGAAAGTCTTATTTTATTCACAAAAAGTTCGTTTGACTTTCTAACACAGTTGATATATCATACACATCATCTAAGCAGCAAATCGATGCACCTTTCGTGCAACAAATCTCCCTATATTCTAATATTGTTTTGTGTGATTAATTCTAATTTAAGGCTAGTAATTACACACATTACATTTTACTTTGCAACGAATTTTATGACCCACTCAATAATAGGAGGTCCTATGACAGTAGAATCTATCGATTATGAAATAACCAAAAATCAAAATAATATAGCAATACACACTGCCGCACTCAAAAAAATCCCTAAGCTTCCAGACGGAAAAATCGTATGCACAAGAAACGGTAAATACGTTCGCGCATTTCTAAGCAATAAAGGTTTATTAACATATATAAAACGAAAAGATCGTCATATAGCTTGCGGCTTGGCTTCAAAAATGTTTCACGAGCTACGAATCAAAGAACTCACCAGCCAAAATCTTCAGTTCATCAAAATGCGTGATGAGCTGGAAAAGCACGGAGGAAGTGAAGCGCTGTTAGCGCCAGATTCCGCTTACATGCCTTATATACTCGGAAATTTGAAAAACAACGATTCTAGCAACTGGCAGTCAGCCAATTTTGAGCACAACCCTAATCACCTTGATGCACTAAAGCACAAGACAAAAGCAGGGCATTTGGTAAGATCAAAATCAGAACAATTTATCGCCAATACTCTCTTCGAGAATAATATACCTTATCGCTATGAGTGTGCCCTAACACTTAACGGATATACTTTTTATCCCGATTTTACAATTTTGTGCCCCAGGTCCGGAAACGTTATATATTGGGAACATTTTGGAATGGTAGACAACCCAGAATATATGCGAAAAACAATTGATAAAATATCTCTTTTCACCACATGTGGATATAACCCAAATGAGAGCCTGTTAATGACTTTTGAATCCGGGAGCTCTCCACTCGATCCTGATGATGTCTACCACATGGTAAGGAAAATTAAAAATATGTGATATTGTATATTCTTCAACCAGAGTTGCGTTAAATGTACAATTCCAGTTCCTAAACTGACGTGGATTGTACATTTGGCGCGGCTCGCGGCTCTTTATGTACAATCTAGCTTCCGCGGTTCTCATTATTTGTACATTTCACGCAACATCCGGCTCTTTATGTACAATCTAGCTTCCGCGGCTCTCATTATTTGTACATTTCAAGCAACATCCGGTTCTTTATATACAATCTAGCTTCCGAAGTTCTCATTAATTGTACATTTCACGCAACATCCGGTTCTTTATGTACAATCACATTTCCAGAACTCACTCTAATTGTACATTTGGCGCGGCTCGCGGGAGTTTATGTACAATCCTGCCCCCAGAACCGCGCTGGATTGTACATTAAACAACAAGCATCGTAGAAAATGTACAAAAGACCCCATAAAGCAACAAAAAATTGTACATATGTATGCCCATAGGCTACATATGTACAATCCAACTACATTCCAACTACAATCCAACTACATTCCAACCACAATCCAACTACATTTCATTATTTCAAAAGCTTGTATCGCCAAGTCAAAGCCTTATACTCTCTACACCAATCCCTCAGCTACCGCAGCATTATAGAATTGCACTAGTGGCAGAAAGCTTTGCGCGAAATTTTTAGTTGGCGAAGCGCCTACAAGCACCGCGTCCTCCGCAATACGCTTAGTGCCCTCATATTTCGCGTCAGTCCTAATATTTGCCCAAAATGTCCTAAGCCCTGCTTCAAGATAAGATTTATCACCAGTTAACTCATATCCGATATACATAGCTTCCAGAAGAAGCGTATTATTACCGTTTCTCTGCAAACTCGGGAGCTCCTTGTAGTAGAAAAGCCCGTACGGATTCTGAAAATTCTGAACCAAATCATCCACAGCTGTCAGCATCATTTTCTTAAGCTCATCGTCAGGAAATACTCTGTAGTAACGCATAATACTGCCGAGTGCAACAGAAATCATGAATCCAACGCGTATAACTGTGTTGTCCGTATATGGCGCAAGCCAGGCGCCATACTTATCTCTCCACTCCTTAAACTGGTCCAAAATCATTTCACATTTCCCCAGCCACTTCTTGTCATTGGTCTCTAAATAGAGAGCAACTAGTGTTCGCAATGCCCACCCTGTCTCCCTTGCGTTTGCTTCTCCAGCCTTCTGATACATGGGTGTATCTAGCAGTCGCAGTACGTTTTCGCCGATGCCCATAGCCGTGGTCAAGGCCTCCTCATCGCCTGTAAAATGCCACAAATCCAGAAGTCCTTCCACCCATTCATGGCTGCACACCATGACACCAATGGACGTCTCACCAGAACCGCCATTATGACCTGCAGTGTGTTCCCACTGCCCACCAATGCGCAGCGAATCCGTGCTGTAATGGCACACGTCCACATCCATCCAATGCCACGCAGCCACTTTTGCATAGTCCAAAAATCTCCTCACTCCAGTCCTAGCATGCATCATAAACATTGCATGCGGGTAATCGTATTCATTGTTGGTCCATACAAGCCTACCGCCGCCACGTCCCTGGGCAGTGTAGTTTGAGTCTGGAAAATCCCCCCAGTTCATCATGCCATAAGCTCTGCCATGAGAGTCAGCCTTTGCAATCAAGGCCAGCTCCACATCATCGTTTGCCTTTGCAAAATCAGACACAATGTCAGGGAACACCTTAGCTGCTTTAAATAGCTCCGGCGCAACATACGGACATATTGGAGTCTGGTAAATCAGACTTCTATTGTCAATCATCTCTATCGGCTCTTCTGCATCATGAAAATGTAGCTGAACGCGTTGAGTCCTTGCCATACCTGATGAGAATAGCACCTTATCCTCTCCCTGTGGTATCAAATAGACATACAATCCTTCGGCGTCAGCCTTAATTGCCTTTGGAAAATTCTGCTGAGCTTGGAAAACAGTAGCACACAGTCCACCATTTGAATCCGTCACATCAGCCATAAACGTGCCATAATGCACCTCAGCAAAATGCTCATTAGCTTCGCTTATCAAAAAATCTGCGCTGATACGCCCAGACACTTCATCCCCGCTTCCAGATATTGCAAATCTAGTCTTATAGTTTGAAATACCATACAAAGTACGAACGCCTCGTGGGTTGCATTTGGTAATCGTCTTTTCAATTTCAGCCAGATTTCCGGTTCCTGTAGTCTGGAAAGATAGGGTTTCCTCCTTAGATTCACCCTTATTCATATCGCCACAACCAGTCGAGTCAAGCTTTTGATTGCTCACAGCGTTCAGACTAGGATCAAGCTCCCCGTCAGGTCTCCTTTTGATATAAAAATTCCAACAATCCGGTATCAGCTCCTCCATAGTATCGTTAAATAACCTAAATGACAGGTCCAGATACTCCTTGCCAGCCCATGCAGTTATACGTACAGTGAAACGAAAACTTTGGTTGTAACATCCTTCACCCAAAGCGACAAGCTTAACCGGACCACTCGAGATTATCGTCCATTTTTCAATAGAAATCCCGTATTCATGGCCTTTATAGCCCAATATAGGTCCGACGAACTGATCTGCCAAGTATGTTTTACTTCCATAGCTTAGTGATGCAAATATTGAGTTTGAATTATTTTTTAAAGTAAATTCTACTGCTCCGTTAAATATCGTAAAGCTATCATCATGTTGAGTCACCTCAACAGAAAAAATATCGATCTTTTTGTCATCGGACTTTTTATAGTCGGTCTGAAGAGTTACCTGCTCATCCGTCAAATTACATTCTAGCGAAGTCTCCACTCTGCAGTCCCCAGCATCTGCGTTTGAAGCTTTTTTTGAACCAGATTCATTATTAAGATTCATTGTCAAGCAAAAAGACTTATTTGCAGGAATGTCCGCCAGAAAATCCACATAGAGATATTTCACCGTTCCATCCGGCCAGAGTGCAGTGGGCTTCGCCTGCACAAAACGTCCATCTACAGTAAGGCTCGACACTTCATCCGCTTTGAGCTCACCCTCCGCAAACGGCACCGCCACGCTGCAAGCTTCATCCTTCAAATCATATTTGTATAGCTTGTCAATCCAGATCTTTACGTCCTTCATATCCGCTCACCTTTCGTATTCCTACACGTCGCATTTGCTACCTCTAATAGGAAATTTATCGTCCCTGCACACTCTTTTTCCAACATATCGTATTCCATGCCTCTCATAGGAAGCTTATCGTTATTGAACGTTCTTTTCAAACATATCGCACTCCCTACGCATAACAGGTGATAGTTAAAATTATAATAGAGCACAACGCCTAAGCTTTAATCCACACTCTTCAAGCTCTCTGTCATACTGACCTTATCTAGCTTTGGCCCCATGAACAAGTTAACAGCAATTGCAAAAATAACAGTCAACCCAAAGCTGTACATAAAGCTCCAAAAGCTCACTCTCGAATTAAAGAAAATAAGGTCGATAACCAGATTCTTCATAACGAAACCATGCAACAATTTTCCAAGCCCAAGCCCTACCGCAGCTCCAATAATCGCCAGGAGAATATTTTCTCTAAACACGTACTGCTCCGCCTCTCGTCTATAGAAGCCCAGCACCTTAATAGTTGCAATCTCTCTGATACGCTCGGTGATATTAATATTAGTAAGATTATAAAGTACAACAAAAGCCAGACCTGCTCCGCTAATAATTACCAGAAGCACAATGATATTCATGCTAGCCATCATGCTGTCCACACGCTCAAGAAGGTCTGAATTTATGGAAATGGCAGCTACATCACCGGTATTCATAAGCGCCGCTGACAGTTCGTGCTGATCCTCGCCCTCATGAGCATTGAGATACACCGTCTTTTTCGGTGCCTTCTTTCCAGCCGCCTTCTCATAGGTAGATGCACTGATGTATGTGTAGTTGTAAATATAATTTTCATTTATGCCCACTACTTTAACAGGCATCTCATTCATGTCACCATCTCTTAAGCAGATTTCATCACCTACAGCTATATTATAGTGCTCTGACATCTTCTTATTGATAATCGCTTCTCCCTCGCCAGGTATCGGCAGCGGCTCTCCCTTATCAGTGTGTAGGCTCAAAAAGCCATCAAGGTTAGCATCATCGTCCAATACCATCGCATACATGCTCTTAGTGCCACCATCAGCAATCATATCCACCGTAGTCTGGTAGAACAGCAAATAGTCGTCGGTGGTGTACCCCATGTCAGACAGTACCTCCACTTCTCCGTCCGCGGCCTTAGTCAATGTAAGCCCGATATCATGCAATTCAATGTTGGCGTACTGTTGGTTAGCAACATTTGTGACACTATCCTTGATGCCAAAGCCAGCCACCAAAAGAGCCGAGCACCCCGATATTCCAAATATCATCATGAAAAATCTCTTCTTGTATCGGAAAATGTTGCGCATAGACACCTTTCGGAGGAAGCTAAGGCGGTTCCATATAAACGGAATGTATTCCAGGAAAATACGTTTTCCAGGCTTAGGTGCCTTCGGACGCATTAATTCTGCAGCCATCTCTGACAGCTGCACTCTACAAGACAGGAAAGTTGTACCAATCGAGCATACTAGAGCCACAATTATGCCAATAACAGCAGCCGGCGTATTGAATACATATACAAATCCGCCTATGTTATACATCATGCCGTAGGCATACCATATAGCGGCTGGAAAAAGCATCGTGCCTCCAGCAAAACCAAGCGCTGCTCCAAACACAGCAGCAGAGCCAGAATACACCATATATTTTCCCATAATGGTTGCAGCGCTATATCCCAAAGCCTTGAGCACTCCAATCTGAGTACGCTGCTCCTCCACCATTCTATTCATTGTTGTAACGCAGACCAGCGCTGCCACGAGGAAGAAAAATACAGGGAAAACGTCTGAGATTCCATCCACTATTCCAGAATCTGACTCGAAGCACACATAGCCCACATTCGTATCTCTGCCTAGTACAAAGGACTCTGCCTCCTCCAGATCATCAAGCTCTTCCTGAGCATCTGCAAGCTTGCTTTTTGCATCTGCGATTTCCTCATTGAATTCCTTCAATGCGTCATCATATTCCTTTAGACCGTCCTCGTACTCCTTGAGGCCATCCTCATACTCCCTGAGGCCATCAAGATACTTCTGCTTTCCATCATTTAATTTCTGAACACCATCTTGATACTCCTCAAAGCCCTCCTGATACTTGGCTTCGTTTTCCGCCAGCACAGCTGCCATATCCTGCAGTGTCTGCCTACCAGCATAGTACTGCCCCGCAGAAGTCGCCAACTCAGAATGCCCCTGTGACAGCGCTCTTGAAGCCTCGTTATATTGAGCAAGTCCTGCCTCATATTGGCTTCGTCCTGCTTCATATGCTACAAGCCCCGCCTCATACTGGGCCACTCCAGCTTCGTAGCCTGCTTTTCCCGCCTCGTATTGAGCCACTCCTGCCTCATACTGCGCCAAAAGTTCCGGCGGTGCCATATCACCATACATCGACACTGCCGCCTCTAACTGATCAAGCTGGGCCTTACTGCTGTCCAGCAGTGTCTTGCTATTATCAAGCTGGGCTCTAGCGCCTTCGAGTTGAGCCCAAGTGGCATCCAACTGTGCCTTAGAGCTGTCTAGCTGCGCCTTCGCACCGGCAAGTTGCTCCTCTCCTTGAGAAATAGCTGATGCGGCCACCTGCAGCTGGTTATCCACCTCGCCAGAGTCATACATAACCTTATTATTATCCCAAAGAATGCGAGCTGCATCTAACTCGACCCTGGCATCCTCTAACTCTTTTTTAGCATCCGCCAGCTTCTTTTCATTTTTTTCAATCTCTGTCTTAGCATCTGCAAGCTCTATTTTTGCATCTTCTAGTTCCTTAGCACCGTCATCCAGCTTAGATTTAGCATCTGCAAGTTCTTCCTTAGCCTCAGCTTCCTTATCTTCTAGTTCTTCCTTGGCATCCGCAAGCTCTGTCCTCGCATCTGCCACCACCCTTTCGAACCTGGCTGCTGCCGCCTCATCACCGACCGCCTCGTATATCGGGTCATATTTATCATACAAAGCATCCGCAGCCTTGCTGTAAAGAGGCTTATCCTCATCCAGCTTTACATAGATTTCTGTGAAAAAATCATCTGCAAAGCCAGACCTGTTTAGATACATAAAGCCGTCTAATACACCGTCACCAAGTGCCGTATTTCCCCTCTCATACTGTACATACAACGGAGATTTACAGCGGCCCACCACCTTATACTCAGAATATGCAAAGTGCTCCACATCCTCATCGGTATTTTCATCTGTAAAAGTCAGTGTACTGCCTATAAACTTGCTTCCGTAATAATTTGCATCTACCAGACACTCGTCGTCAGCCTGTGGCATGCGGCCTTCTACGAGCACAATTTTGTTAATGTCTTCAGTAATGCTATGCGCTTTAAGTATCTCGATTTCACCCTCAAAATCTGACACAATAATATCAAAGGACAATGCTCCTTCAGCAGCTCTGCAGCCTTCAGTCCCAGCTATCTGCTCCACCGCTTCCTGGTCATATCCCATCGATGAGAGCATTCGATAGTCAAAAAACTGTGTCCTGTCAAAATACTCCTCCATAGTGGCCAGCATTACGGGTTGCGTACACTTTAATCCAGCGAAAAAGCCCACTCCGAGCGCCACTATAGCCAAAATAGCAATGTATCGCCCGAAGCTCTGCTTTATCTCTCTAATTGTTGATGTCCAAATCCTGCGTTTCATCTTAAAAGTACTAATTCCTTACCAATCAATATCTTCAATATCCACTATTTCCTTGTTGATTCGTTCATCAACAATTGTGCCGTTTTTAACTGTAATCACCCTGTCAGCCATAGCTGTTAGTGCCTGATTGTGAGTGATGACAATCACTGTCTTTCCCTTCTGCCTGCAGGTATCCTGCAAAAGCTTAAGGACAGCCTTGCCCGTCACAAAGTCCAACGCACCTGTGGGCTCATCGCACAGTAAAAGTTTAGGATTTTTGGCAAGAGCCCTGGCAATAGCTACACGCTGCTGCTCGCCTCCCGACAGCTGCGCTGGAAAATTCCCCATTCTGTCTGCCAGCCCAACCTCAGCAAGCACACTGTCAGCCGACAGTGGTTCCTTACATATCTGCGCTGCTAGTTCCACATTTTCCCTCGCTGTAAGATTCTGTACCAGATTGTAGAACTGGAAAACAAATCCAACGTCGTATCGCCTATAGGCAGTAAGCTGTCTCTTGCCATAGCCTGTAATCTCATTTCCATCCAGAAGGACCTGTCCTTCGCTGGCAGTATCCATACCACCTAATATGTTAAGTATCGTAGTCTTACCTGCGCCAGAAGCACCTACTATTACACAGAACTCGCCCTTTTCCACTGAGAAATTCACATCGTGAAGTGCTCTAATCTCAAGCTCGCCTGTCTTATAGACTTTTCCAACATTCTTAAATTCAACAAAGCTCATATCTATTACGTAGGTCAAATCATCTTAGATGGTGATTGGACTGTCTCCTTTCTTCTTCACACATGCACATACTGCGCGAAATTGGGAATATAATATCACATTATTGTGGCGATTTTATGTCGCAGATTACCGTCCAGCTACGTGGCGCAAGATTACCGCTTGCAGCCACAAATTTAGCAAACGATGTAATAAGCCGTGTTTTCGCGCCCCCCGACATCCGCGCCTCCATCAAAAAATCTCCTGAAAGCATAGCCTCCAGGAGATTTGCCCTTACTTAACTTAGCTTAACCTTACTTTGCAGCTGTCCTCTGCTGCTTCTCCTCATCATCGTCATCCTTAAACTTGTGTCGGTGGCTAAGCCACTGTAACAAATCGGCGATGATAAATGAGATAGCTGACCACGGCAGCTCTCTGCGGCAGAAGCCCAGGATGTTGATGATCACAAACGCGATCAGCATCACGAGCTGTGCCAGGATTCGGCGGCGCTTACTCTTCTTTCGACGCTTATCCTTATCCTCTTCGTCCTCGTCTTCCTCCCCGGCTATGATTACGACCTGTACTTCCTCTTCCTCAGTGTCATCGTCCTTCTTACGCTTTGTCGCAATCAGGATTCCAATGAGGTAGATTCCATCAATTATTAGGATGAGCCAGTGCCATCTGCACTTGACATCACGCTTCATTGTGATTAGCGCATACTCAGCCTCAAAATCAGCTGTAAGGAGTGTGATAGTTGCAGAATCTTCGTCCAGATCTTCAACAATATTGTAGTCATCGCCTTCACGTCTAACCAGATAGATAGGTTCTCCCAGATCCACATATTCCTTAGGGATGTCCAGTATTACCGTAATATCGCCATCGGTTGACGGGATACGTATCCATGGATTCTCATTTATCTTCTTCTCAAGCTCGAGGTCTACATCCTGCACAAATACCGGTCTATGTCCGCCGCCTGACAACCATGTGATTATACGCTGTATCAGGCCACTCACGCCTCCCCTATTAGCCGTTATCGGCCTTCCGCCAGAAGCTGAACCAATAGAGTTATCGAATTCAGAAGACTGAGCATACAAAGCGGCAATCTGATTCATTACCCGAATGATACCCGGTCTCTTATCGCCATTTTCCTTGATATCCTCAAAAATGGTAAGTCTAATAATTACCTTGCCACCATCTTCAATTGTAGCTATATCCTCAGGATCAAGTACATTCTCTATCAGCTCTTCCTCATACGGAAGTCGTCCTACAAGTCCGATAACACCAGGCTTTTTAATTCCCTGTCCTTCTGTAGGAGTGATATCGTCTGAGCTTTCTTTGTTAGGCAGGTCCTCTGGATTAATCTTGTCCTTGTTCTCGACAATTACCTCAAGGAGTCCCTTGCGCTTGCCTGGCCCGTCGCCTGGCTCGTCACCCGCACTTGGCTTAGAAGGTGTGCCTGTAGGTATGCTGTCCTCATCGCCACCTGCTGTCGGTGTAGACGGCTTGTTAGGCCTATTAGGCTTGCCACCAGGTGAAGGTGGCAGTATCGGTACTATGATGCCTCCCTGCTTTGGCGGCTCGTCCTCATCTGGAATATATCTCCATACTGCGTACAAGGTCACATCCTCATACTTGTCATAAGTCTTACCTGGCAAGTACTCAGGCTCTTCAGCCAGCTTATTTGTACTCCATCCCAGGAACTCATAACCAGAACGCTGCATCTCCTTTTTGGAAATAACAGTCGGCTGACCATAAACGCTTATCTGATCTTCCGGCGGATATTCTCCACCGTTTGCATCGTATTTCACGGTGTAGTGCTTTACTCGGATTACACCGGTCATGATACCGGCATCATTTTTACCACCTGCCATTTTTCCATGTCCGCTTGGTGCTTCGACCGGATCATCAGGCTTAAAGTATACCGGTACCTCTCCCTCATCAACATATGTGACAAACTCAAGCTCCGGATGATTTTTCAGGTAATCTGACACACCATTTATGGTCGCAACGCCATCACTAATGTTGTGATAGTAAGATGATGACTTTGACGAATTCCATTTCCAGATAGAGTAGCTTCCTGCGAACTGCTTTTTCGCCTTGTCATAATTACAAATCACTCCTGCTGTCTGGTGCTGAGTTATGATATGCCAATCATCAGTATCATCCTCGGTCTCACGGTACTCTACCTTCACCTCCAGCTTTGTCGGCATATTTTCCGCAGTCATGTCAGTCTCATCTACATAGATAATCCAGCTTATTGTTATAGTATTCGGATAATATTTAAGCGTGAAGTCCCTGTCCTTATAGCCAGATCTTGACTGACTATAATTGTTAAGGTCAGTGCTACTTCCTGCAGCCTTATGGCATTGAACAGTGTAGGTTGCCTCCTTGCCATCAATCATGCTAGGCTGATTGCCAAAATCATACGCATTTCCAGCTGAGATAGATGCAGCATTAGGCTCAGCTATGGTAACTGTCCTCGTCTCAATCTGCTGAGTTACGCCATCAATAGTTCTAAAGAGCATGACATCGACTGTCGCTATTCTCTGCTCTGTAGCCTTGGTTACATTGTCATCCGGATCCACATAATTGTAGTCAAATGTTACTGTACCAGCCACCTTCTCTGACCACATTGCATACAGCGTGGTCTGCTTGTCAATTGTGAATGTATCTCCCGGCTGGAAAATAGTACCTGTGCCGTCCGGCTTGGTGTTCCATCCTGTGAAAACATACCTCTCAACACCATTTGCATCGCTACTGGTTGGCATTAGTGCCGACATTGTCAGGTCAACCTGCTGAGTCTTGGTAGCAACTCCCGGTATATTTGCCGCACTCATACCCTCTACATTCATGTTGGCATCATAGGTAAGCTTATATGTGTTAGGTCTTATGGTTACATTGAGCGACCCTGTCAGCGGATTAGCATAGTTCGGCTCTGTCACATAATAGTAAATAGTGTAGCTGCCAATTGCCTCATAGGTAGGAAGCTGCGTCGCTGCACCGGCGCCGGCTGCCCCAGCTGCTGTGGTGCCAAAATGAGCCGTAGCTCCGCTTGGAATCTGTATTGTACCAGTATGATATCTACCGTCATGCAGCTCATTGTAGTTGGTAGTGGTCACCTTGTAATAGTCGTCTGCAGAGGTTTTTCTCTTAATCTCAAAGTTAACACCAGCTACATTTGACGCCTTAAAGTTGCTGCCCTCGCTGTACTCAAAGGTCACGCGATACTGGCCTGCGTTTACAGGTGCCCCGCTCAGCAGCGAACCACCTGCAGTGTACCACTTCACTATCTTAGTACCTTTTCCGGTTGCTCCTGTCACAAGGTCTGCACTATAGCTATGTGTAAAATCACTCTCTGAAACCGGAAGTCCATTGTATTCTCTAGCTCCAAGCGCCAGCTGACCAGCCGGATTCAATCCCGCCGTAACAGTGGTATTCGCTTTGTTAATGGTAAGAACTGCCATTGCAGTAGTATCATTTACGATATTACCATTTTGTGCCTTCACAAAAATGTTATAGCTGCCGGCATCCTTCTTTAAGATATCTGCCAGATTAGTGTAAGTAGCTCCCGGCGCAAAATTGCTGTCTAAGCTAAAGATGTAATTGGTAGTTCCAAGTACTGAGCTTCCATCTCCCATCTGAACATATGGTGCATTTCCTCCATCTGCCAGATTCTTATCTGTAGCATCATAGGTGAAAATTTTGCCTAAAAGATATACTACCCAGTCCACTATTCCTTTGTTAATGGTGAGCGTACCTGCCTCAGATGACACCACATAGTTAGCTGTCACATCCACAGTCATTCCAGCATCAGCGAAAATGTGTATGCCAGACGCAGGCGTGATTGTACCTGCATAACTATTGGCCAAAGTGCCGGTTGCCGTAAATGTCGCATTGTGCACGTGACCTACGACAAGCTTGCTATTAGCCGCAGCAACTCCCGCAGGTGAAGTCACCTCCACAGTATTTATAGTAATTGCATTACCTGTGTAATTCTTCGCTTCGCTCTTTCCTTTGAAATGAACAGGGCGCTTCTTGATCTTCAGCTTTGCTGTTGTGGTCGCATAACCCGTGTAGTTCGGGTTAGAAGCCCTCACGTATACAGTGTAGCCATCATACTTAGAAGCGTCTGCTGCATCCAATGCAGATATAGATTTCGTCTGATCAGAAGTAGCCACCTCCGTCTTTGTCAGCGATGTAAGGTCAGAGCCAAAGCTTGTATTATCAAAGCTGTACTCATAGGTTGTGATACCCTGAACAGGCATATTGTTAAGCCCATTAGCTACCGGGGTGCCACTGATGTAATGCGCTGTGCCGTCGTAGGTATAATCGCTGTCAGAAAGACTTATCACCAGCCCTGCGGCTGCAGGAGTGATAGTAAGTGCACCTGGCACTGTGGTGATAGCATAGTTAGCAGTCATATCTGCTGCTCCAGTCGCCCCACTTTCAGCAATCTTGACATTGGTAAAGCTGCCGGCGTAAGGTGTACCACCATTAACCTCGGTTCCCTTTGCCACATACGAACCAGCAAATACATGCGTCGATACAAGTCCTGTACCTGCCCCTGCAGCAGAAGGTGTTACACCTGTAATCTGCTGTTCAAGCGCTGTGTAGGTCTTGGTATCAGTCTCACCTGTAAAGGTAACCGGTCTCTTCTTTATGATAAGCTTTGCTGTTGTAGTAGCCTCTCCATCGTAGTTTGGATTGGTAGCCTTCACATAGATGTTATAGCCCTGGTAACTAGAATCAGCACCTGCAGCAGCTGCTGTGACATTGCTGTCAACAGTTGCAACCAGTGTCCTCTCCAAGCTAGCCAAGTCAGACACATATCCTCCGACCTGAGTAAATGAATAGCTGTAAGTCATAGCCCCATTTAAGGTCTTTCCACCATTCATAGTGACTGAAGGAGTCTTAGTGCTGTGATGAGCTGATGCATCATATATATACGAATCATCGGCCATTGATATGGTCATATCGTCCGTGATACGCGCTCTGGTAATTGTAAGTGCCCCCGGTGTCTTGGTTATCGCATAGTTTCCACTTACATCGGTCGCATCCACAGCACTGGCATGTATCTCAATGCCACTAAATACACCTGCATAGCTGTCGTATACCATGTTGCCGCTCTCAAGCTTTGTCTTAACCTCAGTTCCCTTTGCGACGTGGGTTCCTGCAACAACATTTGTGCCTACCAGTCCATGTCCTGCAGACGCGTTTTGTGTCACCGTGTTATCTGCCACATATCCGGTCACGCTCTGCTCTACTGTATTATATGTAAGCGTTGCAGAGTTACCTAAAACAGTGACAGGTCTCTTTAGAATTTTAAGCTTTGCAGAGCCATCAGCCTCATCACTGTAGTTGGTATTAACAGCCTTAACATAGACTGTATAACCCAGGTATTTTGAGGCATCAGCCGCATCCGCTACTGCTACTGCCTGATCCGCCAATGCTACCTCAGACTTAATCAGTGAGCTAAGATCCGTTGTGTAGGTAGATGGGTCTGCTGCATTAATCGTATCTGTGAAGCTGTACATTAGTGTAGTAGTACCTATAGGCGTTGCTCCATTTTGAACAGCCCCGCCAATACCCTTTACCACAGCTGCGTTAGCCATTCCATGGCCCTGACCATCATAGGTCACCACGGTATCTGCAAAATCTACTGTAAGGCCGGTTGCCTTTGTAATCGTAAGGCTTCCAGGTACTGTAGTTATCTCATAGTTCAAAGACACATCACTACCTGAGCCATCCTTAATTACGATGGCTGTAGATGCATTTATGGTTCCTGTATAAGTACCTACGTCTGTGCCCTTCGCAACATATCCTACAGTAGTAGCTACAACTGCATGGCCTTCGCTTGCCACCAGGTCACCGTCTGCTGCCGCTGCAGGTTTTCTTGTGGTAAATGTGGTGACAGACTGCTCTGTTCCATTGTAGGTATATGAGGTGGTATCTCCTACTACCTCAACAGGTCTCTTCTTGATAGTGAATGCCAGAGACACTGAACCTGTATAATTGCCACAGCCTGTTACAGTCACCGTAGGCGCATTGGCCTCAGTTTTATCGCGAGCAGCTATATTATTAGCATAGCTCAAAGTGTAATCAGTACCCTTAGTCAGAGTCACATCTTCGCCTGCTGTGAGCAATTTTCCTGTAACTGCAGGATCTGGCGTATGCGCTGTAGCGTCATAGAGATAATCGCTGACAGTACCTATCTGGAAAATAGTACCTGCTCCTGCCACTGAAATATCTCTTGGAAGGATTTCCAGCGTTCCCTTGACGTAAGTAACTGCATAGTTATTGTCTGTGCCGCCCTCAGCAAATACCACCTTGGTACCGCCCTCTGGCAGAGTTCTTGTTATTTCAAATGCTGATGCCTCATTATCGCAAGTACCAACATCGATGAGTGTACTTGCGGGCGTCACTGTAGATGCAGTCACTGCGTCAGATGCAATAAGCTGCGTCATTGTATAGCTGCTCTTGGTAATCGCTGTACCATCGTACTGCTTGCTGTCGCTGTCGGCAGTAACAGTAATCGCTTTTGGTGTAATAGTCACAGTAGTATTCAGATAATATGCCTTAGAGCCATCCCCCATGGTCGCAACACATGAGTAGATGCCATTTTGCTCGACATAGAATACCGGATAGGTAGCATTTGTAGCCCCTGCTATGACGGCTCCATCCTTGTGCCACTCATAAGAGGTTGCTCCATCCAATGAAGCATTCAAAGTGATACCCTGGGTCTGCGACGTGTATGCCCCTGTATATGAGCCGTCATATTCCTTGGTATAGCTGTTGGCATTCGGACCTACATTGCTTGGAAGCAGGCTTATTGTGAGCTTATCTGACCAGATTACATTGCTGTCATCACAGTTCGCTCTGCCCTGCACATCGCTGGCTGGCACTACTGCCTGTACTGAGAAATAATAATCTCCAGGTCCATTTGCATTTATGTCTGCAAGCAGGCTCTTGCTGGTTGTAGCCTGCGCTATGCCTGTATAGGTAGCTACGCAGTTAGAAGCAGCCTGTCCGTTCTTGTACAACTTTACTTCATATTCAGGTGTGATAGTTGCATCACTGCCTGCTGCACCAGCATTTTCCTTTACCAGAGGCGTCTTCGCCCACACCGCCATTCCGTACGGTGCACCTGCTGCTCCAGATACCGCGCCCCACTTATTTGTCTTAGGGCTTCCTGCCTCTGTGGCAGGGTCTGCAAGCTTAGTCTTAGTAATATCAAAGGTCTTCGAGTCAGTTACTATCGCCTCATAGTTAGTAGTCTCAGCGAAGTATGCTCTCACGTAATAGGTTCCCACATTAGTAGGCACAGCTTCAACCCAGCTGGCATCTACTGTATCAGCTACATCACTTGTATTGTACTTGTAGGTGACTCTGTACTTAGGGTCAGTCTTCTCAGGGTGATCGTCAGTAGTAAGGCCTGCTGCCACTCTGCTTTGTCCGTATATCCAGTTACCTATCGTCACCTCTCGAGCCAGCTTCGATCTATCAACAAGTAATGCGTCAGACTTGACACCGTACGTTGAGCTGCCTTTGTCATTAATCGTATTATCATTGTCAGTACGTGTTGCTGTAGTTATACAGAACAAATAGTACACACCTACAGTCAAGTTAGTAGAACTACTCTTTGGATACATTGCCGGCAATACGGCCTTTGGATTACTATCAAATGTATATGGTTTTGTTTGCGCTGGGGTTCTAAGAGTCCAAGCATAATCATACTCATATTGATCTGCACCAATGTTATCATTCTTCGGACCTGCTGCCACCGTAGCATACGGTGCATTAGTCTGAGAGAATCCATATCCGATACTATTTTTGCCTGCCTCCACGTAAGTAGTAGTCATGGTCGTCTGAAGAGTTGCCGGTCTTGCGATGAGCGCTACTTCCGGTTCTATCTCTGTCTTATCGCAGCCCTGAAGCAAGGTAAAGGTTGTGGTATACACACCCTTTCCAGTGCTTGATGTATCCTGAACGCCTCCTTCGACTGTCCAATCAGCATGTGTAGCCGCATCAACATATTTTCCAGTACCAGTCACATTGCTATCATCCACAGTGTATCCGGTCCATGAAACGACACCAGTTTTTCCTGCCTCTTTTCTATATTCTGTAGGAGTTACTGTAATTGTCGCTGTCTCTCCTGACATAAGAATGACACTCGCTGCACCATTTATAGTGATGGTGCCACTACCCTTAGCTGTAACTGCATCTGCAGCATACTTAGGTGTAACCTTAGCTACCGCCAGCTTGCTGCCGAGTGTTGTCATAAGACTTGTATCCACAGTATCACTGTCTAGCACATTGACGGCCGGATCAAGCCCCGTAGCATCCGCCGGATCATTATTGACAGAGCTTGCCTTGGCAAATATTTTAACTGTATATATCGCTACTGCATCATCTCCCAGGCTTCCGCTAGTCTGAATATCACCTCTAAAGTCATAGCTGGTAATATCTTTAGTTACAGTAAGTGTGGTGCCTGACACTGAAGTGCCAGTTCTATCAGCATGCTGGTGTAATGTCACCTCCACAGGATCACTGCCAGCAACCTTCTTGTAGAGCTTTAGCTCATAGCCTGCTACATCCACATCGCCAATACCCTCTACAGCATCCCATCTGAATGTACCTGGGTTTGCGCTGTCCCAAGCAATGTTTTTCGGCTCCTGAAGCTTATTCTGAGTGACATTAACTGCCCCTGGTTCGTAGATAATATTATAATTACCATGGGCTTCGCTCAGTCCTCCCGGCGTGCGAGTAACACCTGATGTATTAACCTTAGTCGATACATTCTTGTCCTTGTAGGTGCTGCTGATGGTAAGCCCGGATGTATCAAGGTCTGCAAAGTCTTCTGAACCAGCAAACTTATGGTCATGATCTGCATCTGCTGGGCTTACTGCCGGATTGACCTCTATCTCGCCAAGCTTCGCAGCAGGCAGGACTGCTCCATATTTAATTGTCAGATCCTTAGCCTTAACATGCAGATCCTTTGGTGTAATTCCTACAGACTTTGTTATGATCTGAGTAAATACCTCGTTTCCGCCACTTTCACTAAGATAATATCTGTCTCCAAAATAGGTGTTTGGCTTAATAGTTATAGTAAGAGTAACAGTGTCAGCTTCGCTTACATTCTTAGAATTGTATTCACCTGTTATCTCAAGACCCTGCGATGCAAGCTTTTCAACCAGATTACCTGTCACTCCATCTATGTTTGCCTGAATAACAGCGATATCCTCTAGAGCCGTTACGACACCAGATTCTCCAACAGTGCTAAACAGGGTATTTATATCAGTAATTGCTATTCCAGAAAGGTCCAGCTGTCCACTTCTCATAATGGTGGTAGCATCATAGATACGCGGGTTAACTACTAGCTTATCTGTATCTATAGTCAGCTTACGTCTTCCTATGGTAAACGTGCCCTTCTTGAGTGTTACCTTGTAATTGGGATACTTCTCTTCGATAGTCGGAATTATGGTTCCTACCCGCTCTGCATCATCCCTTCCTATGGTGACGTCATACTCGCCTGATGGGCTGTTTACATTTTCGGTCGAATCTTCCACGCTTGTATATGACTTGACCTTTGCATATGCCTTCACTTCAGCATCATAAGTGGCTTGGCTTTCGCCAAGCTGCCCACCTGTAATAGTTGCATCTTCATACGCCCAGCCTGACACCTCAACCGGACCGTAATTACTTGTAAGCTGTGATATTGTAAACGTCCTATATCCAAGGTTAAAGCTTCTAGCTGTAATAGTAAGCTCCTTAGGTACCACGTTGAACTTACCAGATACATAGGTGATGTTGTAGTTGGTCGCACTAAGACCGGATGGGGTAATGTCGTAATACTCTCCTGCAGCAGTTACATTGCGCTTTCCTGCGTCAGCTGAGTCAAACGCCATGTACGTATTAGCGTCTGGAGCTATCGGAGCTCTAGCGCTGGATGTATATGTCAGCGCGCCTGTAAGTCCTGCGTTAGTCTCATTCTCCCCTGATATAAATCCACTATAAGTGACACCGACCTTCTTGGCTCCTGCGGTGTTAAATGGATCTGTGCCGTAAGGCACATCTATTATGTCATTTGCCGTAATCGTAAGCTCTCTTGGCTTAATTACGCAGCTGCTAATATTGCAGCTTGTCCTTGCATCAAGGGTATAGTTGCCTGCCTTAGTACCTGCTATAGCCAGCCCTGATACTGTTATTACCTTGTCGGTTCCTACGTTCTTATTGTTGTAGCTTGCTGTGATATTACTTATATCTACCGTGACACCATCGGAATTTACGATACCGCTGGCTGTAATGCCCATTACCTGACCTATTGTAAAATTGCCCGATACAAATGGATCAGGATTATCACTTCCATCAATCAAAAGCGTGCCAGCTCCGTTTTTCGTATTCACTGTACCATCGTACGGCTTTGTCTTTGGCACTGAAGATGTGATGGCAAGTGGTCTTTTCTTTACTGTAAAATCATCACTTACGCCAGGTCTAATAATGTAATTGCCACTGGCACTAGAAAGTCCTGCAACTACCTTGTCTGCACCTTCTCCAGTGTAGTCCACCCCTATATGCTTGCTGCCTGCATTATCGTACTGGCTGTAACCAGTAAATGTGACATTTCCAGACAATACGCTTCTGTCATCGCTGCCCTTAAATCCAGTTATATCCAGATTGGTACTACTTACGGCTGTATTAGAAAATGCTGCCGGCAGTGACTCACCATATGTATAGTCAATCGTGTTGAATCCAACCGGCTTTACTGTCAGCGTAGCAGGTGTGATATTTCCAGTAGTTGATGTCTGTGAATACACTCCTTCCACAGG
>JAZLKM010000053.1:0-38232 GCA_045597645.1 Lachnospiraceae bacterium | reverse complement strand
GGTGCGATGACATTGTGCCAGACTTCATCTAATCCATATAATGGTGCGTTGTATCCGCAGAGCAAGGCTCTTGCGTCAGATATTCTCGATGCGCTTGTGGCTTCCACAGGCTGCAACAGACAGCGTATATGGGAGACAGATACCATGAGTGGTATTAACTGGTGCAGCGTACCGGTTACAATAGTTGAAATGGGATATATGAGTAATCCAAATGAGGATCAGCTACTTTGCTCTGAGGATTACCAATGGAAGATAGTAGAAGGTATAGCAAACGGAATAGACAATTATTTTGCCAGATAGGCATCAACAAGGAGGACTAGAAATGTCAATGTCAAAGGTTTACTACACAGATTTTCGTACTGCAAACGGAATCGGCCTTCCAGAGAAACTGAAAAGACTCTGCAGAGCGGCAGGACTTCCAACTATGGACTTGGAAAACAAGTTTGTAGCAATCAAGATTCACTTTGGGGAGCTGGGAAATGTAGCTTACCTGCGCCCGAACTACGCCAAGGCCGTAGCTGACCTTGTAAAGGAGTGCGGTGGAAAGCCATTCCTGACAGACTGTAATACTTTATACCCGGGCTCTAGAAAAAATGCTCTTGAGCATCTCGATTGCGCTCAGGAGAATGGATTTAATGAGACCACCACAGGCTGTCATGTTATCATCGCTGACGGACTTAGAGGTACTGATGATATCATCGTTCCGATTAACGGCGGAGAATACTGCAAGGAGGCTTATATAGGCCGAGCAGTTATGGATGCTGACGTATTTATTTCTTTAAATCACTTTAAGGGACATGAGTGCACTGGATTTGGTGGAGCACTTAAGAATATTGGTATGGGATGCGGAAGCCGTGCAGGCAAGATGCATCAGCATAACCAGGGAAAGCCGGAGGTTAATGCGGATCGCTGTGTTAACTGCAAGAGATGCATCAAGGAATGTGGTTCTGATGCTATTTCGTACGATACCGGAAAGGCAGTTATCAACCACGATATCTGCAAGGGCTGCGGTCGCTGCATAGGTGCGTGTGCATTCGATGCTATCAGCAATCCTAATGACAGTGCAAATGAGATTTTGGGATGCAAGATTGCAGAGTATTCTAAGGCAGTAATCGATGGACGCCAGAATTTCCATATAAGCCTTATCGTGGATGTCTCACCTAACTGTGACTGCCACTCAGAAAACGATGCACCTATTCTTCCGGATATAGGTATGTTTGCATCATTTGACCCGGTTGCATTAGATCAGGCCTGCGTTGACGCTTGCCTTAAGTCAGATCCAATGCCTAACTCACAGCTGTCAGATAATCTTAACTCAGATGGATGGCATCATCACCATGATCATTTCATGGATTCCAATCCAAATGTACGCTGGAAGGAAACTCTCGAGCACGCAGAGAAGATTGGCATTGGCTCAAGACAGTATGAGCTGGTTAAACTATAAAGTGTCTACGCGTATTAAGTGATATCTGTTGAGACTTTATATAAGCACACAATACAAAACCGGAGTGATAATTCACTCCGGTTTTTTTATTACAAGTTCAATTTTGAAATCAGATAAGTAGCTTAGTACTCGAGAGCCTTTTCCTCACCGTTAAGGACTCTAAGTCCGCCCTGAGCGAGAGCCAGAAGCTCATCCTCGCCTGGATATACAGTAACAGGAGCAATGAAGCCTACGCGGTCAATGATAGCGCTTGTTACCTTAGGACCGTATGCGATACCGCCTGTGAGAATAATCTGGTCAACTTTTCCAGAGAGAACAGCTGCCATAGAGCCGATATCCTTAGCTACCTGATAGGTGAAGGCGTTGAATACTTCAAGGGCTTTCTCATTGCCGTCCTCGAAGGCCATCTTGGTTACCTCGCGCATGTCGTTGGTGCCAAGGTATGCATTTAGTCCGCCGTTACCACTAATCATTTTCTTTACATCAGCGAGAGTGTAGTCACCGCTGAAGCATATCTTTACAAGTGCTCCGGTAGGAAGCGAGCCGCTTCGCTCTGGAGAGAATGGGCCATCACCATCAAGCGTATTATTTACATCTACTACCTTGCCGTGATTGTGAGCACCAACAGATACGCCACCACCCATGTGAGATACAATAAGATTTAAGCTGTCATAGCTAACGCCATTTTCCTTAGCATATCTTTTAGCAACTGCCTTCTGATTGAGGGCATGGAAGATAGATATACGAGGGAAGAGCGGATGACCTGAAAGTCTTGCAACCGGGTCAAGCTCATCTACAACTACAGGGTCAACAATGAATGCCGGGATGCCAAGAGGTGTAGCAATCTCGTTGGCCAGAAGACCACCAAGATTTGAGGCATGCTGTCCCTGAAATCCGATGCGAAGGTCATTAAGGAGAGCTTCGTTTACTGCATAGGTACCGCCCGGAATCGGCTTAAGAAGACCACCACGGCCGATTACAGCTGCAAGCTCCTTTGTATCGAAATTCTTTTCCTTCAGAAAATCAAGAATGAGGTTCATACGGAAATCAAGCTGATCTACAATTTTCTCGTAACCAGCGAGCTCAGCGGTTGAGTGTCTTAAGGTCTCCTCGAATAGGAGAGTCTCATCCTCAAATACGCCAATCTTGGTTGAGGTAGAGCCTGGGTTGATGATAAGTGTCTTAAGCGCCATTTTATACTCCCTTCTTGAGATTCTCAGCTACAACTGCAGCCAGTGCGATAGAGTTAACCTTGGTCTCAAATGTATCTGAACGAGAGGTCAGGATTACAGGAGCCTTAGCACCGGTAAGTATGCATCCGTTTTTAACCTCTACCATGTGAACGATAGCCTTATAAACAAGGTTTGCTGCGTGGAGGTCAGGGAAGAGAAGAATGTCTGCATCTCCGGCAACCTTGCGATCCATAGCACCTTTTTCCTCAGCTGCTTCTGGATAAAGGGCTATATCCAGTGAGAGAGGACCGTCTACGATACAGTCGGTGATGATTCCCTCTTCATTCATGCGTGTGAGCTCAGCAGCCTCAACGCATACAGGCATTTTAGGATTTACTACCTCAACAGCGGCAAGAGGAGCAACCTTAGGCATGCTTACTCCGCAGGCCTTAGCCACATCAACGGTGTAGTTAATCATGTTAACCTTATCCTCGAGAGTAGGATATGGAATAAAAGCACAGTCGGTTAAGAACAGAAGGCGGTCGAAGCCTGGAATCTCGAATACGCATACGTGAGAGAGAGCTTTTCCGGTGCGAAGACCGACTTCCTTGTCAAGCACGCTCTTTAGGAAGGTCTTGGAATCGAGAAGTCCCTTCATATACATATCAGCTTTGCCACTTGATACCAAAGAAACAGCTATGCGAGCAGCTTCGGTGATATCAGTTTCGTTGATAATCTCGGTATCAGACAAATCCATGTTTAAAGATGCGGCGATTTCACGAATCTTAGCCTCATCACCTACCAAAATTGCATCAGCGATTTCGCGCTCCTTGGCAGCCTTTACAGCCTCAAGTACAGCTTCGTCATGCGCAGCAGCTACAGCCACCTTTTTCTTGCTGCAGCTCTTGAGCTGAGACAGCAAATCTTCAAAATTCTTGCTCATTTGTAACACTCCTTAATAGATATACATATACATATGAAATAACATATTGTTAAAAATATATCACTCAAAAAAATGAAAAGCAATATGATATTAGGACTTGCGAAAAAATGCACTAAAAATAATAAAAAATGAAATGTGATAGATGCTTGTATGTGTAAAAATATTAACCGTTGACGTGTATAAATTATCTTGTATTTATTTTACAAAAAGATAGAATATTATACAGAGTTAAATTCACCTAAGGAGGGGGAAAAATGTTTACAAACATTCCAAAAATTAAGCTTGGTATCGTAGCAGTAAGCCGCGATTGCTTCCCGGAGAGCCTTTCAGTTAATCGTAGAAAAGCTCTTGTAGAGGCATACGCTGCAAAGTATGGTATGGATGACATCTATGAGTGCCCAATCTGCATCGTAGAGAGCGAGATCCATATGGTTCAGGCTCTTGAGGACATCAAGAAGGCAGGATGTAATGCTCTTTGCGTATATCTTGGTAACTTCGGTCCTGAGATTTCTGAGACTCTTCTTGCAAAGCACTTTGATGGACCTAAGATGTTCTGTGCAGCAGCAGAGGAGAGCCAGGGCGACCTTATCCAGGGACGTGGAGATGCATACTGCGGTATGCTCAACGCAAGCTACAACCTTAAGCTTCGCAACATCAAGGCATATATCCCAGAGTATCCAGTAGGAGACGCTGGTGATTGTGCAGATATGATTCACGATTTCATTCCGGTAGCAAGAGCGGTCGTTGGACTGTCGGACCTAAAGATTATTTCATTCGGACCGAGACCACTTAACTTCCTTGCTTGCAACGCTCCAATTAAGCAGCTGTTCAACATCGATGTTGAGATCGAGGAGAACTCAGAGCTTGACCTTTTCGAGGCATTTAACAAGCATGCAAATGATCCTCGTATTCCGGATGTTATCAAGGATATGGAGGCAGAGCTTGGCGAAGGTAACATGAAGCCAGAAGTTCTTCCTAAGCTTGCTCAGTATGAGCTTACTCTTCTTGACTGGATCGAGGAGCATAAGGGATATCGCAAGTCAGTATGTATCGCAGGTAAGTGCTGGCCGGCATTCCAGACTCAGTTTGGATTTGTACCATGCTACGTAAATAGCCGTCTTACCGGACGTGGTATTCCGGTATCATGCGAGGTAGATATCTACGGAGCTCTTTCAGAGTTCATCGGTGCATGCGTATCAGAGGATGCAGTTACTCTTCTTGATATCAACAACTCAGTACCGAAGGATATGTACAATGAGAGCATCAAGGGCAAGTTTGATTACACTCTTGAGGATACCTTCATGGGATTCCATTGCGGTAATACCTGCTCTAAGAAGCTGGCGTTCTGCTCAATGAAGTATCAGATGATTATGGCTCGTAACCTTCCTATCGAGGTTACCAATGGTACTCTTGAGGGAGACATCGCTCCTGGAGATATCACCTTCTATCGTCTGCAGTCTACCGCTGATTGCAAGCTTCGTGCATATATTGCAAATGGTGAGGTTCTTCCGGTTGCTACCAAGTCATTCGGTGGTATCGGTGTATTCGCTATCAAGGAGATGGGACGTATCTACCGACACGTACTTATCGAGGGCAACTATCCGCACCATGGTGCAGTAGCATTTGGTCACTACGGAAAGGCACTCTTCGAGGTATTCAAGTACATCGGAGTTGACGTAGAAGAGATCGGCTACAACCAGCCTGCAGGGGTACGTTATCCGACCGAGAATCCTTTTAAGTAAGATTTGATTTTTCAGTATCCCCTGTCCTAGTGGCAGGGGATTTTTTGGAGGTAATTATGTCATTTATCGGAGTAGATTTAGGTACTTCAGCTGTAAAGCTTCTTCTCATGGAAGCTGACGGCACAATCAAAAATATCGTATCGAAGGAATATCCTATTGAGTTCCCTAAGCCGGGCTGGAGCCAGCAGAAACCAGAGGACTGGTGGGATGCTTGCGTTACTGGTATAAAGGAGCTTATTACTGCCCAGGCTACGCCGGTAGAGGGCATCAGCTTTGGCGGTCAGATGCATGGTCTTGTAGTTCTTGACAGCGATGACAATGTACTTCGCCCTGCAATATTGTGGAATGACGGACGTACAGAGGCACAGACAGACTATCTCAACAATGAGATTGGCAAGGACAAGCTGTCAAAGTATACTGCTAACATCGCATTTGCTGGATTTACTGCACCAAAGATTCTCTGGATGGAGCAAAATGAGCCTGAGCTTTTTGCAAAGATAGCGAAGATAATGCTTCCTAAGGATTACATCGCATATAAGCTTACAGGCGTGCATGCAACAGATGTGAGCGATGCATCAGGAATGCTTCTCATGGACGTTGAGCATAAGTGCTGGTCTGATGAGATGATTGAAATATGTCATATTACTAAGGAACAGCTTCCGAAGCTTTTTGAGAGCTACGAGGAGATTGGAACAGTAAAATCAGATGTAGCACAGCTTTTAGGACTTCCTGAGAATGTAAAAGTAGCAGCAGGAGCAGGCGATAATGCAGCAGCTGCTGTAGGTACCGGAACAGTAGGAGATGGCGCTTGCAATATCTCACTTGGAACATCAGGTACAGTCTTCATCGCTAGCGAGAAATTCGCAGTAGATAGCTTTAATGCACTACATGCATTTGCTCATTCAGATGGACATTATCACTTGATGGGATGCATGCTTTCAGCAGCATCATGCAACAAGTGGTGGATGGATGATATCATTGGTACTAAGGACTATGCTGCAGAGCAGGCTGGCATTACTGATGACAAGCTTGGCAAGAATCATGTATATTTCCTGCCATATCTTATGGGCGAGAGATCACCACACAATGATCCAAGAGCTCGTGGCGCTTACGTAGGAATGACTATGGACAGCACCAGAACCGATATGACCCAGGCAGTGCTTGAAGGTGTAGCTTTTGCACTTAGAGATTCGTTTGAGGTGGCTAAGAGCCTTGGCATTGATATTAAGTCAACCAAGATCTGCGGAGGCGGAGCTAAGAGCGCACTCTGGAAAAAGATGATAGCTAACATTCTGGGTATACCGGTAAATGTAGTAGCATGCGAGGAAGGTCCTTCACTTGGTGGAGCAATGCTTGCAGCAGTCGCATGTGGCAAATATGCATCTGTTCAGGAGTCATGCGAGAGCATAGTAAAGGTGGTAGATACAGTGGAGCCTGATAAGGAGCTTACAGCACTTTACGAGGAGAGATACCAGACCTTTAAGAAAATATATCCAGCACTTAAGGATATCTATAGAGAAATGTAATAATATACCCCACTCTTTAAATTTCTGCTTGCGAAATTAATAGGAGTGGGGTATATTTCTATCTATACTGAAAACGTTTTCAGAAAACATTACCGACCATATAATTGGACTGGGGATACGTAGATGGTTACGATAAAAGATATAGCGAGAGAATCAGGATACTCTATCAGTACCGTATCCAGAGTAATCAACAACCAAAAGGATGTCAACGAGGAGACTAAGTCTCGAATAATGGCTGTAGTCGACAAGTATGGCTTTGTACCTAATAGCAATGCCCGTCAGCTCAAGCAGGTGGTGGACAGTTCCATTACCATTATTGTCAAGGGTACCAAAAATATGATATTTGGTGCTATGGTGGAGGAGATAGAGAGTCTTCTTTCTGAGACAAAATACTCAACTACAGTGTGCTACGTAGACGAGGATGCGGATGAGGTGGAGTACGGAGTGCGAATCTGCAGAGAGCAAAAGCCCTTGGGGATATTTTTCCTGGGAGGTAATCCGGAGCACTTTAATAAAAACTTTAAATCAGTTACAGTTCCCAGCGTGATCATAACAACGGACCTTTGTCGTATGCCGATGAAGAATCTCTCCAGTGTATCAACCGATGATGTAATGGCTAGCAAGGCAGCTGTGGATTATCTGATTAGCATGGGACATCAGGAAATCGGTGTGTTAGGAGGTAATCTTGGCACATCATTTACTGCTCAGGAACGACTTAAGGGCTGCCAGATGTCATTTAGAGAGCATGGGATGGCATTTGATGCGACCACACATTACAGCGTATGCAGATATGCGTTTGACAGCGCATATAGGGCTACGGAGAGGCTGCTTGAGTCAGCACCAGATGTTACAGCTATTTTTGCAATATCGGATATTATGGCTATAGGATGCATTAGAGCTATAATGGATGCGGGAAAGAGAGTTCCTGAGGATATATCGGTTATGGGATTCGATGGTACTGAATATGCCAAGTATTATTGTCCAAAGCTGACTACCGTTGCGCAGGATGGTCCAGCATTGGTAAAGCGTGCGGTGGAGATAATGCTTGAAGCATTGGGGAGACTGATGCAGGACATTCAGCCTTCCACATATTATGAGACAGTTCCCTTCAATCTGATTGAAGGTGAGAGTGTAATACGAAGATAGTGTTTAGCGGATTCATTGAATAGGAGACAAAATGAGAGCTACAGGGGTACTATTACATATTTCGTCATTGCCAGGGCCTTATGGTATTGGCTCTATGGGCGCCAATGCACGGAAATTTGCTGATTTTCTTGACAAGGCAGGAGTAAAATACTGGCAGATACTTCCTATTTGCCCTACCAGCTACGGTGATTCGCCGTATCAGAGCTTTTCAAGCTTTGCAGGCAATCCATATTTTATAGACTTGGATGAGCTTATAAGTGATGGATTGCTAACCAAGAAAGAGTGCGACAGCTACGAGTGGTTTTACGACAAGCACTATGTTGAGTATGGCACTCTCTATATAAACAGATATAAGCTTTTTAGAAAAGCATACAAGAGATTCGCAAAAAAGAAGCCAGCGGACTTTGACACATTCGTGAAAGAAAACGCCGACTGGTTGCCTGACTTTGCACTGTTTATGGCCCTTAAGGATGCTCATGGCGGCGATTCCTGGGTGACTTGGGAAGAGGAGGAGCTGAAGGCAAGAGAGCCTAAGGCACTTGAGACGGCAAAGGAAAAGTATGCTGATGATGTTGAATTCTACGAGATGCTTCAGTACCTGTTTTTCAAACAGTGGAGGGCACTTAAGGAATATGTCAATGCAAAGGGAATAGAGATTATCGGTGATACGCCTATATATGTGGCACAGGATAGTGCAGATGTGTGGGCCAGCCCGGAGCAGTTCTATCTTGATGAAAAGTTAGATCCGATTGATGTGGCAGGCTGTCCACCAGATTGCTTTACCGAGGATGGTCAGCTGTGGGGCAATCCACTCTATAGATGGGATGCCATGGAAGCGGACGGCTTTAAATGGTGGATACGCCGAGTGGATGCCATGAGCAAAGTATATGACATCATTAGAATTGATCATTTTAGAGGCTTTGCTGGCTACTACGCCATTCCTTATGGCATGAAGAATGCCCGTATAGGAGAGTGGAGAAAGGGGCCAGGAATCAAGCTGTTTGATGCAATCAAAGCAGCATTGGGAGACCTTCCGATTATTGCAGAGGACTTGGGATTTTTGACAGATGATGTCACTGAGCTTATAGAGGCTACGGGATTCCCTGGAATGAAGATATTGGAGTTTGGATTCGATACTCGCACAGAGAGCGACTATACACCATATCAGTTCCCAAGAAATTGCGTTGTATATACTGGTACACATGACAATGAACCACTTATGACCTGGTTTGACATAGCTTCGAAGGAGTCTGTAGACTATGCAGTAGAGTACCTGCAGCTTAACTTCCGAGAGGGTTATAACTGGGGCATGATTCGCGGAGCTATGGAGTCAGTTGCAGACTATGCGATTTTTCCAATGCAGGATATCCTGGGGCTTGGCATGGAGAGCCGTATGAATGCACCTTCAACCATTGGCAACAACTGGAAGTGGCGTGTAGATGAGAAGGCACTCACGACAGATCTGGCAAAGAGATTACATCATTATAACTGGATGTATGGCAGGCTTAAGCCGGAAAGCAAAAATAAGCCAAAGAAGAAATAACAAAATAAATAATGGCCCTCCGATGAGGCACAGAATTTTTACATAATGAGAAAATGCATGTGCTAGTCAGAGGGCTTTTTTTATGGTAAAATTTAGCAAAATGTGCCTAGAGGAGAATCCAATGAGCGAAAAATACTATTTTATAGTTAATGTTACTTCAAGAAGTGGTAAGGCAAAGGCTATGTGGCAGGAGGTAGAGGCGGCCATAAAGGATAAGGGCATTGATTACACCGCCTATGTAACTGAGCGTGAAGGACATGCGAAGGAACTGGCTGCTGGCATATGCGAAGCTGCGAATGAGAATAATAAGATATCGCTTATAGTGCTAGGTGGAGATGGTACTGCTAATGAGGTATTGGATGGAATGTGCAACTTTGAACATGTACGTTTCGGATATATACCGTCAGGTTCAGGCAATGACCTGGCCAGAGGCATGGGAATAAATGGCACAGCATTGGAGAATCTTGATAGAGTGCTGGATTGCAAGCAAGCAGTGCCGATGGATTTGGGCGAGGTGACATATAAGCTTGACGGCAAGGAACACACTAGAAAATTTGCAATATCATCCGGTATAGGTGTTGATGCAGATGTATGTAAGCAGGCCCTAACCAGTAAGCTTAAGGGATTTTTAAATTCCATAGGGCTAGGAAGTCTCACATATATATTGCTGACCATTAAGGCATTTTTCACTATGCCATCAACCGAGGCTGAAATTAGCTTCGACGGAGGTCCGATTCGCAAGATAAAAAGAGTTATATTTATTGTTGCTATGAATCACAAATGTGAAGGCGGCGGAGTTAAGATGGCTCCGGATGCGTCTGCAACAGATGGAAAGCTGTCGGTGCTTTTGGCACATGGAGTATCCAGATTTAGAGCTTTTTTCCTGCTTCCATTTGTGCAGGCAGGTAAGCACCTTAAGTTTAAAGCGTTTGAAATTGTGGAGTGCGTGTCTTATGAACTTAAGACACATGATCCAAGTGTATTACATTTTGATGGAGAGTATGGCGGCGAGCCCAAAGAATTATCTGTAAGATGCCTGCCAGGAATGCTTAATACACTGGTATAAAGGAGGGAAAAATGGGTTATACAGCAAATGAGAACAGATATACTAAAGATGGATGGAAGAGATGCGGAGCGTCAGGCTTGATGATGCCTAAGGTATCTTTGGGATTTTGGCATAATTTTGGTACAGATGATGATTATGAAAATATGAAGGCCATGTGCTTTACGGCCTTTGACAATGGAATAACTCATTTTGACCTTGCGAATAATTACGGACCGCTTCCTGGCTCTGCAGAAGCTAATCTAGGACGTATACTTAAGGAAGAAATGAGTGCCTACAGAGACGAGCTTATCATTTCTACAAAGGCTGGCTATGATATGTGGGAAGGCCCTTATGGCAACTGGGGTAGCAGAAAGTATCTTGTGGCAAGCCTGGATCAGAGTCTTAAGAGGTTAGGCCTTGATTATGTAGATATCTATTATCATCACAGACCTGATCCGGAGACTCCGCTTGAGGAGACGATGCTTGCGTTAGCTGACATTGTAAGAAGCGGAAAAGCACTTTATGTTGGATTGTCAAATTATGATGGGGAGCGCATGACTAAGGCTGCCAAGATATTGGAAGAGCTTAATGCTCCATTCATAATCAATCAGAATAAGTACAGTATATTTGATCGCACAATTGAGAAGAACGGATTAAAGCAAGCCGCTGCCAAGGAAAAGAAGGGAATAATAGCTTTCTCTCCACTGGCACAAGGTATGCTCACCGATAAGTATCTAAACGGTATTCCGGCAGATAGTAGAGCAGCTAAGAGCAGTGTATTTCTTAATTCGTCAGATATTACACACGAGAAGCTTACGAAAATCAAGCTGCTCAATGATATAGCAGCTCAAAGAGGTCAGACCTTGGCTCAGATGGCATTGTCGTGGGTAATCAAAGATGACGAGGTGACTTCAGTGCTAATAGGCGCTTCAAAGCCGTCACAGATCACAGAGAATCTTGGAATAATTGATGCTCCGAAGTTCACCGCAGAGGAGCTTCATAAGATCGATGATATTACTTTTATGTAAGGGGAGGGTATTATGAATCCAGTATATGAAAAGCTTGTAAAATGCTACGAGTCAATAAAGGACCGCATTCCGTTCGAACCTAAGGTGGCACTTATTTTAGGCTCTGGACTTGGAGACTTTGCAGATGAGGTAGAAGCAGAGGGAATCATTGATTATCACGACATAGAGGGATTTCCAGTATCTACAGCACCAGGACACAAGGGACGTTTTGTGTTTGCTCGTGTAAATGGAGTTCCGACAGTAATCATGCAGGGCCGTGTACACTACTATGAAGGCTATGCGATGACTGATGTAGTACTTCCGACCAGACTTATGAAGATGATGGGCGCATCAGTACTCTTTGTAACCAATGCCTCAGGTGGAATTAAGCAGGGATTTAAGGTGGGAGAGCTGATGCTTATTACAGGTCAGATAGCTAATTTTGTACCATCACCACTTATTGGACCTAACATTTCGGAGCTTGGCGTGCGTTTCCCGGATATGAGCCACATCTACGATGAGGACCTGCAGGATATCGCTAGAAAATGTGCTGCAGACCACAACATCAGACTTCGTGAAGGTACCTATGTGCAGCTTACAGGCCCGAACTATGAGTCACCGCAGGAGATAAATATGTGCCGCGTGATTGGTGGAGATGCAGTAGGTATGAGTACTGCAGTTGAGGCCATTGCAGCAAACCATATGGGAATGAGAATTATTGGAATCTCATGCATTTGCAACCTGGCTGCTGGAATTTCACCAACGCCGCTTTCAGAGCAGGAGGTTATTGACGCAGGCCGCGCAGTTGCAAAGCAGTTCAAGGCGCTTGTGTCAGATATTATTGGAAAAATTGATTAGACTGCCAGAAGCTTAACTGCACTGAAGATACAAAGTAGAGCACTATAGGACTCGAAAGGGACATAATGAATACAAGATTTTACAATGCAAAAATATTACAGCTGTCCGGCGAAGGCCATGGCTACAAGATTACAGAAGGCGAGTTGTGGGTAAAGGGCAACCGCATCGCCTATGTTGGCGCTAAGGAGAATGCTCCGGAAGCACTAAAGTGGGACCGAGAGATAGATGCCAATGGCAACGTACTCATGCCTGGCTTTAAGAATGCGCATACCCATACTGCAATGACATTACTTAGATCATATGCAGATGACCTCCCACTTCAGGAGTGGCTCTATGAGCAGGTATTCCCTGTTGAGGGCAAGATTACCGAGGAGGATGTATATCCATTAAATATACTGGGAATAATGGAGTATCTATCAAGTGGTATTACCTCTAACTTTGATATGTATTTCTATCCTCCGGTTAATGCCAAGGCTTCTGTAGACTGTGGATTTAGAACAGTTCAGACATCAGGACTTAACAATTTCGGTGGAACAGTAGATATCCTTCGCCAAAACTATGAGATAGTAAATGGCATGGATGAGCTGGTAAGCTTTATTGTAGGATTCCACGCAGAATATACGACTTCACTCGAACTCATGGAGGGAGTGAGCAAGCTCGCAAATGAGCTGAAATCACCTGTATGGGCTCACAATGCAGAGACTCTTCGCGAAGTGGAGGAATGCAAGGAACGTTGGGGTAAGACACCTACACAGCTTATGAATGATTTAGGAATGTTCGAATATGGCGGTGGTGGTTATCACTGTGTATGGATGGACGACTGCGACTTTGAGATTTTCAAGGCGAAAAAGCTTACAGCAGTAACTAATCCTGCAAGTAATCTTAAGCTGGCAAGTGGTATAGCACCGATAAAGAGGTATCTGGATGAGGGCATTAGCCTTGCAATAGGTACTGATGGTCCTGCATCGAACAATTGCCTGGATATGTTCAGAGAGATGTTCCTTATGACAGCTCTCGCAAAGGTGAAGGAAAACGATGCTTCATGTGTTCCGGCTGACGAAGTGCTCTATGCAGCAACAGCGGGCGGTGCTTATGCTATGAATCTAAACGACTGTGACGATCTGGCAGAGGGCAAGCTGGCTGATATCGTAATGCTTGACATGCATCAGCCAAATATGCAGCCGGTTAATAATATTGTTAAGAATATCGTGTATTCCGGCAGCAAGCAGAATGTAAAAATGACCATGGTAAATGGAAAGATTTTGTATGAGAATGGCATCTATAATATAGGATTTGATCCGGAAGAGATATATGCTCAGGCTAACAAAATAATCGGCAGGATGAAATAATGAGAGTTACATTTATTCATCACAGCAGCTTTATGGTTGAGCTGGACAATGTTATATTACTTTTTGATTACTTTGATCCATGTGATTATGGTGACGCCAGCTTCAAGGGAATTTTGCCCATTATAGATTTGAATAAGGAACTCTATGTGTTCGCAAGTCATGCGCATAAGGACCATTTTGATGTGGCTGTTATAAGAAAAACTATAGCGCATCCGAAAGTGCACTATATATTTTCCAATGACATTAAGCTGAGTAACAAATATCTTGCAGCGAATGATATTGATGCAGCGGACTTCAAGTCTAAGCTTACGAAGGTGCACATGAGACAAAATCTCGTGGTAGACAGCATTAGGATTGAGACTTTTAAATCAACCGACGCAGGAGTTGCGTTTTATGTGGAGGCTGATGGAAAGTCAATATTCCATGCAGGTGATTTGCACTGGTGGAACATCGGCCAAAGAGGAGAGCTTTACTCTGAGAAGTATGGACTTGACTTCAAGCGCGAGATTAAGCTGATGCGAGATAAAAGTCTTGACTTGGCCTTTGTGGTATTGGATCCAAGGATGGAAACAGGAGCTACTTTTGGCATTGAGTTTTTCCTTGAAACAGTGCCAGTGGAGTATGTGTTCCCCATGCATATGTGGCAACAGTATGATATTCAGAAGGAGCTTAAAAAGCGACCTGTGATAGCACATCACAAAGATAAGTTAGTGGAGATAGACCAGGAAAATCTGGTATTTGATTTTGAGGATTAGCGATGGCGAAGAAAGTACGCATCGAAAAGGTAGGCGAGTACTACTATGACGATAAGGAAGTGGTGGCAAAAGCCCAGGAGGAACTTAAGGCTGTAGATTATCTTAAGCTACAGCTGAAGGGAGCAGACTCAGCCACTGTATTTGAGGTGTATGAATCAATGGTAGGGCAGCACTCGTTTGAGACTGAGGTCGGAATGGAACTGCTAGAGACCATGTACAACTATCTGTGCAGATTCGCTACTTATCATACCAAGCTGACACCGCTATATTCCTATGAACGAAAGGCAGTGCCAGCGCCCGCAATTGAGGAGCCTAAAAAAGCCCGCAAAGAACCAAAAGGTAAGACTACAAGTGCCACAAAGCCTGCGAAATCTGCAAAGTCAGCTGCTGCAAGCCCAAGGACAAAAAGCGGTGCGGCAGATGGGGACTTTAATTATGCGCTGGGATTTAGAATAACGTTTGGCATATCGGTGGTGTTGGCTATATGTGTGGTTTTCATGTGCATAGTTGCTGCCTCGACTGACAATATAACGATTCTTAATTACGAGAATAAGCTTATAGACAGATATGCATCCTGGGAGAAGCAGCTTTCTGAGAAGGAAGAAGAGCTTAAGCTTTGGGAGTCGGAGCTTGCGGCTAAGGCATATACAGGTAACGATGAACTGATAGTTGATGCCGAAGGAAATGTAGAACACTAGGAAGCTTTTTCTGTGATTACACCAAAAATACATAAATTTTCTATATTTTAATAACGCCAGTTAGCAAACGGAGGTCGTTATGAATAAGACAAAAATATTAGTAGTAGATGATGAGGCACGTATAAGAAAATTAGTTAACGATTTTCTTACTCGCAAGGAATACGAAGTAATAGAGGCGGAGGACGGAGAGCAGGCACTTGACGCGTTCTATGAGGATAAGGACATAGCACTTATCATTCTTGATGTTATGATGCCAAAGCTCAATGGTTTCCAGGTATGTAAGGAAATAAGAGAGTCAAGCAAGGTCCCGATTATTATGCTTACCGCCAAGGTGGATGAGAGCGACGAACTTATGGGATTTGACTTAGGTGTAGATGAATATGTCACCAAGCCCTTCTCACCGAAGACGCTGGTAGCCAGAGTGGATGCTATCCTTAGACGCCGTGAGGATGACAAGGAAGAAATCCTTAGCGAAGGCGGCATTATAATCGACAAGACAGCCCACACAGTCACTATAGACGGAGTGGAACAGGATTTTTCAGTCAAGGAATTTGAGCTACTTAATTACTTCATGGAGAATAAAGGGATAGCTCTTTCGCGTGAGAAGATTCTCAATAATGTATGGAACTATGATTATTATGGAGATGCTCGCACCATCGACACCCATGTCAAGAAGCTCCGCAGTAAGATGGGAGATAAAGGCGACTACATCAAGACTATATGGGGAATGGGCTACAAGTTCGAGGTAAATGGTTGATGCGTTATGGGATGATGAGTGATTTTCCACTTTTCATCCTTTTTCTTTGGGGATGCGATAATGGTTCGTAGAAATAAGAATGTAGAAGATAATTACATGGCAAGGCAAAGTCATGCTCCGGTATATGAGGCACTGGAAGAGTTTAAGAAAAAGAAGGTCGTGCCATTCGATGTGCCGGGACATAAAAGAGGGAGAGGTAATCCGGAATTAGTAGCCCTCCTGGGAGAGCAATGTGTAAGCCTCGATGTAAATTCTATGAAGCCGCTTGATAATCTGTGTCACCCAGTCAGTGTCATAAGGGAGGCTGAGGAGCTTACGGCTGAAGCATTTGGCGCAGAGAGTGCATTCCTGATGGTTGGTGGCACCACCTCTGCGGTTCAGAGTATGATATTGGCCACATGTAAGCCGGGTGATGAGATAATACTTCCTAGAAACGTGCACAAGAGTGCTATCAATGCGCTGGTTTTATGTGGAGCGATACCTGTGTATGTGGAGCCAAAGACTGAGCCTAGGATAGGTATTGCGCTAGGTGTTGAGCCTGATGACCTTGAAGCAGTAATTAAATCTCACCCAAAGGCCAAGGCGGTACTAATCAATAATCCAACTTACTATGGCATATGCTCGGATTTAAAGAAAATAACGCAGATTGTGCATAAATATGATATGAAGATGCTTGTGGATGAGGCCCACGGTACACATCTGTATTTTGGCGAAAATCTCCCAATTAATGCAATGAAGGCTGGCGCGGATATGGCAGCTATATCAATGCATAAATCAGGAGGGAGTCTCACACAAAGTTCAATATTGCTTACTAATAACGGAATGAATGCTGACTATGTCAGACAGATAATCAATCTGACACAGACTACGAGTGCATCGTATCTGCTCATATCAAGCCTTGATATAAGTAGGAGAAACTTGGCACTAAGGGGTGCGCTTTCATTTGGAAAGGTAGTTGAGATGGCAGAATATGCCAGGGAAGAAATTAACGCTATTGGAGGCTACTATGCCTATGGCAAGGAACTGGTGAATGGCGGTAGTGTATTTGACTATGACGTCACGAAACTGTCGGTGTATACTCAGGGCATAGGACTCACAGGTATAGAGGTATATGACCTACTAAGAGATGAGTATGATATACAGATTGAATTCGGAGATATAGGAAATATATTAGCTTATATTTCAATAGGCGACCGAATCAGAGATATAGAGCGATTGGTAGGGGCTTTGGCAGAGATTAAGCGAATCTATGAGAAAGAGCAAAAGCCCATCATCACAGGCGATTATATCCAGCCGGAAGTGGTGCTTTCACCGCAAAGTGCATTCTATAGTGGCAAGAAGCTGCTGCCAATAAGAGAATCGGTAGGTCATATCTGTGCAGAGTTTATCATGTGTTATCCACCAGGAATACCAATTCTCGCTCCAGGAGAGAGAATCACCAAGGAGATAATAGATTATATTCTTTTTGCCAGAGAGATGGGATGCTCGTTGCAGGGTACAGAAGACCTGAATGCAGATTATCTCAATGTAATAGTGTAAGATGGAGGGAAAAATGGAACTGTGGTTTTCGGAATACCATACCAAGAATGTTAAACTATCTATAAGAAGCAATGAGCAGCTATATTCAGGTGCCAGCGACTATCAGAGGTTTGATGTAATCAACACTCCAGAGTTTGGAAAAATGCTGGTATCAGATGGTGATATAGTATTTTCGGAAGCTGACGAATTTATATATGACGAGATGGTAACGCACGTACCTATGGCAGTACATCCTAATGTGAAAAAGGTGCTGATATTTGGCGGTGGAGATGGCGGAGTGGCCACGTGCTTTGCAAAATATCCAGAGATAGAGGAAATAGATTTAGTTGAGCCGGACGAGATGCTAGTGGAGGTCAGCAAGAAATTTTTCCCGGAGCAGACGGAAGGCCTTAATGATCCAAGGGTGCACATATATTATCAGGACGGACTGCATTTTTTGCGCTCAGTTCAAAATGAGTATGACATTATAATCAACGATTCAAATGACCCATTTGGACATGAGGAGGGATTGTTTACAAAGGAGTTCTTCGGAAGCTGCTATAAGGCTTTGAAAGATGATGGTATTATGGTGTATCAGCATGGCAGCCCCTTTTATGATGAGGATGAAGAAGCCTGCAGGAGTATGCATAGAAAGGTATATAGGATTTTCCCTGTAAGCCGAGTATATCAAGCGCATATAGCCACATGTCCGGCCGGATACTGGCTGTTTGGATTCGCATCTAAAAAGTATCACCCACTTAAGGACTTTGAGCCGGAGAAGTGGAAGGCTAAGAATATAGAGACTTGGTATTACACTACTAATCTTCATGTAGGAGCGTTTATGCTTCCGAAGTATGTAGAGGACCTTCTGGAGGAGGAAGAGGGAAGAACCAAGCAGGAAATAAGAAAAGAAATCGAAGAGTTATAGAATCATAAAGTAATAAGGAGATATATATTATGGCAAGATTAATGATAATTGGATGTGGCGGAGTAGCCTCAGTAGCAATCAATAAATGCTGTCAAAATAGCGAGGTATTTGACGAGATAATGATAGCAAGCCGCACAGTGTCTAAGTGTGAGGCACTTAAGGAAAAGCTCGAGAAGAAGACGACAACAAAGATTACAACAGCGAAGGTCGATGCAGACAATGTGGATGAGCTTACTGCGTTAATTAAGGATTATAAACCGGATGCAGTACTTAACCTTGCATTGCCATATCAGGACCTTACTATTATGGATGCCTGCCTTGCAGCAGGTGTGCATTATATTGACACAGCGAACTATGAGCCGGAGGATACAGACGATCCTAAGTGGAGAGCAATATATGAAAAGAGATGCAAGGACCTTGGATTCTCAGCATATTTTGACTATTCATGGCAGTGGGCTTACAAAGAGAAGTTCGAGAAGGCAGGACTTACAGGTCTTCTTGGAACGGGCTTTGATCCTGGCGTAACAAGTGTATTTGTGGCATATGCTAAAAAGCATTACTTTGACGAGATACATACCATTGATATCCTTGACTGCAATGGCGGAGATCATGGATACCCATTTGCAACAAACTTCAATCCGGAGATTAACCTAAGAGAGGTATCAGCGCCAGGTTCATACTGGGAGGATGGCAAGTGGATTGAGATTCCACCTATGGCAATCAAGAGAGAGTATGACTTTGAGGGTGTAGGTATGAAGGATATGTATCTATTACACCACGAGGAGATAGAGGCACTTGGCAAGAATTTCCCTGAGGTAAAGAGAATCAGATTCTTTATGACCTTTGGACAAAGCTACTTAACCCATATGAAGTGCCTCGAGAACGTAGGAATGCTCTCTACTACACCAATCGATTATGAAGGACAGAAGATTGTACCAATTCAGTTCCTTAAGGCATTGCTTCCAGATCCTGCATCACTTGGCCCTAGAACAGTGGGTAAGACTAATATTGGATGTATTTTCACAGGTATTAAGGATGGCAAGGAGAAGACCCTGTATATCTACAATGTATGTGACCACCAGGAGTGCTATAAGGAAGTAGAGTCACAGGCAATCTCATATACCACAGGTGTGCCTGCAATGATAGGTGCTATGATGGTAGTAAAGGGTCTATGGAATAAGCCGGGCGTATTTACAACAGATGAGTTTGATCCAGATCCGTACATGGAGGCACTAAACAAGTGGGGACTTCCATGGGTAGTAGATGAGAATCCGGTACTGGTAGATTAAGCAGTTGAAAATATGAAATTACATGAATTGCCTACTCCGGTCTATGTAATAGACGAGGGGAAGCTGGAAAATAATTTGAAAATACTAAGAAGCGTGGAAGAGCAGACAGGCGCCAGAATATTGCTGGCACAAAAATGCTTTTCCGCGTTTTTGGAATACCCGCTTATAGGAAAATATATTAGTGGAACAACTGCTAGCGGCTTGTACGAAGCAAGACTAGGATATCAGGAAATGCAAAAGGAGAACCATGTCTATGCGCCGGCATATAAAGACGATGACATGGAGGAATTGGCAGTTATCTGCGACCACATAGTATTTAACTCGAAGGCGCAGCTGATGCATCATGCGCAAAGGGCTCGTGATATTGCCAAGGAGCATAATCACCACATAAGTTTGGGCGTTAGAGTCAACCCTGAAATATCGACCCAGAAGGATCACGAGATATATGATCCCTGCGGAAGAGGTTCACGAATGGGAATTAGAGCGTGCGATTTTGACGAAGAGATAGCAGGTATGATAGATGGGATACATTTCCATACACTGTGCGAGCAAAATTCGGATGACCTCGAGACTACACTGGTCGAGATAGAAGCGAAATTCGGCAAATATCTCCACAAAATGAAATGGCTAAATATGGGTGGGGGACACCATATCACAAGAGACGATTATGATATTGATAGATTGGTAAGGCTCATAAAGCATATGCGCGACACCTATGACCTTCAGATATATTTAGAGCCAGGGGAAGCCGTCGCCTTAAACGCAGGCTATAATGTGACGCAGGTACTGGATAAGGTGAAAAATGATATAGAGATACTGATACTAGATACCTCAGCGGCCTGTCATATGCCGGACGTGCTTGAGATGCCATACCGTCCGCCGCTTAGAGATGCAGGAGAAGACGGAGAGAAGAAATACACATACAGGCTTGCTGGCAATACCTGTCTGGCCGGTGATGTGATAGGAGACTATTCATTTGACCATGAGGTAAATGTAGGTGATAAGCTTATATTCGAGGATATGGCTATATATTCTATGGTGAAAAATAATACCTTCAATGGCATACCGCTTCCTAGCATAGCAGCTATGGACAAAGATGGGGAATGCAGGATAATAAAAAGCTTTGGATATGATGATTTCAAGATGAGATTATCATAGCAGGGAGATGCGATGACAGATACTAAATACCGCATGCCGGCGGAGTATGAGCCGCAGGAGGCGTGCGTGATGATATGGCCTTATAGACTGGGTTCATGGAGCCATGGAGCGATAAGAGCCAGAAGCGTATTTAGAAAAATAATATATGAGATAGCGCGCTGTGAGGACATATATGTTCTTACAGGAAAAGACCAGATAAAAAGTGCAAGAGAAATGCTACTAGAGCCTGTAGCAATAGATGACGACTTTTTGCATATCGACTCAAGGGATAAAGTGCTTCTCGATGGTATAAAAAGCCGCATACATATTATTCAATGTGAGAATGATGATGCGTGGGCTAGAGATACCGGAGCTACAATTGTACTTTCCGAGGATGGCAGAAAGCGACTTGGAATCAATTGGAGATTCAATGGCTGGGGCGGAGATTATAATGGGCTATACGCTCATTATGACAATGATAAGATGGTTGCTCCTAATATGTGTAGCGCACTAGATATCCCATGCACCAGGCAGCTTGACTTTGTACTAGAGGGTGGCTCGATACATGTAGATGGGGAGGGTACACTCATTACCACTGAGGAGTGCCTATTAAGCCCAGGCAGGAATCCGAAGATGACCCGCGAAGAAATAGAGCAGGTGCTAAAGGATGCGTTAGGAGTATCCAAAATCATCTGGATACCGGAAGGCATCTATAATGATGAGACAGACGGACATATAGATAATATGTGTGCCTTTACAAGACCGGGGCAGGTGGTACTGGCATGGACAGATGATGAGTCTGATCCGCAGTACTTAAGAAGTAAGAGGGCATATGATATATTGTCATCGACTAAGGATGCTAAGGGCCGTGACATAGAGATAATTAAGCTCCCAATACCGCGTAAGCCTATCCTTATAACTGAAAGCGACCTTACAGGCTATAAGTTCGAGGCTGGCGAGGATACAAGGGAGCTGGGGGAGAGACTTGCAGCAAGCTATGTGAATTTTTATATAGCTAACGACAGGATACTATTGCCGCAGTTTGATGATGCAAATGATGAAGTGGCAGTAAAAATATTGGCAGAATGCTTTCCAAATAGGGTGATTGTGCCTATATACGCCAGAGATATATTGACAGGTGGCGGTAATATACACTGCATTACCCAGCAGGTTCCGGCAGCTATCAAAAGGTAACGGTATCACCCAGTAGGTTTTGGCAACTATTAAGTAGTAATTTCTAATTGCAGGCACAATAGGTGTAAATATGAGAGAAGTGAAAGTGGCAGCAGTCCAGATGGATTGCCATGGAACAGTAGAACAGAATATTCAAAAAGCCGATAAATTCGTTCGAGAGGCAGCAGCAAACGGTGCAAATATTATTTTACTGTCTGAGCTTTTTGAGAGGCAGTATTTCTGCCAGGAGAGAAGATACGAATATTATGATTATGCCCAGGGTCTAGAGGATAACGAGGCTGTAAAGCATTTTATGCTTGTAGCAAAGGAGCTGGGAGTAGTGCTCCCGATAAGCTTCTATGAGAAGGACGTTAATGTACTGTATAACTCTGTGGCAATAATTGATGCAGACGGAAGTGTTCTTGGAATATATCGCAAGACTCATATACCTGATGACCACTACTATCAGGAAAAATTTTACTTCACGCCGGGCGATACCGGCTTTAAGGTGTGGGATACAAAGTATGGAAAAATTGGTGTAGGCATTTGCTGGGATCAGTGGTTCCCGGAGACAGCAAGGGCCATGGCGGTTATGGGCGCAGAGCTTTTATTTTTCCCAACTGCCATTGGAAGTGAGCCAATATTGGATGTAGACTCAAGCGCTCACTGGCGCAGAGCAATGCAGGGACACGCTGCGTCAAACCTCATGCCGGTCATCGCAGCCAACAGAATAGGCACAGAGACAGTCTCGCCCTGCAAGGAGAACAACATGCAGTCAAGTAGCCTATGCTTCTACGGAAGCTCCTTTATCACGGATAATACCGGCGAGATTATAGCAGACGGCAGCAGGGACAAAGAAGAAATCCTCTATGCCACCTTCGACCTCGATGCAATGGCCGAAGACAGACTAAGCTGGGGAATATTTAGAGATAGAAGACCGGAAATGTATGTGAATTAATAAGGACATAAAGAATGAACATTCAAATATTTGGAACGAAAAAATGTAATGATACAAAGAAAGCCGAGCGCTTTTTCAAGGAACGAGGCATTAAATATCAGTTTATTGATATGAAGGAAAAAGGCATGAGCAAGGGCGAGTTTACATCTGTGGCTCAGGCTAACGGTGGAATTGAAAATATGGTTAATTGGGACGGCAAGGACAAGGACACACTCGCTCTAATCAAACATATTGTAGATGAAGATAAGCTTGAAAAGATACTTGAGAATCCGTCTGTTATTAAGACACCTGTCGTAAGAAACGGTAAGCAGTCAACACTGGGATATCAGCCTGAAGTATGGAAAGGTTGGGAGTAGTTGAAAAGGTTTTGGGAATTAGAAAAGAAGTATCTTGTGCTTCTGGCCGGAATCGTGTGGATGATTGCCGGGTTTAATGTGGTTAGGCTTGGTATCATTTCGTACGGAGTAATAGAGAGAATATGGTATTTATATCTGCTGTCAGTAGTTATTTTCTGCCTGTTCGGGTTGATGTTTTTCAAAATGTCACAAAAGCATATTAGAAGAATTAAGAACTACGAGGAAGAGAAGAGACCGTTCTGGAATTTCTTTGATTTGAAATCTTATATCATAATGGCAATTATGATGGGTGGAGGTATAGGACTTAGAGCGGCAGGCGTATTTCCGGATATGTTTGTGGCATTCTTCTATACAGGATTGGGATGTGCTCTATTTTTGGCGGGAGTACTGTTTGTGTACGGTTTTATCACATTCGACAAGGGTGAGAAAAAATAGCGAGGTAGTACAATGAAGAAAAAAGTAATGATTAAGCGAGTGACCCGAGTAGGTATGTTGTGCTTGGCGATGATGTTACTGGCTGGATGCGGCAAGAAAAAAGCAGATGCAAATACAGATACAAATAGTAGCGCAGATTCGAAATCGCAAGTAGAAAGTGCGAGCGAGGCTGATAGCGATAACGAGGGTGTAGTTACTCCGTTTATTGCTGATCTTGAGAAATATGACTCCTTCATATCTGAGCTTAGTGCAGATAAGTATTATGCTTTTGCAGGTGTGGGCAAACAGTGCGATGTACTTCTTGTAACAGATGGTGTATACGACTACGGCGACGGCAACATGGCGGCAATAGATGCAAAAATATATTGCCTGGATGCTGGTGGAAATGTGGTAGAAGTTGGCACTGTAATGAGTGACGGCACAGCCTATCCATTGTCAGTATATGATGAATATCTCATCTGCGGAGGAGGACATCATGTAGAGATGGACTTTGTTAATAATGGCAATCTGATTACATACAAATATGCTGAGGAGGTATTCGATGAGAATGCTAAGGCGACCTATGGGTATTTTGATTATGACAGCAAGTTTGAGGGTGAAGTAGACGATGACAGTAAGCTTACTGAGCTGTTTGATATATATGCCAAGGCGATAGTTATTAACTTTAATAAGGCTAGTGCGAATACGGATACCGCATCGAAAGCAGATACAGCGAGGTCTGGGCAAGCCGTAGACTTTTCTGTAGTGGCTGGTGAGTATATTTTCTCTAGTGGTGCTGGCGCATGGGGAACTTACCTTACAGTAAATCCGGACGGTTCTTTTGACGGACTTTTCAGTGACTCTGATATGGGTGATACTGGTGATGGATATCCGAATGGCACAGTATATTGGTGTGAATTCAATGGTGCTTTTACAGGCCTTGAGAAGGTGGATGAGTATACCTATAAGGCCAAGGTATCCTCAATGAACTACGTTAACGAGGTGAATACTGAGAAGATTGAGGATGAGATAAAATATATCTACACTGAGCCTTATGGAATGACAGGCAGTGGAGAGTTTGAGTTCTACATGCAGGGCAAGCCTATAGCAAGACTCTCATCTGAATGCCTGGATTGGACTTTCCTTAGATGGGGTCCTATCTATCCAACTACGCTGCCATATAGAATGGTATATAACGTGTCAGAACAGTCAGGTTTTAACGAGGACGGTTATGAGCCTGTAGTATCAAATGTGCCACAGTCAAAAGAAATAGATCTATTTGAATTGGCAGGTGCATATGTGAATGACAGCTTCTCTACCATGAACATTAGCATTTATACAGATGTATTTAATGTAGGTGTCGGAGACGAGGTTGGCAACATATCGTGGGAGCAGCCGGAGGATTTGTGGATATACTGTCCGGATGCTACTATTCGTATTGATGACAATGGCTTTAGATGCAAAGCAGAATATTCTGGTGAGTACAGTATTATCATTACCGACAACACCAGTGGCGCGGTGGTCTTCGAGGTATATGACGATGAGGGATATGATTGCGGTACATACCGGATGGTAAGCCACTTTGAGTCATAGTGAGGTGATTTTATGAGCTCCTTATTAGAATCAACGCGTAACAGTCGTTGGGTGACAACAGGGGAGAATAAATTTATACGTAGTGATGCTCTGGTGCAACTGTCTGCCGAAGACGTGTCATGGCTACTGCAGGAAAATGTACTTACAGTGGTGGACCTAAGATCAGATGAGGAGCGTGCGAGTAAGCCATGTTGTCTTGAAGACAATTCTTCATTTAGATATCTGCACATGCCAGTTTCAGGCGGGGGAGCGATTCCGCTGAGCTGTGATGAGGTCAGCGACTCATATATAAGCTATGTTGATGATTTTTTTCTGCACATACTTGATGAGGTGTTGCTTTGCAATACCAATGTAATTTTCTTTTGCAACGCAGGGAAAGACAGGACCGGCGTGTTTGCGGCTATGATACAGATGGTGTATGGCGTTGATGAGAAGATAATTGTAGATGAGTATGTGCAGTCCAAGGACAATCTTTCTGGGGTATTAGAAGAGTACATACAGTCTCACACTGACAGGGACTATTCGATGATAGTACCAAGAGCGAGGTATATGGAGGAGTTCCTATCTAAGATTAAGTCAAAGCTTAGAAGGACGCTTACTACGCTTGGATATATTGAAAAAGATAATAGATATCTGATGCTTCACAGAGTAAAAAAGGAAAACGATCTGAATAAAGACAAATGGGTCGGTATTGGTGGCCACTTTGAAGGAAACGAGACACCAGATGAGTGTATGCTCCGTGAGACAAGAGAAGAGACAGGACTAACACTTACTTCATACAAGCATAGGGGTACGGTGATTTTTGTATCTGACATGTGGCCCAGAGAGCATATGTATCTATACACAGCGGATGGCTTTGAAGGCGAAATGATAGAATGCAACGAGGGGAATCTTGAGTGGGTTCCTAAGAAAGACATTTTAAGTCTGCCGCTATGGGAAGGCGACAAAGCATTTCTGAAGCTACTTGATGAGACCGATGAATTTTTCGTTATGAGATTAGAGTATAAGGGTGAAACACTTGTTTCATGCAATTACCGCCTGAAGGAACATATTAGCTACATAGGCTGTAAAAAATAATATGAAAAGCATAAAAATTACCGCTTGGATACTTAATACAAGAATCCGAGCGGTATTTTTGCACTTTGAATGTTTTGTTTTACCGCCTAAATCGTTGTTTTATGAGTTGAGGCGGTAAATTGTCGATTAAACAGTGATTGACATGCCACAAATAACTGATATTGTGTTACTCGATGGTTACGTTGGCGCCCTTAAGTCCGATGAAGCGTCCTTCCGGAAGTCCGCCCTCAGCGTGGCCGATGAGCCACTTGTTGGTAGCTGCTAAGGTAGCATCCTCGCCACCCTTGCTGTGGTCGCCCTTGAGAGGGTAGTTGGTTCCCTTTGGAAGTACGATTACAACCTTGAAGCCATCGGTTCCCGGATTGCATGGTGCATAGTGAAGAGTGGTTGCATAGAGCTCAACGCCGGTCATTGCAGGAACGAAGAATGCCTCAATCTTTGAGGTGTCATAGGTGCCATCCTCCTCGATGTCCTGCTCCATACCCAGAAGAAGTACAGCGTCGGTCATGGCGATATCAAGCTCTGAATCACGATGATACTCTACAGCATTGAGCTTTTTATTATGGCCGTTGCAGTAGCCTACCTGAATAGGCATCTCACCGTAGTATACGCGTGACATTTCCTCAGCAATGTCGAGAGCCTCAAGAGCATCGATGCCTGGCTCATACACTACATCATCAGGACAAGGAGTGCTCTCCATAGCCTTTGCAAGAGCTGTGAAGTCGTAGTCCTTCATGATGGTGCCGTACTTTTTGAATCTCTCGTCTGTAACATTATAAATTGTCATTGTAAAAACCCCCTTTGAAGTGTGGATACAGATATGCCTGTATCAATTGTTATATTGAAGATACAGCAATTCCAAGTGGAGTGTAAAGTGTAAAATCCAATAACATAATTGTTGAGAAAAAGACGATATTTAATGATAATTGGTAAAATTATTCACATTGTTTGATTAAAGTGTGAAAGTTTACATAAACGTCTTGATTTTATTGATTTTTTTGACAATTCAGAGTAATATATTTCCATATTTTTTAATGTTTTTCACGGATGGAGGACAGAAATGGCTAATAAGAACAAGACTAAAAAAAGTGGAGTATCATTGATGCTCACATTTATGATTACAGTTATCCTGGCTGTAATTATATCTGTAGTATTTACGATGCTTGCGATTATCCCAAGATCATCAGAGATTATTACTGATACTACTTTGAATTATATGAAGGAGATGGCGAGCACAGTAAGATACGAATTAGAGGCAACTGGAAGTTCAGCAGCTGAAAATTCTTTTGCGGTTAACAACAGCTTATTTGGAAGCAAGAAGTGCGTTGGCATGCCTGGCTCATATGTTTATATAGTATCGGAAGATGGTACCATGCTTTTCCATCCATCTGAGGATAAGATAGGAAATGCAGTTGAGAACGCTTGCGTTAAGGGACTTGTAGCAGACTTGCAGTCGGGTAAGGTTCCGGTTGACGATGCTATTTCATACGAGTATAAGGGCGCTATCAAGTATGCCGGATATGCTATTACAGATAAGCATGAAATATGTGTAGTTACAGCTGATGAGACAGAGGCACTGGCAGATGCTAATAAGATAGTCAATCGCGGTGTCCAGGTAGCAATTATTGCAGTAGTATTGCTTGGATTATATGCATTCTTCACCTCACGCATCATTGCAAAGCCTATCAAGAAGGTTGTTGATGTCATCAGAAGACTTGCTGATGGTCACATTAATGATGATATTGAAATCAAGTCAGTTGTATCAGAGACCACTCAGCTGGTAGATGCGTCTACCCAGCTTCAGAGCAACCTTAAGAGTATAGTTGGTGATATCAGAAATGCATCAACTAACCTTACTGAGTCAGTTATGAGTGCTAATGGACTTTGCAATACTTCTGCATCCGGCGCTAACCAGATATCAGAGGCAGTTGATGAGCTTGCAGAGGCAGCTCAGTCTATGGCAGAGTCAGTACAGACACTTAATGAGAACATGGTAGATATCGGTGGTAACATCGAGCTAATCACTTCGGCAGTGCAGGAACTCAGTGCTTCTTCTGGAAGCATGGATGCAATCTCAACACAGGCTGCAGAGGACATTAATGATGTATATAGTTCATCACAGAAGTCTGTAGATGCTGTAGAGGCTATCGCTTCGCATATGGAGCAGCTGGCAAAGGCTATAAGCGAAGTATCAAACGCTACCAAGCTTATTGGAGATATTTCTTCACAGACGAACCTTCTTTCACTTAATGCTTCAATTGAGGCTGCGAGAGCAGGAGAGGCAGGCCGTGGATTTGCAGTAGTTGCTTCAGAGATTGGCTCACTTGCTAATCAGTCAAGTGACAGTGCTAACCAGATTGACGCAATTGCAAATAATATTATTGAACTGTCCAGAACATCAGCAGAGCTCACAGAGAAGATTAAGGTAATAATCGCTGAAGAGCAGAATACAGTAACCAAGACTCGTGAGTCATTCATCGAGCTTAAGAATCAGATTGATAATTCTGTAGTACAGATTCAGAACATTACAGAGCAGACCAATAGCCTCGCTGAGGCTAAGGAGAGAGCAATCTCTGCAGTATCTGACCTGTCTGCAATCTCAGAGGAGAATGCGGCTTCTAATGAGGAGGTCACCGCTTCAGTTACTGATCTTAGTGCAAATATTAATAACATTGCGGATGAATCAAATGGAATGTCAGAGATGGCAAATGTTCTGTCAGAATCAATTAAGGCATTCAAGGAAGATTAATATTTAGAATTAATATGTGAGGTGGCTTCAATTGTGGAGCCGCCTTTTTTGTTTGCAAATTATATGGATAGTGATATGTGAAAATCACCAAATCACAAGATGCTATTTTGTATATATTTCCGCCTTGTAGAATTCTAAATGCGTGGTACTATATAGGAAACGGGGAAACGGAAAGTAGTTTCCGAGTTTCCGAAACGAATCGATAAAATTAATCAAGAAAGAGGGAGGAAACCATGGATAATAGGACATTGATACTTGAAGCCTGCATCGCTGTTTTTAACAAAAAGGGTATTAAGTTTACCATGGATGACCTGGCAGCTGAGCTGTCTATGAGCAAGAAAACCATTTATACAGTGTTTGATGATAAGGAAGCACTTTTTCTCGCGATGGTAGACTACTGCTTTGATGGCATTAAAGAAGCTGAGCATAAGGTGATGGAAAATGAGAGCATGTCCACTGTCGATAAGATTAGAAGCATTTTGGGAGTGATGCCGGACTGTTATAAGACCCTGGATTTTTCTCAGCTGTATGTGATTAAGGATAAATACCCTTCAGTATATGCCAAAATGAATATGAGACTTGAGAGTGGCTGGGAAGGCACCATGAGTCTCATAGAAAAAGGCATTAGCGAGGGTGTGATTAGGAATATCCATCCGGTAGTACTCAAAACTATATATGAATCGAGTCTTGAGACTTTTCTCAAATCTGACACTCTTCAAAAATCTGGCATAAAATACCAGAAAGCGTTTGAGGAAACTGTAGAGATATTAATGGAAGGTATTTTAGCATAGGGGGAAATCGTGGAAGACAAGTCGAAGGTTATATTTGGAAATGAGATAAAGGCCAGCGATTATCGCAAGGCGGTCAGATCCAAGAAGAAGTACATTAGAAAATATGGTGACGATAGCAATGTCGCATACAAGGTCCGCATCGAGGAAAATCCGCATATCGGAGATATGCTTGGAGTTGAGAATATCGTAGTTAACTCTAAGGAGAGTGCAGGAAGCTTTGATACCGAGAAGGGCATTATAGTTGGTAACATTCGTATGGGATTTGGTCACTATCGTATAGCTATGGCGATGGCATCATGTGCTAAGGCGATGGGATATAAGCCATACTGGATGGACCTTAATTCTTATCCGGAGACCACATGTACCAAGGTTATAGGTGCACAAAACGACCTGTATTCACTGGGATCTAGACTTTCAAAAATAGGTCTTTTCAACAAGCTGGTATGGGAGCCGGTCAATTATGAGGGATTTAGAGCACTCTCATACAACGCTGCAGATCAGAAAAACTCAGAGCTTATGGCTCCAATTTTCAACGAAATACCAAAGGATATGCCATTCATTGGAACACATGTATGGCCAGCACAGGCAGCTATACATGCAGGTATGAAGAATGTCGTAAATGCCATACCGGATAACTGGCCTATGGCTTTGCATTTCGCAGAGGGAGCTACCCATACTATTCAGTGTAGAAATGCATACCAGGGTTACAAAATATGTAATGGAATGGCAAAGGAAAAGGTCCTTAAGGAGATGCCAAATGATTCGCTTATCTACACAGGTCATTACATTGACCACGAGCTGGTATCTAATATAGAGGCTGACTGTGATGCAAGAATTAGAAGACATAAGGATGGAGCGCCTACCAGATTCCTGCTTACAATCGGTGGAGCTGGAGCGCAGAAGGAGATTTTTGCGGCTATTATAAATCATCTGCTCCCGGCAGTTAAGAGTGGTAAGGCAGCCATTTATGTCAATGTTGGTGACTACAAGAATGTATGGTATGACCTTTTGAAGGAGATACCTGAGCTTGAGAAGGTCTCAGTAGAGCACTTCGATGACTGGGCAAATACCAGAGCTTTTGCAACAAAGGCTATTGACGGTGAAGTGACAGGAATCCATGGATTCTATCATGCCAACATTTTTGAAGCAGTATATTGCACTAACCTGCTTATGAGAAGCGCAGATGTGCTGGTTACTAAGCCATCAGAGCTAGCATTTTATCCAATACCAAAGCTCTTTATAAAGCGTGTTGGAAAACATGAAATGTGGGGAGCAATCCACTCAGCTGAAATGGGAGAGGGAACTCTTGAGTGCAGGGATATTCCACACACACTTCAGATGACAGACATGTTTATGAACGATGAGAGGTTCCTCGCTGACATGTGTGAGAATATAAAGGTTAATAAGAGCATTGGTCTGTATGACGGTGCTTATAAAGTAATAGAGGAAGCAGTAAAGCTTAAGGAGAGGTAGGATATGAATAAAACAGCACAGGACAAAAAGAATCTTATTTTCTATCCGATTGGTACTATCGGACGAGACATGGTGTATTGCCTTATCAGCAGCTTCCTGCTCAACTACATCATGTTCACTAGAAACCTTGACAAGGCGCAGCTGGCAGCTGTAACCGGCATCATGGTTTTTGCAAGACTGTTTGATGCATTTAACGACCCGATTATGGGTAACATTATCGAGAGCACGCGCTCTAAGTGGGGCAAATTCAAGCCGTGGTTTTTGATTGGCTGCGTGTCTACAGCATTTGTAGTATTTTTCACCTACAACTCAAAGCTACAGGGGTGGAGCTTCATAGTATTCTTCGGAGTAATGTATATCTTATACAGCATCACCTTTACCATGAGCGATATCTCTTACTGGGGAATGGTTCCTGCACTTTCATCAGATGCTGACACCAGAAATCAGCTCACCAGCCGTGCGACACTTTTTGCTGGTATTGGCGGTACAGCTATTTCAGTATTAGTACCGATGCTCACAGCTGGCGCGCACACCATCGGTGGAAACGCAGTTACTGCATATGGAATAGTAGCTCTTGTAGTAGGCGCATGCACTCCGATTTTTGCACTGTCAACCCTTCTTGGCGTTAAGGAGAGAAGAGAGCAGATTGATGCACCTAAGACAAAGGTTGGATTTAAGAAAATCATCTCAACCATCTCAGGCAACGATCAGCTCCTTTGGATAGCGCTTATTTTCCTGATTCAGCAGATTGGCTCTAACATCGTGCTTGGTGGTATCGGTTCAACCTACATCTACTTTAAGTATGGATATGACGGTGGAAAATACTCACTTTTCACAACAATTGGAATGATGGCAACAGCATTGCTCATGGTATTCTACCCAGTTATTTCTCGTCATATTCATAGAAAGAAGCTGATGGGACTTATGATGATTATATCTACAGTGGGCTATGCAATGATGTTCCTGTCAGGCGTGCTTCCGATGGGTGAGACAGTAGGATACTATGTACTTGTAGTAGGCTATATGCTTGGTAATTTCGGATGCTACAGCTACTATCTGATAATGATGATTTCAATCATGAATACTGTAGAGTACAATGAGCTCAATCATGGTACTAGAGATGAGGCAATCATCACCTCACTACGTCCGTTCATCACAAAGCTTGCATCAGCACTTGTTGTTATCATTACATCTGCTGTATATATGGCACTTAACGTAACTAACTACACAAACCAGATTTCTAATCTTGAGAGAGAGGCGCAGGCGGGCCACATTACAGAGGATGCAAAGATTGCATCAATCACAGACGCACTGGGATCAGTAACAAGTGGCGAGACAGTTGGATTACTGATATTCATCTCGCTCATACCACTTGCATTTATGTTCACATCTTATATTCTTTATGTAAAGAAGTATAAGCTCGACGAGGATGAATACGAGAGAATCTGTAAGGAGCTTGAGGCAAAAAATCAGGCTAACTAATAAGCGCAGATAGATTGACAAATAGGGCTTGCATTTTGCAGGCCCTATTTTATATACTATCCAAGGTGCGTTCTTTTGGGAGGCAATATATGAATATGGGCAATATGGGCGCTGTCATGGCTATGATGGGCGCGTGGAATAAATTTAGATCAAACCATCCTAAGTTCCCGGCTTTTCTAAAAGCAGTGCAGCAAAAGGGAATCAGGGAGGATAGCATAATTGAGATTGCTATCACCACTCCGGAAGGCGAGAAAATAGAGACAAATCTTAAGGTTACAGCCAGCGATTTGGAGCTTTTTGAGAGCCTTAAGAATATGAACATGCAGTGAGAGGTAATTGTGAAAAAGAGTATCAATTTACTAATTAAATTATCTTCGTTTTTTGTACTTTCAGCAGTATTTTTCCTAATACTTGGAACAGATACATCCAAGGCATATCAGGAGGATACTGTAGAAAAGGATCGCTACAGCACCTGCTATATCAGCAAGATAGATACAGATGCATTGGCTGTAATAGAGGCATATATCACCTTGGACGGCTCAGGAACCGGCTGCCATGCGAAGCTTGTAGCAAACGCACCAATATCAGCTGTGTCATGGGGCATTCAGTATGATGTGGGAGCATCAAAGGGATATGGCGGTAGAACCATGCTTCTTTTGGAAAACATTACTTCAAATGCCCATGGACAGCAGGCATATTCAAGACCAAGTAATGTAGAGGTCAATAGAGGAGAACCATGCCACCTTATGATGTCTGTGTACCCTAGTGGCAGTGGCAGACTGTACTATAATGGCGTTGAAGCAGGTTTATTTTCCAATCCGGGACTGGTAGCGTCATATTTTCAGCTGGCTTGTGAGGGCTGCGCAAGACTTGAAGGAGATTCGGTTAATGCTAAGTTTCAGAATGTGAGAATGAGAGTGGCAAGACCATACAGCCCTGGAGTGACCTACGGCAAGACGTATTATCAAAAGAATCCTACACTTGGTATTTCAAGTGGCGGAGGCTGGGGTAATTTTACAATATCAGGAAAAGTAACTGGCATTGGCGGAGCAGATTGGGACAGCGCATATGGCTCTGTATCGTACTGTGTAGTATTCGCCAACAATCCGGGGTGAAAATAACTAACCATCCACTCATGTGGGTGGTTTTCTTTATATAGTTTGTGCGTTGAGGAATGATTAGGCATGTGCTAAAATCATATAGATTGTTTTGTTAATTACACTACATTAGGAGGCAGTTATGTCAGATGTAAAAAGAGTCTACGTTGAGAAGCGTCCGGAATTCGCAATTGCTGCGAAGGAACTCCTTAGCGAGATAGAGGGATACCTCGGAATTAAGAGCGTTACAGGCGTGAGAGTGCTTGTGAGATACGATGTGGAGAATATATCTGAGGATACCTATAAAAGAGCGCTTAAGACCGTGTTCTCTGAGCCTCCGGTAGATTTTGTATATGAGGAGAGTTTCGATGCCAAGGGAGCAAAGGTATTCTCAGTAGAATTTCTTCCGGGACAGTTCGACCAGCGTGCAGATTCAGCAGTGCAGTGCGTTAAGCTACTCAATGAAAATGAGGAGCCTGTAATACGTACAGCTACCACGTATGTAATTGAAGGTGGAATCAGTGATGACTGTCTGGATGCAATCAAGAAGCATTGCATTAACCCTGTAGATTCCAGGGAGACTACAGAGGATAAGCCAGATACTTTGGAGATGAACTATGAGGAGCCGGCTGACGTAGCTATCTTTAATGGCTTTAAGGATATGCCTGAGGCAGAGCTGAGATTTCTCTATGATTCACTTGGCCTTGCTATGACCTTCAAGGATTTCCTTCACATTCAGAATTATTTCAAAAATGAGGAGAACAGAGATCCTTCAGTTACTGAAATCAGAGTACTTGACACCTACTGGTCTGATCACTGCCGTCATACCACTTTCTCAACAGAGCTCAAGAACGTAACCTTTGAGGAAGGCTTCTATAAGACACCAATCTCAGAGACTTACGAAAAGTATAAGAAATCTTTTGAGACCTTATATGCAGGAAGAGACGATAAGTTCGTTTGCCTTATGGACCTTGCAACTCTCGCAGCAAAGCAGCTTAAGAAGGCTGGACTTCTGGATGACCAGGAGGAGTCAGATGAGATAAATGCATGTTCAATCGTAGTACCGGTTGAAGTGGATGGACAGACAGAGGAATGGCTCGTTAACTTCAAGAATGAGACACATAATCATCCTACAGAGATAGAGCCGTTCGGTGGAGCAGCTACCTGCCTTGGCGGTGCGATAAGAGACCCGCTTTCAGGACGTACCTATGTATATCAGGCAATGCGTGTCACCGGAGCTGCTGACCCGACAGTATCTGTAAAGGATACACTTAAGGGTAAGCTGCCACAGAAGAAGCTTGTTCGTGAGGCAGCTCACGGATATTCATCATATGGTAACCAGATAGGTCTATCAACAGGCCTTGTAAAGGAAATTTATCATCCGGGCTATGTTGCAAAGAGAATGGAGATAGGTGCCGTAATGGGCGCAGCTCCAAGACGTGCAGTTCAGAGACTTACCTCAGACCCGGGAGACATTATTATTCTTTTGGGTGGACGTACAGGTCGTGATGGCTGTGGCGGTGCTACAGGCTCATCTAAGGTTCATACAGAGGAATCTACCACAACATGTGGAGCAGAGGTTCAGAAGGGTAATCCACCTACAGAACGTAAGATACAGCGTCTTTTCCGCAGAGAAGAGGTATCGTATATCATCAAAAAATGTAATGACTTCGGTGCAGGTGGTGTATCTGTAGCTATCGGAGAGCTAGCAGACGGACTTACCGTTGATTTGGACAAGGTTCCAAAGAAGTATGCAGGTCTTGATGGAACTGAGCTCGCAATCTCAGAGTCACAAGAGCGTATGGCAGTTGTCGTTGATCCTAAGGATGTAGATAAGTTCCTGCAGTACGCAGCAGAGGAGAACCTTGAGGCGGTAGAAGTGGCGGTTGTAACAAAGGAGCCAAGACTTGTACTTACCTGGAGAGGCAAAGAAATAGTTAATATCTCTCGTGCATTCCTTGATACCAACGGTGCACATCAGGAAGCTGATATCAAGGTGCTGCTTCCGGATGAGAAAGTAGACTTTTTCGATAATATTCAGAACGAGAATGTGGCAAATGCCGTTGATAATAAGGATGGCAAGGCTGCGATTGGAGCGCTTCTTTCAGACCTTAATGTATGCTCACAGAAGGGTCTTGTGGAGCGATTTGACGGAAGTATCGGCGCTGGTAGCGTGTTTATGCCATTCGGTGGAAAATATCAGCTTACTGAGACGCAGACCATGGTTGCTAAGCTTCCTGTAGGCGGTACCAAGAAGTGTGATACTGTAACTATGATGAGCTACGGATTTGATCCATATCTCTCTAGCTGGAGCCCATATCATGGCGCAGTATATGCAGTACTTGAGTCAATGGCTAAGGTTGTTGCTACTGGCGGTGACTACAAGAAAATCAGATTTACTTTCCAGGAGTACTTCCAGAGAATGACAGATGATCCAGCTCGTTGGAGTCAGCCATTTACAGCACTCCTTGGTGCATATGATGTACAGATGGGCATGGGACTTCCGTCAATCGGTGGTAAGGACTCAATGTCTGGTACATTTGAAAACATTAACGTACCACCTACACTGGTTTCATTTGCCGTAGATGTTGCAAAGCAGAAGGACATCATTACACCTGAGCTTAAGCAGGCAGGCAATGTGCTCGTATACATGTCACTCATCAGAGATCAATTTAACCTTCCGGATTATGAGGACGTAAAGAGCTTCTATGAGACAGTGGCAGCGTACATTGCTTCAGGCAAAATTAAGTCAGCATATGCCGTTGACGGAAAGGGAGCAGCAGCCGCTGCGCTTAAGATGGCATTTGGTAATAAGCTTGGCGTTAAATTCTACGATGGGGCAGACTTCGACTACTTCACTCCGGGATATGGCGGCATCGTAGCGGAAATTTCTGCAGAGGCTGCAGAAGAGCTGATAGATACTCTTGAGGCAGACTTCTGTGCAGATGCTTATATCATGGCTGAGGTAACAGACGATGCCATGGTAACCATGGGTGACGACGTTATCAGCATCGATGATGCTATCGATACATGGAAGGCACCACTTGAGAAGGTATTCCCGACCATCGCTGTAAAAGGCAATGATAAGGTAGATATGCCTCTCTATAATGCTGACAGCATCTATATCTGCAAGAACAAAGTGGCTAAGCCTACTGTATTTATTCCGGTATTCCCAGGTACCAACTGTGAGTACGATTCTGCAAAGGCATTTGAGCTTGCTGGTGCCAACACTATAGTCAAGGTATTTAGAAACCTCTCTGCATCAGACATCAGAGAATCTGTTGATGAGTATGCTAAGGCTATACGTCAGTCTCAGATGATTATGTTCCCTGGCGGATTCTCTGCCGGTGATGAGCCAGAGGGTAGTGCTAAATTCTTCGCTACAGCCTTCAGAAATGAAACCCTGAAGGAGGAAATTAACAACCTCCTTACCAATAGAGATGGTCTTGTACTTGGTATCTGCAACGGCTTCCAGGCCCTAATAAAGCTTGGCCTTGTACCACTTGGTGAGATCCACTCACAGACAGCAGACTCACCGACCTTGACCTACAACACTATTGGTCGTCACATCTCTAAGATGGCTTACACCAAGGTTGTAACCAACAAGAGTCCATGGCTCAAAAATACCGAGCTTGGTGGCGTATACACTTGCCCGGCATCTCATGGAGAGGGCCGCTTCGTTGCACCTAAGGAGTGGATTGATAAGCTCATCGCCAACGGCCAGGTAGCAACTGTCTACTCTGACCCGCAGGGCAATGTCACCATGGATGAAGAGTGGAACATCAACGGTAGCTACTCTAGCATCGAGGGTATCACAAGCCCTGACGGCCGTGTTCTCGGAAAGATGGCTCACGCCGAGCGTATTGGCGACAGCGTCTCTGTCAATATCTACGGCAACCAGGACATGGGTCTCTTCAGATCAGGAGTCGAGTACTTCTCATAATCACACATCCCCAAGGACTGCACTCACCGGTGCAGTCTTTTTTTGTGCCGCCACATAATTCATGCTTGGGGGCGCAAACCACCCTCCGATATCGTCACCAGTCCGCTCCACGCCAGCCCCTCATCCTCTCATCATCGCTACGCCTCAGCCCCACGAAGATACACACCCCTTCATCCATGGCACTCAGAGCCTGAATTCGGTGATTCGCGTGGTGATTCTTATTTCGCGATGCTGCGCGCCCGGTCTCCAGTTGTCTGAGATGTGGCTTC
>JAZLKM010000052.1:0-32176 GCA_045597645.1 Lachnospiraceae bacterium | reverse complement strand
TCCGACTACATAAGCGGCACTACGGCCCACTTTAGAGCGGCAAGCAGACGCACACTGACCTATGTGGCCGTCTTAAAAGTAAAATGAGCCCCAACAAAAGTGGATGAATTCTAGAAGACCACATCGAGTTTCGGAGGAGGGGGCGCAATAAAACATCGCAAAACGAATCGCCCTCAGATTCCGAAAACGGGCTCGCCGTGGAGGGAGGACGCAGAGCAGCTGCACACAGGCATCAAGAAAGTAACATTAAGCAGAGCGTGTGAAAGCGAGCCACTCTTTGAACAGTAGGCCGCTGTTGTGTATTTGTGTAGCGTATTCTACGCCTACGTACCTAAAGTGCCAGGGCTCATATTTGAAATTGTAGCCCTTGGGCATTTCTAGGAAAAATCCATATTCATGCGCGTGTGAATGTAGCCAGATGATGGCGGGATCAGTGTCATCGACGTCATCGATAAATTGGCCATCACGCCACATCGCAATGTCAAGAGCAAGACCGGTGTGATGATTGCTGGTTCCGGGGGTCGCTACACGTTTTTTCGCAGCAGCCTCCCCTTCAAGGCGTATATATTTGTCCATCACGGCTTGCTGGTCGGCCACACTTCTGTAGCCGCTGTCAGGAACGATGGTTGTATCAGGATAGAGAGTATTCACGTCATTTAGCATTGCGATAGCAGCCTGTGCTGCGCGGCGCTCCAGTATAACGACATCCTCGGTGTAGATTTTCTTTTCAGTACTGAAGTTCTGGCTTATAGGTACCATTTCACCTACATAGGTATCGGCACTTATTCTGTTTGAATTGCTCACATATAGCAGATAGTCTGGACTTATATAGTCATCCGGGATGGGCTCCATGGCTGTAGTAATGTCGAAGTCCCAGCTAGAGTAGATTTTATCGGCTTGTTGTGACTTAGTTGTGCCTTGTATTAACTTGATGCCGAACGTGAAATCAGATACGAAAATATCTTCCTCATCGACTATAGGTGTTTCATCCGTAGGGGATTGGCCTATATTTGACTCGCTTGCAGATGATATATCTTTTGACTCCTCAGATGAGGACTCATCAGCGATGTTTGAGATTGAAAGCTGCCTACTGGTGGCTTCTAGCGCATTCGCGGCCGCAGTTGCGTTTTCGGTGCTTAGCATTGTCACGTCAGAGGCTGTTGCTTGTGAATCATTTTTTCCGCAGGATAAAAGGCATGATGCTAGTAGTATATTTAGGACTAGAAGGTGTTTTTTGCTAATCATAAGTGCTCCTATTGGTCAGTGCTATGCAGAATAATAAATCATGATGCGTTTATAAGCAAGGAGCGTAGTATGTTGCGAATATCGATGAATTAAAAACTATCATAAATCACTTCGTTATGTGATATAATTAGTCGGATTTCAATATTGATGCGGTGCTATATAGGAGGCAAGGCATATGAATGAACAGGATAGAAGAGCTGTAGAATCAATGATTTTATGTGGCTGTGAGCTTGATACGGTTTATACCATGTTTCCGAAGGTATCTAGAGATGATATTGATGAAGTCTATGCCGAGACTAAAGGTAATAAGCCGCAGGCACCGGATGCAGGCATGAGCATCAACTGCTCTTAGGTGATTATATATAGAAAAAGGTGGTAGCAGAGCGTGGAAAAGAGAAAAATACTTCAGAATAAGGTTTATTTATATCTAACAGAATTTTTTGCCGGAATGTCCGTTATGGCGGTGGAGCTGGGAGCGAGTAGACTCTTGGCACCATATTTTAGCTCATCGCAGATAGTGTGGACCATTATAATTGGAACTATAATGATAGCCATGGCGCTGGGCAATATCTACGGTGGCCGTGCAGCGGACAAGAACCCCAATCCGGACAAGCTCTATGGACGAATCATTATCGCAGCCATATGGATTGCGCTGATACCGGTCCTTGGAAAATATATCATAATGGGTATCTCGGCTGTGATGATTTTCGCGGTAAACAGCAATTTTCTGGTGTGGGCAGCCTTTGTGTCCTGCATGATTATATTTGTGTTCCCACTGTTCTTGCTTGGTACGGTGACGCCATCGCTTGTGAAGTATACTGTGGACGACCTGGGAGACAGCGGTAAAACGGTAGGTATGCTCAATGCATCTAACACAATTGGAAGCATTATAGGTACATTTGTACCGACCTTTGTAACTATTCCGGCAGTTGGCACTTCAGTGACTTTTCTGATTTTCTCAGGAATACTTCTGGTGCTGGCAGTGCTGTATTTTACCAGCTCAAAGGTTAAATCAGTCAAGGCTATAGTGGGAGTAATAATTTTTATAGCATCATGTTTTTTGGGAAAATCTGACAATTTTGCTTTCTGGGAGAGCGGACTGACTTATGAAGGCGAGTCTGTATACAATTATTTGCAGGTGAAGGAGACGGCCACCGATGTGAGACTGTCAACAAATGTCTTATTCGGTGTACAGTCTATATATGAAAAGGACGGTACGCTTACTGGAATGTACTACGACTACGCCATGGCAGCACCGTTAATGGCAAGTGTCAATGAAAAGGACAAGCTTGATGTACTGATACTTGGCATGGGTACAGGAACCTTTGCGACACAGTGCGACAGATATTACGGAAATATGGATATGGTGGGCGTTGAGATAGACGAGGATATTACAAAGCTTGCTACAGAGTATTTTCATCTGTCGAGCGACATTCCGGTATATACCTACGACGGAAGAGCTTTTCTGAATGCAATCGATAAAAAGTATGATGTAATCATGGTGGATGCATATCAGGATATTACTATTCCTTTTCAGATGTCTTCAACACAGTTTTTTGGTCTGGTTAGGGACCATCTGAATGAAGATGGAGTTATGGTAGTCAATATGAATATGCGAGGAGAAGAAGAGGGCAATATTAATCAGTATCTATCAGACACAATAGGAACTGCATTTTCTGAAATCTACACAGTTGATGTGCCTTGGACTACAAATAGGGAGCTTTTTGCATCCAACAATGCCGGAATGCTGGAGGTTTTTGCGGAAAATATCGAGCTCGAGGACGACGCCGATCTGTATAATCTCATGAAGCGCGCCCAGACAGCTATGTGCAAATATGAGCCTGGCGACAACATCATGACAGACGACAAGGCACCGGTGGAGCTTCTGGGCATGCGAGTAATCGACGCACTCATAGAGAGTGAGGTTACCTACTACAAGGATATATTCAAGAGCGAGGGACTTGAAGGGGTGATGAGGTATCTATAAGGATTCCCGTGAGGTGTGCGATGCAGACGCCGTAGTTGGTCATGGGAACGCCTGCGGCCTTGGCTCTGGACACGCGTGAGAGTACATGCGCGCGATTGAACATGCAGGCGCCGCAGTGGATTATAAGGTCGTAGCCGGATAGGTCTGCAGGGAAATCACTGCCAGATACGATATCGATGGTCAGCTCCTGGCCTATTTTTTTGCGAAGCATGGCGGGAATCTTCTCCCTGCCGATGTCCTCTGAAAGAGGAGCGTGAGTGCATGCTTCAGCGATAAGTACCTTAGAATTTGGCGTCAGGCTATCGATTGCGCGGGCACTTTCCATGAAATAATTAATATCACCCTTGCTGGCAGCAAGGAGTATAGAAAATGAAGTCAGTAGGCTTTCCTCTGGCTTTTTTTCATATACATATTTAAATACCTGTGAGTCGGTGATGATAAGCTTGGGTGGGTTCTTCTGCTCAGCCAGTGTGCTCTCGTATTCATCTGTGGTGCAGCAGATGACATGGCACTTCTTATCCAGAAGGTCTCTTATGACCTGGACCTGTGGAAGTATGAGCCTGCCCTTCGGAGCCTGGATATCCTGGGGCATTACCAAAAGGACCGTGTCACCCTGACTGCACAGTGAGCCGGTTAGACTTCTGCTGTCGTAGTCCTCTGGCACCATACTTGCCAATACTTCATTGATGAGATTTATTCCCTGACCGCTTACAGCGCTTGTGGTGATGATGTGCTCTTTTGGCAGCCACTCATTAGTGGCTTTTCCAAGCGGGGATTTTCCAAGGGCCAGACGGCCTTTTTCCAGCTTATCCATAAATCTGGCCTTTAGCTCATCTTCGCTGCATTTTACACCGTCAATCATGGTGATTACACATAGCACAGGTATTTTCTTGGATACCATATATCCCAGCCATTCGCTCTCTGAGTCCAGCTTGGTGCGGGCAGCGGCAATCATTTTGGCGGATACTGCTAGGATGGCTATATCCGTACGCTCCAGTGCCTGCATTGATTTTTCCATGCGAAGCTGGCCGAGCTCAGTCTTGTCGCCAAAGCCTGCAGTGTCTGTTATTGCGCAAGGTCCGATAGGATTGATTTCAATAGACTTGGTCACAGGGTCTGTGGTGGTGCCTTCCTTCTCGGATACTATGGATAGGTTCTGGCCGGTCCAGGAATTGATGAGGGCAGACTTACCGCTGTTGGTCCTGCCGAAGACGCCGATATGTATCCTGTTGCCACTGGGTGTGCTATTTAAATCACTCATATGAAGACCTCCATCTGTGGTAAAATACTACGGTTATTATATCACGAATTGCTTTGAGAAGAGCAGGTAGAGGACGAAAAAAGGCATATTTTGAAGTTGGCAATATACTTTATATTTTTCGTGCTAAATGAATACTACTTTGAGGGATAATGTGGTATTCTATACAAAGTCATTCGAACGTGTAAATATTTACCGATATCGAACGGGATGAGATGTAGATGTCGGTGCATACGAGATTAAGGGGGAAACAATGGTAACAAAAGCATTTAAGGACATTCAGCTGTCAAGACTTGGAATGGGAACTATGCGTCTTCCAATGATTCCTGGCGGCAAGGACAGCGACATCGACTACGAGAGAGGCCAGGAGATTATAGATTATGCTATGGCTAATGGCATCAACTACTATGATTCAGCCTACGTATATCACGGCGGTCAGTCTGAGGTATTCACAGGAAAAGCGCTCTCAAAGTATCCTCGTGACAGCTACTACATTACAACCAAATATAATTTTGGTGCTAATCCGGATTATAAGCAGGTTTTCGAGCAGCAGCTTGAGCGCTTTGGCGTAGACAGGATTGATTTCTACCTCATCCACTGCCTGACAGATGGAAATTATAACGATTATGCTACTAACGGTTGTATCGAGTATTTCGAGGAGATGAGAAGACAGGGCAAGATTACTTATCTTGGATTTTCATCACATTCATCACCAGCGACACTTGAGAAGTTTGCAGATCTTCATGAGTGGGATTTTGCACAGATTCAGCTCAACTACTATGACTGGCTGTATGGCAAGACCCAGGAGGAGTACAAGATACTTGCAGACCGCAATATTCCTATAATGGTAATGGAGTCAATCCGTGGAGGCAGACTTGCATCCCTCACACCTGAGGCAGAGGCAATACTTAAGGAAGCTCATCCGGATTGGAGCATTGCATCATGGGGATTCAGATGGCTCAAAAAGCTGCCGGCAGTACAGGTGGCACTCAGCGGTATGGGTACCATGGACCAGATAATCGACAATGTTAATACCTATATTGATGACAGGGCTCTGACAGATGAGGAGGAGGCACTTCTCTTCAAGGCGTGTGATATTTTCCACGGAGAGCTTGTAGTGCCGTGCACAGGATGCCGTTACTGTACAGAGGGCTGCCCGGTGCAGATTAACATACCTGAGGTGCTGAAGGTCTACAACAGATATAAGCTGCAGGGCGCGTGGGTATTAAATGACATGAGCAAGGTAGACACACAGGGACAGCCAACAGACTGCATCGGTTGCGGAGCATGCACAGGTCACTGCCCGCAGAACATTGCTGTGCCGGATATCATGGCAGAGCTCAAAGAGGCTATGTCGTAAAAGTGATGAAAGCCGGTGATGGCTGCAATAAATCATGAATTGTACATGCTACCAGGCGGGGAGGCTCGCCTGGTTTTTTATACAAATAGTTGACTATTATGTCAGTAATGCAGGTGGCGAGCCGGGGATATTTGTGCTAAAATAAACTCTGTATATTTGTGCCTAGATGTAAAAATTGGAGAATGCATATATGTTTCGCTATAGCGAGCTAAAAATGGCCCTTGTAGGTTATATTGAGAGAACAAAGGAAATACGATTGCTGGCGTCCCCAAGCATTAAGCAAATTGGCGGCGCTAAGGCCTATCGTATTCTTTTGCGTGAAAGCACAGCCAGATTAAACTACCTCAAATCTCTAAATATGCAGGCAATGGAGAGCTTTTTCTTGCCGCTTATAAATAGCGATGAGCCTTTGACAGAGGATGAGGTTAGATTCCTGAAGGAATTCACTGATGTGATACAGATTGCAGGCGATATGGAGTTCATGGATGCATCACTTCTATGGGAGATATCCAAGCGCCTGTTGAAGGATGCAAGGAGCAAGGACGACCTCGATTACCTTATAGAGCAGCTTGATTTGCATATAATTTCCTGCATGGGCAAGATGACTCAGGTGAAGACTATACCTGGAGCGCAGAAGTACTGGCAGGAAATCCAGGCCAGCGGTATCGAAGCACTCAATGAAATATTTCCAATGCTTGAGAAGGAGCGCTTCGCCCAGATAGAGTCGGAGACCTCCAGAGAGCTGTTGCTCATAAATTCAAGATATTTTTGCGTTATATATGATGTTCCGGGACTTGATAATGACACAAAGGAAATGATAATAGACAGGCTTATTGCCTCATATAACATGGCCTTTGATCCATTTTACGTGGAGCTGGCTCCGAATTATGACTGGTTTAGACACAAGGTGAAATGCTCTGAATATCTGGGACAGCTTACAGAGAGAAATAATGAGCTGTGCTACACAGTGGAGCAGTGCAGGAAGCTGTTACCATTTGCGGAAAAGCTGGAGGAGCTGTACGCGTTTAATCCGGAACGTATTTCAAGTATACTCTCAAAATTCGATATAGATGTAATTTTGACTAAGGCGCGCTACTATGCCGGAGAGATTACAAACGAGGAATTTAGAAAAGCCTACGTTGAATTCTATAAGACCAGAATGGGAAAAAGTAGTGCAACATATTCGCTTTTTACAGACTTTCAGATGCCAAATGAATATGTAGGGAGTCTCGATCGCAACAATCTCTCAGAAGAGGATATATCTAACATAAGCATTGTGTATCAAAGTGCCATTAGCTGCGCATTCCAGCTTCCAAACAAGGATGCATTTACAGCAGCTATTGAGTATTTCTCAAGGATGCTTGAGCGCTTCATCGAGGTACCTGGCGGACTTAGCTTTAAGGATTGCTGCCTTAATTTCCTGGGTGCTGTTATGCCCCGAGCATATATCCACGCAGTTTCTACAGCTCAGCTGGCCAGATGCATCTGCGGCCATTTGTGTGAGCATAGACCGGAGATATTTCTGGGGCTCTCCGGCTACAATACAGTGATGACTGTGCTGCAGCACAAGGAAGAGATATGCGGATTTGCCTACAATGCAGCTCTTTTGCATGACATTGGAAATATACCGATGATTCAGATACTTGAAGTGGCAGAGCGTGAGCTTTTGGATGATGAGAAGGAGCTACTGGCACTTCATCCTCAGGTGGGCTGGCAGCTGGCCAAGGGGGCCATCTCTACTGCCAAATATGCAGGCATCATCAGAGAGCATAACCTGAAATTCTATGAGGCAAATGCCAATGCAGAGGAAAAGGCCATCCTGGATATAATTGCACTGGCTGATAAGCTCGATGAGGTAATCCAAAAAATCGAAAATAGTGGCGAAATAGTAAATGTCGATACAATAAATGCTGCTGTTGAGAAGCGTCAGGAGGGAGACTATGCACCCTACCTGGAGAAGCTTTTGACTATACCTGAGGTGAGAAGAGACCTAGAGTTTCTGTTAACTGACGGACGCGAAAATATCTTCAGAGATACATATGTCATGCTAAAGGAAGTGCAGGATAGAGGAGAACTATGATAGAGAGTGTTGATAAATACGTCAAAAACACGGAGCGACTTCGCATCCTGTCCACTCCATCGCTTGCAGAAATCGATTCGCCCGGAGAGTATGAAATAGTCCTAAGGGAGAATTTCCGCAGGATAGGCGAGCTGGCAGAGGAAAACAGGAGAATCCTGGCAGATGTGCTTTTGCCTATACTTGAAAGTGGCAGAAGGCCCGGAAATGACCAGATCCATGCACTGATTACACTGTGTGAGAAGCTAATCTACGGTGAGGACATGGAAAATCTGGATATTCCGCTGGGAAATATGATTTCATCAGCCCTATGGAAATTCCTTAGATACAGCGATGACATAGAGCTCGTTTTGACTGTAGCAGATCTGCATGCAACCACATGCTACCTTATGCTCAATTATTCTAAAAGAACATATCCGTTTTCTGATCTGTGCGAGCAGTATCGCGAGGAGGGAATGGAGCTGTGCGATTTTGCAAGGGACTATCTGGAGTATGACGAGTGGATGAAGCTGCCGTCAGATGAGATACGTAAACTGGTTATTAATCTGGTCAGATACAAGGCTGTATTTTACGAAAATGCATTGGATCATTCCATCAAAAATGAGGAGGAGATGCAGATACTTGATGAGGCATCAGCTCTGATTGGTGATGACAGGTATATGAGCATTTTCAGCAAGGACGAGCGGATCAGGTATCAGGTCAGAGTGGCTGAATATTATGGCGTAATGCTTGAGGCAGGTAATAGGCGAGGCTTTGGCTATATGCAGTGTCTTAAGATAGCTAAGCATACGCAGGAGCTGCAGGAGCTTTGGAAAAAGGAACCGGAAATATGCCAGAAATATGCAGCCAGAAGTACTAATGAGTTTTTCAACTACAGAAGCTTGTACTATGCAGGAGATTTGTCTGCAGAAGAATACAAAAACAAGATGCTCGAGATATACCAAAGGCGTAACGAGACCCAGTTTGAACTGGATGATGTATATCTCAATCTGCTCCTGCCGATGGACTATATGATGCTGATAGGCAGACACCAGATATCAGAGGTAGAGTCATCGCAGCTTGAGCATTTTTACCATAATGCAATCAACTATGTATTCCAGCTGCCCAATAGCGGTGTGCTGGTATATACATTGGAGTACCTAGAGTACCTGCTGTCACAGTTTAGAGAGATCCCGGGAGGAGTAAGCTTTGAGGAGATAGGCCTTAACTGTATGGCGGCATTGCACCCGCCTACATATGTGCATTCCAAGATGGTTGCAGTAATAACCAGATGTCTGTGCAAGCACCTCATCAAGTATTATCCGCAGTACTTTTTGAATTTTATCAATGAGTCAGATATCAGTAAGGTCCGTGAGCACAGAGAGGAAATCATGGACTTTGCATATCATGCGGCACTGTGCCACGACTTTGGTAAGCTTGCAATCATTGATACAGTATTTGTATATGGACGTAACATTATGGATAGCGAGTTCACTCAGATAAAGTCGCATCCGGAGATAGGGGCGAAGTTCTTAAGCCGCAACGCTTCAACCTCCAAGTATGTGAACATCGCCAGAGGCCACCACAGATGGTACAACGATTCCAAGGGCTACCCGGTAGAATTTGACACCAGCAGACTCCCGGAGAAGGTAATCATCGATCTGGTCTGCTGCGCAGACTGCATGGACGCTGCAACAGATACCGCAGGACGCAGCTACAACAAGGGCAAGACCCTAGATGAGTACATCGGAGAGGTAAAGGAGGGCGCAGGCACCAGATACGCACCCTACCTGCCGGAGCTTCTGGAGAAGGAAGACGTAAGGCGCGATCTAAACTACTTGCTGACTGACATGCGAAATATGACGTACCGCGACACCTTCGTCATGCTGCGCCGATTGCAGCTGATGGGAACGGAGAATTAGGCGGGCGGTGAGCCGCCCCGGAGGGTGCCTTGGCTAGTGGGCGGTGAAACACCCTGGAGGGTGCCTTGGCTAGTGGGCGGTGAAACACCCTGGTGGGGGTGCTTGGACCTACTGAGTGGGGATTTCTTCGAAAAGGTAGGTATATATTGGGATGTAATTACCTACTAAACAGCGAAATAAGTCAGCAGGTGGGTCGAATATAAGGGACGGCTACCTACGGATACCGCTGTCTGAGAACCGAGTAGGTAAATGGCAGAATATGATTACCTATCAGCTACTAAAATCGCTAAGAGGTAGGTAATGCTGTCAGACAAACTACCTACTGATTCCGCCCTTTACTAATTTGATGGGTAATGAAGAACGAATAAACGAGCAGGACCAATGATATGATCCCTCCTTAAGTAGATTTGGCTGTTTAGCCAGTCTACTTGATAGGAAGCGTATCAATTGGTCCTGCTTTTTGCTTGTTTAAAAAAAGGGAAAAAGGATATTGGCATAATGTGTTCATCAAGCGGGATAGTCACAAGGATCGGTATTAGCAGTAGTAGCGAGGGATATTCGTCTCGGATTAGAATTCATATCGCTCGAGTGATATTTGTTTCAGATTTGTCTCAAATTAGCGAGGTATGACAATACATAAGCTCAGATCAGCTCGGATCAGCTCAGATTAGCCAAGTTTAGCTCGGATCAGCTCGGATTAGCCCGATTTAACCCAGATTAGTGGCAGATAGGGCAGATTCATTAGCGATATATATTATGTAAACCAAAATCATCTCAGTGACAGATGTCTCACTGCGGGTTACTCACAGCGGGTTCTCGTTTGCGGTACGCGTGTTATGTAAACTGAATTAACGTAAAAGGAAAATATTTATCGAAAAACATTAAAAAGTAGTTGACAAACATAAACGACGGTAGTAATATGCATTTATCGATAAACATTAAATATTTAATGAATGTTGCATTACTTAAAGCAAAACAAAAAGGAGAGAAAAAATGAGAGATAACGAAATGAAACTGACAAATGTAAAGAAGAGTTGCTCGATTGCAAAGAAGGTAGTAAAGGTATTTAGAGTAATCATGCTGGTAGTCGCTATAATGTGTGCAGTAGGAGCGGTAACATGCATTGGACTTAGCAAGCAGATTGACACAGGAATTGCGAACTCAATTGAGCAAGGATATGGAACATTTGATGCTTCTGCAATCAGCATTGATGGCATTATTAATCTCAAGATTCCAGTTGAAAAGATGGCTGACAAAGGCTACTATGGAGCCCTTATGGCTACGTACTGTGTATTTGGTAGTATCATGAGCATAATAGTGTTTGTTATCTTCCTTACCCTTGAAAGAGTCTTCCAGACCATCGAAGAGAGTGACACTCCATTCTGTGAGTTAGTTCTCAGAAGACTTAAGAGAGTATTCATCATGCTTGTAGTCATTACTGCACTGTTCTCAGGTCTTGGTTTCGGCGCTATTCTGGGACTTTCACTGTGGTGCATCTACAGAATCTTTGAGTACGGTACAACACTTCAGATTGAAGTTGATGAGACTTTGTAGGAGGTGCGCTATGGGAAAAATCATACTTAGACTTGACCGCGTAATGGCGGATCGCAAAATGTCACTTAACGAACTGTCTGAAAAGGTCGGCGTTTCAAACGTCAACCTCTCAAAAATCAAAACCGGCAAAATCAACGCTGTGCGCTTCTCCACCCTCGAAGCAATATGCGAAGCCCTCACCTGCCAGCCCGGCGACATCCTCGAATACGACCCAAACGCTGCGTCAGAAGAATAACACCAAGCCCCACCTAGTGGGGCTTTTCTATTGCCACATTTTTCAAGCCAGCCGACGCACCCACCCCGCCATTTTTTCTTCAACTCCAATTTGCATGCAGACCCGCTGCACCCTTCCTCCACGGCGAGCCACTTTCGGGATTGGCGGGCGATTCGTTTCACGATGTTTTATTGCGCGCCCTCCTCCGAAACTCGATGTGGTCTTCTAGAATTCATCCGCTTTTGTTGGGGCTCATTTACTTAACGAGGCTTGCGCACGTACATGGTGCGACTCTCACCACTTTAAGTGAGCGTTAGTGCCGCTTATTCAGATGACGGTAGGCAGGGCGGACAAATCGCCACGGATGGCGATTTGAGCGAGAAGCGACAAGGACGTTGTATACGAGCGACCGCCCTGCCACCGGCAGATGCATTAGCGGCACTTAGCGATACGGCACAGTGGTGAGAGGTGCATCCATGTACGGGTCAAGCCTTGAAAATCTACAAGCCCCCAAAAGCTGGATGAATTAAGAAGCCACATCTCAGACAACTGAGGACCGGGCGCGCAGCATCGCGAAACAAGAATCGCCACGCGAATCACCGAATTCAGGCTCTGAGTGCCATGGAGAAAGGGGCAGGGGCCTTCTACAAATTGGTGTATATGGAACCTGTGGCGGGGTGAGTGCGTCGCGTGTAGAGCGAATGTGGCAATAAAAAAGGCCCCGAGGTGGGGCCTTGATGTTTGGGTTAGAGTCGCAGCGTGTTGATGTCGACCAGGCTGGTGGTGGACTCGGTGAAGCTGCTTTCGAGGCATGTCAGAAGCGCGGTGGCGGTGTCGAGACTGGTGAGACAGTCGATGCCGACTACGGTGGCGCGTCGTCGGAGCTTGACACTTTCACGCTCGGGAAGACGACCTTTTGAAGAGGTCGACACGAGGTATGAAAGGGTACCGTCCTCGATAAGGTCCATAGCGCAGGTCTCGTCAGAGCCTGCAGGGACTAGACGCTTGACAATGTGGGAGTCTACGCCGCTAGCTTTGAGGACTTCAGCAGTGCCGTCGGTAGCGTAGATGTCAAAGCCGAGCTTGGCAAAGCGAAGACCGATGGCAGAAATCTCAGGCTTGTCAGAGTCCTTTACGGAGATGAAGACACCGCCGGTTTTCTTGAAGCCAAAGCCGGCAGCAACAAAGCCCTTGTACATGGCCTCAGTAAGCGTAGAGCCAATGCCGAGTACCTCGCCGGTAGATTTCATTTCAGGACCAAGCTGAGTGTCGAGGCCGACGAGCTTCTGGAAGGAGAAGACAGGGACCTTTACGGCTACGTGGGCAGGCTTTTTGAAGAGGCCGGTGCCGTAGAGGAGGTCTTTGAGCTTTTCACCTAAGGAAACGGCGATGGCCAAGTCAATCATAGGAACGCCAGACACTTTAGAGAGGTAAGGCACAGTGCGGGAAGCACGCGGGTTGACCTCAATGACGTAGATGTCGCGGTTGTAGACGATGTATTGGATGTTGACAATACCGATGGCACCAAGTCCCACGCAGAGCTGGCGAGAGGTCTCAACAATTTTGTCCTCAATCTCCTTGTCGAGATCCTGGGCAGGGTATACAGCAATAGAGTCGCCGGAATGAACGCCAGTGCGCTCAATGTGCTCCATAATGCCGGGAATCAGCAGGTCTTCGCCGTCGAAAATAGAGTCGACTTCGATTTCCATGCCCTCGATGTACTTGTCAATAAGTACAGGGTTATCAATATCATTTTGCAGAATGATATGCATGTATTCGGTAACATCCTCGTCGCTTCTGGCGATGGTCATATTCTGGCCGCCGATAACGTATGAAGGACGGAGGAGAACCGGATAAGTAAGGTCGTTTGCAGCCAAGAGAGCTTCGTCTAAGGTCATGACGGTGTGGGCCTTGGCCTTCATGATGCCAAGCTTAGTCAGAAGCTCGTCGAAGCGTTCGCGGTCCTCGGCCATATCGATACTGTCGGCAGAGGTTCCGATTATGTTGACGCCGTTTTCGCTGAGAACCTTTGTGAGCTTGATGGAGGTCTGACCACCGAATGCGACAACAACGCCGATGGGCTGCTCAATGTCTATGATATTCATAACATCTTCAGGACAAAGCGGCTCAAAATAGAGGCGGTCTGCGATGTCGAAATCAGTGGAAACAGTCTCAGGGTTGTTATTAATGATAACAACGGTGTAGCCCAGCTTTCTTAGAGCTGTAACGCAGTGGACGCTGGCATAGTCAAACTCGATACCCTGACCGATACGGATGGGACCAGAGCCGAGAACAATGATGGTTCCTTTGGGATTCTTGCCAAGGAAAGGCAGAACCTCATTCTCACCACCAGACTCAGGAGTGTTGTATGTGCCGTAGAAGTACGGGGTGACAGCAGCGAACTCACCGCTGCAGGTGTCAACCATCTTGTAGGTAGGACGAATGTGATTTTCTCTGACAAGACCAAAAATCTTAGAGCCAGTCAGCTTATTTTTCTTAGCAAGACGCAAAAGGGCGCTGTCGGGATAACCGAGCTTTTTGCCCTCGGTATAATCCTTCTGAGTCATATCGTAGCGGCAGATGTGCTGCTCGAAGTTGGCCAGCTTAAGGAGCTTGTACAGAAACCATCTGTCGATTCTGGTGATGTCAAATAGCTCATCAACACTGACTCCGCGATATAGGGCTTCGTACACAAGGAAAAGACGGATATCAGTAGGCTCAGTGATTTTGCTCATGAGCTCATCTGTAGTCATGTCTTCGACAAAAGGAACGTGCAGAGTGTCAAAGCCGAGCTCAGCACCGCGAACAGCCTTCATGATGGCTGATTCGAAGCTGTCAGAGATGGACATTACCTCACCGGTAGCCTTCATCTGAGTGCCGAGAGTACGGCTGGCGTAAACAAATTTTTCAAAAGGCCACTTCGGGAACTTGACTGCGACATAATCAATCGCAGGCTCAAAAGCAGCATATGTGGTGCCGGTGACGGCATTTTTGATTTCATCCAGGTTGTAGCCGAGGGCAATTTTAGTTGCAACCTTGGCAATCGGGTATCCGGTAGCCTTTGATGCGAGAGCAGAGGACCTGGATACACGGGGGTTAACCTCGATTACAGCGTATTCAAATGAATCAGGATTGAGTGCAAACTGGCAGTTGCAGCCGCCCTCAATATCCAGAGCATCAATTATTCTAAGTGCTGCGCTTCGCAGCATCTGATATTCCTTATCAGCGAGAGTTACAGTAGGCGCGATAACTATACTGTCTCCTGTATGTACTCCTACAGGATCGAAATTTTCCATAGAGCAGACAGTTATTGCGTTGCCTATGTGGTCGCGCATTACCTCGAACTCAATTTCCTTCCAACCGGATACGCATTTTTCTACCAGAATCTGGGTGATAGGAGACTGCTTAAGTCCATTGGTGGCTGTCTCGCGCAGTTCCTTCTCATCCTTGGCAATACCGCCACCGCTTCCGCCCAAGGTGAACGCAGGACGTACAATTACAGGATAGCCGATGGAGGTGGCAAAGCTGACAGCATCCTCCACTGTGGTTACGACTTCAGAAGGAATACACGGTTGACCGATGGACTCCATGGTATCTTTGAAGAGCTGCCTATCCTCTGCTTTGTCGATGGTGGCAGGAGATGAACCCAGTAGCCTTACGCCATGCGAGTCAAGAAAACCATTGTGAGCCAGCTGCATGCACAGGGTGAGAGATGTTTGTCCTCCAAGACCTGACAGGATGCTGTCTGGTTTTTCCAGCTCGATGATGCGCTCTATTGTCTCCAAGGTCAGTGGCTCGATATAAATCTTATCAGCCATGATATGGTCAGTCATGATGGTTGCAGGGTTAGAGTTGACAAGCACTATTTCAATGCCCTCCTCCTTGAGCGCGCGACACGCCTGCACTCCTGCATAGTCGAACTCAGCAGCCTGGCCGATTATTATGGGGCCAGAGCCTATAAGCAATACTTTTTTGATATCATTATTCTTTGGCATGATTCACCTCTTACAGCATATCTACGAATCTATCGAACAAAAAGCTTGTATCCTTTGGACCAGCACAGGCTTCAGGATGGAACTGCACAGAAAAGCAGGGCTCGTTGATGTACTCAAGTCCTTCGTTAGTCTCATCGTTTACGTTTATGAAAAGCGGTCTGGCGATGCTGGTGTCGACAGAATCATTTACTACGGCATAGCCGTGATTTTGTGATGAAATATAGGTACGACCGCTGGGACAGTATCTAACCGGTTGGTTTGCGCCTCTGTGACCATACTTAAGCTTCATAGTCTTGAAGCCATGAGCCAGAGCCAGAAGCTGATGACCAAGGCATATACCCATCGTAGGAAGTCCCTTTTTTAGGAGTTCCTTTACCACCTCGATTATCTCCACGTTGTCGGTGGGATCGCCAGGTCCGTTTGACAGGAAAATGCCTTGCGGGTTGACGCTCATTATCTCGTCAGCGGAAGCAGTAGATGGAAAAACATATACTGTACAACCGCGACTTGTCAGGCATCTGCAGATATTTTCCTTCATTCCAAAGTCCATGAGGGCCACAACATGTTCGCCGTCGCCTTCCTTGTACATCTCTTTAGTCGAAACAAGACTCACTGCGTCAGTGCACTTATATGCTTTTATAAGCTCAAGACTGGCTTTGCCAGGATTGTCGGTTATCATACCATTCATGGTACCGTGCTCTCTGAGCAGGCGGGTCAGAGCTCTGGTGTCAATCTTGCAGATTCCAACTATACCGCGCTTTTTCAGGTATGTATCAAGGTCCCTGGTAGAGCGGAAGTTGCTGGGATGGTCGCACCATTCCCTTACGATATATGCGGAGGTACCGATCATATCACTCTCAGCATCCTCCGGGATGATTCCGTAGTTTCCAATGAGAGGAAAGGTCTGAACTATTGCCTGACCGGTGTAGCTCTTGTCGGTCAGTGTCTCCAAGTAGCCTGTCATGGCTGTGGTGAAGACTATCTCAGCGGTGACATCACCCGGTGCACCGAATCCTTCTCCCTTAAATACTTGCCCATTTTCCAGAATTAAATACTTGTTCATTATGCATCCTTTTCTGATATCTTCTGTTCGAATCTAAACTTGGTCTGTGCACTTGGAATGGCAGTAGGATACTGGCCGTCGAAGCATGCAAGACAATGCGAGCCATCAGCGAGAGCCTTGGCATCATCAAGTGTTAGATAACCCAGAGAATCCACGTCTATTATTTTTGCAATCTCCTCGATGGAGTGCTGGTTAGCTATTAGGTGTTCCTTGGTGTCAACGTCCGTGCCGTAGTAGCAAGGATTCAAAAATGGCGGTGCTGAGATACGCATATGCACTTCCTTGGCACCGGCTTCCCTTAGAAGCTTTACTATGCGGGCACTTGTGGTACCTCGCACAATAGAGTCATCCACCATGACTACGCGCTTGCCCTTCACAGTACTTTCAATGGGGCTAAGCTTGATTCGCACCTGATTTTCTCTGGCACTTTGCTTTGGAGAAATGAAGGTACGTCCTATGTATTTATTTTTCACAAATCCCTGACCGTAGGGGATGCCTGACTCTTCTGCATATCCAAGAGCAGCATCTAATCCTGAGTCTGGTACACCGATTACAATGTCAGCGTCAACCGGGTGAGATTTTGCCAGAAAATGTCCTGCGCGAAGTCTCGCCTCGTGCACAGAGGTACCGTCGATGACGGAATCTGATCTGGCGAAATATATGTATTCAAATATGCAAAGAGCTTTGTCGCAACGACCACAGTGAGTGGTTATGGACTGGATATTATCCTTGGAAAATACTACGATTTCGCCTGGAAGTATATCGCGCACAAAGGTGGCACCGACTGCACTAAGGGCACAGCTTTCTGAGGCCACAACGTAAGTGCCATTTTCTGTTACACCGTAGCATAGAGGTCTCATGCCTCTTTTATCGCGGGCTGCGATTAGCTTGGTGGCAGACATTATTACGAGAGAGTAGGCACCGTCCATCTTGTGGAGCGCTACTTCGACAGCGGCCTCGATTGATGGGGTGGTGAGTCTTTCCTTAATTATTGTGTAGGCTATTGTCTCGGTATCTGATGTAGTATGGAAAATGGAACCAGTGAGCTCCATGTCCTCTCGGAGTTTCTGAGCATTGGTTAGATTTCCATTATGTGCTATAGCAAGTGAACCCTTGACATGATGCACCTCTATGGGCTGCACGTTAGTGCGGTTGTTGCCTCCTGTGGTTGAGTAGCGCACATGACCAATGGCGATGGAGCCACCGCCCAGCGATTCAAGGGCATTCTCGGAAAATACCTCGCTCACAAGTCCCAGGTCCTTGTATGATGAGAAGACACCATCGTCATTGACAACTATGCCGCAGCCTTCCTGACCTCTGTGCTGAAGTGCATAGAGTCCATAGTAGACGGTACTTGCTATATTTTCATCTTTTTTCTGTGTCGGATCGAATACTCCGAACACTCCGCATTCTTCATGTATCATAATGAAGCCCTCACGAGACCTATAAACAGCGGATGCGGCTTGTTAGGTCTTGACTTAAATTCAGGATGGAACTGCACGCCTACATAGAAGTCATTTTCTGCAACTTCCACCGTCTCAACTATGTATCCGTCAGGAGATGTACCTGATATGACAAGTCCTGCGTCAATCAGTGTCTGCTTATAGTCATTGTTGAATTCGTATCTATGTCTGTGACGCTCTGAAATGTCCAGGGAGCCATAGCACTCGTGCATCTTGGTGCCCTCGACTACGCGGCATGGATATGCGCCAAGTCTGAGGGTGCCACCTTTTGATGTCTCATCAGACTGATCAGGCAGGAAATCTATTACCTTATTTGTGCTTTGCTCATCAAACTCTCTTGAGTTTGCATCACTAAGTCCGCATACATTTCTCGCATACGAAATAACAGCTATCTGCATTCCTAAGCAGATGCCAAGATACGGTATGTTATTTACTCTGCAATAGTTGGCTGTGACGATTTTGCCTTCGATACCTCTGTTGCCGAAGCCGCCAGGGACTACAACTCCATTTACATCTGAGAGCATCTCGGCCACGTTCGCCTCTGTGATTTGCTCTGAATCTACCCATTTAATATCTACGTAGGCACCGTACTCATAGCCTGCGTGTGAGAGCGCCTCGGCTACTGATAGGTATGCATCGTGGAGTTGTACATATTTTCCTACGATGGCTATGCTTACGTGCTTGGTTCTACCGTGTATTTTTGCCAGCATTTCCTCCCAGTCGGCCATATCGCTAATCGGATGGTCAAGTCCCAGCTCTCGGCACACGATTTCAGAGAAATTGCTCTTTTCCAACATGATAGGTGCTTCGTACAGTACTGGAAGCGTCATGTTCTCGATTACACAGTCAGGCTTTAGGTTGCAGAACATCGCAATTTTCTTGAAGATGGATTCTTCAAGTGGTCTGTCGCAACGAAGTACCACGATATCAGGGTGGATTCCCATTCCCTGTAACTCTTTGACTGAATGCTGTGTGGGTTTAGTCTTATGCTCGTCTGAACCTGAGAGATAGGGGACAAGTGTAACGTGAATGTAGAGAGAATTAGCTGTGCCGACCTCCAGGCCGACTTGTCTGATTGCTTCAAGAAAGGGTTGTGATTCTATGTCACCGGTGGTGCCGCCGACTTCTGTGATGACTATATCTGCATCTGATTTTTTACCTACATTATATATAAAGGACTTTATCTCATTGGTGATGTGAGGAATTACCTGAACTGTCTCACCCAGATACTCGCCCCTGCGTTCTTTATTTAATACATTCCAATAAGTCTTGCCGGATGTGAGGTTGGAGTACTTGTTCAGGTCCTCGTCTATGAACCTCTCATAATGTCCAAGGTCTAGGTCAGTCTCAGCTCCGTCCTCGGTCACGTACACCTCGCCGTGCTGGTAAGGGCTCATGGTGCCAGGGTCTACATTTATATATGGATCAAGCTTCTGGGCTGCCACTTTGTATCCGCGGGACTTAAGCAGCCTTCCTAGGGAAGCAGCAGTTATACCTTTGCCAAGTCCGGATACAACACCGCCTGTTACAAATATGTACTTGGTCTCCTTCATAATCTCCTCCTTCGAATTACAACTCAAGCTTTGTCTGGTGTACGCCATAAGGCTCTGTTCCTAGCCTGCATCTCATAGCACCAGTCGTAATCACAAAAAAAGAGACGCTTACCAAGATGGCCGGGCCACCTGATAAACGTCTCTGTTCTTATGAAATATAAAACTGTAAAGGGGATTTGTCAATGGGGAGTTGCAAATGAAAATAAATGAAAAAAATAGTTGACACAGGAAACCGACAGTAGTATCTTGTCTCTAGACAAAGAGGTCGTGGATATATTTCCGCGACCTTTTTTCTTTTTGCCAACCAGATGCCGAAAGGCATCTACAGCCCCTATCCGTGATTGCTAACAGGTAATCACATCACCTTAAAGGCAAAAGAGGTGGAAACTATATCAGGCAGCTTGCTGCCGAGCGACAAAGGCGTCGACAACTATCCCAAACTAGTTGCCGGCGTCTTTTGCTTATAAGTAAACAGCGCAAAGAGAGGCGCTGAAATAAAACCAGGAGGATACATCATATGAGTAATGTAACAGAACTATTTTCATCAATGGTATTCGATGATGCCACAATGGAGGCACTGCTTCCAAAGCAGACATTCAAGGCGATTCAGAAGACTATTAAAAATGGAGAGAATCTTCAGCCTGAGGATGCAGCGGTAGTAGCAAATGCTATGAAGGACTGGGCAATCAGCAAGGGAGCTACTCATTATACTCACTGGTTCCAGCCTATGACAGGTGTGACCGCTGAGAAACATGACAGCTTCATCTCACCTAAGGATGCAGGCAAAATAATAATGGAGTTTTCTGGTAAGGAGCTGATGCAGGGTGAACCAGATGCGTCTTCCTTCCCATCGGGTGGAATTAGAGCCACCTTTGAGGCGAGAGGATATACAGCTTGGGATGCGACAAGCTACGCTTTCGTAAAAGATGGTGTTCTCTATATACCTACAGTATTTTGTTCATACGGCGGTGAGGCTCTTGACCAGAAAACTGCTTTGCTTAGATCAATGGAAGCTATCTCTAAGCAGGCCGTAAGAATACTTAGACTTTTCGGAAATGAGGAAGTAAAGCAGGTAAAGACAACAGTAGGACCTGAGCAGGAGTACTTCCTGGTAGACAGAGCTCAGTACGAGCAGAGAAAAGACCTTATATATACAGGTAGAACACTCCTTGGATGCAGAGCACCTAAGGGACAGGAGCTGGATGACCATTACTTTGGAGCAATCAAGCCTCGAGTACAGGCCTTCATGAAGGAGCTTAACGATGAGCTTTGGAAGCTTGGAATTCTGGCAAAGACAGAGCATAACGAGGTAGCACCTGCTCAGCATGAGCTTGCACCGATTTTCTCAACCACCAACATTGCATCTGATCACAACCAGCTGACAATGGAGCTTATGAGAAAAGTAGCTCAGAGACATGGCATGGTTTGCCTGCTTCATGAGAAGCCATTCGCAGGTGTAAATGGTTCAGGAAAGCATAACAACTGGTCAATCTCAACTGACACTGGAGTAAACCTTCTTGATCCGGGTGAGACACCTTATGAGAACGCACAGTTCCTTCTTTTCCTGGCAGCAGTAATCAAGGCTGTAGATGAGTATCAGGATCTGATTCGTATCTCAGTTGCAACTGCAGGAAATGATCACAGACTTGGAGCTAACGAGGCACCACCGGCAATCGTATCAATGTTCCTTGGCTCAGACCTTCAGGGTGTAGTTGAAGCAATCATGAACGACACCCCATATGCAAAGGGCGACAAGGAGACCATCAAGCTTGGAGTACATACCATTCCAAGACTTCCGAAGGATACTACAGATAGAAACAGAACTTCACCGTTCGCATTTACTGGAAATAAGTTTGAGCTTAGATCTCTTGGCTCATCAGATTCTATCTCATGCTGCAACACCGTACTTAACACCGCAGTAGCAGAGATACTTGATCAGTTCGCTGGCGAGCTTGAGGGCGCAAAGGACTTTGAAGCAGCACTTCATGCACTCGTACAGAAGACCTTCAAGGAGCATCAGAGAATCATCTTCAACGGTGATGGATATGATGATGCCTGGGTAAAAGAGGCAGAGAAGAGAGGACTTTCAAATTACAAGACCACTCCGGATGCAGTAGCACATCTTCTTGATGCCAAGAACGTAGCGCTCTTCGAGAAGCACAAGGTACTTTCAGAGAGAGAGCTTGAGGCTAGACATGAGGTAAGACTTGAGAACTACTCAAAGATTATCCACATCGAGGCACTTACACTTCTTGATATGGCAAACAAGGATGTACTTCCTTCAATGAGCAAATTCACTGCAGAGCTTGCAGAGAATGTTGCTAAGAAGACAGCAGCAAAGGTTAGCTGCACATACGAGGAGGAGACAGCTAAGACACTTTCAGCAGAGCTTGATGCAATGTACAAGGCTGTAAAGAAGCTTGAGGCAGATGAGCAGGCTGGAAATGACATCACAGATGTAGTTGCTCTTGCAGATTACTGCAGAGACGTAATCATCCCGGATATGAATGAAGTTAGAGCTCATTCAGATGCTATGGAGATGGTTGCTGACCAGAAGGCTTGGCCATATCCATCATATGGACGACTTCTCTTCGGTGTAATGTAAGATATCGAAATCACTGCAATGGCGCAGGCGGCTATCGTAAGATAGCTTGCCTGCGTATTTTATAAAAAGGCGGATACATCGCCAAAAGGAGGACATGAATATGGACATTCAGATTTTAGAAGGAGTAAGAGGCGAAGTGATGGGGGTATGGTTCCTCATCGGCGCTGCACTTGTATTTTGGATGCAGGCCGGCTTCGCAATGGTTGAGGCAGGATTTACTAGGGCAAAAAATACTGGAAATATCATCATGAAGAACTTGATGGATTTCTGTATCGGAACCATAGTATTCATCCTCATCGGTGGAGCTCTTCTTTTAGGAGAAAACACCTTGGCAGGCTTTTGTGGCAAGCCACAGTGGCAGATTATCTCAGACTATGCAACATTTGACTGGTCTTCATGGATATTCAACTTAGTATTCTGTGCTACCACAGCTACCATCGTATCAGGTGCTATGGCAGAGCGTACAAAGTTCCTGTCATATTGCGTATATTCAGCAGTTATTTCAGCAGTTGTATATCCAATCGAGGCACACTGGATCTGGGGACCTGACGGATGGCTGACTGGAATGGGATTCCACGATTATGCTGGTTCAGCAGCAATTCACATGGTAGGTGGTATTGCAGCACTTATCGGAGCAATTATCCTTGGACCTCGTATTGGTAAGTTCGTAAAGGGTAAGGACGGCAAGATTAAAGTAACTGCTTTCCCAGGACATAACATCACTATTGGAGCACTTGGTGTATTCATCCTATGGCTTGGATGGTACGGCTTCAACGGAGCAGCAGCTCAGAGCGTAGACGAGCTTGCATCTATCTTCGTAACTACCACTATTGCACCAGCTACAGCAACATTTGCTTGTATGCTTTTCACTTGGATTAAGTATGGTAAGCCTGATGTTTCAATGTGCCTTAACGCATCACTTGCAGGTCTTGTAGCAATCACTGCAGGATGTGATGTAACAGATGCACTTGGTGCAGCAATCATCGGTATTGTAGCAGGACTTCTCGTATGCTTGGGCGTATGGCTGCTTGATCACAAGCTTCACATTGATGACCCGGTAGGTGCCGTAGCAGTACATATGATGAACGGTATCTGGGGTACTCTTGCAGTAGGACTTTTCGCAACAGATACTTCACCGGCAATGGCTACCGCAGGTATCAGCAACGGTCTTTTCTATGGCGGTGGATTTAAGCAGCTTGGTCTTCAGTGCTTAGGCTTTGTAGCTGTAGCAGGTTGGACCGCAGTAACAATGACATTAGCATTCTTCTGCATTAAGAAGACACTTGGACTTCGTGTTACCAGAGAGGAGGAAATCCTCGGACTCGACTCTACCGAGCATGGTCTTCCTACCGCATACGGTGGATTCCAGATGGCACCTGAACCGTTTATCGATGGTGATGTAGTAATGGTATCTGGAGATACTCCGATGGCTGAGGCTGTAGAGGTTAAGACTGTTGAGTCTTACGAGCCGGTATCTAAAGAGGCTGCACCTGAAGGTGTTAAGTTCAGCAAGATTGAGATCATCTGCCGTGAGAATAAGCTTGAGTCCCTCAAGAATGCAATGGTTGATATCGGCATCACTGGTATGACTGTAAGCCATGTACTTGGCTGCGGCGTACAGAAGGGCAAGCTTGAGTACTACAGAGGTATTCCGGTTGAGGCTTCACTGCTTCCTAAGGTACAGGTTGATATCGTAGTTGCTAAGGTTCCGGTAGGTTTGGTTATTGAAACTGCAAAGAAGGTTCTTTACACCGGACATATCGGCGATGGCAAGATCTTCGTATACAACGTAGAAAACGTAGTTAAGGTCAGAACCGGTGAGACCGGATATGACGCACTTCAGGACGTTGAATAAATCTTGAAAATATTGGCATGAGTGCTGGGGGACATAGGTCCCACAGCATTTGTGCTAAATAGAAAATTAGATAAAAAATTTAAATGCGATTGCAATAAACGCAGATGAGTAATCGCATAAGTAATAGGGAAGGAAGAAAATTATGTGCTCGATAATGGGAATATCAGGGAAAGACATCACCCCTGAACAGTTTAAAAAAGGAATACTGGAGACAACCTCCAGAGGACCAGACGCCCTAAAGATTATAGATAAGTCAAAGGGAATTCTGGGATTTCAGAGACTTTCAATAATGGGACTCACCGAGGCTGGAATGCAGCCGTTTGAACTTAATGGAAAATATGTGGTATGTAACGGTGAGCTCTATGGCTTTAGGCCAATTAAGGAAGAACTAATAAGGAAGGGTTATACCTTTAAGTCAGATTCTGACTGCGAGATTATACTGCCAATGTATGAGCAGTATGGCACGGATCTATTTAAGATGCTGGATGCTGAGTATGCCCTGATTATATATATAGAAGAGACTGGAGAGATGATAGCGGCCAGAGATCCGATAGGAATCAGACCTCTGTACTACGGATACACAAAGGAGCAGTCTATCGCATTTGCATCAGAGCCTAAGGCGCTGGTAGGAATCTGTGACAAGATTATGCCGTTTCCTCCAGGACATTATTACAAGGATGGACAGTTTATCTGCTACAACGATATTTCTGTAGCAAAATCAGTAATAGACGATGATGTGGAGACTGCCTGCAAGAAAATACATGACAAGCTTGTGGCAGGTATTGAGAAGCGTCTCGACGCAGATGCTCCGGTGGGATTCCTTCTCTCTGGAGGACTTGATTCATCATTGGTATGTGCTGTTGCACAAAAGCTGTCAAACAGACCTATTAAGACCTTTGCCATTGGTATGGAAAAGGATGCTATCGACCTTAAGTATGCTAAGCAGGTGGCTGATTTCATCGGCTCAGAGCACACTGAGGTATATATGTCAAAGGAGGATGTTATCCGCGAGCTGCCTAATGTAGTTAAGCTCCTTGGCACATATGATATTACAACCATTCGTGCGTCCATGGGTATGTACATGGTATGCAAGTATATACATGAAAACACTGATGTACGAGTGCTTCTCACTGGCGAGATCTCCGATGAACTTTTCGGCTATAAGTATACGGATTTTGCCCCCTCTGCTTATGAGTTCCAGATGGAGGCGCAGAAGAGAATACATGAGCTGCATATGTATGATGTACTCCGCGCTGACAGGTGTATATCTGTGAACTCCTTGGAAGCACGAGTTCCATTTGGAGATCTCGACTTTGTAGATTATGTAATGAGTCTCAATCCTGAGCGCAAGCTCAATACCTACAACAAAGGTAAGTATCTTCTTCGTCATGCATTCGAAGAGGATGGTTGCCTGCCATATGATATTCTTATGCGTGAAAAGGCAGCATTTTCCGATGCAGTAGGTCACTCAATGGTGGATGACCTCAAGGAGCACGCAGAGGAAATGTATACCGACGAAGAATTTGAGGAAAAGTGCAAAAAGTACACCTATGCTACACCTTTCACCAAAGAGTCACTTATGTACAGGGAGCTTTTTGAAAGCTACTATCCGGGCCAGGCAGAGATGATAGTTGATTTCTGGATGCCTAACAAGACCTGGGAAGGTTGCAACGTAAATGATCCGTCGGCGCGTGTACTGTCAAACTACGGTGCATCAGGTCAATAAGTAGGGGGTAGGATTATGAGTAATTTGTATGATCAAAGATATGAGCACGATGCCTGCGGTATCGGTGCAGTAATAGATATAGGCGGTAAGCAGTCACACCAGGTGGTGGACGACGCGCTTTCAATCGTTGAAAAGCTCGAGCACAGAGCCGGCAAGGATGCCAGCGGTGAAATCGGCGACGGTGTAGGTATCATGGTCCAGATTTCACATAAGTTTTTCAAGAAGGTAGCAAAGACTCTTAAAGTAGATATAGGTTCTGAGAGAGACTACGGTATTGGTATGTTTTTCTTCCCTCAGGATGAAAAGGAAAGGCGCAAGGCAATGCGCCTATTTGAGGTTATCTGCCAAAAGGAGGGCGTAGAATTTCTGGCTTGGAGAGAGGTTCCGATAAATGAGGACTGTCTTTCAGCTAAGGCCCTTACCTCAAAGCCTGCTATTTTCCAGTGCTTTGTAAAAAGAAGAGGAGATATTGAAAAGGGACTTGAGTTTGACCGCAAGCTATACGTAATAAGACGTGTGTTTGAGCAGAGTTCAGAGGGTACTTATGTATGCTCATTCTCATCAAGAACTCTTGTATATAAGGGAATGTTCCTGGTAGCACAGCTCAGATTGTTCTATCAAGACCTGCAGAGCCCTGACTATGTGTCAGCTATTGCAATGGTACATTCACGATTCTCTACTAACACAATGCCAAGCTGGCAGAGAGCTCATCCGAACCGTTTCATCCTCCACAATGGTGAGATTAATACCATTCGAGGAAACGTTGACAGAATGATGGCCAGAGAGGAGACCATGTATACAGAGGCCCTGGCTGATTCTATCGACAAGGTGCTTCCTGTTATATCTTCATCAGGCTCTGACTCAGCAATGCTTGACAACACCCTTGAATTCTTGGTAATGAGCGGTGTCCCGATGCCACTTGCAATCATGATGATGATTCCTGAACCGTGGAAAAATGACGAGGGAATGTCTCGCAAGAAGAGAGATCTCTATAGATATTATGCAACAATGATGGAGCCGTGGGACGGCCCTGCAGCAATACTTTTCTCAGACGGAGATGTGGTTGGTGCGGTACTTGACCGCAATGGCCTGCGTCCGTCTCGTTACTATGTAACAAAGGACAATAGACTCATCCTGTCATCAGAGGTAGGTGTACTGGATATTGATCCTAAGGATATCAAGGTAAAATCTCGTCTGCAGCCGGGCAAGATGCTCCTCGTAGATACTGTAAATAAACGCATCATCTCAGATGAGGAGTGCAAGGAATATTATGCAATGAAGCAGCCATATGGCGAGTGGCTTGATTCACATCTTGTGACTCTCTCAGAACTGCCGATTCCAAATCAGAAGGTGGCTCATTACGACGATGAGACCAGAGAGCATCTGTACAAAGCATTTGGCTACACCTATGAGGATATCACCACAGCTATAATTCCGATGGCTACAAATGGTGGAGAAGCTACGGCTTCAATGGGTATAGATATACCGCTGGCAGTACTTTCAGAGAAGCATCAGCCGCTCTTTAATTACTTTAAGCAGATGTTCGCACAGGTAACTAATCCGCCAATCGATGCACTTCGCGAGGAGGTAGTAACAGACACCACAGTATATTTGGGTTCAGACGGAAATCTTCTTATTGAGAAACCGGAAAACTGCGAAGTACTTCAGATAAATAACCCGATACTTACAAGCGTAGACCTCATGAAAATCAAGCATATGAAGAAGCCTGGTTTCCATGTGGAGACGGTATCTATTCTTTATTATAAGAATACATCACTGGAAAAGGCTCTTGATAAGCTCTTCATTGAGTGTGACAGAGCGTACAAAAATGGTGCAAATATCATTGTTTTGTCAGATAGAGGCGTAGATGAGAACCATCTTGCTATACCATCACTTCTGGCTGTATCTGCTATTGAGCAATACTTGATTCGCACCAAGAAGCGTACTGCAGTATCAATCATTCTTGAGTCTGCAGAGCCAAGGGATGTTCATCATTTTGCAACCCTGCTTGGATATGGTGCAAGAGCAGTTAATCCATATCTGGCACAGGAGTGCATCGCAGATTTGATTGACAAGAACAGACTTGATAAGGACTACCACACTGCAATCAATGATTACAACAATGCCATCGTACATGGCATAGTTAAGATTGCATCAAAGATGGGTATCTCAACACTTCAGTCATATCAGTCAGCCCAGATATTTGAGGCAGTAGGTATCTCACAGGCCGTAATAGAGAAGTATTTTACAAATACTGTAAGCCCGGTAGAAGGTATTGGTCTTAAGGAAATCGAGCAGGATGTGGAGGAGAGACATAACAAAGCCTTTGATCCGTTGGGACTTGGAATAGATGAGGCGCTTGACAGCAAGGGCTCACATAAGCTTAGAAGCGGAGAACAGGCTGAGGAGCATCTCTACAATCCGAAGACCATTATCGCACTTCGAGACGCGACACATAGCGGCTCTTATGAGAAATTCAAGGAGTACTCAGCGCTCATCAATGATGAGAGAAAGCTTCACACCTTGAGAGGACTTCTGGATTTCAATTTTGAAGATGGAAATGCAATCTCAATTGATGAGGTAGAGCCTGCATCAGAGATTGTTAAGAGATTTAAGACCGGAGCAATGTCATACGGCTCGATCTCACAGGAGGCTCATGAGTGCATGGCCATCGCCATGAACAGACTGGGCGGAAAATCAAACTCTGGTGAGGGAGGAGAGGATCCGGAGCGTTTTAACTCTGAAAAATGCTCTGCAATAAAGCAGGTAGCATCAGGAAGATTCGGTGTAACCTCTGCATACCTTGTAAGTGCGCAGGAGATTCAGATTAAGATGGCTCAGGGTGCAAAGCCGGGAGAAGGTGGACATTTACCAGGTAAGAAAGTATACCCATGGATTGCAAAGACACGTTGCTCAACTCCGGGAGTATCACTTATCTCTCCACCGCCACATCATGATATCTATTCTATCGAGGATCTGGCTCAGCTTATATACGATCTTAAGAATGCAAATAGGGATGCAAGAATCTCAGTAAAGCTGGTTTCAGAGGCTGGAGTAGGTACAATTGCTGCAGGTGTTGCTAAGGCCGGAGCTCAGGTAATACTTATATCAGGCTATGACGGAGGTACAGGAGCAGCGCCGAAATCATCTATACATAACGCAGGACTGCCATGGGAGCTTGGACTGGCAGAGACACATCAGACCCTCATGCTCAACGGACTTCGCGAGAAGGTACGCATCGAGACTGATGGAAAGCTTATGACCGGTCGCGATGTAGCTATCGCATGTGCACTTGGAGCAGAGGAATTTGGTTTTGCAACAGCGCCGCTCGTAACCATGGGCTGCGTAATGATGAGAGTATGTAACTTGGATACCTGCCCGGTAGGTATTGCAACTCAGAATCCAGAGCTTCGCAAGCGCTTTGCAGGAAAGCCGGAGTACATTATGAACTTCATGATGTTCATAGCAGAGGAACTCCGTGAGATTATGGCAAAGCTTGGTGTACGCACGGTTGACGAGCTGGTAGGTCGCACTGACATGCTCAAGATTAAGGATGGCTATATTGGAGGCGCAGCAGTAGAGGAATCTGCTGAAAAGCTTTTCGCTAACGCACATACCCTTGACATGGCACCTATCCTTGGAAAAGTAGATGGCACTACCAGGACAGAGCATTTCGACCCGGCAAAGGTCTATGACTTTAAGCTCAGCGAGACTATGGATGAGTCAGTGCTACTTCCAGGCTTCGAGAAGGCATTTTCAAAGGGCGAGCCTGCTAGCATAGATGTAAATGTGTCTAGTATCAATAGAACCCTCGGAACCATAACTGGTTCAGAAATCACCAAGAGGTTTGGTGACCATCTGGCAGAGGACACCTACGTAGTTAATTGCCACGGTGGTGGTGGCCAGAGCTTTGGAGCATTCATCCCGAGTGGTATGACCATGACCTTGACTGGCGATTCCAACGACTATTTTGGAAAAGGACTGTCAGGCGGTAAGCTCGTAGTTAAGCCAGAGGAAGGTGTAAGCTTTAAGGCTTCAGAAAATATTATCATAGGTAACGTAGCACTTTATGGAGCTACCAGCGGAAAGGCATACATCAACGGTGTAGCTGGTGAGCGTTTCTGTGTACGTAACTCTGGTGCTAACGCAGTAGTAGAGGGCTGCGGAGACCATGGCTGCGAGTACATGACCGGCGGACGTGTCGCAGTACTCGGCGCTACCGGCAAGAACTTTGCAGCCGGAATGAGCGGTGGTATCGCCTATGTATTAGACATGCAGCATGACTTCTACCTAAGGCTCAACAAGCAGATGGTTGAAATGTCTGAGGTGACCCAGAAGGATGACATCAAAGAGCTTAAGACTCTTATCGGTGAGCACGTCAAGGAGACTGGCTCTGAGCTCGGCACTGAAATACTTGAGAACTTTGACAAGTATCTGCCGTTCTTTAAGAAAATCATTCCAACTGAGTACAAGAAGATTATTGAGAGCCAGAAGTAGGAGGTGAGCCATGGGAAAAGCTAGTGGATTTATGGATTATGAGAGAGCTACCAACACATGGGTTGCACCTCTCGAGAGAATAAAGAATTTTGAAGAGTTTAAGATGCCAAAGCCCCTTGAAGAGAGACAGATTCAGGCGGCAAGATGCATGAATTGTGGTGTGCCATTCTGCCAGTCAGGCGAGCAGTTTGGCGGCATGTATTCAGGATGCCCGCTCCACAATCTCATTCCGGAGTGGAATGATGAAATATATCGTGGCGACATGAAGGAGGCCTACGAGAGACTTAGAAAGACCAACAACTTCCCGGAGTTCACAGGTCGCGTGTGCCCTGCACTTTGCGAGGCTGCATGTACCTGCGGTCTTAATGATGAGTCTGTCACCTGCCACGACAACGAGCTGTCTATCATTGAGGAAGCCTTTGCAAAAGGTTACATCCAGCCTGCTGAGATTAAGATCCGCAGTGGCAAAAAGGTAGCCATAATCGGTGGTGGTCCTGCCGGACTTGCGGCAGCAGATCAGCTCAACAAGCGAGGCCATCTTGTCACTGTATTTGAGAAAAACGAGTACCCGGGTGGACTTCTCATGTTCGGTATTCCAAACATGAAGCTCAATAAAAACATTGTTAAGAGACGCATCGCCCTCATGGAGGAGGAAGGCATCACCTTCAAGTGCAACACTAACGTAGGCAGCGCTGACTGCGATGTTACTATCGAGTCACTAAAAGCTGACTATGATGCAGTAGTACTTGCAACAGGCGCCAAGCTTCCAAGAGACCTCAATGCACCTGGCCGCGACGCAAAGGGTATCTATTTTGCAGTAGACTTCCTCTCTGATGCTACCAGACGCGTACTTGGCAGCAAATCTGCATCTCTCATCGAGATGGCAAAGGATAAGAACGTAGTTATCGTAGGTGGTGGTGACACTGGCAATGACTGCGTCGGCACCTGCATCAGACATGGCTGCAAGTCTGTAACTCAGCTTGAAATGATGCCAAAGGCACCTGACCAGCGCGCTGAGAATAACCCGTGGCCGCAGTGGCCAAAGGTCTGCAAGACCGACTACGGTCAGCAGGAAGCTATAGCAGTATTCGGCCACGACCCTCGTATCTATCAGACCACCGTAAAAGAATTCATAAAGGACAAATCAGGCAAACTCAAAGCTGTAAAAATTGTCTCTCTTGAGTTCAAGAAAAACGAAACCACAGGCCGTATGGACATGGTGGAAGTAGCAGGCTCAGAAAAAGAACTCAAGTGCGAGCTCCTTCTCATCGCTGCAGGCTTTTTAGGCTGCGAGAGCTACATCATGGAAGCCTTCGGAGTTGATGCCACACCTCGCGGTGTCATCGCCACTCCAGCTGAGTCATACGTCACCTCAGTTCCTGGCATCTTTACTGCCGGCGACTGCCACAGAGGCCAGTCCCTCGTCGTATGGGGCATCACCGAAGGCCGCGCCTGCGCTGCCGAGGTCGACAAATACCTCATGGCCTAACCCATCTTCATCACATCACAGGGGGAGCCCTTCAGGCTCCCCTTTTTATTTCGCTTTTCGCCGCCACCCGCCCCAGTTAGGCCTGCCGTGGCCGCGCATCCCACCAATTTTCGGGGCCGCCACCTCACCCACCAGCAGGTTTCACTTACTTCATCTTGCCCGGGCTAGCCATCCTACACGTCCTCCTTCCTACGCGAGCCCGTTTTCGGAATCTGAGGGCGATTCGTTTGACGATGTTTTATTGCGCGCCCTCCTCCGAAACTCGATGTGGTCTTCTAGAATTCATCCACTTTTGTTGGGGCTCATTCTCTTAACGAGGCTTGCGCACGTACAT
>JAZLKM010000051.1:0-16255 GCA_045597645.1 Lachnospiraceae bacterium | reverse complement strand
CACATCTCAGACAACTGGAGACCGGGCGCGCAGCATCTCGAAATAAGAATCACCACGCAAATCACCGAATTCAGGCTCTGAGTGCCATGGAGGGAGGAGCATGCAGCTACGCGCGGACCAGGTGTACAACTATAGACGTGGCAAGGCGAATGCAGCCCCCTCCTACCAGAGATAGTGGTGGGCGAAAAAGGGCGGCGGGTAGGCCAGGCGGGGAAGGTGTTGAGGATGGATATAAAAAGGCCCGAGGATGGGCCTCGGGTCGCTAGATTACGTAGGTTCTGGGTGGATTGTTGATGAAGGTGTTGGAGAAGGACATTGTGTATGCCCCTGAGCACTCGCATATAAGAGTGTCGCCAGGTATTAGTTGTTCCTCGTAGCTCGAGGTAAAGAATCTGTCCTTTTCCATGCATGTGCCGCCAACAACTAGCTGATTAGCAATAGAAGTCCGCGCGGGAGACTGCTTTCTTTTCCATTGGTGCGGCGGCTCTCTGTGAGCCATGAATGGATTTATATCCATTACAGAACCGTCCATTGTAGCTACAAGTACATCGCGTACTGACTTAACATCTACTACACGTGTTACGTAGTCAACACAGGTGGCAACGAGCGATGCACCAGGTTCAAGAATCAGACTGACCTTCTGCGGGTCGAACGCTTTAGATAGCGTAGAAGCTATTGTGTCGGCATATTGGGACATTGTGGGCTTATTGGGCACATCTGCTTTCCCCATGAAGAAGCCTCCGCCCATGTCTATAAAGCTGATTTCATCAATAAGGTCGTATTGATTGGCAAGTAATACTGCCTGTGAAGCAAGCGCTCTAAAGATGGCCAGGCTTCTGGTCTTTGAGCTATAGTGCATGTGTAATCCACTGATTTTAATGCCCATTGCATGAAGACGGCTCACTGCCGTCTCAAAATCACCATTTTCAATGCACAAACCAAAGCGAGAGACCTCGTCTTCCGCGGTGGTCTCCCCTGGGCAGATGCTCTCTAGATCAAAGTTTACTCTAAGGCCCAATTTTAGACTTTTGGGATCTATAACCTCAAGTTCAGACTCAATGATGTCAATCTCGCGTAGACCATCAATATTAACGATTCCCTCAAATCTTAGGGCATTGATGAGCTGCTCTGCAGTTTTCTGCGGGCCATTGAAAATAATATTCTGGTCAAGGTAGCCGCACTCCTGTGCCTGACTATACTCATCCCCAGACACGACTTCCGCCAGCATTCCCTTACTTCTGGCCAGACGTAATAGTTCCCTTGAATTGTTCGTTTTAACAGAATATCCAAGTAAAACTTTTCCTGGCCACCTGGCTTCAAATGCATCACGTATTTTGCCAAGATTTATTCCAAATCTGTCACTGTCAATCAAATAACACGGAGTCTGATATTTAGTTAGATTAAGTTCATCATAGTTAATCATCTTCTCAGCTCAACCATCTGAATATTTTTCTGCGCTATCACTCCATATTTCACAGCAAAAGCATCCTTTGGAGTACCTTTTCCCTCAAGCCAGTTGATAATAGCCTTTGGCAGATTCGCCCCGGCTGTGTGACTAAATGGGTAGCCTCCACCAAACCTGGCATTCATGTCTAGGACAAAAATATTGTCACCATCCACCATTACATCCACATCGAGATTACCAATGTGGCTAATGGCTGCTGCCAACTTTTTTCCGAAGTCAGTCAACATCTTGTTATCAACCACCTCTGCGCAGTCTGTCTCACCAGCCCGCATACCCATTTTATGCTTCACTATAGTGGTCTGATATACACCATCTATGTCACATATAATATCTAGTCCGTATTCTTCTCCTCCGGCTTTCTGCTGGATGATAACGCAGTGGTCACTATCCATTTTTGCTTCATATTTCAGATAAGAAGATTCAATTTCTCTGCGAATTTTCCTGTAGAATAGCGCAAGTTCGTCCATGTCATCAGCCTGATATATAGAAAGCGAACCCATACCCCATCTGGGTTTTACAATAACAGGGAAAGATATTTTTTCTGTCTCTAATGCTTCGATTGCATCCTCTAGGTTAAGGTATGTAGCTGGTACACCAATAGCGTTCTTTTTTCCAAATTCATAAGTCTTCCACTTATCATTACAGATATCTATCACCTGCTCGTCAGACACTATTAGGGTAACTCCTGCCTCCGCGAATAACGCCTTATTTCGAGCCAGTATGAGGAGATCCACATCAAAGAGTGGCACTATTGCAGAGATGTTCATCTTGCTGCAATAATCAAGCAAAAAGGGAATATACTGTTCATCGTAGATAAGCGGTGAAACTGCACATCCATCCGCTACCGCAAATGCAGGCGAAATATCTGTGCTATTTGTCACATATACTTTGCCATCACCCTTTAGGCATTCCTTAAAATATTCAACTAAATAGCTCCGTCTTCCAACGGATGTAAGTAATATGTTCATATCTACTCTTTAATTATATTTACTATTCTCTGAGCCTGCTCTATCGTCAAAGAATCAGATACCGGCAATACCAACACTCTTTGCGACATATCTCTGGCAATGTCAAGAGTTGCATTATCAAACATATGCTCAAAGCATGCCTGATCTGATGTCAGTGGGTAGAAATACTTTCTGGCATATATCCCATTTGCGGAAAATTTGTTAGCCAGTTCATTTCGACTCAGCGAGTACTCATCCTCTACTATAATCGGAAAATATCCATAGTTATGGTTGTCTGCTATTGTATCTGTCAGAAGCTTTATTCCTTTTACTTCTGACAATGCTTTCTCGTAAAAGTCAACTATTCTGCCACGGCCGGCAATATATTCCTCGATATGATTAAGGTTACACAGCCCCATAACCGCTGCAAACTCATTCATTTTGGCATTAGCTCCGACCTCGACAGTAAGTTCCTCGTCTCTTATGCCAAAGTTTTTAAGGTTATACAGCTTCTCATATAGGCTTTCGTCTCTGAAGGCTACTGCGCCACCTTCAATTGTATTGAACACCTTAGTAGCATGAAAACTATATATAGCTGCATCGCCGTAACTGCCGATTCCTCTGCCTTTATATTTAATGCCAAACGCATGCGCCGCATCGTATATTACCTTCAGGCCATGTCTGTCTGCAATCTCTTGTATCACATCCACATTACACACATTGCCATACACATGTACAGGTACTATCGCAACCGTCTTGTCAGTAATTAAAGCCTCTATTTTATCCTCATCTATTGTTCCATCCGAAGCTTTGACATCGCAGAACACCGGTGTGAGGCCGTTTCTCACAATTGCGTGTGTCGTTGATATGAACGTATACGGAGTAGTAATTACCTCCGCTCCCTTCGGAAAATCAAATGCCTGTATCACAAGCTCAAGGGCCATATGTCCATTAACCATAAGTGATATGTTAGGCACATCAAGATAATCCTTAAGTCTAGACTCAAGCTGCTCGTGATAGACTCCCATGTTGGTCAGCCAATGGCTATCCCAGAGCGGTTTTATCGCCTCTATATACTCTTCATATGGTGGCATTGATGATTTTGTCACCAGAATCTTTTCGTCGTTTATCATTGTCGCCCCTCCCCTTATACAAAGGGATTCCAAAATCTAGAACCATTAGAAAAAGTGATGATCATAGCAACTGCTGTCAATAATACAGCACACATCAGTACCATGTAATCCATAGGCTTAAGCTTACGTCCCATATACCAAGTGCGTTTTTTCTTTTTGCCAAATCCTCTAAGCTCCATGGCATTACTTACGACATCTATTCGGTCCATGGATGTGAAAATCAACGGGAAAATAATAGCCGCCGTGTGCTTTATTCTATCCAAAAGACCCGCCTTCTTACTCATTTCTATTCCCCGAGCCGCCTGTGAGTTTCTTATTTTCTGAAAATCTACTTGAACATCAGGAATATATCTAAGTGCAAGCGCCAGTGAGTATCCTCCCTTGTATCCTACTCCAATACGATTGAGGGATGCCGCAAATTCCGACGGATTGGTTGTAACCAAAAAAGTAAATACCGCAGGCACTATACAAAGATACTTTATAAATACATGGGCCTCATAGAACAGCTGCTCCTGAGTTATAACATATCGGCCAGTTATCCTTCCCATCTCATGGTATGTGCCATACAATGTGGTGCCTTGCATAGGCGCAAATAGGAATATTGCCAAAAGATTTATGCTCAAAAAAACCAATATAAATACAAACACGCCTTTAACCTGTGAAAATGAGGTCTTGGACATTGCATAGACTATGAATGATATTATCACCATAACCCCCAACACTCTAAGGTCGTAGCATATCATTGCAGTAACAGTCCAGAGCAGGAAGTATATAAGCTTCGTCACACCTGACAGTCGATGTATCCAGGTGCCCTTATCTTCATAAGTTAGCATCTTAGGCATCGCACTTCTCCTCTCTGAGCTTTTCTTCATAGCTGATAAAGTGTCTCACAAACTGTTGCGGATCAGGTATACTAGTCCCAACTGCCAAGTCATATAGGCTAGTCTTCTTAAGATATGCTCTATCTGCTATCTCTTCACTTGTCAGTACGTATTCCGGTGTCCCATCACATATCATGTGACCATCCGCCAGCACTATAGCTCTCCTTGTATACTCAAGCATCAAGTGCATATCATGAGTGACCATGATGATTGTAATACCATGCTCCGAGTTAAGTTTCTTTAGGAACTCCATTATCTGGGTATATCTCCTAAAATCCTGCCCTGCTGTAGGTTCATCCAGGATAATAATTTCAGGATTAAGTGTCAAAATAGAAGCTATGGTGACCCTCTTTTTCATTCCATAGCTTAAAGCTGATATAGGCCAGTTCCTATATGGATAGAGCTCACAGATTCGCAGAATTTTCTCTGTTTTTGCCTTTATGGTGTCCTCATCTACGCCTCTGACTTTCAATCCCAGCGCTATTTCCTCTGCTACAAAGGCCTGCGATATCATGTGATTTGGGTTCTGCATTACAAATCCAATTCGTTCTCCGCGCTCTTTTACAGATAGGCTCGATATATCCTCGCCCTTGTATTTTATGGTTCCTGTTTTAGGTGACATGAAACCACATATTATAGATGAAAGCGTCGACTTACCTGCACCATTCTTGCCTACAACGCTTATCATCTCGCCCTTATGTATATTAAATCCAATATCAGTAAGCACATCCTGCTTCCCGTCATAGGAAAAAGAAAGATTGCCAACCTCAAGAATACTTTCTTCGCTTATTTCATTTTTTGTATCAGGTACATGGCTATTCCAAAGTTGAATCTGCTCAGCATATGGTGACAAATCCATGTTCCTCACATCACTCGGTCTTGATGCCGCATCTATTTTGCAGCCTGCATGCTTTAACGCTGTTATGTATAACGGCTCTCTAATTCCAGTTTCATTGAGAATATCTGAAGCCAACAGCTCATCTGGTGTCATGTCCGCCTTTATCTCGCCTTCATCTACCAGCACAATCCTATCTGCTCTGCACCAAAGTGCATCTTCCAATCGATGTTCAATTATTATGCACGTTATTCCTTGACTATTAAGCTTGTCAATCAGCTCAATAGTACGCTTTCCAGTTTTCGGGTCGAGATTAGCCAAAGGCTCGTCAAAGAGCAGCACCTTAACATCGCTAACCAATACCCCTGCCATGGATACGCGCTGCTTTTGTCCGCCAGATAATTCTCTTGGAGCATTTCCTTTGAGATTCACTATGTCTACGGCTTCGCAGGCTTCATCAACCTTTCTTATCATCTCGTCTAGAGGAACACAGTCATTTTCCAGTGCAAAAGCCACGTCCTCGCCTACGGTTAGCCCTACAAACTGTCCATCTGTGTCCTGTAGAACTGTTCCCACAATCTGTGAGAGTCCAAAGATCCCAAGCTTTCTTGGGTCCTTGCCGTCAATTAAATAAGACCCTTCGATAGTCCCCTCGTAAGCAAAAGGCACCAGCCCATTTATGCAATGGGCTAGTGTCGATTTTCCACTTCCTGAAGGTCCTATTATCAGGATCTTCTCCCCTGAATTAATATCCAGATTTATATTTTTTAGTGTCGGACTTTTCTGTGATCTATATGTAAAAGAGAAATCCGAAAAGCTAATAATTGAATCTGCCAAAACTAATTAGTCTTCCTTCTCAAGGCTGCCGGTCTTTGCAAAAATCTTGGTGTAGCCCCATGCAAGAAGTGAGCCAAGGATACCAATGATAAGAATATTTCCAAGGAATGCAAGTGCACCCTGTGCGAATACTTTATTAGCCGGCTCTGCATATATAACAATATCAAGTACTGGTGCGCACACAATCCATGCTACAGCATTTGCTACCACCTGTACACAGTTGAAGAGAACTACCTTCTTTGCATTGAAGCCACCCTCTTTTACTGCAAACTTGTTCATGAACATACCAATTGCAATACCTACTACTGCCTCTGGAATAACCCAGCTCCACCAGATGCTTCCATAGAAAAGAGCATCTCCAAGTGCATGTCCAAGAAGACCTACGATACCACCTACTATTGGGCCAAATACTGCTGATACAAATGCAAGAACCGCCATTCTTGGCTGAAGTGCAGTATTAGGAACGATTACAAGTGGAATCTGAATCTGGGTAAGTGCTACGAAAAGCGCTGTACCAATACCGGTTGCAACTACTTCCTTGATACCGAATTTGAATTTCATGTCTATCCTCCTATTTGACAAACTGCCAACTCGCATAATCCGCTTTCTTCTCATCGATCAAAAGAAACGGGCAAGTACATACAGCGAAATTATATGCCACTTTTATACATTTCGCAATTGCTAATCGCTCAAAGGCAGCGGCGCATTACCTATGTGTGATTAAAAATCAAATCTCACCACTTCACAATTTTTTATTCCATAAGCTGCATACTCCTCGTTCGACATACTTGTAAAATATGACTTAACAGCCCTCGCAATACCATTATGTGCTACAAGAAGATATGTCTTATCTTCGGACTCTGTCTTAATGTCATCCAACAAGTTATATATTCGCTGACATAATTTCAGCATTGATTCGCCACCATCATAATCTGTCGCAAAATTTGCTTTGTCTTTCCTAAACTGAGCGCCATCTCTCGCTGTACCTTCCCATTTTCCAAACCGCTGCTCTGTCAGTCGATCTTCTTCTCTAGCTGGCACACCAGTTGCTTCAGCTATGATGAGCGCTGTATCCTTTGCCCTAGACAGTGGCGAGTACAATATCTCGTCAATTCTAATTCCCTGATTTAGAATCTCACTTGCAGTCTCCTTCGCTTGCTGCCTTCCAACGTCAGTTAGCGGGGAGTCAGTTGCTCCGCATATTTTGTTTTCTACATTCCAAACCGTCTGTCCATGTCTCACAAAATAAATATGTCCCATCATTCACCTTTATTGTCTGTTTCTATGTCTATCCACTGCCCCTGGCTGTTCATCATAACTGTCATGTAGGCATCCAGCAGTCCTGAATCAAAGTTATCCTCCCAGCGCATGATGATTTCATTTTTCACATCTGCATCTAGAATATCATCCATTTTTCCAACATTGTATGCCAGCTTCATAAGCTCATAAACTGCATTTTCATCATCCGCTTTTTCTTCTCGTGCAAACTGAAAGTCGTCTATCAGAACAGTCTTTTTCATTTCATTATTTTCATCGAGGTAATAGCATACGCCATCTATAATCTCTCCCCTTGTACCGGTTACCTTTAACGTATTATGGCGAATTGTCGAATGATACTGATCAGAGTCAAAATCGTAGAATCCAATTTTTCCATCCTGATAAACTATATCTACCTTTGCACGATTCTTCGTGATAATCTCTCCATCCGTATAGATATTGAATCTATCCCCGGTTTTTGTGACAGGTAAATCATATTTTTCCGTGCGCATTTTAAACGGCATATCAACAGTCTCCAGCAGCAGCTCACGTATCACATTAAATCCATGATAGTCATGGGCTACCGACGCGTTGACGCAGACAGGCTCCCCTATCAAGCCACTCCTTACGGTATCTATTATTCTTTTATAAGTCGGATAATATCTATACTGCTCAGCTACCAGTAGCTTCCCGCCCTGATTTTTAACACATCTTATTTGCTCAATTTCCTCCAATGTATCGCCCATCGGAGTCTCCATAATTACGCAATAGCCCATTTCCTTCCATTTTGAGGCGATTGACCATGCAGCGCTTCTAGACACGGATACCACTATAAAATCTGGATCTGCATCTATAATATCCGTCTCATTTGTCGTAGCCGGAACATTAAATCTGTCTGAAATTAACGCAGCTTTCTCATCGCTTCTGCATAGAACTCCAGCCACCTCGAGCTCTTCGCTATGCGCTATTGCAACTCTTAAAAAATACTCTGCTCTCCATCCTGAACCAATTAGACAAAACCTTGCTTTTTTCATGTGCACCATTCTCCTATTGTTGTTACAGTTTTCCATTTTGTTGAGTATCACTTCTAAAATGCTATTAAAAAATAGAATATCGTTTTTGCTTCAACTGTCAACTAATTCGGCTCTAATTTCCTATTGACAAATACCCCCATGGGGTATAGATTCAATATACCCCCTAGGGGTATGAACGTAAGGAGGTAATCCTATGGATAATAATATAGACTGCGGATGCTGCCAAAAGATGACAGCCCGTTCAGCCGATGAACGAAAAAAACTCATCAACCGACTAAGCCGCATGGAAGGACAGATTCGCGGAATACGTGGAATGATAGAAAACGATGCCTACTGCGCGGATATATTAGTGCAGTCAGCCGCTGTAAGTGCTGCAATCAATGCCTTTAACAAGGAGCTTCTGGCGAGTCACATTCGCGGTTGCGTTGCCAGGGATATCAGAGACGGCAACGATGAAGTCATTGATGAGTTAGTTGCAACATTGCAAAAATTGATGAAGTAAGGAAAGAGAAAACTATGGAACAATATTCAGTAACCGGCATGAGCTGCGCTGCCTGTTCCGCAAGAGTGGAAAAGGCTGTAACCGGTGTGCAAGGCGTCTTGTCATGTTCTGTAAGCCTGTTAACTAATTCCATGGGAGTAGAAGGTACTGCTTCTCCATCAGATATCATCGCGGCAGTTCAAGCTGCAGGATACGGAGCTACCCTAAAAAACAGCTCCCAGGTAGCGTCTTCTCAGCCTTCTGCTGATGAAGATTCCCTAGCAGACCACGAGACACCTGTTTTAAAAAGAAGACTAATTATCTCCTTGGGCTTTTGGTTATTACTCATGTACGCCTCAATGGGACATATGATGTGGGGTTGGCCATTGCCATCATTTTTTGATGGCAACCATGTGGCAATGGGCATCTTCCAGCTGCTGCTTACAGTAATTATCATGGTCATCAACCAGAAGTTTTTTATAAGCGGCTTCAAAAGCTTGTGGCACAGAGCACCAAACATGGACGCTCTTGTAGCGTTAGGCTCATCTGCCGCTTTTATCTACAGCACCGTATCTCTGTTCGCTATGACAGATGCACAGGTCAAGGGTAACGCAGATGCAGTGATGAAGTATATGGATGAGTTCTACTTCGAATCAGCAGCTACTATTCTTGCATTGATAACTTTGGGAAAAATGTTGGAAGCCCGTTCAAAAGGCAAGACTACAGATGCTCTAAAAAGTCTGATGAAACTAGCGCCACAAACTGCTACGCTTGAGCGTGACGGCCAAGAGATTACCGTGCCAATAGAGCAGGTGACAAAGGGAGATATATTTGTAGTCCGCCCTGGTGATACCATCCCAGTAGATGGGATTGTTCTAGATGGCATCAGCGCGGTAAATGAATCTTCTCTTACCGGTGAAAGCATTCCCGTTGACAAGAGTGCTGGAAGTACCGTTTCTGCCGGCACATTAAATCAATCTGGTTTTATTCGATGCGAATCCACCAGAGTAGGCAGCGATACTACCCTGTCACAGATCATTCAGATGGTCAGTGATGCAGCTGCAACCAAAGCGCCTATCGCCAAGGTCGCAGATAAGGTATCAGGGGTGTTCGTTCCCACCGTAATTGCCATTGCAGCTATTACTATAATAGCGTGGCTCTTGGCTGGTCAAAGTATCGGTTATGCCCTTGCACGTGGTATTTCTGTATTAGTTATCAGCTGCCCTTGCTCTCTAGGTCTTGCGACGCCTGTGGCGATCATGGTTGGCAACGGTATGGGAGCAAAATCAGGTATACTATTTAAGACGGCGCTCTCCCTGGAAAATACTGGAAAAACCACAATTCTGGCCCTTGATAAGACCGGCACCATCACCGAAGGCGCACCCACTGTGACAGACATTCTCCCATCCAACGATAGGTCTGTAGCGGACGTTCTCTCAATGGCATATGCACTGGAGCGCAAAAGTGAGCACCCATTGGCACATGCTATTAATCTGAGAGCAGAGCAAGATCACATCTTGGCCATAGATGTTGCAGACTTCCAAGCCCTACCTGGCAATGGACTGTCAGCAGTTATGGACGGCACCAATGTTTATGGTGGCAATTATCAATTCATCAGCAGCAAGCTGGCTATCCCCGACGAAATGAAGGTTCAGTCAGAAAAGCTCTCCGAGGAAGGCAAGACACCTCTGTTTTTTGCTGCTGGCGATACCCTTCTTGGTATAATCGCAGTAGCCGACGTCATAAAAGAAGACAGTCCCAAGGCTATCAGCGAAATGCAAAATATGGGAATTCACGTAGTGATGCTAACCGGAGACAACATACGCACTGCAAATGCAATCGGCAAGCAGGCAGGCGTAGACGAAGTAATTGCAGGAGTCCTTCCCAACGAAAAAGAGAATGCCATCCGCAATCTGAAGCAGAAAGGCAAAGTCATCATGGTCGGTGACGGCATCAACGATGCTCCTGCTCTCACCAGTGCAGATGTTGGTATTGCCATTGGTGCAGGTACTGATGTGGCTATCGACGCTGCAGATGTGGTGCTAATGAAGAGTCGACTATCCGATGTTCCCGCCGCAATACGGCTAAGCCGAGCTACACTGCGCAACATACATCAGAACCTATTTTGGGCGTTTATCTATAACAGCATTGGCATTCCACTGGCTGCCGGTGTACTTATCCCACTTTTAGGTTGGCAGCTCAATCCAACATTTGCAGCAGCCGCAATGAGCTTATCTAGCTTCAGTGTTGTAACCAATGCGTTAAGATTAAATTTCTTCCGGATGTATGATTCCAAGCGGGATCACAAAATTAATAAAAAACCTAAAAAAACAAAGCAAAAGGAGGCTATTAAAATGACTAAAACCATGAAAATTGAAGGAATGATGTGCGGTCATTGCGAAATGCACACCAAGAAAGCTCTCGAGGCTGTAGAAGGGGTAAAATCAGCTGAAGTGAGCCACACCACTGGCACAGCTGTTGTGACACTAGATACAGATGTAGCTAACGACGTTCTTGAAAAAGCTGTCACTGACGCAGGTTATACTGTAACCAGCATCCAGTAATTAGACTTGTTAGCAGCAGTCAAGTACGTGGATTTCGGTCCATACTTCTCAACAAAAAAAGCGGGGACTTCGTTAATGCGAAATCCCCGCTCATTATTTAAGTGATATTAATATGACCCCTCAATGAAATCAGCATAATACTCATCCCGGTAGCCATATACATTTATTGCCATGGAGCCTGTTAACAATTTAAACACGTCTCCTATTTTTACCAGTTCTTCTGTAATACTCATCCTTATCAGCATACATGAGCTTATCAGCCATTGCCTTTAATTCTTCAAATGAGAGCTCCGGATGTTCTGAGCACACAACAACGCCTTTAGAGACGCTAAGCTCAGAGATGTATTTCCCTTTATATTTTGACGTCAGGTAATCCAAGGTTTCCACTGAAGCTTCGACTATCTCCTTAGTACCTTTTAACAGTGCTACAAACTCATCTCCACCTACCCTATAGACATTTCCATGTCCCGTAAACGCATTCTCCATGCATTTAGCTGCGCCAATTATCAGTTCATCGCCAGCTTCATGACCAATATTATCATTTACAAACTTCAGCCCATTTAGGTCCATCATAATGATACTGTACTCAGTCAGAGCATTCTCTTTATTTATTTCGTCGCAGTCTACTTCATAACCACGTCTGTTATATAAGCCAGTCAGCTCATCTTTTATAGAGACTTCATATCGGCTGTTATACGCTTCCTCAGCTTTACGCTGCCTGATACTAATAGTTGCAAATGTAATAGCCATTACGACTACACCTGCAACAAATATCAAAACGATTGGTAAAAGAATCCTGTTGGCATCAATCTTTATGGGGTTGTCGTCCCTAACGACCAAATACCAATCAAACTCGTCAACATATTTAGTCATACGGCAAGAACCATCTACAGTCTGATAATAAAAGTCTGTTCCCGTCACTTTATCGAAATATGAATTATCCAGATATTCTACTTCTATGACGCTTCCATCACTATCAACCTGTATGAGTCCATCATGGTTTACTAGATCGACCTTGATACCATACTGCTCTTCATACTTAATGATGAGATTCTTGAGGTCATTCATATCAACCCCGGCACCGCACGCACCCAATACATTGCCATCAGCGTCAAAAATACCATAGTTTACAAACACTGAAAGTGCCCAGTTGTTATCTTCATCAGTATCTACGTTAACGACATACTTTTTCCCTGCATCCAAGAATTCTTTATACCAAATATCATGGCTGTCATTTTCTACATCCAGATACTTGCTAATCCCATTGTATGTATAATAGGCTCTTGTTTTTTCAGATACAACGAAGACCATCTGATATCCAAACTCATTTCCAATTGACACAAGATGAGCTGTCATGTCATCTTTAACAGCTTCTGCCTCTTCCTTTGTATTTCCATCAATAAATGATCTAATGGTGAGATCCTGGCTTATCGTTTGTGACACAGTGACCGGCTTGATAAATTCATTCTCAATCTCCGCAGCCACCATCTGGGCTACTGTTTCACTCTGCATTTTAGAGTTATCTCTCGTTACGCGCTGAATAACATTTCCACACGCAATAATTGAGACGCTCATACTAAGTAGCATGATTGCAAAAAGAATAATTACATCGAACCTATTCTTTTTTATTTTTTTCATCTGCTCAGCGCTGTCATGTGACCAGTCATATATGTATGCTCCGAACATAACGAATGAACCTATTCCAAGTCCTAAATTTGTTATAGACAGACCATACACAAATAATTGAATGACTGTAGCAATTATGGGAATAAACGAGAATAGCATTACAGAGACAAAACTACGATTCTCTATGTACTTGCGATGTTTTATCGCCATGCTTGCACCAGAAAAAATAATGGCAAGCGAAAATATGGTATAGACATACCACATGTTATTTCTATGGTAATAATTAGCTTCATCAAAATAGTACATCCAAGAATATACTTGATTGACAGCTATGATTATAAGATTTAACGCAGAAAAAAGATTAGCAATCTTAATATATTTATCGCTGACAGCAACGTCTCTGTCAGTAAAAACAGCTTGAACATATCTAACATACGTATTTGCCATCGCAACATTCATTGCAAATACCACCAGATTTGAGGCACGCGTAACTACAACATTAAATATGCCTAAGTTACCTCTGAATATATAGGCTAATGTCTCACCAAAAAACAAAAGCGCTGCAATGAGAAATAGATGCACAAATGACTTCATGCTCTTTTGTTTAGGCCTGTTTGCTCTAATTGCCACTACCATTATTATGCATATTAGGCAAAAGAACATGTCTATAGCTGCTTGTGTTATCTCAAGATTTGTAATATTCATCAAAATTACCCATTTCTAGTAAGATTGCCTTTGCTCTTTATATCGCTAACCTATATTCTATGTTTATACAGCTAGAATTGTAAAGTCTTACTTGTATTACTTGTATTGGTGACGTTCCTAATGCCACGTCCTGCAACAACGCTACTAACAAAAAAAAGAATCTACCATAGCAGATTCTTCAAAAATCCTTGTATTCACTTGCCATTTAAGTTCAAATAAATCGGCGCGACAGGATTTGAACCTGCGACCTCTGCGTCCCGAAGCGGCGAAAAAAAACAGAATGCAAAGGCATCGCAACCCGTCTGAAGCCTTATAAAACCAGCATCTTCTCGCTGTGATCAATTCGTTCTCAAAGGATGCACGAGGATGCTAGGAACGGCCAAAATACAGTTACAACGTTAGACTACAACGCTAGACAGCTATCCAATTTTTCCAAAGCTATCCTATTTCTTCTTTATTTCCATTTTATTCGCCAGCTCTGATATTCTTTACTGTTTTGCTTTCAATTGAAAGATTCTCGTATATTCTGTCTCCACCCTGACCTGTTGGTGCCTGTGCAAGCAAGCCTACCTTTACAGATTCAGCATCTTTCATCAGGAAATATCTTGTCATATGGAAGTGCTCTCCATCCAATGAATAATGGAAAGAAAACGCTCTTCCTACACGGCAAACTCTGAGATATGCAAAATTCTGACCTTCTATATCGCATCCGTTAGCATCATCAGATTCCCCGTCTTTAGTTACTACACTTACAGCAGCATGTGTTCCAAAGTCTGTAAGCTCAAAACAGCATTTAGCCCAGTTTTCCATGTCCTGCATAATCATGACAGAGGCAGAATCATAAGTTTCCTTAAAATCATGAGATACCTTTACATTAAAAACAAAATCACCCTTAACCTCTGTATAAAAATATGGCGCATTGCAAAGTGATTCGGGAAGAATTCCTTCTTCGCTTGTTGTACTTCCTCCGCAGAAGAAATCTGTCAAAGCAGGTGCCTTCATTACAACCTTATTTTCTTCAATCTTTATCTCGCCTTCGTTAATCCACTGAAAATTTTCAAACATGATATACTTCTCCTTTGATTTTAATTTATTGCACATGCAACTATTGTAATTATATCGCTATAAATATATTATCAAAGAAATAAAACCACCAAATATTATAACTATATCATCACAAGGAGTTGTAATGGCACTTTCAACATGTATATCTTTATCCAACCAAACTTCACAATTTAATATCGATGAGACAGGTACTCATGGAACTCCTGAATTTCCAGTAGCAATATATCGTGATGATGTTACCGAAAACTTTGTCAACTGGCACTGGCATAAAGAAATTGAAATAGGATATATCGAAGAAGGAACTGTTTTATTAGAAAGCGGCAATCGAAAATATTTACTAACTAAAGGAGACTTATTTTTCATAAACTCCAGTGTATTGCATGCCATGAGAAATCAAAACTCCGGTCAGCTATCAGCGTTTAGATCCATTGCTTTTGACAGTTCCATAATAAGCAGCAATACCGACAGTATTTACTACAAAAAATATTTACACCCTATTATTCACAGTGCAAATTTCAGAGACTATATTTGGAAACCAGATGCAGAATTCTTCCCACAACTAGACACTATCATAAGAAATGCATGGGAAGTTATAAATCACGAACCAGAGGATTATGAGATAAACGTAAGAAATTTATTATCTGATTTCTTTGCTGTGCTAAGCCATATAAATCAAGCGGATTCCATACCCTCAAACTCAGCTAATCTTCTACTTGAAGATCGCGTCCAAATAATTCTAAATTATATCCATGCCAACTATTCCCAAAACATAACCTTGGATGACTTGGCTATGGCTACTAGTGTAAGTAAAAGTGAAGTGCTTAGATGTTTTAAGTCAATTATCAACATTTCACCGATAAAATACCTTAAAAATTACAGATTGCAAAGTGCCGCATACATGCTTAGGAACAGCACTTATTCAATCCAAACAATTTATGAGTTATGTGGATTTGACAGTAATAGCTATTTTTCTAAATCATTTAAAGAAATATATCACTGTTCACCTCGTGAGTATCGCGAACGTTAAAACAAATATGCAACAGGTTCTTTTCTGTTGCATCTTTTTATAATTTGTATAAGCAAAGAAAATAAGAGTTCATTACTTACAAATCAAGGAAATTACAAGACCAGCAAGTAATGCAATCGGAATGCCTATTAGGCAATCTGCATTTTTTCAATCATCGCTGTAACCATATGATTAAGTTCCGATGCTTTCTTACTCGTAATTATCGGTTTGCCCGTAGACTCTTCAATACTATCCTTTGCCGCCTTTGCCGCAGAACCTCCAGCTTTAGCGACTGCTTTGTTGGCTTCAAGTCCTTCTGGCTTAGTCTGCCTTGAAATCTCGGTTGTAGCTGCCTCAGCCACCATGTTAAGAGCAAGCTCTAACGTACTCATATTATCCCTTAAACTTTCTTTTTTGAG
>JAZLKM010000050.1:0-16972 GCA_045597645.1 Lachnospiraceae bacterium | reverse complement strand
TCCCTAATCACTTCATTCTGTGATTAGGGATTCTACAAAACCAATTAATCTATAGTCTCATATGCTCTTGCAAATTTTCTTTTCCCTACTTTTGCAAATTTTTCGTTCCCTCATTTTTCCCAAAATCTTCCCAAAAAATCTATCTCTTTTTCTTTCATGGGAGAAAAATTTCTACCCTAATACTTTCGTATTATTCTAGAAATTTTTCACTCCCAAAAGTGCCCTTCGAGCGCCTATACGAATACGAACTTATTATTATAGCCCTCCAGGAGCTCCAAAAAGTCCAAGCAAAAGCCTATCATAATACGAACATATTACAATAAGCCCCCTCCCAAAAGCCCCATTCTTCAAGCATTTTCAAGCTTTTTCTTGCATTTTTCGTGAGCACTTTTCCAAGTGATTTTTCTTTCTTTTTTCTTCTTTTTTTCAGGAATTGTCTTGGGCCAAATGAGATGCGTGAACGCCCAAATCATTAAAGAATCGATGCGTCAAAGACGCCCCAAATTTTATGAACTATAGACATTTACTCGAGATTATTTTCCAAAAAGGAACCCAATAATTATAGTCCAAAAGCATTGACTTTTTTACTTCTTGCTGGACAAAAAAAGACCTTAGGAAGCAGATATAATCTACCTCTCTAAGGTCAATTTCTTTTAATTATTGCAATTCCTCGAGGGAATTATTTTTTTGCAAAACTCCCTTTTTGGGGGAATTTACTTTCTGCAAAAGCTATCACATATTCAGTGTACTATTTGCAGCTTATAGCAGCCTGAGCAGCTGCGAGACGTGCTATTGGCACACGGAATGGTGAGCATGATACATAATCAAGTCCAATCTTGTGGCAGAACTCTACTGATGTAGGATCTCCACCATGCTCTCCGCAGATTCCAATGTGAAGATTTGGATTAATCGGCTTACCAAGCTTAATTGCCATCTCCATAAGCTTTCCAACACCTGTGGTGTCAAGACGAGCAAACGGATCTGACTCAAATATCTTTGAATCATAGTAAGCGTCAAGGAACTTGCCTGCATCATCTCTTGAGAATCCAAAGGTCATCTGAGTAAGGTCGTTAGTTCCAAAGCAGAAGAAGTCAGCTTCAGAAGCAATCTCATCAGCAGTAAGTGCTGCTCTTGGAATCTCAATCATAGTACCTACCTGATACTTAAGCTCTACTCCTGCTGCTGCAATTTCTGCATCTGCTGTCTCTACAACTATCTTCTTTACAGTCTTGAGCTCCTTAATCTCACATACAAGAGGTATCATAATCTCCGGTACGATATTCCAATCTGGATGCTCCTTATTAACTGCAATTGCTGCTCTGATGACTGCCTGTATCTGCATTTTTGCAATTGACGGATATGTAACTGCAAGTCGACATCCTCTGTGTCCCATCATCGGGTTAAACTCGTGAAGTGACTCACAAATATTCTTGATTTCCTCTACAGTCTTATTTTTTGCTTTTGCCAGTTTCTCGATGTCTGCATCCTCAGTAGGTACAAACTCATGAAGTGGCGGATCAAGGAATCTTATAGTTACTGGACATCCCTCAAGGGCCTCATAAAGTGCCTTGAAATCTGCTTCCTGATACGGCTCAATCTTGCCAAGAGCCTCTGCTCTTTCCTCCTCAGTATCTGAGCAAATCATCTCTCTGAATGCTGCGATACGCTCTGGATCAAAGAACATATGCTCAGTACGGCAAAGTCCAATACCCTCTGCTCCAAGCTCACGGGCCTTCTTTGCGTCTGCCGGAGTATCTGCATTGGTTCTAACCTTAAGTGTGCGATACTTGTCAGCCCATCCCATTACTCGACCGAAGTCGCCAGAGATTGTAGCCTCAACGGTAGCAATAGCTCCCTCATAAATATTACCTGTAGTACCATCGATAGAAATGACATCTCCCTCAACAAAGGTCTTGCCAGCGAGGGTGAATTTCTTATTCTCCTCATCCATAGCGATGTCACCGCAACCAGATACACAGCACTCACCCATACCACGAGCTACTACTGCAGCATGGCTAGTCATACCACCACGAACAGTGAGGATACCCTGTGCTGCCTTCATTCCGGTAATATCTTCCGGCGAAGTCTCAAGACGTACAAGAATAACTTTCTCACCCTTTGCAGCCCATGCCTCTGCATCATCAGCAGTAAATACTACCTTACCACATGCAGCACCAGGTGATGCGCCAAGACCTCTTCCAAGCGGTGTAGCTGCCTTGAGTGCCTTCGCATCAAACTGCGGATGCAAAAGTGTATCAAGGTTACGAGGGTCAATCATTGCAACCGCCTGCTGCTCTGTCTTATGTCCTTCATCAACGAGATCACAAGCGATCTTAAGTGCTGCCGGAGCTGTTCTCTTTCCGTTGCGGCACTGAAGCATATAGAGCTTTTGGTTTTCAACTGTGAACTCCATATCCTGCATGTCATGATAATGATTCTCAAGAATGTCGCATACCTTAACAAACTCAGCAAATGCTTCCGGGAACTCCTTCTCCATCTGAGCGATTGGCATAGGAGTACGTACACCAGCTACAACGTCTTCGCCCTGAGCATTGATAAGGAACTCTCCCATAAGCTGCTTTTCACCAGTAGCAGGATCACGGGTAAATGCAACACCGGTACCTGACTGGTCATTAAGGTTACCAAATACCATCGGCATAACGTTTACTGCTGTACCCCATGAATATGGTATGTCGTTGTCACGGCGATATACGTTTGCACGTGGGTTGTCCCATGACTTAAATACTGCCTCAATAGCAAGCTTAAGCTGTACTACAGGATCTGAAGGAAAGTCCTCTCCAAGCTGCTTTTTGTACTCTGCTTTGAACTGACCTGCAAGCTCCTTAAGATCTGCTGCTGTAAGCTCTACGTCAAACTCTACGCCTTTCTTCTCCTTCATCTCATCGATGAGCTGCTCGAAGTATTTCTTTCCTACTTCCATAACTACATCTGAAAACATCTGAATGAAGCGACGGTATGAGTCGTATACAAATCTTTCAAACTTAGGATCTGGATTGCCGGCAATCATTGCCTCTACTACTTCATCATTAAGTCCAAGGTTAAGGATAGTATCCATCATACCCGGCATTGATGCACGAGCTCCAGAGCGAACAGAAACGAGAAGTGGATTCTTGAGATCCCCAAACTTCTTGCCATTGATCTCTTCCATCTTCTTTACGCCATCCATGGCCTGACCCATGATTTCGTCATTAATTTTGCGGCCATCCTCATAATACTGGGTACATGCCTCGGTCGTAATGGTAAATCCCTGAGGTACCGGAAGACCAATGTTGGTCATCTCTGCAAGGTTAGCTCCTTTTCCTCCAAGAAGCTCTCTCATGCTGGCGTTACCTTCAGTGAAAAGATAAACCCATTTTGCCATACTAATTCCCCTTTCAAGTAAAAAAATAAATACGCCCCACCGCATGTGTGGGGCGCACTAATAATATATCACCAATGTCAAAATATTACTAGCATTTTATTAATTTTTTACTATAATTATTCAGCTCTCTCCATTGCCTCTACATAATCCTTAGTTCCAACAAAAATCTCGTTCTTGTAAGGATTCTTCTTAGCAATAATTGCTCTCTTAATAATAACAGTAAGGCAGATAACATTTGCAAAAAGTGCTGCAAGCGCCATAACGCCCTGTGCCTGATACTTTGCAACTGCAGGTGCCACGGTGCTGTTGAGAAGTGACATACCATCAGTCCAGCCATCACCGTAAAGTACCGGAAGTACTGAGAAACGACCGCTAATCTGGAAGAGCGGAAGCACCTGAGCGAACATGCACCAGATAGCAAGTGTGTTTGCACGGTTCTGAATCCAGCCACCCTTGTTCCAGAAAGCATTTGCAAATGTAGGCGCAAGAAGAAGCGCGAATCCGCAATACCAGCTGTGGGTAGGAAGATTGAGATAAGTGTAGGTGAAGTTCCACAGGTCATATGCAACGATGAACCAAATTGTCATATCTGGCCAAAGCATATCGTCCTTCTTCTTTGAAGAGTAGATTCCCCACCATCCTGTCATACAGAAGATGTTAAGTATACCTGCGATACCATTAACCCAGTTCCACCATCCACCGTAGAGCCATACACCCTCTGATGAGTACCAGTAAGCTGATCCGGTAGTTGCAAGAGCATGAGCGCCCTTGATAGCAGACTCGAAGTCTGATCCTACTGCAATCAAAATATTAATTGCAACGATTATAAAAGGCCAGCACTTAAACCACTCGGTCTTTCCGATAGAGGTCTTGTACTTAAGAAGCATGAAACCGATGCATCCTGCGGTTGCAGCGTACAGCTTCGCGTAATGGAACCAACCATTCATATACAGGTAGGTCTGATTTTTAAGAGCCCATGCAGCTCCTGTTTTTGCACCAACAGCTACTGCTATGAAGTAAACAGTAAGAATTGCAAGAACTCCTACAAAAATACCATAGCCGCCTGCCTTAGTGCGACGTGCTACCTCATTCAACAGAACAAGGCCGGCAAATACAAGGATCCATCCGAGTATCTGCCACATACTTGTGACTTGGAATAACATTTTTTCTCCCCCTTTGAGAATATATTAATTAATCAGGAACTTCCTGAAAAATCCTATCTCATCATCATTGCATTTACTGCCCTGCTCATTTCGCATGTCGCAGTGAAATACATGATATAACGTTGTATTTTTGTCACCGTAAAATTTAAATTCAAATGGAACTTTAAGCTCAATGAGTCTTGCAGCCATAAGTGGTGCCTGATCTCTTAGAAAATCCTCATTGCAGGTCATTATATAGGCTGGTGGAAAATCCTTTGTAATCCAGCTCAATACATTGACAAGCTCTGTTCTCTTCTCAATACCTTCTTCACCAAGGAAATCCTTCATGATTTTCTCATTTAAGTTCTCGCTGTCCAGCTTGCTCATGTCATACTTGCCGCAGTTTAATGCTACTGCTTTTGGCAAATATTTGTGCTCATAGGGCACTCCGATCTTGTCTGCGTACTCCCTGTTGGTACATACGGCACAATGTAGTGACAGCATATGTGCTCCCGCCGAGTCGCCTACTGCATATATATTTTTCACATCCAAGTTATAAATTGTTGCATTTTCATGAATCCACTTCATTACAAGATTCATATCGACCAAGCTAGCCGGGAACTTAAATTCAGGTGCTAGTCGGTATGTGAAATTTACCACAGCAAATCCACGCTTTGCAAGGCTTGCACAATAAAACTTATATACCTCTTTATCCCCATACACCCATGCTCCGCCGTGAAAGCTGACAACTACTGGCAATGGTGATTCATCTCTTTCCTTTGGAAGATTCAGATCCAGCACCTGCCAGTCATGGTCATCACCATAGTACAGGTCTCGTACTACCTCCACCTCAGGCGGTATCTCAAGACCTGCATCGCGCTGTTTATCTCCAGCTCCAAACTGAGCTCTTATGATATTGCTAGCTGTAGACATATTTACCTACTTTCCAACATTGAACGCAAACTCGATTACTTTCTGACCACTTCTTGCAAGCTCGCCTCTAGTAAGTCCATTCTCCTGTCCCATTGATTCGGTAAAATTCTCGTCCTCAACGTAATCCTTTGGAGACCTGTCAAAATCACCAGGCATTACTACGTCAACGCTTGCCCTAACTCTATACGCGTTATCCCTGATATTCTCAAATTCAGGTGATACATCATGCTGCATCCACCAGTCAGTCATAACAAGGCCATCAAAGCCCCATTCACGCCTAAGTATCGTCTGCACTAGATCGTAATTATAATGTCCCCAGACTCCGTTAATCTTGTTGTAACAGGTCATTATCGCCTTAGGCTTTGCATCTCTTACCACGATTTCAAAGCCCTTGAGGTATATTTCTCTAAGTGCTCTATTAGATACTCGAGAATCATTTGTATTCCTGCTAGTCTCCTGATTGTTACATGCAAAATGCTTTGGACATGCTGACTTTCCTTGCGACTGAAGTCCAAGCACTGCCGCTGTTGCCATTTTTCCTGCGATAAGTGGGTCCTCAGAAAAATACTCAAAATTACGTCCGCAAAGGGGATTTCTATGAATATTTAATCCCGGCGAGAGCATTACATCTATTCCCAACGATAAGGTCTCTATTGAAAGCAATGTAAAGAGCTCCTGAACAAGATTTACATCCCAAGTACATGCCAAATTTGTACCACATGGGATAAGTGAGGTCTGTCCATTTATCCTTGCTCCTGCTGGTCCATCGCAGGTGACAATTGTAGGTACGCCTCTATCCCTAAGCGACTGTTCTGAGCCCCCCATGATTCCTGTATTGCCACTTACACCGAATGGGCTAGGCATGACACCTTGACCTCGGGTAAGTGCACACAGCTGACTGTCATTGAGTGTTGCCATAAATTGCTCAGCAGTAATCTCCCCTGTCCTAATCTGGTCAAATGTATATTTATTGGCTGTATCGCGCTCTAAATCTTCCGGCATTTCCTTGAGGATTCGTTCCTTCAACGAAGCCTGTCCTAAAGGTACTATCTGGGTATCTTTAACTATACTGTTCTTGCCTTCTTTTGCCACGATTCTCTTAAAGCTGTCCTTGACCATAAGGGCTTCACGCACCTTTTTCATAACATGAGTATCAGATATAACAAAGCTGCCTGCAAGCTTGGTATCTCTGCAATTTGGTCCTATAACGATTCTGTACTCGCCAGCTTCCATTACAAACGAATGTATATTTCCAGTAGCACCGGTATCATCATATGACCATAGCATATCACTGGAAGCTACAATGCTTACCACTTCTGACTCTCCTGGAGCAATATAGCCAGTCTTTGCAAATGCTATAAGTGACTTTTCAGGCTTGCCGAGAGCCCCCTGCGGTGCACACATATATACTTGAACAACTTCACGCCCATAGCAGTCTCCAGCATTTGTGACTTTAACGTCCATAGAGACCATATTGTTTGCAAATGCAAATCTACATACAGACATTTCAAACTTAGTATAGCTAAGTCCATATCCGAACGGATACAACACCTTATCCTTGGCAAAAGTCTCAAAATACCTATAACCTACATATATATCCTCTGCGTAATCGGCCTTTACCTTGTCTCCAAAGTTGTCTGAGCTAGGATAGTCCTTATATTTGCGAGCTATAGTGTCTGACAGACGTCCTGATGGATTACATCTTCCTGTGAGTACATCACAAATAGAATGGCCCATCTCCATTCCACCCTGCCATACCATAAGCAATGCGCTAATTTTCTTGCCATAATCTTCTGCCCATGACATGTCAATAACATTGCCGCTATTTACTACAACAATTACATTTTTAAAATTGTTGGTGACAGCATCAAGCATATTGCGTTCAACTTTAGTGAGCTTGTAGCTGCCCTCTTCATACTCATTCTCTCTGTCCTCACCCGCTGCTCTTCCAATTGCAACGATTGCAGTATCATTGCGAGAAGCCACCTTTGACACATACTCCTCAGTCAGCGGCATCTCCACATAACTCATTGGCCACTTTCCCCAGGTGTACGTACCTACAGCATTTTTCTTATCGCTCCTCCACTCGTCATATACAGAGCAAAGTTCCTCGTCAAGGATAAAATTCTGCTCCTCTCTAAGAGCATCGCGCAGACTTACAAAATGATCCGGATGAATATCTCCGCCTGAGCCGTATCCCACATAGAACATATCTACAGCATGGCGGCCAAAAAGTGCTATCTTGCGGCGTCCTGTAAGTGGAAGTGTATTATCATTTTCCAGAAGTACAATTCCCTCTGCACTGGCCTGACGGATTTTCTCCCACAATCCCGGCACAAAATCTGCCACTACTCCCTTATCGGTAGTAAGTGACTGAGACACATCGGTCTCATCCTTTGGCTTTTTTAGTATGTTTGCTATTGCATCTTTAATTGCGTTCATATACCCCCCTTTTAATGGAAAAGCAATCGAGCCCATGATGAGCTCGATTGTGTTAACACTATTGGTAATTAGAACTTCATTTTCTCTCTGAAATACTCTTCAAGCTTGTCAATGGCAACGCGCTCCTGCTCCATGCTGTCACGCTCACGTACTGTTACCATTCCATCGTTCTCTGACTCGAAATCATAGGTAATGCAGAATGGTGTTCCAATCTCGTCCTGACGGCGATATCTCTTACCTATATTTCCTCTGTCATCGAACTCACAGTTATAGAGCTTTGAAAGCTCTGCATATATCTTCTCAGCGCCCTCGTTAAGCTTCTTTGAAAGTGGAAGAATACCAATCTTTACAGGTGCAAGTGCCGGATGGAAATGAAGTACTGTTCTCATATCCGGATTCTCTTCTGTACCAATATTCTCCTCATCATATGCTGCGCATAGGAATGCGAGTACCACACGGTCAGCTCCAAGTGATGGCTCAATTACATAAGGCACATACTTTTCATTCTTAACATCATCGAAATAGAGCATATCCTCACCAGAAGTGTTCTGATGCTGAGTCAAGTCATAGTCAGTACGGTCTGCTATGCCCCAAAGCTCGCCCCAACCAAATGGGAAAAGGAATTCGATATCCGTAGTACCCTTTGAGTAGAAGCAAAGCTCCTCCGGATCGTGATCACGAAGTCTCATCTCCTCCTCCTTCATTCCAAGAGAAAGAAGCCAATCACGGCAGAAGCCTCTCCAATACTGGAACCACTCAAGGTCAGTTCCCGGCTCGCAGAAGAACTCAAGCTCCATCTGCTCGAACTCACGTGTTCTAAAGGTGAAGTTACCTGGTGTAATTTCGTTACGGAATGACTTACCTATCTGTCCAATACCGAAAGGTATCTTCTTTCTTGATGTACGCTGTACATTCTTAAAGTTTACAAAGATACCCTGTGCTGTCTCTGGTCTTAAATATACTGTATTTTTTGCATCCTCAGTTACTCCCTGGAAGGTCTTAAACATAAGGTTGAACTGTCTGATATCAGTAAAGTTATGCTTACCGCAGGTAGGACATACAATATTGTTCTCTTCAATGTATGCCTTCATCTCTTCCTGTGAAAATGCATCTACAGGCTTCGGAAGAGCTTTGCCACTCTCAGCTGAATAGTCCTCAATGAGCTTATCTGCACGGAATCTCTCATGGCATTCCTTGCAGTCCATAAGTGGATCTGAGAATCCGCCCAGATGTCCTGATGCAACCCATGTCTGAGGATTCATAAGAATAGCGCAATCAACACCTACGTTGTATGGGTTTTCCTGCACAAACTTCTGCCACCATGCCTTTTTTACATTATTCTTGAGCTCAACGCCCAAGTTACCATAGTCCCAGGTATTCGCAAGACCGCCGTAGATCTCTGATCCCGGATAAACAAAGCCTCTGGCTTTTGCCAGTGCTACGATTTTCTCCATTGACTTTTCCATATTTTCCTCCGCTACTGATAAATTATATATACAAGCACCTTGGACTCATCCTCGGGCTCAATTACCATTACATCATCGCCACTCATCATGGCATTTGTATTGCTTACATATGTGACAACACCAGGAACATCTATTATTCCGAACTGCTCAACTATAATGCATTTCGAGTCACTTGGCAAGGTGGTCCCAAGTACATCCTCCTCTGCCAATACCCCATCCGTCACCTTAGTCATACCAGTGGTGAAATCGTATCCCGCTGCTCTTGCCGATAATATAGTACCCTTGTAAAAATCATAACCAGTAACTTCTTTGTATGCCTTAGCATCCTGATATACTGACTTTACATATGCCGAGCCCTTTTTCAAGGAAACTTCCTTTATGCTGCATCCATCCACATCAGCAGTCATTTTCTCCACATATGATTTTAAGTCTTCTTCATTGTAGAAATCAGCCGACATGTTGTCATCTACCTCCTGAAGAGTGATTACACCTTTCGAAGATACTGACAATGTTGTTACATCAGCTCTGCTCTGACCACAGCCTGACAGTAGTACTATGGCTGGCAATATCAATAATGCTGTTAAGAAATTTTTCTCTCTCATTAGTATCCCATGTATGAAACGTTTACATCTACTTTACCACTGACTCCCGCACAGCTACCCTTCATGGTATATTGCCATAAGTTGTATTTTCCGCCGTACGTACAGCTGGTATTGTATTGCGCTACCCATATATAATAACCGCTAAGTGCAGATGCATTCAAGTGTTCAGAAAACCATGTCTTGCTTGCATATACACCCGCTTTGTAGCCAGAATTTTGAATAGTATTACAAAATGCTCTTGTTATTGCTGTTCTAGCATCCTTTGACAAGCCGTCTGCTCTTCCTGTGTGGCTTCCGTTGGCATACTCAGAGTCAATGAATATAGGATAAGACACTCCGTATCCGCTGACCATTGATACGACCATACTGGCCTCTTCCACAGCTTCCGCCTCTGTTACCGCCTGTGAGAAGAAGTATACGCCAACCTTCATTCCTGCCTTTGTCGCGCCAGCCATATTGGCTCTGAATTGCGAATCCTCAACCAGTACTCCCGAGCCATATCCTCGATAACCTGCTCTTATTATGGCAAAATGCATACCTTGATTTGCCACCTGCGCCCAATTTACAGTTCCATTATATTTCGATACATCAATTCCATATACTGCTGACAATTTGCCTGCATAAAATGTATCGTACTTTTCTATATCAGACTGCTTTGCTTCTGTCTTCAAGGACTTATCGATGTAAACCGTTGTTCCGTTATTGTCCTTTAATGCATCGCTATCTGACAATGGCTTTACTGTCACATCGCAGCAGATAGTAACTTTATCTGTTGTATTGGTGCCGTCAGCTTCCTTTGACTTGATATATGTGATTGCCGCAGTTATTCTTGCGCTTCCTACCGAATTTGCACTCAGCTTCGCTGTGGTCTTATCGCCAGACACACTCACAACGGAAGAGTCACTGCTCTCCCAATATATGTCAGTCACCAAGTCACCAGTCTGAGTGACAGGTATACTAAGTGTACCTACACCATCAATTGTAGATGCATAAAGTGTAGCGCTACCGGGAATTGAAACCGATCCTTTTTTGCTACTATCCACCTCAGATGCTATAAGCTTCTCTATTTCCTCAGTCTCCTTATATCCGCAAACTGAGCATACTCTCTCTCTCGTTCCAGTAAGTGTTGTCGTAGCTGGCAGCGTAATAACCCACTCACCAAACTCATGAGTAACTTTGTTCTCTTCATGACATCCTTCCACTGAGCACTTATTCCAGTGATAATTCTTATCATATTCCCACGTAGAAGCATCTACCTCATGCTTTTGTGCCTGTGGCTGCTCAGTAGTATTGTCTCCCGCTGGCTTATTTTCGCCTTCCGAAGCATTGTCTATGACACCTGAAGTTCCATCTGGATTAGAAGGTTCTACTTGGGTCTCCCCGGTTGCAACCAAAGCTGCATTTCTTTTTGAGACATTGATGCCAGATGTCTCTATCACTACAAAATTTGCCTCTAACGTAGCGTTCGACTCACCGTCCGCACTAGCTTTAGGAAGAGATAACTCAGACCTTGAAATGGTAGACACATCTGCATTGCTCTCCTCAACTTCGAGCTGACTTGCATCAGTTACAGCTACTTCCTCAGTAGCGGCCCCCGTCTTACCGCCTTCTTCCTTGGCCACATCAACTTGGTTTTCTTTTTTTATCTGATCCTTCACATCTACAGCCTTGTACTCAATCTTATCCTTTACATTGAATACTCCGGTTGCATCTGCGGTATAGTAGCCACTAAGTGCTTCCAATGTAAGCCTATAATTTCCACCATCCAAATTTTTAATGTAAATGACACCATCGCCATCTTCATCAGTATATGCTGTGCCCGAATATGATGCCGTCTCTACTGCATCTGTAACAGCAGCGGATGTATATATGGAAGACACATCTGTACTTGGCTGCGCCACCCATGACCTTGTTCCATTAGTGCCTGCCGCTGATGCCTTTTGGGCTGCCAAAGCAGCTCCTGGAGTCTTTACTCCATTGGCCGGGGCATCACTATTACCTCTAGCGACTGTTCCTGATGCCTTATCAGTAGTCTTATCCACATATACTACAAACTTCTGGCCACCCACCAATGTCCTGGTGTCGTCCTCAATTTTTATCTTCAGGTCTTTTTCTATTGAACTAGCATTTATATACAGCTTTTTAAGAGAGTCGTTAATAACCGCCTTTGATATTACAGGCGCGCCATTTAAATACACCTGGCTTTCACTCTGTGAATAGGATTCAGACTGCACATCTACCGCATCCTGCGTCTGTGAACCCTCTATATTTCCATCCGGTGCTACAATTGGCATTTCACCATCAGTCATCTCTATTGTCTCTACAGTTTCTGCTGGCTCTATAAAATCATTTTCTACTATCTCTATATCATTAGTATCCAGCTCGCTCGCGTGATTAGCTCCGTACAGGAAAAAACCTCCTGCACCGCCTCCAGTTATTGCAATCACTGTAGCCAGAACATAAGCGACTACCTTTGAAGCACTATTCTTTTTTGCTCTCTTATTTCTAGGCATTAAAACTCCTCATAATATCAACATATTATCATTAGGAGTTTACCAACCGGCCTATTCTTTGTCCATAAATCGAGGCCAAAATGAGCCTAAAGTACTAGCAATTTCAAGCCTTCGGGCGGCAAAATCTGGTGATAAGTATCTCAACCGACATATGCTCATCTATTCGACCGGTCTTCACATCTGTCTCCAAATCTGCAGCAGCTGTAAGTAGCTGGCTTATCTCTTCAAACGAAAAATTCCTGCCCTGCGCCACATAGTTTTTCGCGGCAAAATCTCTACACCCCAGTTTCGCTGCCATTGCTATGGGACTCTCTCCTTTTGCTGATAAGTCCTTGGCAGACTCAATCATGCGAAACTGTCTCTCAATAAGAGATAGTATTTTAAGCGGCGGCTCCTTCGCTTCAAGCAGTTCTTTATAACAATCCATTGCCTTTCTAGGATTTTTAGACGCAAACGCATCTATCATATGAAATACATTTCCCTGTACTTGTGGGGTACATATTTCATTTATATCTTCTATTGTTATTATTTCCTTTCCATAACAGTATGCAATGAGCTTGTCCATCTCCTGGCTCATTGTATACATATCTGTGCTGGTTCTATCCAGGAAATCTCTAAGCGCCCCCGGTTCTATTCTAAGGTTATTTTGCTTAAGCCTCTGTCCTATCCACCTGGTCAAATCATTCTCCGACAGCATCGTAAATTCCACTGCAAGGCCGGTTTTCGCCGCTTCTTTAAATGTTTTGGTTCGCTTATCTATTTCTGATTCAACAAATATAAAATGTGAAGTGTCAGGCATTTGCGAAAAATACTCTGCCAGTTTGTCATCAGACTTTTTGAAAAAGCCACTGTCTATTACTACAATCACTCTTCTGTCTGCGAAAAAAGGTAGCGTTTCAGCCATATCTATCAAAGCTTCCGACGTTACCTTTTCATCAAAGACCGCCAGATTCATGGTATCTCCCTCGGGAAGCATAGCTGATACAAGCTTACTTTTGTATTGCTTTATCAGATAATCCTCTGAACCATAAAGTAAATATATGGGCTTATAATTACCTTTTGAGATATCTTCAACAATTCGTCTCATACTATTTTCTTATCTTACCAGGAAGCTGTGCCAATACTATAGCGCCAAACAGAATCACACATCCAAGCAGCTCTCTTGTAGAGAGTGCCTCACCTAAAATTATCCATCCGGCTAGTGCCGCAAATACACTCTCAAAACTCATCAAAAGAGATGCCACTGTGGGATTAACCCCATCCTGCGCTACTATTTGAAGTGTGTAGGCAACGCCACTACTCATTACTCCTGAATACAACAGTGCTATTAGTGCTCCTTTATTGGGGACAAGCGCAAGCCAATCCACCAGCCCTTGGATGCTGGCGTTCATCTCTACGCAAAATGACACTATAAACCCGAGTACACCCACCACCATAAACTGTATTGAGCTAAGTCTAACCCCATCAACTATCGGCGAATACTTGTCCACCAAAAGAATCTGCACTGAAAAAAACAGAGCACAGCCAAGTACCAAAAGATCTGAACTCTCCATAGCAAAGCCACCCTTGATACATAACAGGTAAAGCCCCAGCAATCCCATAGCCACTCCGACCCACACGTTCCATCCACATTTCTTTTTGAGAAACAGTCCCAAAATCGGTACTAGCAAAATATATATGGCGGTCAGAAAACCTGCTTTACCTGCACTGGTCCCATAGTACATTCCTACCTGCTGTAAATTGGTAGCTGCAAACAATGCCAGTCCACAAAGTATGCCAGCTTTCCACAGCAGCTTCTTATCCGCCTTTGTGACAGGCTTTTTCTTATTTCCTTTATAATCAATAAAACGTATTACCGGCAGCAAAACTATGCTGCCGATAATGCTTCTTGCGCTATTAAATGCGTATGGGCCTAATGCGTCTCCGCCCTCGCTTTGTGATACAAATGAGATACCCCAGATTAATGCTGTCAACAGCAGTAATAAACAATGGATACGCTCTCTAGTCTTTCCGCTGGTCATAATTTATTTTTTCAAGTCCTCTACGTTGCCATTCTTGTCCATCACTTTTGTGCTCCCAAAACTAATCTGCACATACTTATCGTCCTCCGCTGGCTTGGCCTCTGGAGCAGGTGTCTTCATCCTGATGGGCTCTGTGAGTCCTACCTTCTTTTGTACCTTACGGATAGTCTTCATTGCTGCTCTGGCTGCCTTCTCGTCGTTTCTAGCAATGCAGCTATCAATGTAAGTCTTATCAGCCATAAGGTCCTTGTAGCGAGCCTGCATTGGTGCCAGCTCATCTGCTACCGCCTCGCCTACTGCCAGCTTGAAATCGCCGTAACCCTTACCCTCAAATTCCTTAACTACCTGATCAGATGTCTGCTTAGTAATTACTGAATAGATGTCGATTAGATTCTTGATACCTGGCTGCTCATCTCTATAAGCAATATTAGCTTCTGAGTCTGTCACCGCTCTCTTGAACTTACGAATAATAGTATCCTTATCATCAAGAAGAAGTATTGATGCATTTGGATTCTCGTCTGATTTTGACATTTTCTTGGTAGGCTCCTGAAGGCTCATTATCTTTGCGCCAACTTTTCCAAGATAGCATTCTGGAATAGTAAATACATCACCATAGATTGAGTTAAATCTCTGTGCGATATCACGGCATATCTCAAGATGCTGCTTCTGATCTGCACCTACAGGTACCACGTCAGTCTGATACAGCAAGATATCTGATGCCATAAGTACAGGATATGTATATAATCCTGCGTTAATATTATCAGCATGCTTTTCAGATTTATCCTTAAACTGAGTCATTCTATTAAGCTCACCCATGTATGTGAAGCAAGAAAGAATCCATGACAGCTCTGCATGGGCAGCCACATGTGACTGGAAGTAAATGCAATTCTCCTCTGGTGACAATCCTGCAGCAACATAGAGCGAGTATAGTGAACGTGCATGTTTTCTGAACTCCGCCGGGTCCTGTCTTACCGTAAGCGAATGAAGGTCCATAACGCCAAAAAAGCACTCATACTCATCATGAAGACCCATCCAGTTTTTAAGCGCTCCAAGATAGTTTCCCAAAGTCAGGTTACCTGTTGCCTGCATACCACTATATAAAATCTTTTTTCCGTCTAACATTAGTAAAATACTCCTTTATTATTTATTATTTTTACAAGCCAAGGTATGAATCCCTGCCATCGCTTGTTATATTTTTTTAGCACAACATTCTTTATATACTGATTTGTATACAGCTCACCCTTTTCAGAAAGCATTTTGAGCAGATGCGCCAAAAGCCTCTCGCTGTCTGGATGCATCATATAATGCCCTTTGCCCTTCTCATAGTATGCCAAAGGGTCTCTTTCAGTATATTCAGCTCCTCGGTAATTTTTGCTGGCGCAGACCCTGTCAACATACATCTCTACCACATAATTGACAGGCATCCTCATCCCAGCCATATGACCGTCATGCTCAGGGCTATAATCAATCCAATACTCCAGGTGATGCTTGTTGCGTCCTTTATGATGTAGCCAAGCATTTGATACCCCTCTCACCTTGCGCTCAGCGTTGTTAGGGCTTGAAGTCCCCTGATAGAAAAAGCAGCCGGGAACAAATTCACTAGGAGTATACTTTGACAAATCATGAAGCAATCCCTGCTTGTACAGGCCTACTGCAAAGCACCCCCTCATAACCAGATGTCTATGTTTAGTTATTGTTCGAAAATGATTTAATGCCTTCATTACTTCCTCAACATAACTATTAGTCCAAGCACCAGAAGGTGCGCCGGATAAAATGCATAAAATACGTATTTGGGTAATTCAAAGTTAATATTTTTGCGCTTACCGTTATACATTGCTATTGGAATAAGCGCGAGTATCGAAATTGCTTCAATATTTGACATAAGAGCCCTTGTAAAGTCCACATGTCCTATTATCTGTGGATGGCAAAATCCCATGATAATAAGTACCACATACATGGCATATCCAAGATAAGTTCTCCAACCGCCGCTGCTTGCTACTGCAAAGCATAATATCGCAAGAACTCCACATGCCCCATAATCAGTACCAAATATATGCGCAAGTCCACAACATACAATGATGGACAGACTTCTAACCAATGCGCTTTTGCTTTCTTTTAACGCCCATAACATTAAAAGACCAAACGTCAGTGTGAAAAACACATTTGTAGACATCCCTGTATCAAGCAACCCATGGCGTTCTTTAGCCATTATCTTCAAGTAATTCCAGGTTGGATACCACACAAGTCCATGCATTGCCATATTAAAAGGCACTTCGGAAATAATGGCAAAAATCCCCATACGAAGAGCATATTTGCGAATATTGCTAGTGTGCCATGCCCCTTGCACCAGCAGAAAGCAAAATATCGGAAATGCAATTCGGCCTATGCTCCGCATCACCAGATATGTATTCATAGTCATACTAATTACACGACTGGCCGCAATATGGTCTATAGCCATTGTTATAATAGCT
>JAZLKM010000049.1:0-133865 GCA_045597645.1 Lachnospiraceae bacterium | reverse complement strand
ATGGTGGGCTCAGCTATAGTGCGCGAGCTTGAAAGACAGGGCTATGACAACATTATTACGAGAACTCACAAGGAACTTGACCTTACAAGGCAGGATCAGGTAGAGGCTTTTTTTGCAGCAGAAAAGCCAGAGTATGTATTTCTTGCAGCGGCAAAAGTAGGTGGCATTATAGCCAATCAGAGCGCACTGGCTGACTTTATGTATGACAACATGATTCTTGAGATGAATGTTATTCATAGTGCATGGCAAAACGGATGTAAGAAAGTGGAGTTTTTGGGGTCTTCCTGCATATATCCGCGAATGGCTCCGCAGCCTATGCCGGAGTCATGCCTTTTGACATCTGAGCTTGAAAAGACTAACGAGGCATATGCGTTAGCCAAGATTTCTGGACTTAAATACTGCGAATTTTTGAATAAGCAGTATGGCACTGATTACATTTCGGTAATGCCGACTAATCTTTATGGTCCAAATGACAACTATCATCCTACACATTCTCATGTATTGCCAGCTCTGATTCGCCGCTTCCATGAGGCGAAGGAGCAGGGACTTGAGAGTGTAACATGCTGGGGCGATGGCTCACCGCTTCGCGAGTTTTTGTATGTGGATGACCTGGCCAACCTTTGTGTATTCCTTATGAATAACTACAGTGGAGATGAGACTGTGAATGCCGGTACAGGCAAGGAACTTACCATTAAGGAGCTCACAGAGCTTGTGGCTGATGTAATAGGCTATAAGGGCAAGATTGAGTGGGATACCACTAAGCCGAACGGCACTCCAAGGAAGCTATTGGATGTCTCAAAGGCTACCAATCTGGGATGGACCTACAAGACAGAGCTGAGAGAAGGCATCGAATTGTCATATAAGGACTTTTTGGAGAATCCGATGCGTGCGGAGAGATAAGCGGAGCAGATATGTTGGTTGCAATTCTTTTATTGTGTTTAATAAATGGAATATGTGTGGTAGCTTGCAAGAAATCTTTTGGTAAATGCATGCCCATCACTATGCTGTCTATACCTGTGCTGCTTTTTATGTCAGGCGTTTTGTTTTCTAACTTTAGCGTGGCATTTTATCTGATAGTGTGCTCTCCGGTAGCTCTGATACCACTCTTGATAATCAATCGCAAGCAACTTAAATTTGTTGCCAAGAATTATTTCTCCGCAGGTTTTTGGATGCTTTTGATTATTGGAATAGCGGTGACTGTCATTGATCGTTCGCGCACAATGCATACTTGGGATGAACTATCTCATTGGGGCGTGATGACCAAAGAGCTAGTCAGACTCAATAACTGGTACTCTGTAGGTGAATCCAGACTGCTAGGACATAAGGATTATCCACCATTCATTCCGTTATGGGAAATGTTCTGGTGCAGATTGAACGGCGGATATAGTGAGCGTGTCACCTATTATGCACTACACACCTTGGAGCTGTCATTTATACTTATGCCTTTGGAAAGCATCTACAGCGCAAAGGAAAAGAAAAAAATTGATTTGACGTCTGCGGCAAAGATGCTTGCTTTCATGGCAGCTGCGGTTATTCTGGTTCGACTTTTTGACCCGACAGACGTGTTTGTGACAATCTATCTGGATGTTGCAATTGCCATCATTTTTGCATATGGGCTTATAAATGTATTTACAGGGACGGGCATTTCGCTGATAGATACAGCGAGCGTATCACTTTGTATGACAGCGCTTGTACTTACTAAACAGATAGGAGTAGTGCTTGCTGCTATTATTTTTGTAAGCTATATTTGCTGCTATTTTGCTCAGGGCGGCAAGGTTAATAAGAACGTACTGTGTCACTGGATGGGTGCAATCGTGCTTCCTGTTTTTTCACAAATCGCATGGAAGAGAGTGGTAGTAAAAAACGGTGCTGATGCTCAGTTTTCGTTGAATGGCGGCGTCATAAGCAAGCTATGGATGATTGTGAAGGAGGATAACCCAGAGCAGATTGAGACTCAGACACTTATCAAGTTTATCAAAGCATTGTTTACTAAAAACGTTGTATCTGCACCGTCGTCGGTCCTAGTTACAGTGACCTATATAACTGCGCTTATTTTGGTGTTGTTAGGGCTACAATTTCTTAAGAAGAATATTCCAGATGAGAAAAAGAAGACGACTCTTTTGCAGATAGTGTTGGCCGTTGGGGCAATGGGCTATGCTGCGGTTGTAGGTGCCTCATATATGGTGGGATTTTCTGTCGATGAGATGTTAGAACTGGCATCGTTCCCCAGATACATCGGAACATTTGTCATTGCAGAATATATTGTGACATGCGCATATGTTTTGGTGACTATAGGCAGACATGAGATTAAAGTGAACAAAATACTTGCCTACGCTGGGATTATGTTAGTAGTTGTGCTCTTTGGTGGTAATTTTACAGCGATTATGGGTGGCGTATCTGACGAGTATAATGCAGCGGAGAAGAGAATTACTAATTATCTCGAGGAGAATATAGATGGGCCCGCAAGCGTGCTGATTTTTTCTGAGGATACAATTAAGTGTCAGCTATATGTGAATTATTATGCGGATGACATAAACCCTGTAATGTATGACGTGGATTTGTTCTCATATGAATTGAATGAAGACCTTGTAAATGGTCTTAAGTGGACATTGTCAAATGCCAATTATGTGTATGTTAGATCTACAAATGAAATCTTGGAAGCCAACCTGAAAAAGGTGGATGCGAAGATGGATGTGAGTGAGAACAGCATATACAGCGTGATAATTGATAATGATATGTATAGACTTGAAAAAATAGCAGGATAGCCAATATTATGAATTCCTTTGATGAGCGTTATGATATCCGCTTTGCCACCGAGGACGAGATTCCTGAAATAATGGCATGGGTGGATAAATATTGGAGTAGTGGCCACATCTTCGCGAGAGATGAGGCTTTTTTTCGTTATGAGACTGTGGTAGATGGCAGAGTGAACTGGGTGATAGCCAGAGAGCGTGCCACAGGTGAAATCCATTCTGTGCTAGGTATCAATCCCGCAAACCACGAGGAGCACCCAGATATCTGGGATGCCATCTGGCGCACTAGAGAAGATGCGGCAGCTCCGATGCTCGGCATTGAGCTGCAAAAGAGACTGCCTGAGCTCACTGGCTGTAGGATAAAATTGTCTCTCGGTGACAGACCATCCACCAGTGTCAGGATGTTCAGCCGCATTTTTAACGCTCAAATAAGACAGATGAAGCATTACTATGCATTGTCAGATAGAGACGAATACGTGGTGGCTAAGGTAGAGCACAATGTGGTGCCAGATGCTACGGCTTTAGATGCATTCTCAGATACCATTCTGGCGGCAGGTATAACCAACTGGAGGTTGCTCGATAGCGTTGCTGATACCTATGAGTTCTATGACTATGAATCTCACAAGGACCTAGTCCCGTACAAGGATGCTTGGTATGTTAATCGTAGATTTTTTGAACATCCGAAGTACAAATATCAGGTTTATGGCATAAAAAATGCTGTTGATTCGGGCTTACTAATATGTCGCGAGCAAGCATGCAATGGTACAGTGGTGTTGAGAATCATGGACTACTATGGTACGCCGTCGCTTTTTGCTTGCTTGGGTGAGTTTATAGATGAACAGCTGACAAAATATGAGTATGTAGATATGTATTTTTCAGGCTTTGACGAGACTGCAGTTAAGGCAGCAGGCCTAGTGGAGTGTATGGATGATGACACTAATATCATCCCGGAATATTTCAATCCTTTTGAACAGAAGAATCTGAAGATTATGTGTTCAACTTCGCATCCGGAGGCCATTTTCTTTAAAGCTGATGGAGACCAGGACAGACCGAGCTAGGGACATCTAGAGGAAGATATGAAGAAGACAATAATTGTAATGCCCGTTGCTAATGAAGAGCAATCTATGGGCAAATTAATTGAAGAGATATTGGCGCTGCCATACGACAATCTATTTTTGTACCCTGTAATAGACAGTTACTCAAAAGATAGAACTGAGGAAATTATAAGAGGATACGAGAGCACAGGCAGAGTTAAGTGTATTTTTTACAAGGAATCGACTGGCGTAATAAGCTGCTATCTGGAGGGATATAGAAGGGCCTTGGCTGATGGCGCAGAGCGAATAATCGAAATGGATGGCGGAGGAAGCCATTTGCCGTCAGAAATGCCGCAGTATATAGAGAAGCTTGATGAAGGATATGAATGTGTCTGGGGCTCAAGATTCATTAAAGGTGGTGGCCTTGAGCATGATCCCTTATATAGAAAGATACTGAGCAAGGGTGGTACCTGGCTTGCAAACATAGTTCTTGGTACTAGATTAAAGGATATGACCAGTGGGTACGAGGCTTTCCAGAGGGAGGTCCTTGAGCAATTTGATTTTGATAAGTTTTTGTCTACAGGACATATGTACCAGACTGAGATGAGATTTTATTGTCGAGATAAAAAAGCGGTTGAGGTGCCGATTCACTATCTTGCAGGTGGCTCGTCTCTAAAGATGAAATCAGTAACAGAGGCACTAAGAATATTGTTCAAGCTTAAAAAGAACGAGAAAGTGGTATATAAGGGAGAGCGTGCCTGATGTTTGATATATTCATTTTTCTTTACAATAATTACATGTACTATTTCATCCTCGCTGTGGGTGCTGTGGCGGCAGCTCTTTCATATTTTATTTTTATTAAAAAAAGGTTGTGCAGTGGTGTACTTATTGCATCAGTCGAGCTATGCCTTAACATATTAGGTGTATGTGCGGTGGCTGTTTTGGCAAAGCATCATGGCAGTAATACGGTAGAAGGAGCCGGCAATCCATATGTGATTGGACTGATGCTAAAGTGCGCTGTAACATTTGCTATATGTCTTGTGGTGCCGGTAGTGACACATCTTCTGGTTAGCCTTTTTAGACTGGGTATACAGTCAGATTTTTTTAGAAAAAATTATTATGGCTTTGTAATTCTCGGCTTTTTACTCTTGAAAATGGTAGGTGAGCTACCGAAAGAAGTGGATCCATGGGTGGCTTGCTGGTATGCAGCAGACTACTCAATGGGTGTAGGCTCACGTTTTCTAATTGGCAGTATATTAAAGATCTTTTATAGAGATTTTCTGGACGAGAGGGTTGTATATCATCTGTGCATAGGTACTTGCGTCGCAATAGCGGTGATTGTGGCATTTTTGCTTAACCAGTTGATAAAAAAGACAGAGGATAAGCTTCGGATTGCAATCATATTCCTGGTAGCGTTTTATCTCGCTACGCCAGGAAGTGTATCTGCAGTGTGGTTTAGTCTTGGAAAATTGGAAGTGTTTGGCGTCCTTTTATGCCTCGTCTGTGTATGCGTATTTGAAGGCATAGATAACCTATATATAAAATATGCTATTATAACCGTCCTGACATGCTTATGTATGGCTATATATCAAGGCATCATTTTTATGTATTATCCGATTGTGTTGGCGATGATTGCGTACGATGTGCTTGACAGTATGGGCAGATTTTCTGTAAGAAAATTCTGGTTTGCCTGCTTTAATGTAGTTATGACATGTGCGTCGTTTTTGTTCTTTCAGTTTTTCTCTTCTACAAAGTTCTCTGAAGCGAGTGAGATGACAGAGGCGCTGCGCACAAGGACCAACCTGACAGTTTCGCAGACGCCGATAGAATTTGAGTTGTTTAGCTCCATTTCAGATGCGTTTAGACTTATAAATTTGGATTTTTTGCATGGAGCAGCTCTCCCGAGAGAGAGATTGGTGCTGACGTTTGGTGTGATATTGCCAGTCGCTGTAATGCTGGTAGCACTATACAAGGCAACAGTTAGATTTTATTCTTCTAGCGGAGTGAAGGCCTGCTCAAAGAGCTTCTTCTACTACCCGATGCTTCTTTTGGCAATATTGCCGCAGTATATACTTAACGTTGACTGGGGAAGGTGGCTGTTGGCTACAACAACGGTGGCATTTTTTGAACTGTTTTATTTAATTTATAAAAAGGATGCAGGGGTGCTGACAGCTGTCAATCGCCTGGCGTTATTTATAGACAAGCACAAATTACTTGCTGTACTAGCAATAGTGTACGTCGCTGGTATTGAGAAGTTCCAGGGAGCATTGTTCCCTGACCAAGTGGAGGTAATATCTGACTGGCTTGTAAAGCATGATTTTCTGATGATTAATTAGGTGAGTTATGGCTAAGTACTTGATAATTGGTGCAGGCCCTGCAGGGCTGTCGTTTGCGAATAGATTGATGGATAATGGTGAGGATGACTTATTGGTCATTGACAGCAACACCGGCGCTGGAGGACTGTGCAGAAGCGAGGATGTAGATGGAAGCCCGTTTGACATCGGTGGAGGACATTTCCTGGATGTTAAGAGGCCCCAGGTGCTTGAATTTCTGTGGCAATTTATGCCAAAGGATGAGTGGGACACCTACAGCAGGGACTCTCAGATTTATATCCATGGAGGATACATTAACAGTCCTATAGAGGCAAATATATGGCAGATGGACTTACCGCAGCAGGTGGAGTATTTAAAGCAGATTGCTATAGCTGGATGTAACCTTGGTATAGATATGCCACCGAAATTTGTTGACTGGATATATTGGAAGCTCGGCAGCAAGATTGCCGAGGACTATATGATTCCGTACAACCAGAAAATGTTTGGCGAGAACCTCAATGAGCTAGGTACCTACTGGCTTGAGAAGCTTCCTAATGTGTCATTTGAGGAGACACTTATAAGTTGTCTTGAGAAAAAAGCATATGGATCGCAGCCTGCGCATGCGCAGTTTTACTATCCGAAAAAGTATGGGTATGGTGAGCTTTGGAAACGAATGGGTGACAGGCTTGGAGATAGGCTGATACTTGGAGAGGCAGCAAAAAAGCTTGACCTTAATACCAGGACTGTAAATGACAGATACGCTGCAGATGTGATTGTTAATACGGCTCCCTACTGTACTTTCTCAGAGATTGTAGGGATAAGTGGCGAGATAAAAGATATAATAGGTACTTTGAAGTATAGTTCGGTGGTGACTGAGTACCATTCTGAACAAATGGATACATCGGCGCACTGGATATATTACCCGGACAGCGAGCTGGATTATCATAGGATACTGGTACGCCACAATTTCTGCCAGGGCTCGAAGGGGTACTGGACGGAGACTAATCTCGACAGATACCATGGCGGTAATGATTGCATTAGTTTCACAAATGAATTTGCTTATCCACTTAATACAGTGGGCAAAAATGAAAATATGAATACCTTGCTCACTTTCCTGCGCGGCAAAGGCGTATATGGGCTTGGCAGATGGGGAGAGTGGCAACACTACAATTCTGATGTAGTAGTGGAGCGAGGAATGATGCTGGCAGATGAGCTGAGCTTGTGAGATGCGGCGGTAAAGGTAAGAGTAAATGAGGGTTGGAACTGATAAGACAAGTGCATATAGGAATGCAGCATGCTTACTTTTAGCGCTCATCGGGGCTATGGCTATAAATAGCTCTGGGTATGCTGTGCCATCCGACCAGGGATTCATGGCAATTTTAAAAGGAGAATTGGGAGGAATGGGACTTCCGACTGTCCTTATTTTTGTGGGATTAGCAGTCTTTTATCTGAAATATCCAAGCGAGTGCCGTGGCATGCGCAGCTGGGTTATCTGGGCGCTTGCAGTCCTGTTTGGAGTATTTGCATTGACTGGTCAGAGCTTTATTAGCAACGGAAGCTGGGACTTGCTATTTGGATCGATGTCCAATTTTGTTGTGGGCTGCATTATGCTGATAGGCGAGACTTATTTGTTCTATAGGTTGATCTACTGCTTGTTTGGCTTACTAGAAGGACAAGCTAGCTCAAAGCAAGCTGCAAACTCATTATGTGCAGGTGTGACTGGTGCAAGGGGCGCCTGCAATAGTGGTGAGCCTAACAACCAATCGTGCGCAGAGATGTCTGATGCACGGGGCATAGGATTATGGGGGCGTAAGCTGGTCAGCGTATTCCAGCGCTATCCATTCATGTCAGCCTGGATTCTATTCATCGTCCTCTGGCTGCCTTACAGTCTGGTCTTTTTACCGGGATGCATTAATAATGATGACTTGCAGAACATAACTGCCCTGTTGCAGGGTGGTACATGTCAGGAAGTATCCACTATGCCGCTGTACCTTCTTTTGATTCCAATTTATAAATTGGGCGCACTTATTAGTGACAATGCGGGATTGCTTTTGATGAGCAGAGTTACTTGTCTTATCTCGTCAGCCTGCTGTGCTGGCATTTATGCGACTATTTCAAAGTGGGATGTTAGCAAATGGATTAAGCGGGGAGTTCTTATTTTCTATGGACTAGTGCCGCTAGTGGGCCCATACTCGATGGTTGTTAGAAAAGATACCTTCTACGCGGCTGTTTTGAGTCTATATGTTGCCAAAACAATAGATTTGTATCTTAAAGTTAATAATAGTGCGAATACGCCTACTGGCGCTGGTGCGAAAATGCTAGTCTTAGTACAGCAGCTTTTGGACATGACATTACTCAGCATTGCTGTCTGTGTTACTAGACCAAATGGAATATACGTAATAGTAGTGGCGGATGCTTTGCTGGCGGTGGCATGTGTTATGAATGCGCACAAAGGCTGCATAACAACTCGCGACCAGAACAAGACTGATGGTGCGAGGGGATTTAAGTACGCAATAGCTCCAGTAGTAGGAATGCTGGCATCTATAGCTATATACATAATTGTAACAGCGGCATTTAGTGGATATCAGATGCAGGGAACTGTGCGCCGTGAGACCAATGGGCTTAGGTTCCAACAGACAGCCAGATATATTCGTGACTATGCGGATGAAGTGACTGCTCAAGAGAAAGCGGCTATCTCGGCAGTATTAGACTATGATTACATTTCCGCGTCATATGACCCGGAGCTACACGACCCCGTTAAGTATACCTATAAGCTGGAGGCAACAGATTCAGAATGGGATGCCTATAAGAAAGCATGGCGCGATATGTTCAAAAAGCACCCGGAATGCTATGTGAATGCTTGGGTGGGCAATTTCTTTGGATATTTTGATCCATTTCATTACCATAGTCCGCAGGGCAGTTATACCTGGAATGTGGAAAATGATGGTGATACCTATGAATTTAGTCAGTGGATGCCAGCTTCGTTGCGGAGCCTTTTGACCAATCTTGTGATGCTTTGGGCGAAGATTCCAGTGATGGGTCAGTTGATTTGGTGTGGTACTTACACTTGGATTATTATGCTATGCTTTGGATATGCAATATATGCTAAACGCTTTAAGGAATTGCTACTATATGCAGCGCCTATACTTAGCATAGCGGTGTGCCTTCTGTCACCTGTTAATGGAAGCGTTAGATATATGTTGCCTGTTATTGAGATGGTGCCAGTGTTCATATGTCTCACGTTTATTAGTAGCTATCGACGAAAGCTTGGAAGCAATTTATGAGTAACAGAAAATCAAATTATGAAATATTGAGACTGCTTCTAATGTTCTTTATTGTGGCAGGACATTTCTTAGGACAGTCAGGAGCTATGCTTGCAGATGCAGGCATGGCTAATTTTGTTTTTAATACAATATTTGGTCAGGCCTCGCGCATTGCAACTAATGGATTTCTGATATTGGGGTGCTATTTTATGGCAGGCAGCACCTTCAGAGGTGAGAGATTCATAAAATTATGGCTTCAGGAGTTCTTCTATACGAGCGTTCTTACTATCGCCATGTTCTTTATTACTTCGGGGCAAGTATCTGTCACTCAAATAGGCTGGTCTATGCTTCCTATTCTCGGATGGAACCATAATCACTGGTACATTACAGTGTATCTGGTGCTGATTTTGCTGGCGCCATTTCTAAATAAACTGTTCGAATTAGAGCAGGCTCAGCTCAAGAGATTTCTGATTATTTCTACCATCTTCGGTGCTGTGTTAAACAGCTTATATAATCGGGAAGATGGATATTTTGGCTGCGTAGCATGGTTCATCTACATTTTCATTTTGATGGGATATTACAAGCTCTATCTTAAAGAAAAAGTAAAAGGAAAATTTATCTGGCTTTGTCTGGGAGTATTGGGATATCTGCTGCTTGCATTTGTGGCAATGATGCCACAGCTCATGGAAGTACAGGGCATTTTAGCCAGAATCAGTAATCTGGCGAGCAATTTTCTGGGAGATATAAAGACCCTGCCGAATCTCTTTGTAGCGTTTTGCATTTTCGTGTTCTTCTCAAAGCTTGAGATGGGAAGTGTAAAGTGGATAAACTTTTTCTCAACGTCTACGCTGGCAGTATACATTGTACATCAGACTGAGGCCTTCTATCCTTTCTTATGGGAGAAGGTATTCAGGGCGTCAGCTTTTTATTCAAGAGCAGTATGGCCATTGTATTCACTGGGCTGTATAGCAGCTCTCTTTGTGATAGTGACGTTAATCGATAAGATTAGGGCATCACTGTTGGAAAAAAATATATTAAGGCTTGAAGTGATAAAAAAGCTTATCCGCAAGCTTGATGGAAAAGAGCATGGAGAACTCAGGAGTTTTGAGTTAGAAAACACAAAGAAAGAGAATGGTGAATGAAAGACATAACTCGTAACATAATTGAGATATCCAGCGGCATTGGCAATCAGATGTTTCAGTATGCATTTGGCTATGGCCTGTACAAAAGAACACAGATGGAGATGATATTAGACCCCGTCTATGTTAATGACTTCAGAAAATTCTCGTTGGACAGATACCCGCTCGATTTCAGTGACAGACTTATATCAGGTTTTAAGGACTATTTTCTGGGTCGAGGTCCCAGAAAGGATCAAGTGGCTTGCAGAGAATATCGCGACAGACTTATGGACAGTCAGCGGATTAAGACGATTCGAGAGACGCCGGAGTATGAGTATCGATTTGCTCCTGAACTTTTTGCGAGAGAGCGAGCTTGCTATAGAGGTTACTGGCAAAACTGGAGATATTTTGACGAGTGGTATGATGATATCAAAAGGCAATTTACATATCATCACTCATTTTCTGACAGCGGACTGGAGTACCAGGAGAGGATAGCAGCTTCTAAGGTGTCAGTAAGCCTGCACATTAGGCGTACAGATTATGTGACATGCGATGCCACACATTGGGTGATAGACGAGGACTATTATCGTAGGGCTCTAAGATATATGGAGGAGCAGGTGGGTCCGTTCGATTTGTTTATTTTTTCCGATGACAGAGAGTACGTTAAGGATAGATTCAGGTTCCATGAATTTGTCTTGGTGGATGGCACCAGTGATCTGGAGGATCTGGCATTGATGTCAGCCTGCCACCATCACATTCTCGCTAACAGCTCGTTTAGCTGGTGGGGGGCGTATCTTGGGGAAAATAAAGGTGGTACTGTAGTGGCACCGGTAGTACACCACTGGACTCCTGAGTTCTACCTACCAAATTGGCATTTGATTGAGGTTTAATCCCGAGTATGGTATAGTTAATCGATATGGAAAAAATCGTTTATATACCTGTTGAAACTAAAAAAAGGGAATTGACTGCAAAGTTAATTCTATCCGCTGAGCTGGTTAATCGCGGCTATCGTGTTGTTGTGGGCAATCCTGAGCCCATAAGGAAAAGATATGCAGCGCATGGACCGGCTGGCTTTTATTTTGAGAAGGATTATTGCTCGTATAATGAGAAATGCTGGCAAAGGCTGAAGGATAACGGTTGCATGATTCTGGCTTCCGACGAGGAGGGACTGGTATATTTTTCTGATGAAATATATAAGTCGCGTCGTTGCGGAGAGAAGACTATAGAGATGTGTGATGTCATCTTCGGCTGGGGCTCTGAGCAGGAGAGGCTCACCTGTGAGGTGGTGCCATCGGCAGCAGAGCGTATTCACCGCACAGCCAACCCTCGCGTAGACATTCTTAAGGGTCTGCCGATTTTCTATAAGGACAAGATAGAAAAGCACAAAAGGGATTATGGCAAATATGTGCTGTTTAACTCCCATTTTGCACGGCCTTATACTGATGAGTATTTCCAACAGTACTTCGGGCATATGCCGGGAGATATGCAGCGCGCTATACGTTACGAGGAGAAGGCCAGGGTGATATTGGCAGACATGTTGATGGATGCCCTGAAGGAGCTTTCAAAGAATATACCGTACACTATTATTGTTAGGCCACATCCAAGCCCTCTTGGATATGATCAGGAATTTGTAGATGCATTCAAGGATTACCCTAACATTGTGGTGACTGGAGAGGGCGACGCAAATGAGTGGATTGCTGGCTGCTCGGCTATGATACACTGTGGCTGCTCCACTGCCTATGAGGCATATATGGCGGGGATTCCAAGCATTTTATACAAGCCTGATAACACTGGCTCTGTCGTGGCTCAGGATTTTCCGAATCTCCTGAGTGAGAGAATTGGTGATCCACAGACACTTATCAGTCGTGTTACGGAATACGTGGAGCATCCGGATGAAGTGAAAAAGGAGTTCTTCACTCCCCAAAAGGATGCGTTTTTCACAAAGTATATTGACCTAAATGGGCATAAATACTCTGCCAGAGCTATGGCGGATGTAATAGACTCTATTAATGCGGCTCCTTCTACTTCAAAAATTGAGAGTATGAAGACTATTAAGCGCCAGATTCATATTTGGCTGGAGAGATATGTGTTCTCTCTTAAGAAAAAGGTGCGCGAGGACAAATTTGCTTTAACCTCTAAGACAGAAATTAGAAAGACATTGGCTTCGGCATGTGAGCTTTTGGAGATTGCTCCTGATATTAAAGTTAAAGAACTTGAGTGGAATCTGTTTTTGCTTGAGAAAAATAGAATGCCATAACCTTGGCATATATCTATGAGGTGTGATGTTGAAAAAAACAGGTAAGCTTTTACTTAAATTATTGATTACTTTTGCAGCACTGGTGGTGGCTGGCTATGTTCTTTTAGTGCTGGCATACTGCATTCCTGTTGATAGAATGGACTCCAACCTAGCCATTTCGTATGACAATTTTGCTCAGCAGGGAGAGTACCCATATATTATTGCCAATCGTAGGAACTCGTTGCTGGATAATTTTACAGATGAGATAATTCTGCTGGAAGCTGTAAATCCTAGGGAAGAGTCACCGCTTGTAGATGCGCTTAGGAATCCTTTCATACAGACTACAGAGGAAAATACAATGGCATCAATTATTAAATATGATGCCAATGTGGATGGCAACCTTTATAGGGGCGGAACAATGAGATACTGGCATGGGTATTTGATATTTATTAAACCCTTGCTTTATCTAATGGATTACAGCCAGATAAAATATGTGCTTATGATGACAAATCTGGCACTTTTTACGATTGCTATTGTGTTTATGTCTAAGAGAAAGGCCAGAGGTGTGGTACCTCTCTTTTGCTATTTTCTATTCATAGTACCAGTAACAGTTATTATTAGTCTGCAATTCTCGACAATGAATTTGCTGACTCTGGCACAGCTTGCTGTGATGGCAGTGTTTTATGATAAATATAAGCAGGGGGCGTCAAATGGCCTTTGGGTTATCCACTTCTTTGTCGTCGGATGTCTAACTGCCTATTTTGATTTTCTTACCTATCCGGTGGTCGGATTCTGTGTTCCATTCATATATCTTATGATTGAATTTGGGGATGAACTACTTAAGTCAGCACTTAGCCTGCTGAAATGTGGTGTGGCTTGGTGTATAGGATATCTTCTTTACTGGTTCTCTAAGTGGCTTATAGCGACGGCTGTGACAGGAGAAGATGTTATCTCAGAAGGATATCTCAAGACCAGAGCGCGTATAGGCGGCGAAGGGTTCGGTTATGGCGAGACGATGCAGAGAGTATTCTCTGTGTGCAATAAGTATTTTATTGCGTTGGCAATAGTATATCTGTTGGCTTGCATTGTCTACTGCATAGTAAAAAGACAAAAGCTCAAATTACAGCTTTTGCCTGTCTTTGCGTTTGTAGTTTTGGTACCGTTTGCCTGGTTTTATGTGGCACGAAATCACACTTATATTCATTTTTGGTTCTCATTTAGAAATGCAGGAGCAACTGTATTTGCTATAGCAGGGTTGGGTGACTATTTTAGACGAATCGGAGATAAATCTTGTGATAGCAGTATTTGACAAGGCCAAATACAACCGTAGCTCAGGACTGGAGCTGCTGCGTGTCATAGCTATATGGGGCATTATTTTGATGCACTCATTCGGAACATTCTACGGCACGGCTACTGGTGGCAATCTAATTGCTGGCCTGGCAATCAACGTTATATTTAATTGTGGAGTATCCTGCTTTATGCTTATATCAGGGTATTTTGGAATACGCCCATCCGTGTCAAAGACGGTGACATTATGGATTTCTATGGTCATATATTCACTAGTGGCATATGGGCATAGCCTTGCCGCCGGAAATGTAGACTTCACTTTAGGCGGTCTTAAATGTGCATTACTTCCAGTATCTACAGGAATATTTTGGTATATGACAGCATACTTTGTGCTTATGGTAATGGCACTTCCGCTCCAGAAGCTTACGGATGCATTATCGCAGAGGCAATTTTTTATAATGGTCATTACCATGCTGGTTTTGTTTAGTGTGATTCCAACGCTGTTCTCCATGAGGATAGTAGGCAATAGCGGCAAGAATATCGTGAGTATGCTTATGGTATATCTCATCGGACGCTATATAGGCAGATTTTACAGGGAGTGTAGCTTCAAGTATTGGTGGCTGTTGGCACTGCTAGGGCTGCTGGCAGGATTTGCACTCAACCTTGCAAAAACCTACATGGAGACAGGAATGGTTGGCCTTTATGCTCCATTTGCTGAGGATGACTCACTAGTAATAGTATTTTGCTCGGTGTGCATTTTTATGATGTTTAGAAAAATGACATTCAAGAGCTTAATAATTAATTTCATAGCGGCAGGAGTGCCTGGCATATACATGCTGGAGCAGACTGGAAGAAATATAGGCAGCAGTTTGGTGGATTTTGATTGTATTTCTGACAGTAAAATAGTGGTCACACTGCTTGTATATGCAACAGTGGTATTCATTGCAGGATATGCTGTTGACTTGGTGAAAAGGCTTCTGTTAGATGCACCAATAGGATGGCTTGCTGGAAAATGTGAGCTTGTTGCGGAGAACATATGGAAAAAGCTTCCCTTCGAAAAATAATAATAATATGCGCCCTCTGCATTGTGGCTTTTCTAGGGTGTGAGCTGATTGTATCAAGCCTTGGGATTAACAATCGCTTACCGTGGATAAACGTGGCAATATTCAGTGCCTTGGGACTGATGATGTCATACTATGCAGGAAGGATGTACCCGGAGGCCAGGTTGGCTACTGGCATTATTACTGCATCATACATTTTGCGTGTAATAGTTTGCTCGCTTGGTATACATACCGCTCTTGGCAGTCATCTATTGTACTACTATGGTGATGACTTAGAGTATCTCAAAGCAGCTACGCAGTTCTACGAGACGGGAGAATTCTGCAAATACACATATTACAGTGTATTTCTGACAGGCATAATGTATCTTTTTGGTACAGGACGCCTGGTCATGCAGATATTTAACGTATACATGTATGTGGCTGTTGCTGCTATTATGCAGAAAATAATGAAAAGGCATAATGTGCTACCAAGGATTCAGACAGTTATGCTTGTAGTGATGAGCATATTCCCTATATGGGGATTTCTCTGCGTATCGTTAAATAGAGACAGCTTTATCATCGCATCCATTGCCTTATCGTTGAACTTTTTTGACAGATGGATATCAGAAAATGGAAGTCACATAAATCTGGTTTACGCTGTCTTGGCGTTGGCTCCTGCTGTGATTTTCCACACAGGGTGTATGTTTGTGCTGGTGCCATACATAGTGGTGTTTGCGCTCTATGACAGAGCCGAGAAGCGCTTCGCGTGGACCAGAAAGACGTGGATAATGTTGGGATGCCTGGTACTGGTGGCCATAGCCATAGTGATATCTGTGTTTACCATTCACCGAGCTTGGGAGATTTATTATTATATTTTTGCACCTCAGAGATTGGTGTTCGATTTAAACGTTAAATATGATTACTACGGATATGCGAGAAGTAACTATCTGGTGGATGTGCCAAGAGCTACGTTCGGAGATCTGGTTAAGTATTTCCCATTGCGAATGATTTATTTTTTCCTGTCACCGCTTCCTACAGAGTGGTATGGCATAAAGGATGTGATGTCGTTTGTGGTGGACTCGCTGTTTTATCTGGCAGCGCTGGTGATGGCACTGTGGCACATGATAAAAAACAAAAAAGCCAATGTGATGGGAGTTCTCTATAGCATCATCTGTGTAACCCAGATGGTGGTATTCGCATTGGCGGTATGGAACTGTGCCACAGCAATGAGACATAGGTGCAAGCTGCTCGCATTTGCTGTTGCAGTGATTGCATATGTGGTTAATGACCTGTGTGTAAGAAAAGGAATCAAGAATAAGTGATATGAACCCAAAGCAGTATGTAAAGGCAAAGCTTCCTGGTTTCTATTCGGATTTATGTTTTGCAAAAGACATGATAACGCGTATGCCCAAAGGCATAAGGTGCAGAACTAATCTAAAGAAAGCAGTGACAGCTGAGTATAAAAGAATAATAGGCAAGGATATAAATTGGGATAATCCTCAGGAGATAGATGAGAAACTGGCTGTATTGAAAATCGGGGAGTACTATAATAACCCTGTTGTTACCAGGGCCAGCGACAAGGTGCTGGCCAAGGACTATGTAGCTGAGCATGGTTATCCCATTAAGTGTGCCAAGACTTATGCTGTGTATGACAAGGTGTCTGATATCGAGTGGGACAAGCTGCCGAAGAAGTGCGTCATTAAATGCAATCATGGCTGTCAGTATAATATAATAGTCCCGGACAAGGACAAGCTGGATATTAAATCCACCAAACGTAAGCTTCGTCACTGGATGAAGGAGAACTATTGGGTTAAGTTTGTTGAGCCTCAATATCGTTTCATTGACAGAAAGATAATGGTAGAGGAGTTCCTTGGAACTGACCTTCCTGCCTTCAAATACTATTGCTTCCACGGGGAGCCCAAGATAATGTATGTCAGCAACAATGGTCCAAGAGGACCTTTGGACAAGGAAATGTATCTTGACTACTTTGACATGGACTTTAAGTGGCAGGATATGAGGCTGCGAGGACATGATAATCTCGGTGCTGACAAGATATCCAGACCGGATAAGTGGGAGGAAATGAAGAGCCTTGCATCAACAATGGCTGAGGATTTCCCATTTGTAAGAGTGGACTTCTATGATGTGGAGGGAGAGATTTATTTTTCAGAGATGACATTCCTTCCTTCAGGTGGATATATGAGATTTGCACCTGAATCTGTCGCCATGAAGATGGGAGCTTGGCTATAAGGAGAATATATGCAATACGATGCGGTTATAGTTGGGGCCGGATTCGCCGGAGCTGTAGCAGCCAGAGAATTGGCTGAAAAGAATAAAAAAGTACTGGTTATAGATAGGCGTAACCATGTGGCTGGAAATATGTATGATGAAATAGATGAGAACGGCATTCTAATACAAAAATATGGTCCTCATTTTTTCGTGGTACGAAGATGGTGGCCTGTTGAGTACATCAGCAGATTTTCCGAGCTCTATGTATATCAACCGAGAGCTATGAGCATGGTGGATGGTAAGTATATTTGGAGGCCATATAACTTCCATGCATTGCAGCAGCTATTAGGACCGGAGAACTCAGAGCCAGTACTTAAGGCTATAAAGGAGTCATTTCCGAACCAGCGCTCAGTCACTATCTGGGAGCTGCTAAACCATGAAAATGAAGCTGTCAAAAAATATGGACAGCTGCTTTTTGATAAAGTATTTACTCCTTATATCGCAAAGCAGTGGGGCAAGAGCCCAGAGGAGATAGATAAGGCGGTCATCGATAGGACAAGGGTGCCGCTCGGGTATGAGTGGCAGATTGATGACGAGGATTATCAGTATCTGCCTAAATACGGTTATACAAAGCTTTTTGAAAATATGCTAAATCACCCGAATATCACTGTTGAGCTTGGAGTGGATGCGTTGGATACGATTACATTTAGCGCTGATGGCACTAAGGCTCTCTACAAGGGCGAGGATGTGCCGCATATCATTTATACTGGTGCATTAGACGAGCTTTTTGGATTTGAATATGGAGAGCTGCCATATAGGTCTAGATACTTTGATTTTGCCACATATGATGCTGATGAGCACAAACAGCCTGTGGAGGTAATCACCTTCCCTGGGAATGATGCTAAGCACCTGAGGCAGACTGAATTTAAGACTTTCAATTACTATGCTTCAGAGCCCAAAAATAATAGGACTACGGTTGCACTGGAGTACTCGGTTCCATTTGACAGGAACGCCGATACTGGCAATGAGCCATATTATCCCATCATCAATGAGGAGACAAGGGCGCTACATGCAAAGTATGTGGATAAAGCCAACAAGATAAGCAATTTCCATTTCATTGGACGACTCGCTGAGTTTAAGTACTTGGATATGGACTATGCAATGGAGAGCGCGATAGAGCTGGTTAAGGAAATACTTAGGTGACACTCGCTGCCTGCATAGTACTTGGCACCAGAGGAATCAAATGACTACAAACTTAGATTATGTATATGACTGCCTGGGTACGGATGAAATCCGTGAATGGATGGACAGATCATTTAAACTGAATAACCCGGTTGGCGTTGAATGCTATGACAACGCGACTATTTTGCCCAGCAGGCATATGAAGCACGCTCCTTGGATGGGAATGGGCGGCGTGGTGACACAGACTGGAGAGTTCGTTGAAAAATCAAGCCTTTTTGTAAAAGATATGAATACGAAAGGCTTTGGTGGATGTTACGAATACGATGAAGCTGATGTTATCACCATAGATGAAGAAGTTCTCTATATGGGACCATTTACGCCACACTGGGGTCACTGTATGTATGACTTCATATCAAGATTATGGTATGTAGTGGAGCATGACCCAGGATGCAAGGTGGTAATCTGCGGATTTGATTTTGACGAAGGAAAAATACCAGAGAATTATCTTAAGCTTTTTGAATATATAGGCATCGATAGGGGCCGAATAGTTGATGTCAGAAAGCTTACCAGATATTCAAAGATAATCATTCCGCAGTCTTCACTTGTTAGAGACTGCTATTTCACTGACCAGTATCTGGAGATAATCTCCAGAATTAAGGAGAATGCACTAAAGGGAGTGAACCTTCCTAAATATGACAAGATACTTTTTTCCAGGGCACATTTTGTCAAAAAAAATGGTAAGGAGCGCGGCGAGGAGCAGGTAGATGCTCTATTTGAGAGACTTGGTTTTAAGATACTCTATCCAGAGGAGCTCTCCACTGTAGAGCAGATAGCATACATAAGTACCTGCAAGGAGCTGGCTGTCATCCCGGGTGGTGCGCAGACAAACTGCGTATTCATATCGCCGGGGGCGAACATTTATCTCCTGCAGAAATGTAATATAGCACAGTCGGTCAGAGACAATGAACTTCTGGCAGAGCTGTGTCAGGTGAATAGTACAATATACCTTGATATTTTCCTGAAAATTACTGAGAAGATGCTGATATCGTATGGCACTGGCCCATATCTTCTAGGCATTAATGAACATGTCGCGCGGTTTGCAGCAGATAATGGTATAGATGCGAAGGATATAAAGGCAAACGTAGGAATAAAAAACTGCCTGTGGTGCGCCTGCAATATCGCAAATAAGTGGTATTTAACATCCAAATTCTGGAAAACTATACGCAAGACATTTAGAAAAGTAAGACAGGTAATAATAAAAAAGTAATAGTTATAGGAGAAGTGATGGCTGAACTTGTGCTGCTGACCTTGGCTGAAGCGACGGAGCGTCAGCGTCAGGATATCGATAATTTCATAATGCATCCTGATACAAACGGGGAGTTTATCAATACAATTAAGTATTTGGACTACCATCCAAAGGACAGATTCAGAGATGACTCTGTGTTTGTTGTGGATGGCAGTAGCGGTGCAGTCAGAGCAGTGATGATGGCTGCTAGTATACCTGGAGAGCCAGATACCATAATATCTCATCCAGGTACCACGTTTGCTGGTCCCATCGTAAACAGGCGCTCTATGATAAATGTCATAGAGGAATCAATAAGTATGATGACTGCCTATTATGAGAGCAAATATAGTAAAGTAGTGCTGAAAACATTACCTGATTGCTATGCGTTGCAGCCCTTTGGAACAGTAGAATACACGCTCATGTTGGAGGGCTATGAGTCAGGTATAGGTGCGCTTGCATCGATGGTGAATGTAGAAAAATACAATGGCGAAAGTGATGTCATAGCTGGCTATGACACTACCAGGCGCAATGAGCTTAGGCGCAGCCAAAAGGATGGTCTCTTTACTGTGGAGGCAGGGACAGAGATTACCGAAGAAGCCTGGACTATGATGAATGAGACACTCAAAGAGAGATTTGATTCGCATACAGTACATTCTCTGGCGGAAATAAGAGACTTGCAGCAAAGATTCCCTGAATTCATCACGCCGTATTATGTGAGGACTGCAGACGGGACGCAGGCTGCATTTGCATTGATGTATAGATTTAAGCATGTATTTCACACGCAGTATCTAGATATTAATTATGAGTATGCTAGCCAGTATCCTAACAGACTACTGATACATAAGCTTTTGGTGGAGGCTTCTGATGGAGACTATTCGTTCTTTAGTATGGGAGGCTGCACTGAAAATGGTGGTCGCACTGTAAATGAAGGCTTGTATATATACAAAGCGCGCTATGGCGGGGGAGATGTTATCCTGCCTAAGTTTGTAAAGAAAGTATAGAGGTGTAGAAATGAATCTGATTTTATTATCTGGTGGCTCCGGGAAAAGACTTTGGCCACTTTCTAATGACATAAGAAGCAAGCAGTTTATCAAATTTTTCCCTGCTGACGATGGAAGCCGGGAGTCTATGGTACAGCGCATGTATCATCAGATCAAAAAAATAGATACGGATGCTACAGTCACTATTGCTACTGCCAAGACTCAGGTGTCAGCCATCCATAACCAGCTGGGAGAGGATGTGGGAATCAGCATTGAGCCTTGTCGTAGAGATACTTTTCCGGCCATAGCCCTTGCTACCGCATATTTACATGACATCCAGGGGGTGCCTGAGGATGAGTCTGTGGTAGTATGCCCCGTTGATCCGTACGTGGAGGATGACTATTTTGTTGCCTTGGACCTTTTGGGCAAGCAGGCTGCAAAGGGAACCGCTAATCTGGTACTTATGGGTATTGAGCCTACTTATCCAAGTGAAAAGTATGGATATATCATACCAGAGCATGCTGTAAAGGATGGTGAAGCATCACCAGTTGCCACTTTCAAGGAGAAGCCGGATGTGGCTACAGCGAAGGAGTACATTTCAAAAGGTGGTCTTTGGAATGGCGGAGTATTCGCATATAAGTTGGGATATGTGCTCAAGCGTGCACATGAGCTTATAGATTTTGTAGACTACGAGGACCTTTTTGAAAAATATGATACCCTCACCAAAATCAGCTTCGACTATGCTGTGGTTGAGAAAGAAGATAAAATAGAAGTGATGGGATTTTCAGGTGTGTGGAAGGATTTGGGCACTTGGAATACTTTAGCAGAATCACTTACAGAGAACGTGATTGGTAATGGCATCCTTGGGGATGAAAATGACAATGTGCATATTATTAACGAACTTGATTTGCCTATCCTCACCATGGGCCTTAAGGATGTGGTTATAGCTGCTAGCGCAGAGGGAATACTCATATCAGATAAAGATCAATCGAGCTATATTAAGCCATATGTAGACAAGCTGACGGATGATATTCGATATGCCGAGAAGTCCTGGGGGAGCTACAAGGTAATTGATGTGGAGGAGGAGAGCATCACTGTCAAAGTAACTCTCAATCCTGGCAGCACTATGAACTATCATTCTCATGAGCATCGTGATGAGATATGGAATGTAATAGCTGGTGAGGGCACAGCCATTGTGGATGGCATGGAGCAGCCGGTAAAGGCTGGCTCAGTGGTCACCATGGAGGCAGGCTGCAGACATACTATTATCGCAAATACCAGACTTCAGCTCATAGAGGTGCAGCTTGGCAAGGATATAAGTGTGAACGACAAAAAGAAGTACGAAAGGAATTATTGATAAGGCATGTCCTTTAATTCACTGGAATTTGCAATATTTCTTCCGATAGTTTTTATCGTATATTGGGCAGTACCACAGCGCGCAAGGTGGGTGGTACTGCTTATTTCTAGTTATTATTTCTACATGAGCTGGAACGCAGCTTATGTAGTACTGATTCTATTTACCACTGCGGTATCATATACGGCAGGCTGGCTAATCCATAGGTTTTCCGATAATTTAAGGCGAAAAAGGCGAATACTGGCAGCTTGCATTGCTACATGCTTTGCAGTACTGTTCGTGTTCAAATATTTTAATTTTGCAGTGGGAAGTATCTGTGGTCTGGTAACCTTCTTTGGATATCCGGTGCATGAAGTCTCATTAAAGCTCCTGCTGCCTGTTGGAATATCATTTTATACATTTCAGACAGCCAGCTATGTGATTGATGTATACAGAGGCACTGTGCCAGCGGAGAAGCATTTTGGCTACTATGCTTTGTTTATTTCTTTTTTTCCACAGCTTGTGGCAGGTCCGATAGAAAGACCAGGCAATTTATTACCGCAGCTTAGACAGAAAAATAGAAGGTTCGACTACAATAAGGCTGTAGACGGACTTAAGCTGATGACTTGGGGGTTCTATAAGAAAATGGCTGTAGCAGACAGGATAGGTCCTTATGTGGATGTCGTTTTTGATAACGTCCATGCTCATAACGGAGGAGCGCTTCTGATAGCTTCGCTCCTTTTTACTATTCAGATATATTGTGTTTTTTCGGGTTACTCTGACATTGCTATAGGCACAGCAAAGCTTCTTGGCATAGACCTTATGACTAATTTCAGGACACCGTATTTTTCCGGTAGCATAAGAGAATTTTGGGGCAGATGGCATATTTCTCTGTCGCAATGGCTAAGAGACTATATTTATATACCGTTGGGAGGTAACCGCAAGGGCCGAGCAAGGCAAAGCATAAATATTATGATAACCTTTCTGGCTAGTGGACTTTGGCATGGAGCAGGGTGGAACTTTGTACTCTGGGGTGGAATGCACGGCGTAGGACAGGTGGCTGAAAATGTCATTTTCCCAAAAGGAAAGTGTGAAAAGGGAATTGCAAAAGTGCTTAGGACGATTGGGACATTTATATTTTGCTCTCTGGCCTGGATTTTCTTTAGATGTGCAAATATAAGTGATGCCTGGTATGCAGTGACTCACCTTTGGGCTGGTGTAGGCAGAGGATATATCTCAGCGGGCTTATCTCAGATGGGGCTCGGCAGGATGTCTCTGGGCATCTGCATGCTGGCTATTATGATTTTGGTGGCAGTTGATTATATTATTTCCAAAAAGAATGTAATTGAAACATTAAAAGCAAGGCCGGTTGTACTCAGATGGACTTTATATCTGGCTCTGGTACTAGCCGTTATTTTTCTTTCTCCTGTGGGAGGAAATGGTCAGTTTATTTATTTCCAATTTTAGCTTATGAAGAGATTTATTCAGAAAATAGTCTTAGGACTCATATTGCTGGGGATAGTGCTGGCTCTTATTACAGTCTTTGACATGAAGGCTGTAGGCTGTCAATATGAGGATGGGTACGAGGCCTCAATACTGGACAAATTGGCTAGGCTTGAGAGCCTTGATGAACCTAAGATTATCCTGGTAGGCAATTCTAATTTGGCATTTGGTATTGATTCTACTATGATAGAGGAGGAGCTTGGGATGCCTGTGGTCAACTTGGGACTTCAGGGGGGACTTGGCAATAGATTTCATGAGCAGATGCTTCAAGGGCATGTTCAATCCGGGGATATAGTTATCGTATGTCATACTGAATACGACGATGACGGTAAAATACTAAATGGTGATACTGCATGGAAGACGCTAGAGTGGCACAGTGAGCTCTGGAAGCTTATCGCTAAGAAGGATATTCCCAAGTTACTTCTAAATTTTCCGTCGTATGTGTTAGGGAGCGTGTTAAAATGGATAACAGGTACTAGCATGGAAGCTTATGACTCAGTGTATAAGCGCGAAGCGTTCAACGAAAACGGAGATGTCGCAATACGTACAGAGACTGAGAGATACAGATTTGGAGAAGAGGTACAGCTGCCACCATCTTTGTCAGAGACTTGCGCAGATAGGTTAAATGAGTTGAATGCCTACGTTGAGGCGCAGGGGGCTACTATGTATGTAGCAGCGTATCCTGTGGGATATGAAAGTGTCCTGCCAGATAGAGCGATATTTGACAACTTTGAGCATAGTCTTAGGACGGCGTTGGACTGCGATGTGATTTCTCATTGGACAGATTACTTTATGCCACAGGAATATTTCTATGATACGGCCTACCATCTGACATTGGAGGGAGCAAAATATCGTACAGCCCTATTGATAGAGGATATAAGAAATGCTGAAAATTAAATTTACAGATAGCTGTGATACGGGATTTGACCAGATGACTTTAGATATTCTCAGGGAGCATTTTGGTGAGGTCCAGGTGTGTAATGACCCGGATTTCGTATTTTGTGCACAGGTGGGGCACGACTTTTTAAAATACGATGCTGTAAGAATCTGGTTTACCGGAGAAAATATTAGACCGGATTTTAATCTCGTGGACTATGCAATTGGTTTCGACTATATGGACTTCGGGGATAGGTATAAGCGCATTCCGCTATATCATTTCTATGTCAAAGACTATGAGAGAGCCATGCATAAGCACGAGATTACGGATGAAGAAATAGCAGCCAAGACTGCGTTTTGTAATTTTATTTTTTCAAATCCAAGTCGCGACGGACTTAGGGAAAAATATTTTGAAGAGCTGTCTAAATATAAAAGGGTGGACTCGCCTGGAAAGATGCTGCACAACTGTGATCCAATAGGGCCTACAGCCGAGGACAAGCATCTGTTCCAGAAAAATTATAAGTTCTCATTTGCATTTGAAAACTCTTCGACACCTGGCTACTCTACGGAGAAGATATTGCAGGCGTTTGCAGCAGGTACAATTCCGATATACTATGGGGACCCTAGGATTGCCAGTGATTTCAACGAAAAAGCTTTCATCAATGTACATGCATATAACAGTATGGATGAGGTTATTGCTGAGATTAAGCGTATTGACAGTGATGATGAGGTGTACAAGGCTTATCTTAGAGAGCCAATATGGGCTGCTGGTGGTACGGTAACCCCTGACCCGCTTGAAGAATATAAAAAATTTATTATAAGTATCTGCTCGCAGTCACCAGGCAAGGCAAGGCGTCTTGGATACAGTGACTGGGAGAGACGATACCGTGATACTATGACAGACTACTATTTTCCAAAACAGGAAAATATATTCAAAAAAATAGCAAGGAAAATTACAGGCAAATAAAATGGCCGCTAAAAGAAACTATGCTCTGGATCTTATTCGCTCTGTGGCGATAATAATGATAGTGAACTTCCACTTGAGCTATGAGCTTGAGTCGAGAGGCTTCTTTTATTGCTTTAGAGGGGTGGACTGGGGCAGCGTTGGTACAGCTATTTTCTTTATCCTGTCTGGATTTACATTGGCGCTAAGATACGACGGAGAGGACTTAAAGTATTTCAAATTCATCCGTGGCAGATACCTGTCACTTTTTCCTATGTTTTATTTTATCTATGCTCTGGCATTTATATTCTATAGCATTCAGGTGAGAACGATACATTGGGGAGGCTCGCTGTGGAGGCTTGTATTTACTGCATTCGGGGCAGATAGCTGGGTAGGCTTTTTCGGCATAGGAAGCTTTTATCTGGTGGGCGAGTGGTTCACCTTTGCTATTTTTATTTTGTATCTTGTTTTTCCATTATTGCTTAAGACGTTGCGAAGCAGGCTATGGGTTAAGTTAATTGTATCGGTGGCAGTGCTATGTCTATATATAGTTAGGGTGATAATGCCAGTTGGTCCCATACCAAAGGACGCCTCGTTTGAAACAATATTGGCATTGTTTTGGCTTGGAATGCTGTTGTATGGTGGAAGAAACCAGCTAAAAAGAGGGGCGCTGTTAGTAGGCGCCATATCAATGCTGGCCGGGGTGAGTATGTTTGCCTTCGTTCATTGTGATACGGTATGGTTTCATGATATAATAGCCATTGTGTCATTTGTAAGTATGTATGCAGTGGGGCAGCTCCTTACTGCTGGTACCTATATGACCAGAACCATATCCTGGTTTGCAGGTATCAGCTACGCGGTGTACCTGTGGCATCACTTCGTGTTAAGGCGCATTCATTCAGGGGTGTGGACTAAGATGACAAGTCCTGTGCATACTGTGTTATATGTTATAGCGAGCTATGTGGTGACGATTGTGTTATCACAGTTCACATGCTATTTGTTCAAAAAAATTAAGATTAGGAGAAGATAGTCTATGGATTACATGAGCGAGTACAAAAGATGGTGCAGTGTCAGCAAGCTGGACGCTGAAATCAGGCATGAGTTGGCTAGTATATCCAGCGATGAAGCTGCCATTGAGGACAGATTTTACAGGAATCTTGCCTTTGGTACTGGTGGACTTAGGGGAGTTATAGGTGCTGGCACTAACCGCATGAATATATACACTGTGGCTAAGGCATCGCAGGGACTGGCAGACTATGTCAAGGCCAACTTCGATGAAGATAACCGCAGCATTGCGGTAAGCTTTGACTCGCGAATCAAATCAGATTTATTTGCGCAGACTGCGGCTGGAGTATTTGCTGCCAATGGAATCAAGGTCCACATATATACTGAGCTTATGCCGACTCCATGTCTATCGTTTGCAGTTCGGGCACTTAAGTGCTCGGCAGGAATCATGGTGACTGCATCTCATAATCCCGCAAAGTATAATGGATATAAGGTATATGGGGCTGATGGCTGTCAGATTACTACTGAGGCGGCAGCACAGATACTTTCATATATTGAAAAGGTTGATGTTTTTGATGATGTGAACAGAATCTCGTTTGACGAGGGACTGGATAGTGGACTAATAAAGTATATTCCAGACAGTGTGTATACAGACTTTGTGGAGTGCGTAAAGGCGCAATCTGTGGCAGGGGATGAGGAAATAGACAAAAATGTCTCTATCGTTTATACACCACTAAATGGTACTGGGTTAAAGCCGGTACTTCGCACTCTAAAGGAGATGGGATATACAAACATAACAGTGGTTAAGGAGCAGGAAAATCCGGATGGCAACTTTCCTACATGCCCATATCCCAACCCGGAGATTAAAGAAGCAATGGCCTTGGGAATGGAGTATGCTGCGAAGGAGCAGGCAGACTTGCTTTTGGCTACCGACCCAGATGCTGACAGAGTAGGTATAGCTGTCAGAAATAGTGAAGGGGAGTACGTACTTTTGTCAGGCAACGAGACAGGTATTCTTCTTTTGGATTATGTGTGTAGCAGGCGAACAGAGCATGGCACCATGCCAAGCGACCCGGTGATGGTCAAGACTATTGTTACTATGGACATGGCGGAGCGCATAGCAGCACATTACGGGGTGCGTACAGTCAACGTGCTGACTGGATTTAAGTTCATAGGTGAGCAGATAGGTTATCTTGAGGCTCAAGGACATGAGGATTCATATGTATTTGGATTTGAGGAGAGCTACGGATATCTGTCAGGAGGATATGTAAGAGACAAGGATGCCGTAGATGGTGCCTTCTTGATATGCGAGATGTTTGCATACTACAAGACCAGGGGAATAAGCCTTCTAGACAAGCTAAACGAGCTGTACAAGACCTATGGATATTGCTTAAATACCTTGCACTCATATGAGTTCGAGGGTTCTGCAGGGTTCGACAAAATGCAACAGATTATGGCGAGCTTTAGAGAGGCAGCGGCTATGCCGGGAGTTACCTTCGGCGGCAAGAAGGTGGAGAAGGTACTGGACTATGCAAAAGGATTGGATGGACTGCCGAAGTCGGATGTGCTGAAGCTGTTAATTAAAGGAAATTGTTCATTGGTAATGAGACCTTCCGGCACAGAGCCTAAGCTTAAGGCTTACATATCTGTTACAGCCCCAAATGTGAGAAACGCTATGGAAGTGGAGGCATTGATGAAGGCTGAAGTAGAGGCTATGCTGGCCTGATTTGGAATAATTGAACTTTTCTGATAGAATGGCATTTGAGTGTGTCAGGAAGCTTAGTAGCGAAGCGGATTGCGAATATCATCAAATTAAGAATTAGATATTAACATAAATGGGAGGATTTTTATGAAAACAGCACTTATAACAGGAATTACTGGACAGGACGGTTCTTTTCTTGCTGAGTTCCTTTTAGAGAAGGGCTATGAGGTACATGGAATCACTAGACGTGCATCTATATCAAATACTGCACGTATAGATCATCTTATTGCTGCAGGTAGTATCAAGCTACACGATGGCGATTTGTCAGACTCATCTTCACTTATTAGAATAATAAATGAGGTACAGCCGGATGAGATATACAATCTGGCGGCGCAGAGTCATGTACAGGTATCATTCGATGTGCCTGAGTATTCCGGAGATGTGGACGCTCTTGGCGTGCTTCGTATACTTGAGGCGGTGCGCATGCTTGGACTTACTAAGAAGACGCGCATTTATCAGGCATCAACATCAGAGCTTTATGGCAAGGTGGAGGAGGTACCTCAGCGTGAGACTACTCCATTCCATCCATATTCACCATATGCTGTAGCAAAGCAGTACGGTTTCTGGATTACCAAGGAGTATCGTGAGGCTTATGATATGTTTGCCGTTAATGGTATTTTGTTTAACCACGAGTCTGAGCGCAGAGGTGAGACCTTCGTAACCAGAAAGATTACTTTGGCAGCAGGACGTATTGCTGAGGGGCTTCAGGATCATTTGGAGCTTGGAAATATGGATTCTCTCCGTGACTGGGGATATGCGAAGGACTATGTAGAGTGCATGTGGCTGATTCTTCAGCACGATGTACCTGAGGATTTTGTAATTGCAACAGGTGAGCAGCACACTGTACGTGATTTCACAGAGAAGACCTTTAAGGAAAATGGTATCACTATCCGCTGGGAAGGTACTGGAATAGATGAGAAGGGCTATGATGCCGAAACCGGCAAGATGCTGGTATGCGTTAATCCGCAGTGGTTCAGGCCTACTGATGTAGACAATCTCTGGGGCGATCCTACCAAGGCTAAGACGGTACTCGGCTGGAACCCACAGAAGACCAGCTATGAGGAGCTGATTCACATCATGGCCGCTCATGACAGAGAGCTTGCAAAGCGCGAGCGTATGGCACAGGGGAAGTAATGGTATTAAAGGAGCATATACCTTTTATCCTCGCTCCTGCGGGGAAGGATTATCTGTGGGGTGGAAGCCGCCTTGCGGATGATTTCGCTAAAAATATAGATATGAGCCCGCTGGCAGAGACATGGGAGTGCTCCACTCATCCTGAGGGAGAGAGCGTCGCTGTCAGCGGGGCTTTTTGTGGCCAAAAGCTAAGCGATATTATCAAGGCGCACCCTGAATACTTAGGCAGCCATGCTGCAGAGCTAGTGGCAGGATTAGATGCGGGACAGATACCTATATTGGTGAAGCTGATAGATGCCAAGCAGGATTTGTCAGTTCAGGTGCATCCGGATGATGCGTATGCCGCTGAGCATGAGGATGGTGCCCTAGGTAAAACGGAGATGTGGTACGTGCTGGACGCTGGCAAGGATGCCCATCTTTTGTATGGATTTAACCGGGATATTACAAGAGAAGAACTGAAAAAGAGTCTGACAGACGGCAGTGTATCAAAATACTTAAATCTGGTACCGGTTAAGACCGGAGATGTATTTTTTGTGCCAGCAGGGCAGGTACATGCTATATGTAATGGTGCTTTGGTGGCCGAAGTACAGGAAAACTCGGATATAACCTACCGAATGTATGATTATGACCGCGTGGATAAAAACGGTAATAAAAGGGCGTTGCATATAGATAAGGCGCTTGAGGTGGCAACGCTATCATCCAGTGTGATTCCTCGTCAGCCAATGACTGTCAGAAGATTCCACAAGGGATATGCCACAGAGCTCCTATGCCGTTGCAAATATTTCGAAACCTACAGATTTTTGCTGGATACTCAACATAGAGAACTTGCTTTGTATGCCACAGGCAGTTCAAGCTTTGAGATTTTGTTATGCACATCGGGCTGTGGAACTGTAAGCTATGGAGATGAGCACTTTAACTTCTATAAGGGTGACTGCATTTTTGTGCCGGCAGGCAGTGTGGATATGCAGCTGCATGGAAGGGCTGAGCTGCTTCAGGTGAGGTGCTAGATGAAGATAGTGACAGACAGAACCTTTAAATCCATAGAGGGTATACTAAATGTTATGACACATATCTTTGGCATCAAATGCATGTGCGGCATGAAATATCTGCTGGGATTGGTCAGAGGCGTAGGTACTAAACGACAGAATGTGTCTACTGTAAAAGCATGGGCAGCACTGCACACAGATATACCTGATGCCAGAGTGTGGGAGCGCAGATGGATTAAGCTTATGAAATCCACCAATGATAAGCTTCATATGGATATAGCGCAGGAATTCTATGAGTGCGATTTAAAGGAGATTAAGTCTACGGGGCATAGCGATGATGTATCAGGACCGGTTCTGATATGCATTGAGCGAAATGAGATGATCCGTATGCCAGCTTTCCTGGAGCATTACAGAAAGTATGGCATAAAGGAATTTGCTATTGTGGATAACGGCAGTACTGACGGTACTCTCGAGTATCTGCTGGAGCAGTCAGATGTAAGGCTATTTACAACGGATAGGATGTACACCAGCCAGCGCAAGGCTGGGTGGCTGGACAGAGTGTCGGCAATATATGGCTCAAACAGATGGTATCTGCAGATGGATGCAGATGAGCTGGCATGGTATCCTGAAATGGATGAGGTGCCGTTTGACGAGTATGTAAAGAGACTTGAGGCCCAGGAAATCTGGGCGACCAAGGCTATTATGCTCGAGATGTATCCAAAAGGAGTGCTTGGAGCCCGGGATGACAGTGCAAGCTTCGAAGACAGCTATTGCTATTTCGATGGTGATTCAGATGATTATGAGTACAATCCTGATCGCAATGAGATACGTGGCGGATTTATGAGACGAGCGCTGGGTGAGGAGTATGCCCTGCAGTGCAAGACACCACTTTGGTATCAAAGTGAAGGCAGATTTGGAATTGGCTCTCATCATATTTTTCCGTTGGTGGATGATATGGGCAGTAGCTATAGCATGATATTACAGCACTTTAAGTTCCTGCCAGGAGATGAACCGAAGATACGTGAGGCAGTGGCAAGGGGCAATTACGCCAACGGCAGCAGGCTTTATAAAAAGTTCGAGAGCTTTTATGAAAATGGAGGCTTTTCGGCGTATTTCGATGGTTCAAAAAAGTGGGAAGGCACCAATAGTACATTGGAGTTCGACGTTATTAAGAGGTTGACCTAGATGCGGAAGGTAACAGCATACATTACAATACTGATACTTGGAGCCTTTCTGGGCCTCGGAATGATGACGCTCACCTTCAGCTACTCTAACGCAGCCAAGACTTCCATCAGAAAAAACGTGAAGGCGTCGGCTCAGCTTCTCTATGATGAGGGGAATTTCTATAAGGAACGTGACAATATAACAGACGCGTTGATGCTCCTGAATGCAGCGGGCATCGATACATCCCAGAATGCCATTAATCAGGCAATGATGGTATATAGAAATCATATTGAGGGCGGCTCTAGAATAGAGAATCTCATGGACTATTCTAATGGGTTGGAAATGAGCACTGACAGCTATGCAAAGTATTGGCATGGCTATTTGCTTTTTCTGCGACCGCTTCTGATTCTGACAGATTATCACGGCGTGAGGATGGTCAATATGGTGCTACAGGCACTGACCATAATATTTGTGCTAATCGGTTTAGTACATAGCAATACAAAAAGGGCAATTATACCGTACCTATTAACCATGCTATGGCTGGCTCCCTGGCAGACTATGGCATCCCTGCAGTATTCATCCTGCTTCTATGTGGCAAATATAGGTATGCTGGCGGTGCTGTTTATGCGCCGTAGGGGCATCAGAATAGATAAATATGGCTATGCTTTCCTGATTATAGGCATGCTGACGTCCTTTTTTGACTTTCTTACATACCCGGTAGTGACATGGGGCCTTCCGGCAGTGTTGCTCATTTCATTTGAGCTTGATGCAAATATTTGGAAAAAAATATGGCGAGTTGCTGACACCGGATTGTCTTGGAGTGTAGGATACCTCGGGATGTGGTTGGAAAAATGGATACTTGCTGCTCATCTGACAGGACAAGACGTAGTTAATGATGGACTTATTAGCGTCAGATTTAGGACGTCAAACGAGGAAGCGATTGGAACATCTGTCAGCAGAGTGAGAGCTATTTTAGGAAATGGCAGGAGATTTCTGATTCATCCGGCGACAATTGCAGCGATAGTAGTGCTTCTTATATTTGGTGTTCTAGCAATTGTCAGAAGAATCAAGAAAAAGGAAGTAGCTATAACGGTAACATCTGTGCTGGTAAGAGCAGTGCCGTATTTGTTAATTGCAATGGTTCCCTTTATATGGTATCTGCTGGTGGCTAATCATAGCATTATTCATTGCCGGATGACCTGGAGGGATATGGTTGTGTCAGCCTTTGCAGGGCTGGTTTTCATATTTGAGGTATTTTGGTGATACAGGCGATTTTTGCATCTATCTGCATATTTGTGTCAACTGTCCTGGTGGGACAGTTTTTTGCGTGTTTAGGGCTTTCTATCGGTGGGAGTAAGCCACGTAATCTTTTCGTGACATCTTTTACAGGTTTTTTGTGGGAGCTTGTCATTTTTGAGGTGGTTTTTTTGCCATTATGCATAGTAGATGCTAGCTACAAGGCACTGAAGTACACATATCTTATTCTCATAGCATCAATTTGCATATTGGGAGCAGTTAAGTACGGCAAGGCGTTGGCAGCATCCTTACTTGAGGTACCAAAAAGATTCATTGGTGCTGTTCTGGTGAAGAGAAGCTTTGCTATGTGGACTTTGATTATTGCAACGATTGTAATTGCTGCTGGCATTGTTTTTCAAAATGCTATTCTAATGCATTATGATGGTGATGATGCTTACTTCATGATGATTGGCCACTATTCGGCAATCAACAACAATATTTTTCGTACACATCCGTACTTTAATATTTACTTTAATCTGACGGATAGCAGTCACTATTTCATTAATGGCTGGTACATGCTTATAGGCCTATGGGTAGACCTGCTGGGAATGCACCCAACTGTCTTTACACAGCAGGTCATGCCAATTGCGATGACGATTGTAGCTATAATGGCTATAGGGCTCCTTGCAGCAAGACTGTTCGAGGATGCTATGGCTAGATGGATATTTGTCCTTATGTACCTGGTGATGAATGTGTTTGGGTATGTAAGCAATTACTCACAGGCGGCTTTTTTGGCATTTCGAATCCAACAGGGAAAAGCAATGTTTGCGAATGTGTGCATGCCAATTCTGGTACTGGTATTTCTTGAAATATATGATGTATGCGCAGATAAGATTGGCGATAGAAGACCATGGATAATGCTTGGTATGATAAACATTATTTCGTGTATGATGACAACGACGGGCCTGGTAATAGGCGCGGCGCTTACAGCAGCGTACGGGGTGGTGCTCGCAGTGAGATTTAAGTCTGTTAAGGCGCTGGCAGGTACTGTATTGGCACTTGTGCCCTCGATAATAATGGGACTTTTATTTGTTGTGGAAGTGAGGTATGGCATATGGCATTAGCATTGACTTCACTTCTGGATATGATACGTGGGTACTGGGCCTATGGTGCGCTTTGGATAGTATACCTTTTGGCTCTTGGGTATATGATATTGCAGCGTAAAAAGAGAGAAAAGGATGTGCTCGTATGGACAGCGCTACTGTATGTGCTGGCCCTCTTTAATCCGGTATCATATTTTATCGTTTCGAAATACATCCTTAACGAAGGTGCATCCATGAGACTGTTCTGGGGTGTACCCTATGCTATTACTGTTGCATACACTGTAGCGGACTTGGTGAGACGGTACGGTAAAAAGCTCTGGATGAAGGTTGTAAGCGTAGTGGTGGCTGTGGCACTTGTGGCGGGCTGCGGTAACTTCCTATATTCGCGAGCTAATTTCGACTGGAATACAAATAAGTATGGTCTTCCTCAAGTGGCAGTGGACATGCTTGATGTGATATCCCAAAAGCAGTGGGAGGACTTAAACGATCTGGACAGAGAAGAGCTTGTAGTAGCTTTTCCAGAATATATCTGCTCATATGTGTTACAGTATGAGCCGAGCTTCAAGGTGCTGTACGGCAGGGATGGAGTAGGCGGCACTGTAGTCACTGGTGAGAGCGCTGATATTATTTTTAGAGAGCTGTCATCTCTTACCCCCGATTACGATGCACTTCTGACTGAGATGGATAGATTTGCTGTGGATTATTTTGCGACTTATTTTACAGTGCCAGAGGCTGAAATGATAATGAGAGGCTGTCGCTATCTGGGAGAATTTAACAGCAATCATACTGGTAATTATAAACTGTTTGAAAATCGAAGAGAGATGTATTCGAAGGCAATCATAACCATGTATCCGGATGAAACTGGCACACAGGGGATGTTCTATACCATTGAGGAAAAAGGACGGCTTGTAGTGGTAGATGGTGGCCATGCAGCTGACGCGGACAAGATTCGCTGGATAGCAGGGCAGCATGGAAATAAAATAGATGCCTGGATTATTACTCACGGACACCCGGACCATGTGGGTGCTTTCAATGAGCTTATGAGCGATCCTAGAGACATAGTGGTGGGCCAGATACTCACAATAGACTTTGATTTGGATTTGTACCATCAATTGGCCAGAGACTGGGACGAGCCGGCGTATTATGACGAATTTTATAGACTTTTGGAGGGGCAGAATGTGACCTTCCTCCATACTGGAGATGTATTTAGTATGGGTAACCTCACTTATGAAGTGTTTAGCGCATACGATGATAATACTCAAAACTACAGTGAGGATATTTGCAACAGAGGCTCACTGGTATTTAAGGTGTCAAGCGAGCAGAATAGTATGCTTTTCATGAGCGATGTTGCGCCTGCAGGGACGCTTTACGAGGATCTGATGAATTCATATGGTGCCAGACTAAAGGCAGATTATCTCCAGATGGCTCATCATGGGAACAATACTAACCCTCAGGAATTTGTGGAGCTTGTTGCTCCGAAGGTGGCTTTCTTCGATACACCAGATTACTTTTTTGAGGATGATTCATTTCAGTCAGCTGAGGCTGCAGAATGGGTGAAAAATATAGGCGGTGAGGTTGTATCCTACGGTGACGCTCCATACCGCGTAACATTGTACTAGACAGGATAGGCATATGTTTTTTAATTCGATGGAATATCTCATATTCTTGCCGGTGGTATTTGCTGTATACTATCTGATTCCGGCAAAGCTGAGATACTTGTGGCTTTTGGCTGCAAGCTACTTTTTTTATTCCAGATGGAATGCAAAATATACGCTACTCCTGCTAGGAGTGACTGTGATAACCTATCTAGTGGGGTTACTTCAGGAGCGGAAAAGATCAAAGCCATTACTCGTCGGTACCTTTGTAGCTTGCTTTGGAGTGCTGGTTTATTTTAAGTATTTTAATTTCCTGCTGGACAATCTGGGTAAGATGACTAGCCGCATTGGAATGGGCAGCTTTGAGCTCATGGATATAATACTTCCTGTTGGAATATCTTTCTTCATTTTTCAGGCGGTAGGATATGTCATAGATGTGTACAGGGGCGATACTGCAGCAGAGCGCAACTTCTTCCGATATGCTTTGTTCGTATCATTTTTCCCTCAGCTGGTGGCTGGCCCGATTGAGAGGTCCAAAAATCTACTGCACCAGTTGCGTCAGGAAGTGAAGTTAGATGGTGATAATCTAAGATATGGACTGGCATATATCATATTTGGCGTGTGGCAGAAAGTGGTCATAGCTGACAACTGCGCCAAGGTTGTCGATTGGATATTCAAGGATTGGTATGACCACACTGGACTTCAGATAATCATAGCCACGGTACTGTTTGGCATACAGATCTACTGTGATTTCGGAGGCTATACAAACATAGCGATAGGAAGTGCGAGGATTCTAGGTATAGGACTTATGCGCAATTTTGATTCGCCCTATATGGCCACTTCAGTATCCGATTTCTGGAGACGCTGGCACATATCGCTGACATCGTGGTTTAGAGACTACCTATACATCCCATTGGGTGGTAATAGGAAGGGAAAGCTGAGAAAATATATCAATACTCTCATTGTATTTACTGTCAGCGGCATGTGGCATGGTGCAGGCTGGAACTATATTTTCTGGGGATTTCTCAACGGGATATTCATCAGTATTCAGGGGATATGGATGGATATCTGTGATAAGAACAAAAAAGCAGCTTCGGCAGAAAATGCAAAAGTAAAATCTCATAGTCAAAGTGGATGGGTGACTACGTGGCTAAAGCGGCTGGGCACCTTTATTCTAGTGGACTTTGCGTGGCTGTTCTTTAGGGCCAGCTCTATGTCTGGGGCAGTCAAGATGATACTGCATACCTTGAAAAACCCGGGATTTGGAGCTACTGTCACTCAGCCCATATGGGGGCTTATGGACCCGGAACTGGGACAGGAGTGGAGGATATTTGCTATTGTTGCTTGCGTACTTGTCCTAATTGTAATAGAGGCGATGGCTGCGAAACGAGGCAAGCTTGAGACTTTATTTTTCCAAAAGCCCGAGTGGCTTAGATGGATTGTGTATTTTGCACTGTTTTTCATGATTGTTGCACTGGGAGTATATGGTGAGGGAGATTATGCCAGAACAGAATTTATCTACTTCCAGTTCTAGTGGAAGAAGAGGATTTTTCGTAGTCCTCGCAAAACTGATAGTATTTGTGGCGGTTGTCTGCGTGCTGTTTTTTGTGGCACTGCCATCACAGTTTACATACGATTACACTGCTTCCATCATTGATAAGATGAGTAGGCTCGACAGTCTGGATAGCCCCAAGGTTATCATTCTTGGAGACAGTAATGTGGCTTTTGGATTTAGGTCCGATGCTATTGAGCAGACACTTGGCATGCCTGTAGTCAATATGGGCGTACACAAGGGCACTGGCAATTACTTCAATGACAATGCTGCACATATGAACGTGGGAAAAGGTGATATTGTCGTTCTATGTGATACAGATTACACTGACGAGGATGAACCTACCAGTGGTGAGGCCGTTCAGATGTGGGAAATGATGGAGAACCATTTGCCACTGTGGAAAATGATGCGCGGACGTGATTTTGTTACCATGAGAGATTCTTTTCCGATATATCTAAACGAGGTGCGCGAGAGAATATACCAAGGTACAGGAAATGCACATCACAAAGATACGGCTTACGCCAGAGAATCCTTTAATGAGTATGGGGACAACGTGTACAGCAAAGGTGTGGAGTATGGGTTTTATTTCACAACAGAGCAAATTGGTGTACCAGAGCCTATAACGGACGAGGCGGCAGCGAGAATCAACAGATTGAATAAGTATGTCAAAAGACATGGAGGAACTCTGCTTATCGCAGCTTTCCCAGTGCCTGTCAATGACAATACACCACCCGAGGAGCTCTACGACGAGTTTTGGTCAGACTTCGCCAGCAAGGTGGAGGCGCCTGTTGTAACGGACTTTAGGGATTATTTCTTTGATTATCTCAAGTTCTTTGATGATGCTAGGCACCTGGGGGATGACGGAGCTTACGAGAGATCCTACAAGCTGGCAGAGGATATACAGGAGTATATGAGCAATAGATAGAGGATTAATTAGTAGTCGCGGACATCGAGGTCCGATAGATAGAGAATTGATTAGTAGCTGCGGATATCGAGGTCCGCTGGCATGGAGGTATATATGAAAAAGTTAATGGCTCAGATTGCAAAATTTGGTGTAGTGGGCGTAATCTCATTTCTCGTGGATTTCGTCATCACGATTCTACTGTCTAAATTGCTTAGATCTGCATTTGGGATGGATGCAACCAGTGCGGCATTGGTGGGAGCAGCTTTTGGATTTACAGTTTCAGTTATCGTAAATTACATTCTTTCAATGAAGTTCGTGTTCGAGCGCAGAGAGGACATGGACAAAAAGAAGGAATTTATCATTTTCGTCATACTCAGTCTCGTTGGAATGGGATTAAATGAGCTGCTGATTAAGCTGTGCATGGATGGCATATACGCCAACTGGATCTGGCTTAGAAATCTACTACATGAGAATGACGATCTGGCTACTGCAGGGTCTAAGATTATTGCCACAGTTATTGTTATGGTTTATAATTTTATATCACGCAAAATTTTCCTGGAGAAGAAGGAAACTACTGTAAATGAGTAATTCTGTAATACGCGTCAATGACGTAAGCAAACTATATAAGCTGTATGACCGCAACAGGTATCGACTCCTTGATTCACTTGGATTAGGCAAGAAAAAACAGCTCTACAGAGAGCATTATGCGCTGCATAATGTCTCTTTTTGCGTTAATAAGGGTGAGACTGTGGGCCTAATTGGAACCAATGGTTCAGGTAAGTCCACCATGCTCAAAATTATAACTGGGGTCCTCAATCCTACAGAGGGAAATGTGGAGATCGATGGCCGTATTTCTGCTCTTTTGGAGCTGGGCGCAGGCTTCAATATGGAGTACACAGGTATAGAAAATGTGTATCTCAATGGTACTATGAGTGGATTTACCAGAGAGGAAATAGACAAAAGACTTCCGGATATATTGGAATTCGCTGATATAGGAGAATTTGTTAATCAGCCTGTAAAGACATATTCAAGCGGTATGTTTGTGCGACTGGCTTTTGCAGTTGCAATTAATATTGACCCTGAGATTTTGATTGTGGATGAAGCGCTGTCGGTTGGCGATGTATTTTTCCAGGCAAAATGCTACCACAAATTTGAGGAATTCAAGGCTCAGGGTAAGACGATTCTATTTGTAAGCCACGATTTATCCAGCATATCACAGTATTGTGACAGAGTGCTCCTACTGAATAAAGGGCATCTTATCGCCGAGGGAACTCCCAAGGAGATGGTTGACATGTACAAGAAAATCCTGGTGGGGCAGTTGGATACTGATGAAGAGGGCAATACTCAGGAAAATAGTATTGAACTTACAGAGGATATGACCGCCAAGGACTTGATGCATAAAAATGAGCAGACCATCGAGTATGGAGACGGCAGGGCAGAGATTATTGACTACTGCATCGAGGACGAGAATGGACTTGTCACCAATGCCATATCTAAGTTTACTGATTTTACCATTCGTATGAGGGTAAAATTCAACGAGGACGTGGATGATCCGATTTTTGCATTTACCGTTAAGAATACTAAGGGTACAGAAATCTGCGGTACAAATTCTATGTACGAGAAGCAGTTCACCAATGCGAAGGCAGGAGATATCAAGGAGATAACCTTTAAGCAGACTATGTATTTGCAGGGCGGAGAGTATCTGCTGTCATTTGGTTGTACTGGATATAGAGATAATGATTTTGTGGTATATCACAGGCTCTATGATGTATGCAGTCTGACAGTAATCGCTGAGAAGAACACTGTAGGATATTTTGATACTAATTCGAAGGTGGAGATCCACTAATGCAGATAATAGGAAAAGTTACAATTGATGATAGCCTATATGGCGGAAAGGACCTGTATTCAGATGGCCCTATAGAGGATGAACTTCTGCGTATTGCAACGGAAGTTCCAAGTGAGCAGTGGAACAGTGTAATAGCCCAGTCAAAGAGCTGGCCTATTTTGTACCACTTCTCGCATATCAGGGAGAATATCGCAGAGGGTATTCCCTTTAAGGGCAATGAGAAGGTTCTTGAGATTGGAGCTGGCTGTGGAGCAATTACCGGCGCGCTTTGTCGCAAGGCAGCTAAGGTAGACGCCATAGACCTGTCTATGAAACGAAGCCTTGTGAATGCTAACCGCAACCGCGATTGCGATAACCTGACCATCCATGTAGGTAACTTCCAGGACATAGAAAAGACACTGACAGACAAATATGACGTTATCACTCTTATAGGTGTATTTGAGTATGGTAAGAGCTATATAGATGCCAATGAGCCTTACAGGACATTTCTGGAGATAGTAAAGAGCCACTTGACTCCTTGCGGTACCATTGCCATAGCTATCGAGAACCGATATGGTCTTAAGTACTGGGCAGGATGCTCAGAGGACCACACGGGCAGGTTTTCAGATGGATTAGAGGGGTATTGTAATGGAGGAGCGGCCAGAACCTTTGGAAAAAAAGAGCTAGGTGACCTTCTGGAGGCAGCAGGCCTTAATCATGTGGTATGGCGATACCCATATCCCGACTATAAGCTCCCTTTATCAATTTACTCAGATAGTTATCTGCCTAAAGTTGGTGAACTTAGGAGAAATCTGGCTAATTTTGATCAGGACAGGTTATTACTTTTCGATGAGGGACAGACCTGGGATGGCATTGTGGCTAATGATCAGTTCCCGTTTTTCTCAAACAGCTTTTTGATACTGGCTGGAGAAAGCTGCGCAATAGACGATGTGGTGCCTGCGGCGTGTGTATGGATGTCAAATGACAGAGCACCTGAAAACGCTATTGTTACAAAATACTATGATGACCCCATAACAGGTGGGAGAATAGAAAAATCTGCGGCAAACGAAACGGCATTAGATCATATTGAGGCAATCGAGAATAATCATGACAGGCTGAAGGCTGCCTATGCTGGAACGGACCTCAGAGTTGCTGGCAGCAGGCGTAGAAGCAAGTCGCTTGAGGTGGATTATCTGCAGGGAGTGCCGTTATCTAAGGTGCTTGATGAATTGATAACAGCGGGCGATACAGATAAGGCAAATGAATTGCTTGACCGTTTTATTCGTACAGTCACTGGAGAGATTGGTCGAGATGAGGTGATCTCATACACTGATATAGATATCATCCCGCAGAATGTGTTGTATATCGACGATAAATTCTATGTATACGATTGTGAATGGCCGTATGAGATGCAGCTGACAGCAGGCTTTATGCGTTGGCGTATTTTGAATTACACCATTAGATCCGCCAAGGAGATATACGCCTTCGACGGTATTTACGAAAAATATGACATCACAACGGAGCTGAAAATTCAGTACCAGGAGCAGGAAACGGCGTTCCAGAAAAAAGTTGGAGGAGGCAGAAAGTCATTATCGGAGCTATATGCTGATATCCATGGTAGAACCAAAAGCCTTCCAGATATGGATGGAATAGCTGCTGAGTATTCTTTGGAATTGGAGAGAACAGGCAGACTTGATGCATTTTTTAGAGATAAGTCTAAGCAAAATGCAAAGCTAATAAAGTTATCGCGCCAGCCTATTACTATGTATGATGGTCGTGACTATGAAAAGGTATATGACTATCTGTACTATCTGGCAAACAACCAGGACGTTTTGAATGCGTTTGGAGGAGATATAACCCAGACACTAAGACATTTTGTTGAATTTGGTATGAAGGAAGGCCGCCAGGGGTGTGCTTGTTTCAATCCTAAGAGATATAAGTTGGAGAGGTCAGACCTGCGACTTAAGTACGGGGATGACTGGTCTATGTACTATAGACATTACATGAAAGAGAATAAGTAATACATGAGAGAAAAGCAGAATTTCTGGTCTATCCCAAGGGCTATTGTTGAGAATCGAAAGCTGATATTTGGATTGGCCAAGAATGATTTTAAAACAAAATATGCCGGATCATATCTGGGCACAATATGGGCTTTTATCCAGCCTATTATTACGGTACTTGTATACTGGTTTGTGTTTGGTGCTGCCCTAAAGCCTGAAGCCATTACTTCCGGCAATAATATTGAAGTGCCATTTGTGTGCTGGCTGGTGTGCGGTCTTATACCGTGGTTTTTCTTTTCAGATGGCTGGAATGGAATTACAAGTTCCCTGCTTGAATACAGTTACTTGGTAAAAAAGGTAGTGTTCAAAATAGAGGTGCTTCCGGTCGTGAAGCTTGTATCATCTCTTTTTGTACATCTGTTTTTCATAGGCTTTGGTATTATTTTGTATCTAGCCTATGGCTTTATGCCAGACCTTTACTGGCTTCAGATGCTGTATTACTCTATAGCACTTTGCTTTTTCGTTTTGGGACTTGGATACATGACCAGCGCGCTCGTTCTTTTCTTCAGGGATTTGTCGCAGATTATCAATATTTTGATGCAGGTGGGAGTATGGGTTACTCCTATCATGTGGCAGTTCGAGACCAGAAGCGCCGGATGGCCAGTATGGTTCAGAACCATCCTTCAGATTAATCCGATGTTTTATATAGTGCAAGGATACAGAGATGCCATGGTAAATAAAATCTGGTTCTGGGATAGGGGCTGGATATCAATATATTTTTGGGTGCTTGCAGTTGCAATGTTTGCCATTGGAACCCTCTTGTTCAGACGACTTAGAATTCATTTTGCAGATGTGCTGTAGACGTTTTTGCTTTATTGCTAGCGAAAGATAGTTTTTCATTATGAAGCTTATTGATTTTGGCAGTGAATTTAATAAAGTGGCAGGAGACTTTTCCATCCTTGTACCTGAACATACTCGTGTTTATGAGAGTGCGCAGGCTGTTTTCGCGCAGTACCTGGAGGAGCATCCTGACGTGGATTTGGTATATGCTGACTCAGATATTGAAGGCGGAGCCAGTGAGATAGGTTTACGCCCTGCGTACTCACCGGAGCTACTGCTTGAGAGACCCTATATAGGGGGAGTGATGGCTGTACGAACAAGGATGGCTGGTGAGGTCTTTGTGGAGACGAGCCTTGTGGGTCTCTATGAGTTTTTGCTCAAGCTCACGGAGAAGACAACACCAGGCAGAGTAGGGCACGTGGCGAAGGTTTTGTCTGCTCAGAAAATAGACCATGATATATATTTTAATGAAACCGATGAGGAAAGAGGTCTAAAGGAAGCCGCAATAGTCAGAAGAGGTAGCGACGTTCACTTAGAAACTATCAGCGATGTCACAAATGCGACCAGAGTATATTACGATGTACAAGGCGAGCCTCTGGTATCTATCGTAATTCCTTCAAAGGACCACTACGGTATTTTGCGCCAGTGCATAGATTCGCTTAGGCTCTTTACTGACTATAAGAACTACGAAATTATTGTGGTAGACAATGGAAGTCTGCCTCACAATAAGCAGATGATAGAGACCTTCCTTAATGATATAGGCGCAAAATATATTTATAAGCCTATGGAGTTCAATTTCTCCAGAATGTGCAATATAGGTGTCACTGAGGCAAAGGGGGATTTTATCCTGCTTTTGAATGATGACGTGCAGGCTTGTGATGGCAAGTGGCTTAATAGAATGCTCGGTCAGGCTCAGAGGGATTATGTAGGTGCAGTAGGTGCCAAGCTATATTTTCCAGGAGGTACGCTCATCCAGCACTGTGGTGTAGTAGAGCTGTCATCTGGTCCATCACATGTCCTTTTCCAAAGAGATGATCAGGGGACATATCCATGTGCCAGAAATATATTTGACTTTAACTATAGTGCAGTCACAGCGGCATGTATGCTGATATCAAAGGAAAAATACGAGAAGGTTGGAGGCTTTGATGAGAGCCTTGCAGTCACCTACAATGATGTTGATTTTTGCTACAAGCTGCTGGAAGCAGGCTTTTTGAATGTAGTTAGAAATGATGCAATTCTGTATCACCATGAGTCCCTTAGCCGTGGTCAGGATATGAATGATGATGCCAAAAGACTTCGTCTTGATAGAGAACTTGTGGGATTACATGGACGCCATAGAGCATTTATGGATTATGATCCATACTACAATCCAGCTCTTATTGACTATGATGTAACCTGGGAGGTACAGCCGAGGACTGTAGGCGTGGAGCTGCAAAAAGGCAAGCCACATTTAAAGCAGGTGGATGGTGGCGCTGAGGTGACTGAAATAGGCTTTGGGTATAATGTGCACATTGAGGGTAGAAGTGATGCCTTTGGAGCTGACGTAGAACGATATCTGCTATTTGAGGGCAGCGATGGCGATTATATAAAGACTCAGGTGGAGCCAGCTGCAGGTGATGAGAGTAGATTTGTGGCGGAGATTGCAAGAAAGCATCTCAGAATAGATTTGAAATCATACAGACTTTATCTAATTACTCAAAGGGATAATGGGGCGTACATCACTCCTCTTAATAGAATGACACTTATCCGCGGCAAGAAGGAAAGCGAAAAACTCATGTGCCATGTGAGCCCAAGGGAGCTTGCACTACCGAAGGACAGGACCAGCGATGTAGTTTTCAATCTCGATGAAATCTGGTGCAATGATGAGCAGGGACTGATACGTGGATTTGCTTTTCAAAAGAAAGATAAAAGGCAGGAGTACTACGAAACCACAATTATTCTGCGGGGTCAAGGCCAGACATATGAGGTTAGTGTCAGAAGACAAGATCGTATGGATGTGAGCTGGGCATTTAAAAATAGACCTTACTTGGAGGAGAGCGGTTTTGTATGCAATCTTCCGAAAGGATATTTTCCTGCTGGCACATATAATATAGGGATTCTTATTACCAACAGCTATACCAAAGAGGCATTTTATGCCGACACTAAGAAGGAATTAGTATGGATGTAAGCATTGTCATACCAGTAAAGAATGGCGGGGCACTTCTGGGAGAGGTGCTTGAGGCTGTATTTGCTCAGGAGACAGAATATGAATACGAGGTCATCTGTGTAGACTCCGGGTCCACTGATGATTCAAAGGAGATTATCAGCCGGTGGCCTTGCCGGCTTTTTTGCATTGAACCGTCTGAGTTTGGTCATGGCAAGACTAGAAATTATGGCGCGTCACAGGGTACTGGTGAGTTCATAGTGTTTTTGACTCAGGATGCAAAGCCCGCTAACAAGGATTGGCTGCAGAGCTTCATAGATGCGATGCATATGGATGAAAATATTGCAGGTGGATTTGGACAGCACTTGACATATCCTGGCTGCAATGTACTGGATGTGAGAGATATGCCGGTTCACTTTGCTAATTTTGGTACAGCGAACCGCGTTATTAGAATCGAGGACTACGACAGATATCAAAAGGATATTGGATATCGCATGCACTTAGCATACTTTTCTGATAATAATTCATGTCTTAGACGAAGTGTATGGGAAAAGTATCCCTATGCAGATGTCAATTTTGCGGAGGACCAGCAGTGGGCCAGACGCGTGATTGAGGATGGCTATGCTACTGTATATTGCCCTGGGGCACAGGTGTATCATTCACATAATTTTCCTCTTAAGACCTACTTCAAGCGCTTCTATGATGAATTCAAGGGATTGTATGACGTATATGGCTACAGAGCTTTTGAAGACAAGAGCAGCATGCGAAGAGAGATTATACGCATGGACAAGGTGGATGTAAGATATATCCTAGGTCTTAACATCTCAACGAAGGAGAAGCTTTCGTCAATTAGATTTGCACTTTCCAGAAATAAAAGCAGGTGCAAAGGAGCTTTCTATGGTGGCAACTATGAATTTTTCCCTGTTCAGGTGAGAGATTACATGGACACCCACTTCTCTCAGCAATATCAGCAGATTGGTGTAAAGAAGGCAAAGCGCGTATACACAAAGCAGGAGAAGAAGGTATACCGCCAGTGGCTGTTTTTGAGCAAAGAATATAGGGCTGACCTGCCGGAAACCGATCCGATTTTTGATAAAAACAGGGAAGCCTGGACTTTTGAGGTGGCTCCTGGCAGTGATGTTGCAAAAAGCAGGCCGAAAAGTGCAGCAGATCCCTGCAATGAGTTTCATATTGTTGTGGATGAGAATGGATTTGATTTTAATCGCGAGGATTATGAGGCGGCTAAGGCAGGCGATGACAGACTGACCATAAATTGGGTAATGCCTGCACCTGGAAAGGGCAGCGGCGGACATACCACTTTGGCCAGATTTATTACCGGACTGGAAAAGCGTGGTTTTCACAATAGAATTTACCTTATTACTGCGCATACCTTCCAGAGTGATGACGAGTGCTTGCAGTTCTGGAAGGATAACTTCACCATGGACTTTACCGGAGTGGAGGTACATATCTATTATTCAGAAATGAAATATGCAGATGCTGTGGTTGCTACAACATGGCAGACAGCGTATGCGGTTAACAGATGCAATAACTGCATATCTAAGTTTTACTTTGTACAGGATTTCGAGCCACATTTTTATCCTGTCGGTGGCGAGTATGCCCTGGCTGAGAACACATACAGACTTGGCATGCATGGGATATGCGCAAGCCCATATCTGGCGAGAGAGGTATCTCGTTATGGCATGAGCGCTGATTATTTTGGATTTTCGTATGATAGAAACATTTACAAGCCATATCCGCGCAAAGACGATAAGCAGAGGGTATGCTTCTACGCCAGATCGTTTACTGCAAGAAGATCATTTGAGGTGGGTATGCTTGCGTTGGAGAGGCTGTCGAAGCTTCGTCCTCATGTGGAAATAATACTTGCTGGCGATGACCTTAGTGGATGTCGCATACCTTTCAGACATATCAACTGTGGAGTGGTAAGCCCTGCTGAGCTGGCATACATCTACTCGCAGAGTGATTTGAGTCTTGTATTTTCAAATACAAATCTGTCGCTGGCACCGCTTGAGATTATGGGCAGTGGTTCTGTGTGTGTGTGCAATGGTGGCGCATGCAGTGAGTGGCTGGTTAATGATGACAATAGTGTAATTGTGGACTTTGATCCGATTCATGTGGCTGATACGTTGATATATTATCTTGATCATCCGGAGATGCTCGATAGTAAGAGAGAGGCTGGAGCTAAGTTTGCAGCGACCACATCCTGGGACAAGGAAATCGACAAGGTCAAGAAGGTGTTTGAGCTGGAAATCATGCAGGACAGGGTAAAGTTGGAGGAGAGGCTGGCTGCAGCTGACTGACAGATGGGTTTTTAGACATGAATGATTGGGCACGATAATGGGAGAGATGCTTTTTATGACTTATGCTTCTTATGTACTTGATATATGTATATATGTGGCCTTGTTTGGCATAGTGATATACGGTGCTATGAAATGCCATCTGGTGATGCATGCAGCTAAGGTGACTAAGCTTGATTGGATAGCTACTGCTCTTGTTTTGATGGTGCTTACACAGGTGATGAATAATGCACAGGTGATATTATTGCCTGCAGCAGTATTATTTGGACTAGCTACCAATGCTATATGTGCAAGACTGGGGGGCATGCAGTATAGGCTGTTTTTGCCAGTGATTCTCTTTTCGTTGAGTCCATATATATGGTTTAGGGATATTGGCAGATGGCCGGCTATGTTAGTGTACATATTGTCTGGTCTGTTGTTCTGCCTGGCAGATTGCATATTTGATACTTTTACAAAAAAGAAGATAGCTTTTTGCGCGTTATTACTTCTTATTTCCTGTGGAATGATACTTGCAGGAAAGGTAGTTGGAACTATTCCTGTTACCGAGCATATTTTTGATATTCTTATGATTTTGGTTTCTGCCATTCTATCCATCGCAATGGGAGTATTGTTTAAATATTATTTCAAGTTGCGCAAGATTTTTACTGTTGTATTGACAGCCATAACACTGGCGGCGATGGTGCTGGTTCAGATAGTGAGCTACTTTGCAATTGCACTGTGAGGTGAATAGTTGGATACAAATACCAGACGTAACTATATATGGGCGTTGTTGATGCTATTGCCGGTCACAGCTCTGCTTATTGCCAGATGTCACATTTCTTCAATTATTTCGATTGGAGATGAGTCTACGTACATCGCTGTGGCACACAGACTGATGCTAGGAGATGCACTGCTGGTGGATGACTGGTATGGACCGCAGACGAATGGGGTCTTGCTTTTACCTTTTTTCTGGGCATATACAATGATTACCGGCAGTACGGATGGCGTAGTCGTTTTCTTTAGGATGGTCTATATAGCGCTGAAGCTTGTTGTCAGCATATGGGCTATCAACAGGCTCGCGAGAGCGAACAAGCTAGGGGCGGTATCAATATTTGCAGTGGGTATATTCTACGTCTCTTCCAGCTTTAATGTCGATGCTATCTCATACAATACATTACCGGTAATCAGCTGGTTTGTTGTGCTAGTGATGCTGTACACGGGAATGAGGCTGGCTGATCCGTTCTGGGCAGGAGTATGGCTTGGCTTAGCTATCGTTTCGCAGCCTTTTGCATTGCTTGTATACCTATTGTGGCCGATAGTCGCGGTAGCTGTTTCGATTTTATGTGCGGTAACAAAGAAGAGGCAGATTGCGGGAACGACTATCAGAGATGTTTTGATTGCTATACTAGGGGCAGCTGTTGTAGGGGGCCTTGTTATAGCGTTTGTGCTATCTAGAGCATCGCTAGGTGACATATTGGAGAATCTCCCATACATAATGAGTGAGCAGGACCATACCTCTGATATGGGCTGGATTGGAAGAATACTGCAAGGGCTCAGCCTTCAGCTGTTTTATGATATCAAGGTGGTCATTGTAGGTGTTGTAAGCGTAGCGGTATGCGCTGTCTTTAGAAAAAGAAAATGGATAGTGTATCTACCGGTGGCAGCATTTTTGCTGCTAGGCATATACAGCGCTCTGATGGGAAAATATCTGGGTGCGAATTTCTTTTATGTTCCGGCATTGTGGTTTGCGATAGACGTGCTCATTATCAGCACAGATAAGGACAGCATTGTACTCGACTTATGGCAGCTGCTGTTTTGCGTGACACTGGTGATAGTGGTGTCACTTGCAACTAACACAGGCATGATGGCGACTTCAGGAGCGATGTGCATACTGGCTATAGATGGTATGCTCATGTTGGAAAAAGCAAAGGGAAGGCCTGGAATAGTAAGAACTGATGGTAGAAAAAGACGGACCATCATAGGGCTTATATCTAGTGGCGTTTTTGCTTGTGTTTTAGCGTTACATCTACTTTTGTCATGGGGATTTAGAATTCACCCTGGAATGGATCTTTTGTATCTTGACAGAGGACCGCTCAAGGGCAGCTTTGCAAAGGGTGATGTGCATAACCATTACAAATATATACTTGACACCATAGATTCTATTCAGATAGATGAGCCAATGCGTATGTTTGTAACAGGCAATAATCCGGTTCTTTATCTGTATGCGGCAGATGAATACGGCACACCATTTACAGCTTTCTCAAACTTGGACTATAGCAGGGTGGACAAGTTCTATGAGATACATCCTGATAAAATTCCAAATGTAGTGTTTTATCCTAACTTGTCGGATGCGGATGTGGACTCTAATTTTTATCAGTCGCTTGTATCGAAAGGATATAAAGTATCTGAGGATGGCTGCATTCTGATTAAAGAGTAATGGGTTGTAATAGGCATATGCTGGGGCTAATCTGTGATTTACCGGAGATTTATGGATAAACATATAGGAATGAAAAAAAATAAAGTGGGAAAACTTTTTTTGCTGGGCTGCATCTGGGGCTCACTTCTTTTTCTGCTTATATATCGTGGCAACGTGCTTGGTTTTACATCATATGAGTGGGCTATGAGATATAATGATATCACCCAGCATTATGTTGGATGGGTGGCATATCGCAATTCGCCGTGGACATTCCCTTTGGGACTTATGAATAATCTTACAGCACCATTTAGTGTGTCTGTTATCTACACAGATTCCATACCGCTTTTTGCGGTTTTCTTTAAGCTGCTTTCGCCAATACTCCCAGAGACATTTCAGTATCTTGGTATATTTGGACTGCTTTGTTTTGCACTTATGGGGGGATTCGCCTCTATTTTACTGAGATATTTCTTGCAAAATAATCTTTTTTGCATACTTCTATCCACATTTTTCGTGGTAAGCCCGTACATGCTGCAGAGAATGTTCGCCCACACAGCTCTAAGTGCCCAATGGGTGATTATCGCTGCCATCTGCCTATGGATATATAAGCCATATGTAGGGGATATGGGGTGGCCAAACATATCTGGAGAGGGAGAAGACTCTGCAAAAAGGATGGGCAAGAGGGTATGCCTGGTTCTCAAAAATATATTGCTGTGGTCGGTACTTATGGTTGTGACTGCAGGCATTCATATGTACCTGGTTCCTATGGTATTTGCCTTTCTTTTTGCAAATGTACTTGAGAATGTAATATTGATTTGTAGAAGGAAGGCGGGGAGAGCTTCAGATGACGCGCCGGCATCAGTAAATGTGGTTAGACTGGCCGTTGAACTTGTAACAATGCTTGTTCCTGTAATCGCTGCAGTCATATGGGTATGGATTCTCGGAGGCTTCTACGGTGGAGTGTCTGCCAACAGTGAAAATGGCTTGGGGGCATTCTCTGCTAATCTCAATACATTTATTAACTCAGCTACAATGGGTATTTTCATGGCTGACCTGCCACAGGGAGAATACCAGTGGGATGGCTACGGATACCTTGGCGGCGGTATTTTGTTACTACTTGCGGTATTCATTTACAGGCTCTGCACAGGCAAATTGAAGGAGCTGAAAACTAATAAACTTAGAGCAATCCTTATGGCCGCTGTGTGCTGTGTGCTTTTTGTTTTTGCAGTAAGTCCAGTTGTAACGCTGGGTGAGATTATTAGTCCGGAGCCATTGATGCACACCTTTGAGATAAAGCTGCCTGCTTTTATCACTAATGTTTGGTCAATCTTTAGATCAACAGGGCGATTCATTTGGCCGGTGTGCTATTGCATTTTCCTGGCGGCCATTATTTTTACAATGGACAGGGAGAAGAAGATAAAGCCGGGAATGTGGGTTTTTGCAGTTCTCATGATTGGCATCCAGCTAACAGACCTGGGACAGATGATAGGTTCTGTTCGTGCATCTGATTTGTACAAGGCGGACTATCACTATAAAAGTAAGATAACTGCCGAGGCTTGGGATGGCTTGTTAGATGAACATCCCCATATTTTCTACATGAGGTCCGACCTTGGACGCGGCGACCTTCGCACATATGAGCTGGCTCTAAAGGCAATTGAACACGGTGGAGATGTGAACACATTCTATCTTGCCAGAAATATGTATGAGGATATTGATGTGGTGATAGAAAAGGTATCCACTGACTTGAGCGCGGGTGTTATTAGTCCTGATCATCTGTACGTGTGGGAGATAGGTATAGACGAAGTACCTTACGAATACGATTTGGATTATACAGAATTAGATGGATTGGCTGTAGGGGTGCCGAGAGGGTAGGTACGGTTGAACTGGGTGAAGACAAATTGATAAGCAAATGAACAGGAATATCATTAATAAAAGGCGACTGGCATTTTTTATGCAAGTCGCCTTATGAACGTTCTTAGACGTCAAAAGTCTGCTCTATATTTTCACTATATCCATGTATTCTTCGAAGTTGCGAATATATTCAGTATCATCATAGTGGGTGCTGGCGAGAACCAACAGAACGGAATCCGCGGAGAAGTCATACATATCCTTCCAAATCATCTTTGGAATATACACTCCCATATTGGGTTGATTAAGCTCGATGATATATTCCTCTTGCCCGTCAGTAAGCTTGAGCTTGCTCTTGCCAGCTACATTTATAAGCACGAACTCTGATTCTTTGTTGGCGTGCTGACCGCGGACAACACTAGAATCTGATCCGTATATGTAGAAGATTCGCTTTATATCAAATGGAATATCTCCCATGCCCTCTGCGACAACCAGATGCCCTCGCTCATCACCAAGCTCAGGGAAATATAGTACTGTGCATTTATCTTTTAAACTCATAACATTTCCTTTTGTATAGTAGTAAGTTCATTTATTATAACACGACAATGGGCAGAAATCATCAGTCATTATTCGTCGAGTGCAACGGACAGGCGTGAGATTACCGCCCGGCGTGATGACTATTCCCATGCTCCACATGCATTCGCAATTTTGCTCACTATTGTTCGTAAAATTGCTCATGTATGTGGAGTCCCTGCTTCGCAGGTACGATAGCACTATAAGCAATCATCACTTACATGCGAGCATGGAAGCTTTAAATTAGTCATCTTAAAGCGTGATGACTAATTTAAACGAAAACAATAAATTGTTTTCGATGTGATTCCATAAATGGAATCACGTATTTGCAAAATGTTACAAATATGTTACAATCTATAAATCTATGTAGTAAAAGTGGGCTTGGGCCCAGGTAATATAAGAGGAGACAAAATGAGAACTTATTTAGTTACTGGTGGTGCTGGATTTATCGGCAGCAATTACATTCATTATATGTTTAGAAAGTACGGAGATACCATTCGCATTATCAATGTGGATAAGCTTACCTATGCAGGTAACCTTGAGAATCTTAAGGATCTTGAGTCAAATCCTAATTATTCATTTGTAAGAGCTGACATCTGCGATTCAGAAGCTATCTCCAAGATTTTTGCAGAAAATGATATCGATCGTGTAGTTCATTTTGCAGCAGAGTCTCATGTAGACAGGTCAATAGCTGATCCTGAGGTATTTGTTCGTACCAATGTGCTTGGTACTGCTACAATGCTTAACTGCGCTAAGGCTGCATGGGAGCTTCCGGATGGAAGCTACATTGAGGGAAAGAAATTCCTTCATGTGTCTACGGATGAAGTGTACGGCTCTCTTCCGGATGATGGTGTTAGCTATTTCTATGAGACTACTCCATACCAGCCACACAGCCCATATTCAGCAAGCAAGGCTTCATCAGACTTCCTTGTGAAGGCCTATATGGATACCTATAAGTTCCCGGCTAATATTACAAACACTTCGAATAACTATGGCCCTTATCAGTTCCCAGAGAAGCTTATTCCGCTTCTTATCAACAATGCACTTAAGGGACAGAAGCTTCCTGTATATGGTGATGGACTCAATATCCGTGACTGGCTCTATGTTGATGATCATGCGAAGGGAATTGATATGGTACAGGAGCAGGGCAAGCTGTTTGAGACCTACAATATCGGTGGACACAACGAGAAGAGAAATATTGAGATTGTAAATATCGTTATTGAGACTTTACAGGAAATGCTTCCGGATTCAGATCCGAGAAAGGCAAATGTATCTAAGGACCTCATCACATATGTAGGCGATAGAAAGGGACATGACAGACGCTATGCTATCGCTCCTGATAAGATTAAGGCCGAGATTGGCTGGGAGCCGGAGACTATGTTCAAGGATGGTATCAAGAAGACCATCAAGTGGTATCTTGAAAACGATGAGTGGCGTGAGAACGTTACCAGCGGAGATTATCAGAAATATTACGACTCAATGTACAGCAATAGATAGGATAACATTAAGGGGGATTGCTCCATGAAGGGAATTATTCTTGCTGGTGGTAGTGGAACCAGACTTTATCCACTAACCAAGGCAATATCAAAGCAGATTATGCCAGTATATGACAAGCCGATGATATATTATCCGCTGTCAACCCTAATGCTTTCTGGCATTAGAGAGGTACTTATTATTTCTACCCCAAGAGACCTACCGGTATTTAAGGAACTTCTGGGAGATGGAAGTCAGCTGGGAATGGATATCCAGTATGCTATTCAGGAGTACCCAAGAGGTCTGGCTGATGCATTTATTATAGGTGATAAGTTCATTGGTAATGACGCGGTAGCATTGGTGCTCGGAGATAATATTTTCTACGGTCAGAGCTTTTCAAAGGTCCTTAGAAATGTAGCAGATCGCACCGCCAACAATCCTGGAGCTACGATTTTTGGCTACTATGTCAGAGATCCGAGAGAGTACGGTGTGGTAGAGTTCGATGAATCAGGAAAGGCCATTTCTATCGAGGAAAAGCCAGCTAATCCTAAGAGCAACTACGCTGTGCCAGGTCTTTACTTCTATGACAACGATGTAGTTGAGATAGCGAAAAACGTTAAGCCGAGCGCAAGAGGTGAGATAGAGATTACTGCTGTCAATAATGCTTATCTTGAGAGAGGAGATCTCCATGTGGAGACTCTGGGACGTGGATTTGCATGGCTTGACACTGGCAATCATGATATGTTGCTGGCTGCCGCAGACTTCGTATCTGCATTCCAAAAGAGACAGGGACTGTATATCTCATGCATCGAAGAGATAGCATATAAGAGAGGATTCATCGATAAGGAGCAGCTTCTTAAACTGGCTGAGCCTCTGATGAAGACTGACTATGGTAAATACCTCAAAGAGGTAGCAGAAGGTCTATAATTTATGTCTTTTAGAGACAGAGTACAACAGATACCGATATTTTTTGCAATAATAGCCCTCCTGGGAGGGCTGTTTTTTGCTGTAATGATACCATTAGGTCAGGAGCATAATGGGGAAGCGAATTTCCTGACAGCGTACGATGTATCTAAAGGCAATATACTCGAACCATTTGTGGTGCTGGGGCATGGCTATGGATTTTCAAATCGCCCAGCCGACTATTACAACTATGAGGTGGGAATCATAGACCCAGACACGGCCGGTGGAAAAGAGTACCAGGCTAGAATGAAAAGTATAAAGCTGACAGGAGCTACAGCTTTAGCTCCTGACGCAAGAAGATTTACCTCGTTTACCTACTACCCCCAAGCTATGGGTCTTTTTATAGGCAGACTGTGCAATATGAGCGTGTATGGGGCGGTAATTCTGGCACATATATTGAATTTGATGGTATACATAGCACTGACTTTCTTCGCGATTAGGCTTTTACCGCTGGGAAAGCTTGCGCTAACGGCGATAGCACTGTCTCCACTTTGCTTATTTCAGGCAGCATCACTTTCACCTATGGCCACGGTCTACGGTTTGGTATTCTTTTTTATGGCATACGTAATGTATCTCTCGCTGGATGCTGCTGGTTCCCTCGGGGTTCAGCACCTTTTAATACCGGCGATTATTCTAACGGCTCTGTATATGTATGATTTTCCATACTTGATATTGGGACTTCTTATATTACACATACCAAGAACTTTCTTTGACAGCCGAAAGAACTATTGGAAAAGCTTTGCTATAGCAATGAGCCCTCTTTTGACGTACATGCTGTTTCAGGCTATATTTACAGGATTTTTCCCAATGGGAAAAGGTGTCTACAACGGACCTTTGCTATATATTAAAATCTTGATTCCGTCTATCTATCACGGTTTTACATTGTGGTATAGAACATTGAACTATGTAGGCTGGCAGAACTTTTCATTGCAGCCATTGGTGTACTGGCTGCCGCTTCTGTGGCTTGCAATTCTCGTTATGGAGACACCAGGCGAAGACATTGAGTTGGAAAATAAATACAGGATTGTTTTAGGTGGTACCTTTGCCGGCCTATTTCTGGCTCAGATGCTCAGCGCATATTTTGCTCATGGCGTCACCTATATTGGACTTGCACAGGTGGTAAGCAACATGGACTCAAGGAATATCATAATGTTCCTTCCAATGCTGGGAATGGCTCTTAAACCGAGAAAGTTAAGATATGAAGGCGAATATATGGAGCCGGTGTCGCTACTTATTCTGGCTGGCGTGCTAGCCTGGGCTATATGGATATTTGGCGTTAGAATGTACGGAACAGGATTTTTGACATACGTATGATACAGAAGATAAAAGAGAGATTTTCTGAAGTTCATATATGGTATCTGGTGGCGGTGCTTGCTATTGGCATAGCGCTGTCAATTATGATTCCACTGGGACATGAGTGCGATGGAGTAATGCACTTTTACCGTAGCTGCGATGTCTCCTATGGTAATATACTAGATCCCTTTGTGATTATCGGTCACACACCGGAGTATGAGAGTGTTCCCGCAGGGTTTGACTCTTTCGGATACTATGATTTTGCATCGCGAAAAATAGGCGTAAAGGAATATTATGCTATGCTGTCAGCCAGCGACTTTTCGGATGGAAAAGCGGACTACTATGATCCAAGGACGTATGCATCTCTTTTCTACTATCCGCAGGCGATAGGAATTTTTATCGCTAGAACTGCGCATATGAGTGTGAGAGCAGCGGTTATATTGGGACACCTTATGAATCTTTTGGCATATAGCGTTATTACCATGTTTGCGGTGAAAATAGTCCCAATATGCAAGCATTTTTTTGCAGCCTGCTGTATGTGCCCGCTTAGTATTTATCTGGCAGCGTCCCTCTCATCTGACGCGCTTCTTAATGCATTGTGTTTTTTATTTATCGCACTGGTACTGCGCTATGCGTTAGATGATGAGATAGTGGACGTAGGATTTGGGCAGATGTTTCTTCTGGGAATACTGCTTCTGATTATATATATGAACAAGTATGTCTATGTTGTCTTGGGCATACTGGTGTTCCTTATACCAATCACTAAATTTTATGATGCAAGCACTTACAGAAAGATTTTTGCGATTTCACTAGTGCCACTTGTATTATTTGTACTTTTCCAGTTATTCTCAGGCACATTTATGCCTAAGGCTAATTTGGCGGATATAAATGGATATGCTATAGAGAGCTTGCCACAGCCGGCTCCTGAGTATGCTGGACTCACTGGTATTCAGTTCGCAGTTAAGTATCCGGGTAGATTTTTGCTAGTCCTTTGGAGGACGTTCTATGAAGGCCTTTCAGTTCAGTTTATTTATTTCAATACCTTTGGCCCGTTGAACGTGTATCTGGAACCAGCGATATATGTGGTACCAATTGTCCTTTTGATTATACTTGCTATGGATGATGGCCGGTACGAAAAGCTCATCTCTGGAAAGCTTAGGACATTGCTTATAGTTGCTTCTGTTTTGGAGTTCATTGCAGTGGTGTCTTGTATTTATTTGCTGGATGTTACAGCGAATGCACCGGGAGACAAGGTGGCCGGTGGCATCCAGGCTAGGTATTTTATTACCGCAATTGCAATGATGGGCATAGGGATAAGGCCCAGACGTCTGTACTCACAAGTCAGACATGTAAAAGAAATAACGATTGCCGCTATGACCGTGCTAGGCGTCTGGTCAGTGGTGCTGTACGGCGTGCAGCTAGGGAGATTTTAATTAATATGGCAATTTTGTCACTGATTATTTTCATAATTGCAATGGCATATTCATTGGTACACACAAAAGCGTACCGATGGACGATGCTTTTGATTGCTCTTTTCCCTGGAGTGATATCTGCGGCTATGGCTGGACCGTGGAGCGCAATGATATTGGGTGGCTTCGCTATGCTTGCAGCCTGCATGACAGAAGAGCACTGTAAGAGGGTAAAAATCGTACAGATCATCTCACTTTCAGCCATTGGGGTAGGTCAGATTATTTATTTGCTATATGCGGTTCGTCACGGCTGGGTTGGCGCTTCTCTATCAGAGCTGGGCAGACTATTTGGATACTCACTATATTTGGCACCTGAGCAATTTTTCGTGTCACTTGGTACTTTGGGAGATATATTTATTGTTCAGATGGCTTATTGGTATCCGCTTGTACCGCTCGCTGTGATGCTCTATGAGAGAAGAAATGCTCCACGAATATCGCTCAAGATGCGACTCATTGGAATCGGAGCAGCAATAGTAATACTTTTGATGTACATAGTGGGTAGCTACTGGGTCAATGGACCTTTAGTTATCGTAACCAATGCAGATTGGGTATTTTTCTACTGTATAAAGGGATTAAATGCAGGTGGAATAGCTCCAATAATGTTCTTTTTCCCTTATCTGACCAGCAAGCCGGAGCTCACGCAGAAAAACGTCGACCGTAAGGTTCGCAAAGCTCTTCCGGCTCACTTCCAGTATGCTATCGTAGCGCTTATCTTTGGGACTATCTTTTCGTTTGTCACACCACTGGGGGCTGAGGCGGATGGTAATATGCATTATTACAGGACCTGCGATGTGGCATACGGCAATGTTCTGTTTCCATTCGTTACTTTAGGACATAATCCCGGTATAGAGCAGGTGCCTTGCGATTATACGGATTACTTAATTACGCCAGTAGAGCCTGATTCAACTCGGGCAGGCTCACTTAAAGAGCTGCATAAGTCAAGAATCATCAGCGATATCCCGCAGGCATATGGTGACCCAAGGAGCTTTGCTTCGCTATTCTATTACCCGCAGGCACTAGGCGTGAAAATTGCTATGAAGAGGCACTTGACGCTGGATATGGCAGGTATACTAGCTCATTTACTTAACATGCTGGCCTATGTGATTATCACATCTATAGCAGTGGCAATCATGCCGTCGAGAAAGTATATACTTGCAGCGGGAATGCTGGCACCGATATGCGTTTTCCTGTCTGCATCAATGTCATCGGATACATTGCTAAATGCATTTTGTTTTCTATTTATCGCGATGGTATACAGACTGGCATTTGGCGAACCAAGACAGCTGGGACTGTTACAGATGCTTCCAATCGGAATCATGCTGCTCCTTGTATACATGAATAAATATGTGTATGTGGTTTTAGGTCTTCTGGTGTTTATGATACCAAGAGAAAGATTTGGAAGTGTCAAAAAATATATTAGGACCTTTGCAATATCAATATCTCCGCTGGTGCTGTACGTGGTATGGCAGCTTGTGTTTGGAGATTTGATAACATCATACAATCTGACAGACGTAGGCGAGACAGGAGCTCTTGCGGCTTCTGGATACGAAGGTATGAGCCAGCTACAATTTGTGATGAATTACCCTATAGAGTTTATGAAGGTAATAGTCAGAACTGTAGCAGATGGCTTGTCTACATATTTTGTCTCATATAGTTCATTAGGATGGAACAATATGCATCTGGGCATGCTTGTTTTCGTAGTGCCACTAGTGATGTTGGTGGTGGCATATCCTAAGGAGAAGCTGACTGGATATAAGGTTAGAGTGTCGTATCGTGTTATACCTATAGTCGCAGCCATACTGGTATTTTTTGCAGTTATTGGATCTATATATGTATTTGATGTGGTGACAAATGGCACTGGAAACCCCATAGTAGAGGGAATTCAGGGCAGATATTTTGTGAGCATGGTGCCACTTGTTGGACTTGCAATCAATCCACCGGACGGTAATAAGCAATCAGCACGTTCATTTACATATACCATGCTGACTATGAGTGCGGTGTTGGCTTGGGCAATTGTTGTATATTACAGACATGCATATTTACTGGGGTACTAGGATGATATCTTCAATTATTTTGTTACTTGGAGTAATCGCACTATATAGCGCGATTTTCACACTAAAAAAGACAAAGCATGGACAGCCAATAGTTACATGGGTGGCTGTTAGCTTCTTAATATTTGTTTGCACTAATGTATTCTTTGGAGGCTTGTTCTCTCTGGTACACATACCTGTATGTGCACTTTCAATTGGATTATTCGATCTGGCACTTGGCGCTGTGGGCTGGACAATTGGACTTAGAAAGCTGGGTAAGCAAGCATATGAAAAAATTGCTGTAGCGGATATAGCTGCTGTAGTGATGATACTTTTGGTGTCAATAGTATTTGCAATTAAGCAGTATGGCACGGCGCTGTCACCGAATTTCCTTGTGGCAGATGGTACAGCTCACTACATGGAGGCTATGAGAGTGGTCAGAGACCAAAATCTGGTCGACATGTACTATCATTCGCTATTTAATGCTCTTCTCATAGAATTTTTCGAGCCATTCGTGGCATATGGACATTGGTATCAGGCGTATTGCCTAGGTGTACTGATAAATATGTTCATGTCAGGACTTATCATATTTGGCACCATAAGACCTCTGCTTAAGGACAGATTTATGCAGATTGCAGGTGTCGTTGCGCCACTTCTATATATGGCGGGATATCCGATGAACGCATATCTCTACGGCTTCATATACCTCGATCAGGCCATTACCTTGACTTTAGGACTAGTACTTATAACTGAGCTAGTTGTAAGTGAGGAAATGGATGAGAGAATTGGAACAGCTATTTTGCTCTTGGGCTGCACGGCCATGGTAGTATGCTATGCACTGTTTGCACCGTTACTGTTTGTTTCAATTTTCCTAAGAGTAAGCATATGGCAGCTGAAGAAAAAGCGCATTGCCAAGGCCGTGGTTTTGGACCTGATTATTTTTGTAGTGCCTATTGTCTATGCACTTTTATTTACCTACAGAGGTATTTTTGTAACCGATGATTTGACCGTTGGAGGCAGTATAAAGGAGGAGGGCAGTATATATCGCGACCTTTTCTCAACCTTCGTATGGTGGCTTCCTTTTGCAATCTACGGCATCTATATGGCAATTAAGCGCAAGTCGATAGAAAGCATTCATTGGTTTGCAGGAATTACTCTGCTGAATTCACTGGCCTTCCTTTTGGCGGCCAGATTGGGAATAGTATCTACATACTACTATTATAAGTATCACTATCTGCTGTGGGCGTTTTTAATAGTGCTAACAGTGGACGGATTGGCAGCTATGTCTAATGAAATTAGAAATCTTGCAACCTGCATGCTTGCTGTGTGGGCGGCAGTGTTTGTCATGTTCATAGGGAAAATAGACACAAGATTGTGGCTGCATAATCAGCTTCTGGCTTCTCCAAAGGCGGGCTCGCTATACAATAATCTCTATGACTACAATTTAATGGTGGTGGCTGCAGACCAAGGGGATGATTACTTCAGACGCATACCTAATGAGAAGGTTGAACTATTAAATTATGCCGCGACCAATTTGGAAAATGAGATTCACACAGATGAATTCATGGCTATTATGCCTTGGAGCGACTCATATTTTTGCATAGCTCAGCTGGATTTGGAAAATAGATATTTTGATTGGTGGCCCAATGGTCCGGCAGATTATACGCAGGAGTATAAGGACATGGCGAGAGATGCCAAGTATGTGCTGGTTACAGGGGACAGCTTGTATTATTTTGAACCCGAGATATTCGAGGATGTCACAGTTCTCTATGAAAATGAACATGGATTTGTAGGAGTGAGAAAGTGATGGCCAAATCAAGTACATCCGGCATCGGATATCAAATCAGAAGAATAGTGGGTAGGGGCCGTAGATACTTGGAAAAAAATGGGTTCAAGGCCACAGTAAAGAGATTTTTTGTGCGTGAGAAGAAAAAATTAATTTACAAAAAGTACCTGCTTAAAGTGACTCCTAATCACTTTGATTTGGAGCGAATGAAGGAAGAACAGAATAGATACACAACGAAGTTCAGCTTGGTGATTCCGGTGTACAGGACTAATTCTAAGCTTTTGCAGGATTTGATTGATAGCGTGCTGGGGCAGACATATAGGAACTTTGAAATCTGCTTCGCGGATGCCTCTGGCAAAGGAAGCGAGACCGAGCGCATTATTACTGCGGCGAAAGCCTGTGATCCGAGAATAAAATACAAGAGCTTGGATGCTAACTTGGGAATATCTGAGAATACGAATGAAGCTATTATTATGTCTTCGGGAGACTTTCTGGTATTTTGTGACCACGATGATATTTTGAGGCCTGATGCATTGTATCAATTCGCCAAGGCAATTAAGGAAAATCCAAATTGCGAGGCAATCTACTCTGATCAAGACAAGGTGGATAGCATAGGACGAAGCTATTATGACCCGTTCCTAAAACCTGACTATGATCCATATCTTCTAGAGTCTACCAATTATATCTGTCACCTTTTGGCACTCAAACGTGAACTGGTTCAAAAAATGGGCCCAATGCGCCAGGAGCTGGATGGCTCTCAGGATTACGACTATACTTTGAGAGCTTGTGAAATGGCAAAGCAGGTGGTGCACGTGCCAGAAATATTGTATCGCTGGCGTATTTCAGGTGATAGTACTGCCGATGAGAGTGATCAGAAACTATATGCGTACGAAGCAGGGAAAAAGGCTCTCGAGAAGCATTTTAGGAGAACGAAGCTCTATTCCGGAGTGACTATGCGTGAAGGAATGTACGGAGTGTATCATACAGACCACGTGGTACTTCCGGGTGAAAAAGACAGAATTGGCAAGGATTATATTTTGTTCCAGTCTCCAGGACTTGAAATTGCAAACCCCAACTACAGGGAGGAATTATTGGGATACCTTCTGCGCCCCGAAGTGGGAATTGTAGGTGGCATTCCTGCGTGGACTTATGGTAGTAAGCCAAAGGGAATGGATATGGTCAATGTAGGCACTTTCTATTTGTCAGTGTGTCCGCACAGCGTTAAAAGGGTTGGCTCGGATTTATTTATAACCAAGAAGGAACTGTGGGATGGTTTCTCAAAGGAAGCCCCAGACAAAGTGCTAATGACGACGCAGATGTGCGATGCATTCTGCGACTATGTATTAAAACAAGGCAAGACTATAGTATACAATCCATATGTGATGCCGGCTGATCCGGTGGAGATTTAACGAATGGCTGAATATTCTAATCCGCATTTAAAAGAAAAATATGCAGAGTACAACGCAGGGATCAAGACTAAGATTATGAATTTCCTGCGTCGCTGGAAGCATTACCTGCGCAGAGATGGAGTGTACCGCACTGCTGTTAGGGCGTACGATAGGGTTAAGTTTGGTAATGGCAACTGTCATAGCCACCAGTGGTGGACTTTGGATCATAAGCTGACGCTTGAGGAGCTTAACAGACAAAGAGAGACAAAGTTCAATATCCAACCGCTATTTTCTATTGTCGTACCTATGTACAAGACTAACGAAAAGTATCTTGGCGAACTCATTTCCTGCGTTCGCACTCAGACATATCAAAATCTGGAATTATGTCTGGCAGATGGCACAGGGGAGGGAAGCCCGCTGGGAGCAGCTGTGGAAAAATATGCGGCTGGCGATAAGAGAATAAAATACGAGCTTCTCAAGGATAATTTGGGTATCGCAGAGAACACTAATGCAGCCATACGTATGGCGACCGGTGATTACATAGTATTTTGCGATCATGATGACGTGATTACTGCGGATGCTCTGTATGAATTTGCCAAGGCTATAAATGAGAGCCCAGACATAGATGTGCTGTATTCTGACCAGGACTTAATGAATTCAAAAGGTAATTATTTCTATGGCGGAATGTTCAAGCCGGATTATAGTCCAGACTATCTGTGTACAATGAATTACATATCGCATCTTATGGCTATTAAGAAATCTTTGCTTGATGAGATAGGATATCTTGACGGAAAATATGATGGTTCTCAGGACTATGACTTGACTCTTAGAGCCTGCGAAAAGGCGGCACATGTACATCACGTACATCGCATTCTCTATCATTGGAGAAGCAATGAGACCAGTACAGCAGATCATCCGGAGCAAAAGCTATATGCATATGAGACTGGAAAGCTGGCAATAGAGGATCATTATAAGAGAGTAGGTCTCAATGCTACTGTTGAGATAGGAGAGCATTATGGCCTGTATCATACCACCTTCCACTGGGATGATGAGCCGCTTCTGTCGATTATTATTCCTACCAAGGACCACATTGAGGATTTGAAGACGGCTATGAGGTCCATTGATGAGAAGAGCACATACAAGAACATTGAGTATGTGATTGTGGAGAACAATAGTACCAATCCGGAGACATTTGCGTTCTACGAAGAGCTTAGCAAACGACCTGATGTAAAAGTAGTTTATTATGATGGCGAGTTCAATTATTCAAAAATTAATAATTTTGGCGTTAAGGCTGCAAGTGGTGACTACTTGCTTCTAATGAATAACGACATTGAGATGATCAGGCCGGATGCTATAGACCATATGATGGGATATATTCGTAGATCAGATGTGGGTATAGTGGGTGCCAAGCTTAGATTTGAAGATGATACGATACAGCATGCAGGAGTAGTTATCGGACTGGGCGGGGCAGCAGCCAACGTATTTACTGATTTTGGCTACGATCAGCCAGGCAATTTTATGAGACTGTGTGGCTGCAACAATTATTCAGCAGTGACTGCAGCATGCCTTATGACTAAAAAGTCGGTGTACGAGGCGGCAGGCGGCCTCTCAGAGGACTTTGTAGTTGCATATAATGATGTGGACTTTTGCCTAAAGGTAAGAGAATTGGGATATCTTGTCGTATACCATCCGAAGGCAGAGTTCTATCACTATGAGAGCAAGTCAAGAGGCTACGAGGACGATGAGAAAAAGCGGGCCAGATTCGCGAAGGAGACCAAGCTTTTACAGGAGAAGTGGGCTAAGTACCTCGAAAACGGAGACCCATACTACAATAAGAATCTAACCAAGGACTATGCGGATTTTTCTATCCAGGAGTGGAGATAAAGTGGCAAAGCAAAAAAGCGTACAACAGAATATGCTGTTTAACACAGTGGGTTCCATGGCATACTATTTTTGCATATGGGTGCTCAGTGTAATTATTGTACGCGTTGCTGGATACGACATGGCAGGTATTTTTGCGCTTGCAACCTCAGTGACTGCTGCACCGTCAGTAGTGTCGCTGTTTAACATGAGACCTTATCAGGTATCGGACCTGGATGGCGAGTACTCGAATAAGACGTACATAGTATCCAGAATTCTCAGCAACATAATCGCAGTAGTATTTTGCCTTGTGATGATTGCTATTGGTCGTTATCCCGTTGAGAAGACGTTGGTAATTATAGCCTTCATGGGACTTAAGGCGATTGAGGGCTTCGTAGATGTGTACTATGGCATCGAACAGAAGTGGCAAAGACTTGATATTGCAGGCATTTCAATGCTGCTTAGAGGAGTGGCCAGTCTTGTGTCATTCACTGCTGTCCTTAAGATTACAGGTAGCCTCCTATACTCTATTATTGCAATGGACGTTGCCGCAATCGTTCTAGTGTTGGGACTGGACCAAGTCGTGATACGCAGACTGGAGAAGGACTATGAGCCTGAGCAGGTAAATGCAAAGTGCAATGGAGTATTCAAACTTCTGGCTATCTGCACACCTATAATGCTTGTCGCAGTTTTTAATAATCTGAGTTTTTCACTCCCTAGGATTTTTTTGGAAAAATACCACGGTGAGGAGATAAATGGAATATACGCATCTATTGCTTCACCTACACTTGTAGTACAGCTTGCAGCGCAGACACTGTTTGCACCAGTTATTCCAGGACTCACCAGAGATTATAACAATGGAAATAAGAAAAGCTTTTATGGCACTTTGAAACGATTCGGAGTGCTTACAGCAGGACTTGTCATTGTAGCGCTCATAGGCTCTAAGCTTCTGGCAAAGCCGGTTTTGGTGTTGTTGTTTGGAGCAGGTATAGCTGATTATGCATATCTGTTTATATTTGTAATTCTTATCTCTGTATTTAATGCCATTACATCATGCTTCCTATATCTGTGTACACTGCTTAGGATACTTAAGCCGCAGCTATTGGTAGGCGTGGCAGGTGTTGTATCTTCGATGATCTTTTCTATTATCTTTGTCCAAAAATGGTCTGATGAGATTTCTATGGAAGGTACGATTCTCGCAATAGGAGGCACTTTGGTAATACAGGGAATCATCCAGCTGACACTTATAATTGCAAAGCTTAGAGGCGATTGGCCTAATCCGCCAGAGGATGTAAGTGAACCTGAGAAGCCATGGGACGCAAAAAATCCTGGTCGAGCAGCAGAGATTAAGTCTGTTGCGGTGCTAATGGCTACGTACAACGGCCATAAATTCCTTAGAGAACAGATTGACAGTATCATAAACCAAAAACAGGATGATTTTGAGATTAAACTATATGTCAGGGATGATGGATCTACAGACGATACAGTTGAGATACTTAGAGAATATGAAGCGGCAGGTAAGCTCACCCTCTATACAGGAGAGAACAAGGGATTTGCCAAAAATTTCCTCACAGTGATGAGCCTGTGCGACGTGGCGGATTTGTATGCTTTTTCAGATCAGGATGATATTTGGGAGCCAGGAAAGATAGCTCGTGCTGTATCATACTTCAGAAGCCTTGGCGCGGAAAATAATAAGCCCCAGCTGTATTTTGCGAATTACGAATTTTACAATGAGGAGCTTACTAGCCATACGCCACATGACTTTGGCAAAATTAATCCTAACTATGCCAATGCGCTGGTTGATTGTCCGGCATTGGGTTGCACTCAGGTGTTTAATAATGCTGCAAGGCAGCAGCTGGTTAAGAAGCTTCCTGACCACGTTGTGGGGCATGACTGCTGGACGTATATGGTGTGCGCAGGACTGGGGCAGGCATTTTGTGACAGCGAATACGTGTCAATGAAATTTAGGCGCCACCCAGGAAGCGCGAGTGCAGAAGGTATGAGTTTCCTTTTGCTCCAAATGTGGCGGATAAAAATATATTTCAAGAAGGACCGCTTTGCTGATATTAGAAATATGCTGCAGGATTTCGAGCAAATATTTGGACAGCAAATAAGTGAGGATAAGCAAAGGCTTCTTGCATTATTTACGAAAGATAGGTATCATATTTCTGTGGCGTTTAAGAAGGTATTTTACAGCCACAGATTCCGTCCGAGAATGTCGGATGAGATTATGCTTAGAGTGATAGCATTGATTGGAAAAATCTAAATTAGGGGATATTTATGGATAAGATAGCAGTATTAATACCTTGCTACAATGAGAGTATTACAATTGAAAAAGTGGTAAATGACTTTAAGGCAGCATTGCCTGAAGCAGCTATCTATGTATATGACAACAACTCATCTGATGGCACAGCCGAGATAGCTGAGCGCGCTGGAGCTATAGTCAGACATGAATATATGCAGGGCAAGGGTAATGTTATCCGTCGCATGTTCAGAGAGATTGATGCTGAGTGCTATATTATGGTGGATGGAGACGACACATATCCGGCAGATTGTGCGCCAGAACTGGTTAAGGGCGTGCTTGAGCATCAGGCAGATATGGTAGTTGGCGACAGACTTTCATCTACATATTTTACAGAGAATAAGCGTCCGTTCCACAATTTTGGTAATGCCCTGGTTCGCTGGTCAATCAATACTCTTTTCAGAGTGGATATTAAGGATATTATGACTGGATACAGAGCTTTCAGCTACCAGTTTGTAAAGACTTTTCCTGTTTTGTCAAAGGGATTTGAGATTGAGACAGAGATGACTATTCATGCAGCCGACAAGAATATGCAGCTTGAAAATGTCATTATAGAATATAGAGACCGCCCAGAGGGAAGTGAGAGCAAGCTCAGCACCTACAGTGATGGATTCAAGGTTATCCGTACAATCCTGAAGCTTTATGCAACCTATAGACCTATGTTCTTCTACGGAATATGCGCAGCTATTTTGATTATTCTGTCGTTGGCATTCCTTATACCGGTGTTGATAGAATTCGCTCACACTGGTCTGGTTGAGAGGTTCCCTACACTTATCGTTAGCGGCTTTGTATTTGTTATTGGCCTTTTGGCATTTTTTGTAGGTACATTGCTCGGTACTATTGGAAGAAAGAATAGGCAAGACTTTGAAATGCATCTGCATCAGGCACACAGGGACATGATGATGCTTAAAAAGGAGAAATAATATGGCAGAGAAATTTGGTAAAATTTCTGTTGAAAAAAATGCTGGTGGTATAGAAGGGTTATGTGTTATTGAACCTACAGTGAGCGGAGATGCAAGAGGATATTTCTGCGAGACATACAATTATAACGACTTTGCAGCGGCAGGTATCGACTGTAAGTTTGTTCAGGACAATCAGTCTGCTTCAAAGAAGGGTGTACTTAGAGGACTTCATTTTCAGATTAACTTCCCACAGGACAAGCTGGTTCGCGTAATCAAGGGTGAGGTATATGACGCTGTAGTAGATTTGCGACCAGGTTCTAAGACTTTTGGAAAGCACTATGGAGTGCATCTGTCAGAGGAGAATAAGAGACAGTTTTTTGTGCCAAGAGGTTTTGCACATGGCTTCATAGTACTTAGTGATTACGCGGAGTTCTGCTATAAGGTTACAGATTTCTATCATCCAAATGATGAGGGTGGACTCTTGTGGAAAGACCCGGATATTGGCATAGATTGGCCTATGCCAGAGGGTATGACTGAAGCTGATCTCACCCTTTCTGACAAGGACCCAAAGTGGCCTGGCATCAAGGAGTATTGCAAGGAGAGAGGCATAGAATACTAATTTCACAGTTATTCAAGTCAAATGTAAATATATCGCAGGCTTGGGCCTGCGATTTTTTTAGGAAGAAGAGATGGTAATATCAGTACTCGAATATCTTAATAGGGCAGCCAAAACCTATCCGCAAAAAGCGGCTATTGTCTGTGGAGATACAGTTGTAACCTACAGCCAACTATTTGAAAAGTCAGGAAGAATAGCCAGCGGAATGGTTGATAGAATCGGTGCAAATAGACGACCGGTTGTAGTTTTCGTGGATAAAAACGAGAGAGCACTTATGGCTATCTGGGGTGTGCTTAGAAGCGGTAATATTTATGTGCCGCTGGATGTGCATTCTCCTGTGGAGAGAATTAATAAGATAGTTGAGAATCTAAGTCCTGCGCTGATACTGACTGATGCTGATTGCCTTGAGGCAGCTAAGCAAATTGATACCAAGTCGGCGGAAGTAGTGGTAATAAGTGAGATAGAGCAGGATACCAATGATAAGACGCTTGATGCTATTAAGGCGGATATTATAGATACTGACCCAGCCTATATTGTATATACATCGGGATCTACAGGTATCCCCAAGGGCGTGGTAATAAGCCACAGGAGTATTACAGACTTCACCGAAGAAGCAAGTGAGGTTATGCAGTTTGGCCCAGACGAAGTTTTTGCAAATCAGGCGCCATTTTACTTTGATGCTTCCGTGCCTGATATATATTGCTCAGTGAGAAATGCAGCGACTTTACATATTTTGCCAAAGGAGCTTTTTGCTTTTCCGATTAGACTTCTGGAATACATAAGAGACAACGGTGTAAATGCCATTTTCTGGGTACCATCTGCTTTAATTCAGGTTGCGAATATGAGAGCTCTTGGCGCAGTGGATGTATCTTGTCTAAAGAAAATAATGTTTTGCGGCGAGGTGATGCCTACAAGACAGTATAATATGTGGAAACGCTCGAATCCTCAGGCTATGTACGTTAACTACTATGGGCCGTCAGAGACCACTTACGCAAGCACCTACTATATTATAGATAGAGACTTTGCTGATACTGATGCGCTTCCGATAGGAAAGCCTGCTATAAATACTGGTGTCCTTATTTTAAAGGATGATGACACCCAGGCGAAGGTTGGCGAGATAGGTGAGCTTTGTATAAAGGGTTCCGGAGTATCTTTGGGGTACTATAATGATCCGGAGCGCACGGCAAAGGCTTTTGTACCGAACCCTCTCAATAAAAAATACCGTGAGATAATATATAGAACCGGTGACCTTGTGAAGCTCAATGAATATGATGAGATAGAGTATGTGGGGCGAAAAGATTTTCAGATTAAGCACATGGGATATCGCATCGAGCTTGGCGAGATTGAGAAGGCTGCGATGTCAGTAAAGGCAGTCAGATCTGCCTGTGCCCTTTACAACAAGAAACGACAGGCCATTGTCATGGTATATGAAGGAGCAATTGATGAAGCAGCACTAAAGGAAAAAATAAAGAATATAGTGTCAGATTATATGGTGCCTTCCATCTACCATAAGGAAGCAGCTATGCCGATGAATGCCAACGGCAAGATTGACAGAGTAAAACTTAAGGAACTATACACGGAGAATTAATATGAGCGAAGAGATACTTGAAATTTTAAAGGAAATTAGACCAGAAGCTGATTATGCTTCATCAGACAATTTTGTAGACGATGGTCTGCTGGATTCGCTGGAGATGATGAATCTTTTGGATGCACTTGAGGCACAGTTCGATATTTTTATCGACGGACAGGATATCATCCCGGAAAATTTTTTGTCTGTGGAGACTATTGAAAAGCTTGTGGAAAAGTACAAGTAGGGTGCTACGCACCTAAAACTGCTCATTTTGGTGGAGTTTCTGCTTCGCAGGGGCATTACTGGGATATATTCACAGTCTCCACCTGCAATTCGCAGTTCGAGCCTACGGCTCTTTTCTCGGTGCTGCGCACCTAAAACTGCTCATTTTGGTGGAGTTTCTGCTTCGCAGAATGCATAAAAACATATACCGTCACTCTTACGTGCAAGCACGACGAGGTGACGTTATATGTTTTTATACACTGTGAATAGAAACATCTTGTTAAATGTTACAAAAATATTACAAAAAATTGACATGAGTGGGTAAAAGTCATATAATGCGACTTGATATTTTTTATATTAGGAGACTGTGCCTGCACAGTAATGGAGGGTGTAATGACAATCGAGGAAATACTTAGGGCTCATGGACAGGAGCATGTCCTGGAGGAGACTGATAAGTTGACCGCTGATGAGAAAGCAGCATTTGATGCTCAGGTTAATGCTATTGACTGGAGCGTATTTGATATTTTAGCACAGAAGGGTCAGGAAGAGGCCAGAGGCGAGTTCGAGCCACTTGGAGCAGTAGAGCTTCCGGAGATCCAGAAAAGACATGATGAATTCTACAACGCAGGTATCGAGGCTATAAAGCGCGGAGAGATAGGCGCAGTGCTTCTGGCAGGAGGTCAGGGCACCAGACTTGGACTTGATGGCCCTAAGGGTACATGCGAGATAGGACTTACTAGAAGTGTAAGTATTTTCGAGCAGCTTATCTGCAATCTGAGAAAGGTTACTGATGCAGCAGGATGCATTATACCTCTCTATGTTATGACTTCTGAGAAAAATAATGATGCAACTAAGGCATTTTTCCAGGAGAAAAATTTCTTTGGCTATCCTAAGGAGGATGTATTCTTCTTTATTCAGGAGATGGCCGTTTCAGTTGATTATAATGGAAAAATTTATAAGGAAGGCCCAGGCAGACTAGCTACCTCACCGAATGGAAATGGTGGTTGGTTCTCTTCAATGATGAAGGGTGGAGCACTTGCTGACGCAAAGAAGCGCGGCGTGAAGTGGCTTAATGTATTTGCTGTAGACAATGTATTACAGCAGATATGTGATCCTGTGTTTGTAGGAGCTACTTTGTCAGGTGGATACGATAGCGGGGCAAAGGTTGTAAGCAAGGCTGATCCGTATGAGAAGGTTGGCGTACTTTGCCTTGAGGATGGCCGTCCGTCAATCGTTGAGTACTATGACATGGGTAAGGAAATGGCGGAGACCCTTGATGCTGAGGGTAAGCTGGCATATAGATTTGGTGTTATTCTTAACTATCTGTTCTCCGTTGAGAAACTTGAGGACATTGTGGCACGTCATATGCCGCTTCACATTGTTGAGAAGAAGATTCCGTACTATACAGCAAAGGACGGCAATGTAGCACCTACAGAGCCGAATGGATATAAGTTTGAGACACTAGTACTTGATATGGTTCATATGATGGATAACTGTCTGTCATTTGAGGTTGATAGAGAGAAGGAGTTTGCACCTATCAAGAATCTTCACGGCGTTGATTCGTTGGATTCAGCACGTGAGCTTCTCCAGAAGAACGGTGTAACACTATAATTTAACATGTACAAAAGAAACGAGAAGAGCTGGCTAAAGCATCTCGATTTTGCGATTTTGGACATACTCATATTGCAAGTGGCATATGTCATTGCTTACATGATAAGACATGGCTGGGTAGTTCCATATCGAGTACCGATATATAGCAGACTTGCAGCTATCATCGTTATACTTGATGTCATAGTGGTGCTATTTTCCGAATGCTACTCTGGTATCCTGAAGAGAAATAAGTTCCAGGAATTGCGGGCAGCAGTAGTCCACGTGACAATCGTATTCTTCGGAGTTTTGGCTTACATCTTTTTGGCACAGCTGGGTGAGGACTACTCAAGACAGACCCTCTACAGTTACTGGGCGATATCAGCAGTTCTGGTATACGGCTTCAGATGCATATTAAAACGAATAATCAGACGTCGTATTCTTTCGGAAAAGACTAAGACAGAACTAGTTATCGTATCACAGAGTGCAAATGCAGCAGAATGTGTCAGAGGATTAGCGAAAAGTAAATATACTGAATACCGAGTATCTGGTCTATGCATACTTGACAAGGATATGCGAGGCGAGGAGATAGAAGGTGTGCCTGTATTGGCCTGCGCCGATGATTTCATGGAATTTGTCAGGTCAAGCGTGGTGGATGAGGTTTTCTTGGATACAGACAGGTGTGAGGATAGTGATTTACTTGCATCTGAACTGGTGGAGTACGGTCTGACTGTCCACACAAATTTGGCAAAGATAGCATCGTTGTCAAACAGTCGTATCATTGAGCCTTGCGGTTCATATATGGTTATGACCTCTAGCCTTAGAATAGCATCCTCAAGGCAGTTATTCATAAAACGAGTTATGGATATATTGGGCAGCTTGGTAGGCATGGTGCTGGCAATCGTTGCATTTATCATATTTGCACCGATTATCAAAATCCAGTCTCCAGGGCCGGTGTTCTTCACACAGACTAGAATAGGACAGGGTGGACGCCCCTTTAAGTTCTATAAATTCAGATCCATGTATGTAGATGCTGAAAAGCGAAAAGCAGAGCTTTTAGCCAAAAACGAGATGCAGGGTCTGATGTTTAAAATGAAGGATGATCCTAGGGTCACTCCTATAGGCAGGTTTATCAGAAAATATTCTATTGATGAGCTGCCGCAGTTTTGGAACGTACTCAAAGGCGATATGAGCCTCGTAGGTACGAGACCTCCTACATTGGAAGAATTTGCCGACTATGAATTGCATCATAAGGCGAGACTTTCCATTAAACCGGGGCTTACTGGTATGTGGCAGGTAAGTGGACGAAGTGACATTACTGACTTCGAAGAGGTCGTTGCACTCGACACAGATTATATTGCGAACTGGAGTCTGGGACTCGACGCAAGAATATTGTTTAGAACCATCAAGGTGGTTTTCACAGGAAATGGTTCAAAGTAACTTGGGAGAATATTATGGCAACTTCACAGAACAGCAAATCATCAGCAAAGAAAAAGGCAGCAGCTAGAAAAAAAGCCAGAACCAAAAAGCTGATTATCCTGGCACTTGAGGTGCTGGTACTCATTGTAGTAATTGCTATCCTTCTTTGGTGGGTTATCTCTGGTAAGGCTAACACTGGAAACAAAATCGATAAGCAGCCGGAACAGACCACTCAGACCTTTGAGTCACCTCAGATTGTCCTTGAGATGAACGAAATCGATGAGGCCACCACAGAAGTTATCGAAGAATATACCAACATTGCATTCTTCGGTGTTGATAACCGTAGCGTAGGTAACTACTCAAGCGGTAACTCTGATACTATCATGATTTGTAGTATCAACAACGAAACAAAAGAAGTTAAGCTCGTTTCAATTTTCCGTGATACCTATATGGATATAGGACGTGGTAGCTTCACAAAATGTAATGCCGCTTACGCTTATGGCGGTCCTGAGCAGGCTGTTGCTATGCTTAACAAGAACCTTGACATGAACATCACCGAGTACGTAACTGTTGACTTCAATGCTCTAGTTGATGTTGTTGATGCTCTCGGCGGTCTTACCTTCAACATCACCGAGGAAGAGGCAAAATACATGAATGCTTCATACATCGACGAAGTTTCAAAGGTTTCTGGAACCAAGAGTTCTCACGTTTCAAGTGGCTACCAGACCCTTGATGGTGTACAGACCACAGCTTACTGCCGTATTCGTTACACCTCTGGTATGGACTTTGAGCGTGCTTATCGTCAGCGTATGGTACTTCAGCTTATCATTGACAAGGCTAAGACAGCTAGCCCATCTACTCTGACAAGCATTATCAACACCGTATTCGGCGAGATTTCAACCAGCTTCACCTCTTCTGAGATTCTGGCTATGGCTACTGACATCGCTCAGTACGACATCGTCGGCGACAAGGGATGGCCATTTGACAAGACTACTGGTTATGTCGGCGAAAAGAGTATGGTTATCGCTTGCGACCACGCTACCAACGTTGCTAAGCTGTACGACTATCTCTATGACATGCCCGATTACCAGCCAAGTGAGGCAGTTAACGCTATCAGCTCTCAGATTAAGAGCGATACCGGAGTGACTGCAGCCAACGCCCAGGACTACGAATACTAAATCCAACCACCCAAGCGGGACCTGACACCCTCAGGCCCCGCTTTTTTTATGCCCGCCCTCCCTTGTTTTTTTAGGGCCTGCACCCGCCTTACGCACTCCTGTGGCCGTTCGCCTGGTCCGTGCGTAGCTGCCTGCCCCTTCCTCCATGGCACTCAGAGCCTGAATTCGGTGATTCGCGTGGTGATTCTTATTTCGCCATGCTGCGCGCCCGGTCTCCAGTTGTCTGAGATGTGGCTTCTTAATTCATCCAGCTTTTGGGGGCTTGTAGTTTTACGCCGGCCGCTACGGTCAGGATGCGTCTCTTGCCGCATCAAATCGTTTAGCCTAGTGCCGCTAATTGATTCGTAGGGGGACGGACCGTCGTTCGTCGCGACGTCCTGTCGCGTACTCACTCAAATCGCCATCCGTGGCGATTTGTCGGTCCGTCCTCCCTCCGACTACATAAGCGGCACTTCGGCCCACTTTAGAGCGGCAAGCAGACGCACACTGACCTATGTGGCCGCCTTAAAAGTAAAATGAGCCCCAACAAAAGTGGATGAATTCTAGAAGACCACATCGAGTTTCGGAGGAGGGCGCGCAATAAAACATCGCGAAACGAATCGCCCGCAAATCCCGAAGGTGTCTCGCCGTGGATGAAGGGCGTGTGTACCTGACAATGGCCGAGGAATATAGATGTATGTATGTCGGGGTGCGGGGCGGCATGATGACTTGGTGTGGAGCGGCAGCAACCGAAAGTGAGGTTTGCGCCCCACCCCAACTTGGTGGAAGGCAGGATGCAGGCACAAAAAAACTCCCGCATGGGGAGTTAGGAGTTAGGCGAGTTTAGACTCGACGTAGGATTTGATTTTGGGCTGCCACAGCTCTGGAGCCTTGGATGAGAGGTCGAGGAGCATGTTTAGCTTGGCAGTCTGGTTGGCGGAAGCGTAGATGTCGGCCAAAAGTGTGTAGCTGCGGCTAAGGTCAGTGCCTAAGGCTAGGCCATGCTCGAGAAGTGCGGTGGCCTCGGAGATGTGATTGGATTCGTATAGGGCGGTGGCACATTCGAGGATTAGTGCCATATATTCGCTGAAGTTGTCGCCGCATTCTGAGACGTAATCGAAATTAGTGACACCGTAAGCGAGTTTGACGTCTGTGTTGCTCATGTGCCATACCTTCATGAGTTTCTGGGATGAGATGGTATTCAGACGATTGCTGATGTCATCTACGCCTAGAGACTCGAGAATTGGTAAGGGAAATTTGTCTGGAGATACAGCGGCGTATGGGAAGGTGGAGGGGTCCTTGCCGACAGATGCGTTGGCCAGACGTTCTTTTTCCCAGAAGTTATCGTCGCGCTCCTGGGTCTTCTTCTTGATATAGCGATAGCGGAAGAAGAGGGCGAGGATTATGATTATAAATAAGGCTGTAAATGGAAAAGCCATGGGGTCTCCTTTACTTGTGTGGAGCTCCTGCGAGAAGAATTATTTCGCAAGCTCCACACTGCATGCGCAGTTGAAGCCTTACGGTGATGTCTTTCGAAAGGAGCGTGTTGTTAAAAATATACATACCATGTTTTTCAAAGTCAACAAGGTTTGTCAATAACGTTTCTTTAATTATATGTGTTTCTATGCTATACTTTTGACTCATAATAGCTGTTAATGTGCGAGAATAGGAATCTGAGCATGAAGAAGATATTTTTTAGGATAATTTTACCGGTGATTGCGGTGGCGATTATAGCGGCTGGAGGCTTTATCACAGGGAATGTGATAAAGGCGGCTGGCGATAGTGCAGACGTTATGAGCCAGGGAATTATCATTGAGGGAATAGATGTGTCAGGAATGACACTTCAGCAGGCTCAGGAGGCTATCGGTCAGGCTATAGGAGGTTATCGCGAGGCAGTTATTACATTAGATACGGGCAATGGTCTTGCGATTGACGTGACTGGTGAGGAGCTTGGTGTTACTATTGAGACCAAGAGCGTTTTGGAGAGAGCTTTCGAATATGGCAAGGCGGGTGGACCGCTTGAGAGATATAAGGCTGCCAAGGATTTGGAGCGTGGCGTTACCAAGAATTATGATTTGAGCTTTAAGACAGATTCGCAGACAGTAAGGTCACTGCTTGAAGCCAGAGAGAGCGAGCTGGTTCAGGAGGCTAAGGACTACGGACTCACCAGAGTGAACAATCAGTTTGTCATGACCGAGGGACAGCCGGGGATAGGGCTCGATATACCTGTTTCTGTTAACGATATAGTGTCGTATGTAAGCGACTGGGATGGCAAGGATGGCAGGGTGCTGCTCACAACCAAAGTCACACAGCCGAGAGGCAGCAAGGAAGACCTTGAGATGGTTACAGATTTGCTGGGCTCATACACGACAAGCTTTACAACATCCGGGGCAGCTAGAAGTCACAATGTTGAAAATGGAATCAGTCGAGTGAATGGTAAGGTGCTGTATCCAGGAGAGACACTTTCAGTTCTCCAGTGCGTAAGCCCGCTTGATGCATCCGGGGGCTATGAACTGGCGGGAGCATACGAGAACGGGGCTACTGTACAGGCCTACGGCGGAGGTATTTGCCAGGTTAGTTCAACACTCTACAATGCAGTGCTGATGGCGGAGCTGGAGATAGTAACAAGGTCTGCTCATTCAATGGTAGTAGATTACGTGCAGCCCAGCTTTGATGCAGCAATAGCCGGGGACTATAAGGATTTCCAGTTCAAAAACAGCACTGATTATCCTATCTACATAGAGGGCTATTGCGTTGACAAGCATGCGTACTTCAACGTGTATGGGCATGAGACCAGATCGGCCAGCCATTCAGTTGCATATGAGAACGAGATAATGGAGGAGGTACCTCAGACCTCGACATTCATCTTTGATGATACACAGCCACTTGGTACATACAAGAGGTCGAATGTAGGACATAAGGGTGTCATTGCAAGACTGTGGAAAATCACATACGAAAACGGTGTTGAGACCGAACGCAAGATACAGAACAATAGTAAATACAATATGAGCCCGGTAAATGTTACGGTAGGTACAGCAGGAGCAGACGAAGGTATGCTGGCATCGCTGAATGCAGCGGCGGCAACTGGTGACGAGAATAACGTTATGGTTATACTGGGGCTTAAGTCAATAGAGCAGGTGAATGCTGAGCGCGAGGCAGCAGCAGCGGCGGCAGCGGCAGCTGCAGGACAGTAGAGCATGGCATTAGAGATTGGAAAAGTACCAGAGCGAGTACTTAAACGCTCTGTTTTTAAGAAAATAGCATCGAGGCGAGATGAGGTCGTACTTTCGGGGGGCGTAGGTGAGGATTGCACCGCACTTGAGCTTCCGGAGGGGTGGCAGTACGTGATGACCACGGACCCTATTACAGGCACAGCTAAGGACATAGGAAGCCTGGCAATAAATGTGACGGTCAACGACCTTGCATCTGCAGGAGCTGAGCCTATCGGCGTGATGCTGACCATCTTGCTCCCGCCAAGGACGAGAGAGATAGCGTTAGCTACAATAATGGAGGCGGCGGAGCAGGCATGTGCGCAGCATAATATGCAGATAATCGGCGGACACACAGAGATTACGGCCGCAGTTAACACCCCGATAGTATCGGTGACTGGAGTGGGTAAGGTTCAAGCAGGACATATGGTATCTACTGCAGGAGCCAGACCTGGAATGGATATAATAGTGACCAAGGATATAGCTCTTGAGGGCACGCAGATTATAGCAAAGGAAAAGGAAAACGAGCTTCTTGAACGTTTTCCGGCGCAGCTGGTTGACAGGGCTAAAGCCTTTGATCAGGAGATGTCAGTGCTGCCGGAGAGCAGGATTGCAGTAGCCAATGGAGTTGCCGCAATGCACGATGTTACAGAGGGCGGTATTTTCGGGGCGCTCTGGGAGATGGCTGAGGCCTCAGGATGTGGCCTTGAGGCAGATCTTAAAGCTATACCTATCCGGCAGGAGACTGTGGAGATATGCGAGCATTTTGACGTTAATCCCTACTATCTGATATCAAGCGGCTCTATGCTGATGGCAGCTGACAATGGAAGTAAGCTGGTGGAAGCTTTGATGAGTCAGGGGATAAAGGCGACGATTATTGGAAAATTTACAGATGGGGCTGACCGAGTGGTGGTTAGAGATGACGAGAGACGTTTTCTGACACAGCCCCCCACTGACGAATTATATAAAGTAGTCTAGTAAAAGGAGTGACAATGAGAGAACAGGCGAAAAGAGAGCGTATATTACACTATCTTGAGGGTAATAGTCGCATTGATTTGGATGAGCTGGCCATCATGCTCGATATGAAAAAAGAGGAGCTTTTGGGTGAAATCTTCGCCATGGAGCAGGAAAATATCATTTGTGGATATCCAACCCTTATCAACTGGGAAAACGCAGGATATGAGATGGTAACTGCTATGATAGAAGTTAGCGTTACTCCGCAGAGAGACAATGGTTTTGATAAGATTGCAGAGCGTGTTTACAACTACGATGAGGTGACTAGTGTGTATCTTATTTCCGGAGGATTTGACCTTATGGTTATCCTCGAGGGACGTACCCTGCGTGAGGTATCATCTTTCGTTACAGACAAGCTGTCTACCATCGAAGGAGTGCTTAATACCAAGACCAATTTTATCCTTAAAAAATACAAGGATCATGGCTCAATTATGGAGCAGAAGAAACGTGACGAAAGGATATTGATGACACCATGAGAAATCCTTTATCGCAGATAGTACAGGACATTGCACCATCAGGCATTAGAAAATTCTTCGACATAGTTGCTGAGATGAAGGATGCCATATCTCTGGGTGTAGGTGAGCCTGATTTTGACACTCCGTGGAGAGTGCGTGAGGAGGGTATATATTCTCTGGAAAAGGGACGTACCTTCTATACCAGTAACGCAGGACTTAAGGAGCTTAAAGTAGAAATAGCAGCGTTCCTTGACAGGCATTATGGGTTGAAATACGACTATGCAAATGAGATATTTGTGACAGTTGGTGGCAGCGAGGCGATAGATGCGGCTATGCGTGCCATGATAGACCCGGGGGATGAGGTGCTATTGCCTCAGCCTGCATATGTATCGTATCTGCCATGTACAATGCTGGCATATGGCAAGCCTGTGTTTATCAACCTCAAAGAGGAAAATCAGTTCAGATTAACTGCCAAGGAGTTGGAGGATGCTATCACTCCAAAGAGCAAGATACTGGTATTGCCGTTCCCGAATAATCCGACCGGAGCAGTTATGAAAGAAGATGACCTTCGAGCAATAGCAAAAGTCATCGAGGAAAATGATCTCTATGTCATAAGTGATGAGATATATTCAGAGCTGACCTACGGCAGCAATCATGTTTCGATTGCGAGCATGCCGGGAATGAAGGAAAGGACCATTGTAATCAATGGATTTTCTAAGTCTCATGCTATGACGGGCTGGAGACTTGGCTACGCTTGCGGTCCGGAGCTCATAATTAAGCAGATGCTGAAGATTCACCAGTTTGCAATTATGTGTGCACCTACTACAAGCCAGTACGCAGCGGTGGAAGCTCTTCGTTCTTGCGATGAAGATGTAGCCAATATGCGCAGTGAATATAATGAAAGACGCAGGTATCTGATGCACAGATTCCAGAAGATGGGTCTGCAGTGCTTCGAGCCGGAGGGTGCCTTTTATATGTTCCCGTGCATTAAGGAATTCGGAATGACCTCGGATGAATTTGCTACCAGATTCCTCAAGGAGGAAAAAGTGGCGGTAGTACCTGGCACAGCGTTTGGCGATTGTGGCGAAGGATACCTCAGAATTTCCTATGCGTATTCAATGGATAATCTCAGAGAGGCGTTAGACAGGCTCGAGAGATTTGTTGCAAATCTTAGAAAGAAATAACCGTGTCAAAGATAATTGATGCAAAAAATATATTATTTGAATATATAAGACGTGATGAGGAGGGCAATGTCGAGTCTATCGACACGGCCCTTAATCACGTTAGCCTTGATGTGGAGGAGGGCCAGTTTATAGCTATTCTGGGACATAACGGCTCTGGCAAGTCCACGCTGGCGAAAAATATAAATGCGCTGCTTACGCCTGAGGAGGGCACTCTTTTTGTGGCCGGTAAGGATGCTCTGGATGAAAAAAACATCTGGGACATTAGAAAATCAGCGGGAATGGTTTTCCAGAATCCTGATAATCAGATTATCGCAAGTGTGGTTGAGGAGGATGTGGCGTTTGGCCCTGAAAATATGGGAGTCCCCACTGAGGATATCTGGCGCAGGGTGGAAGAGAGCCTGGAGGCAGTAGGTATGTTGGCATACAGAGAGCATTCGCCTAATAAGCTTTCGGGAGGACAAAAGCAGAGGGTGGCAATAGCCGGTGTAATGGCGATGGAGCCGAAATGCATCATTGCAGATGAGGCTACAGCTATGCTCGACCCGGTAGGACGAAAGGAAGTGCTTAAGGCTTTGCATACCCTCAACAAGGAGAGGGGTGTCACCATACTTCTAATCACGCATTACATGGAAGAAGTAGTGGATGCTGACTATGTATTCGTCATGAACAAGGGCGAGGTAGTTATGGACGGAACTCCCAGAGAGATATTCTCCAGAGCACCGGAACTTAAAGAATACAGACTGTGCCTGCCACAGGTTACAGAGCTTGCGTTAGAACTAAGAGAGGCTGGGCTGCCTATTAAGAAGGGCATTTTGACCAAGGAAGAATTGGAGCAAGAGATAATAAAATATGCCGTTGATATTTGATCATATTACATATAAATACAGTACCGGAACAGCCTATGAGAAGGTGGCCCTTGATGATGTATCGCTTAAGATTGAGGAGGGTAGCTTTGTAGGTATTGTAGGACATACAGGTTCAGGTAAGTCCACGTTGGTTCAGCACATGAATGGACTTATGAAGGCTACCGAGGGACATGTATATTTTCATGGTGAGGATATCTACGAGAAGGGCTACGATATGAAAGCACTTCGGACTAGAGTGGGAATGGTTTTCCAGTATCCAGAGCACCAGCTGTTTGAGACTACTGTCATAGATGATGTGTGCTTTGGCCCTATGAATCAGGGCTTGGACAAAAAGGATGCGATTCTTCGCGCCTATGAAGCACTTCGACTGGTCGGAATCAAGGAGGAGCAGTATCTGGCATCTCCATTTGAACTTTCAGGTGGTCAAAAGAGGCGAGTCGCAATTGCAGGAGTGCTGGCGATGAAACCGGAGGTACTGATACTTGATGAGCCTACAGCAGGCCTGGACCCGGCAGGTCGAGACGAGATCCTTGGTATGCTTAAGGATACTCATAAGAAGATGAAGAACACCATCATCCTGGTGTCACATAGCATGGATGATGTGGCAGAATATACAGATCATATTATTGTAATGAACCATGGCAAGGTGTTCTGCGAGGGTACCCCGAGAGAGGTGTATGCCCATGCAGATGAGCTCGTGAACATAGGACTAGGTGCCCCGCAGGTGACCTATGTGGTTAGAGACCTGGCGAAAATGGGACTTAAAATTGATACCGACGTAACAACTATAGATGAGGCAAAGGCCGCTATACTCAAGGCCTTAGGCAAAGATGTTTAGAGAAATTACACTTGGACAATATTATCCGGCAGATTCGATTCTGCATAAGCTTGATCCGCGTACCAAGCTTATGGGAACGCTGTTCTATATAGTTTCACTTTTTGTGTTTAATAATCCCTGGGGATTTGTGGCGATTACAGCTTTTCTTGTCACGATAATAGTGATGAGTAAGGTGCCATTTTCGTACATGGTTAAGGGACTTAGAGGCATTATTGTACTTATGGTGGTGGCTGGAGTGTTTAACATATTCCTCACTACAGGAGATGTTATCTGGTCTTGGGGCAAGCTGTCCATTACAGTCCAGGGACTTAAGGCGGCAGCTTTGATGCTGGTTAGGATGATTTACCTAATCGTGGGTACGTCACTTATGACACTGACCACTACTCCTAATCATCTGACAGATGGTTTGGAGACAGGCTTAAAACCACTGTCAAAAATAAAAGTGCCTGTACATGATATCGCAATGATGATGAGCATCGCGCTTAGATTTATTCCGATACTTGTGGAGGAAACTGACAAGATAATGAAGGCTCAGATGGCCAGAGGTGCGGATTTTGAGTCGGGAAATATATTCAAAAAAGTGAAGAGCATGATACCGCTTTTGGTACCACTATTCATATCCGCATTTAGAAGAGCTAATGATCTGGCGCTGGCTATGGAGGCACGCTGCTACAACGGCGGTGAGGGACGTACCAAGATGAAGCCGTTAAAGTATGCGTCAAGAGACGGCATAGCATATATTACGATGGTGGCTTACCTTGCGGCAGTAATCGGATTGCGATTTGTTGCTTTTCCATGGCTTAATATTTAGGATTAATGTACTCGCGCAAGCGGGTACTTTTGTTTAAGAAACGGGGGTAGCTATGATACACGATAGAATAGAGATTAAAGCGGATGGAATACTGGACTGCGTGTCACAGGACTACGCGGCGATGTACACCTACATTCAGGAATACAGCAATGAGACTTTGTGCAAATCAAGACCTATGGTGCTGTTGTGCCCAGGAGGCGGATACTCATATACATCAGACAGAGAGGCTGAGCCCTTGGCTACAAAGCTTCTGGCAGCAGGCTTTCATGTATGCATTTTGAGATATTCCTGCGAGCCGTCAGTGTATCCTACTCAGCTAATTGAAGCAGCGTTGGCTCTAAAATATATAAGAGAGCATGCAAAGCAGTGGCATGTTACTGAAAATCAGATATTTGTGATGGGAGCATCAGCGGGCGGACATCTTGCAGCAAATATTGGCATTTTTTCGAGCAGACCATGGGTGTCGCAGGCACTGGGCTGCGCACCTTGCGATATCAAAGTGAATGGAATGATTCTGATGTATCCTGTTATCACATCGGGACAGTATGCTCACAGGGGCTCATTTGAAAATGTGCTGGCAGGAAAATATACCCAGGAAAATCTGGAACTTCTGTCATTAGAAAAGCAGGTGGATGAAAATACACCCCCTGCCTTTGTATGGCACACCTATGCTGATGGAGCAGTTCCGGTTGAGAATTCACTGCTGATGGTTGCAGCAATGAGAAAATATAATATACCAGTTGAGCTTCATATGTATCCATATGGCGGCCACGGCCTGGCCACTGCCGACTATGAGACTAATGATGCGACATTGGATGAAAAGATAGTAGCATCCTGCAGTGGCTGGCTTGAACTGGCATGTAAATGGGTCAGACTTTGGTTCTAGCTGTGCTTGTAGTCAGAGTCAGCAGGATAGCCGCCTTTTAACTTTTGCATACCGCGCTGGACGGCATCCTTTGACGTCTTCCAGTCAGCATCCTTGTTTTCGTATCTGAATTTTTCAACAAACCAGGAAACGTCCTCGAATACGCGATGGACGTTTTCTTTCATTTTGGGGATAAAGGTATTGTAGAATTCTTCAGCCTCCTTTGGGGAAAGCTTTGTATCCACTGCATCACATAAGTCACCAAAATGAGCTACACAAAATCCCTTTGAAGCCTTAGCACGTTCCTTGAACTCAGGGTCGTTTTTCCATAGATGGCAGAAGGTCTGCATACATTGCTCATGGTGAGCTTTTTCACGCTCACACAGATAGCATCGACCGCCCCGCCCTTTTGCCCATGAGACTATGGGGTTAGTGGACTCTCCGGTCTTGCGGTCCTTTTTCACCTTTCCAGGCTTGTATTTGGAGAAAGCCTTGTCAATTTCGGCTTCTATCTGCATATAGTGAGTCTTGAGTATCCATGCGTTTCCAAGCGAGTTGCCATATACGAACATCTTCCTGAAATGGTCTGCACAAAAGCCAGCCTCGTCGGTCTTAGCACGCATGTCACTCTCCATATATGATGCGCCGCTGCCCAACACGAAATCCATGAGATTCTGCTCGGAGCGTCGCTTTAGCCAGCAGATGGGACATTCATCATCTGCGGCGAGAGCATCGTTGAATGGAATAGTATATATTTGTTCAGCCATAGGTCATCCTCCTGAAGAGATTGTCAAAATACATCTACTAGTAAATACTTACAAATTTATGATGGTATGTCAAAGAAAAAATGACTTTTATCGGTAAAAAAATTGTGCTATACTCGTCTGAATATATAGATTCAGGGGGTACTATGATTCCGCTGCTGGCAAAACAATCAGTTCAGACTAAAATGGACCTGCGCAAGTCTAAGATACTGGGCAACTACGAGTATTACTACGGTGCAGGGCTATTAACCGGAGCTCTCGGACTACAGCTGCAGCCTACTTGCGCTCCGCTGGATATACGAGAGGCGATGCAGGGAGTCACTGAAAAGGCAGACAGGTCCAGGGAGAGGCTGCACTATCTGGCTGTAATAATGGAAGGCTTTTATTGTAGCGAAGAGCGCGATGACCAGATGACAGAGCTGTTCGAAATGGGACTTAAGGATTCAACTAAGCCGGATTGCATATAATGAAAAAAGAAAGCTACGATAAATTTTCCAACTGGTTTGAAGCTCATCCCAAGGCGGCAAAAGCATTGCTGGGGACTGACAGCGTGATTACATATATTATAGTAGTCTCTTTTGTAGCACTGCATATCCATTATTTTATATCAAAGGATTATCGGATGCTTGCGAGCACTCTCATAATTTGTGGGCTTAGTTTTGTAGCGTGTACAGTTCTTCGGAAAATAGTAAACGAAGCAAGGCCGTATGAGAGTTTTGACATAAAGCCAATAAGACGAAGGAAGAAGACGGGAGATTCATTTCCAAGCAGACATGCATTTTCAATATTTTGTATAGGCGTCGCTTTTTTTCAATTAGCACCTGCTCTGGGCATTGTTATATTTGCTTTGGGAGTAGTACTGTGCACGGTGAGAGTCATAGAAGGCGTGCATTATCCACATGATGTCATACTTGGAGCGTTGATGGGCGCGGCTGCAACCTCAATAGGGTTCTGGCTATCAACTATATTCAGATAATATGAGCAAAAAGGATTTTCTTAAAAAATTTCTATCAATTTTTTTTACAACAGTAGGCGTAGTGCTGGCTGTTTATGTGGGAATATATAAGATGTTTCTGATGCAAATTTATCATGCGTATCAGAGCTTTGCGAGCGGCACATTAACTATAAGGCTGGTGTTGCATTACGCGGTATCGATTTTTCTGGCTACCACTGTTGCAGGCGCAATATGGACCATATTTGATATCATATCCAGTAAATTCAAGGACAAAGAAGATTAAATATATATTTAAAGCATTAAAGGAGGAAACATGGCAACAATTATCGGTGAAGGAATTACTTTTGATGATGTGCTCTTAGTTCCATCTTATTCGGAGATTATCCCGAATCAGGTAGAGCTGGGGACCAGATTGACCAAGAAGATTCATCTGAACATTCCTATGATGAGCGCGGCGATGGATACAGTTACCGAGCATCGCATGGCCATAGCTATGGCTAGACAGGGTGGTATCGGTATAATTCACAAGAATATGTCTGTTGAGGCACAGGCAGATGAGGTAGATAAGGTAAAGCGTTCAGAAAATGGTGTCATCACCGATCCGTTTTCACTTTCTCCAGAGCATACACTTCAGGATGCTGACAACCTGATGGCAAAGTTCCGCATATCAGGTGTGCCGATCACAGAGGGCACCAAGCTTGTAGGTATTATTACTAACCGTGACCTCAAGTTTGAGACTGATTTTTCTAAGAAAATCAAGGATTGCATGACCAGCGAGAATCTGATTACTGCAAAGGAGGGTATCACTCTTGAGGAGGCTAAGGCTATTTTGGCTAAGGCACGCAAGGAGAAGCTTCCTATAGTAGATGATAATTACAATCTCAAGGGTCTTATTACTATCAAGGACATAGAGAAGCAGATTAAGTACCCGATGTCAGCAAAGGACGAGCAGGGCAGACTTCTCTGTGGTGCAGGTGTAGGAATCACCGGCAATATGTTTGAGCGTATAGATGCACTTGTCAATGCGCATGTAGATGTTGTTGTTATGGACTCAGCGCATGGTCATTCAAAAAACATTATTGAAGCAGTACGCAAGGTAAAGCAGCGCTATCCTGAGCTCCAGGTTATCGCGGGCAACATCGCAACAGGTGATGCAGCAAGGGCACTCATTGAGGCCGGAGCTGATGCTGTTAAGGTAGGTATTGGACCTGGATCCATCTGCACTACCCGTGTAGTTGCAGGTGTGGGCGTACCTCAGATTTCTGCAATTATGGACTGCTACGCTGCAGCTAAGGAGTACGATGTACCGGTTATCGCTGATGGAGGTATCAAGCTTTCGGGAGATATGACTAAGGCACTGGCAGCAGGCGCTGATGTATGTATGATGGGCAGCATGTTCGCTGGATGCGAGGAGAGCCCTGGAGACATCGAGCTGTATCAGGGACGTAAGTACAAGGTATACCGCGGAATGGGATCGCTTGCAGGTATGGAAAACGGCGCAAAGGACCGCTACTTCCAGCAGGATGCAAAAAAACTTGTGCCAGAAGGCGTTGAGGGACGTGTAGCATATAAGGGAGAGGTAGAGGATACTATTTTCCAGATGCTTGGAGGTATCAAGTCAGGTATGGGATATTGCGGATGCAAGACTATACCAGAGCTACAGCAGTCTGGACGTTTCGTCAAGATATCTGCTGCATCTCTCAAGGAAAGCCATCCACATGACATCCACATCACCAAGGAGGCTCCAAACTACTCTGTTGGTGAGTAATTTGACGGGAAGCAGAATTAGTACTAATTGTCTATGTGACAAGTTGACGAAAAATAATATTTATTTTGTACAAAATACCATTGCTTCATGAGGGTGGTTTCGTATAAGATGAATAAGACTTTTAGGAGACGCGTGCCTGACACGCAAAAACCATAGGAGGGGTATTATGGCAAGCATTTCAATGACAAATATCTGCAAGGTATACCCGAACGGCTTTGAGGCAGTTCAGGACTTCAACCTTGAGGTAGAAGACAAAGAGTTCATCATCTTCGTAGGACCTTCAGGATGTGGTAAGTCTACCACTCTTCGTATGATCGCTGGTCTTGAGGATATCTCAAGCGGTGAGCTGAAGATCGACGGCAAGGTTATGAACGACGTAGAGCCGAAGGATCGTGATATCGCAATGGTATTCCAGAACTACGCTCTTTATCCACACATGACCGTTTATGATAACATGGCATTCGGACTTAAGCTTCGTAAGGTTCCGAAGGCTGAGATTGATGAGAAGGTTCGTGCAGCAGCTAAGATCCTTGACCTTGAGGCTCTTCTTGATCGTAAGCCAAGAGCACTTTCAGGTGGTCAGAGACAGCGTGTTGCAATGGGACGTGCAATCGTTCGTAATCCTAAGGTATTCCTTATGGACGAGCCTCTTTCAAACCTTGATGCTAAGCTCCGTGTACAGATGAGATCTGAGATCGCTTCACTTCACCAGAGACTTGGTGCTACCATCATCTACGTTACACATGATCAGACAGAGGCTATGACTCTTGGTACCCGTATCGTAGTTCTTAAGGATGGTATCATCCAGCAGGTAGATTCACCACAGAAGCTTTACAATGAGCCATGCAACCTGTTCGTAGCAGGATTCATCGGATCACCTCAGATGAACTTCATCGATGCAGATGTAAAGGTAGCTGGTGAGAAGGTTACTGTTAACTTTGATAAGTTCTCTGTTGAGCTTCCAGCAGCTAAGGCTAAGAAGCTTATCGATGGCAACTATGATGGCAAGAAGGTAGTTATCGGTATTCGTCCTGAGGATATCTCAGACAGCGAGTCAGCTATCGCAGCTCATCAGGATGCACTCGTAGACGTAGATGTTACCGGATACGAGCTCCTTGGTGCAGAGGTTCTTCTGTACTACAACATTGGTGAGGGACAGCACACTGCACGTGTTGATGCTCGTACTACCGCTCGTTACGGCGATCACATCACACTTGCAATGGATCCTGAGCGTATCCACGTATTTGACAAAGAGACTGAGCTTACAATCGTTAACTAGTCTTTGGTCTTTACAATTTGTTTTTGATTCTATAAAATCAAATAACAAAGGGCTCTCCTTTGAGGAGGGCCCTTTTTTCTAATACAGACGTGTTTCGACTTATGACATAGAATATTGAGGTATTACATGACAGGAGAGCAGAGACTAAGAAGCATACTTGAGGAAATGAGTGAGATTTCAGGTGCCCAAATGGCATATTACACGCAGGATGGAAAATGCGTTGTGACTACATGTGATGATGGAACGGCTCAATTGACAGATTCGGTAAATAAGTTTCTGACATCGGCGGCAGACAGCCAGCTGACTGGAGGGTACCAGTATATAAAGATAGAAATTGATGACTCGTTAGAGGGAGTGCTTGCTGTATCAGAGGATACGGATAGCAGCTTCGTTGTAAGCAAGTTGGCCGCAGCGAGAGTGCGGGATTTTCTTAAGGAATCCACTAATCCATTAGATAAAAATGGCTTTATACAGAACCTGCTGTTTGGCAATCTATTACCTGTTGACATATATAGAAAAGCTAAGAAATTGCACATAGATACAGCGGCTAGGGTTGTATATGTAATATCAGGCGGTAAGCAGAAAAATGAGAGAATAATAGACACACTTCAAAACAATTTTCTCGGCTCAACAGACTATCTGACAGAGCTAGATGAGAAGAGCGTGATTTTGATAAAGGACGTACGAGAAAGCCAAAGCGACGATGAACTGTCAGAGACAGCGAGGGCCTTGGTAGATGTTCTTTTGAATGAGGCTATGGTGCCGGTTAAAGTTGCCTATGGCAATCCTACTGATAAGTTGGAAAATCTGACAAAGTCTTACCAGGAGGCATCAATGGCTCTTGAAGTAGGACGTATTTTCTATCCGACAGAGGATGTGCTGGCATATACTAAGCTTGGCATAGGCAGACTTATATATCAGCTACCGATGAATTTGTGTCAGATGTTCATTCACGAGGTCTTTGGGGATGAGATACCTGCTGAAATTCATGATGAAGAGACCATGGACACTATACAAAAGTTTCTGGACAATGATTTGAACATTTCAGAGACAGCCAGACAGCTTTACGTGCACAGGAACACTTTGGTATACAGGCTCGAGAGATTACAGACAACATTGGGGCTGGACATCAGAAGCTTTGAGGATGCAATGACATTTAGAATAGCATACATGGTACTTCTCCATATGGAAGATATGGAAAAGGAAGCGGGAATGAATATTAGGAAGAGATGATGGCAAATTTAGGCTGGATAATTATACATGGACTATTAATAGTAGTACTGCTGTCTTTTTTGATATATCTATTTGGCGTAAAAGAACATCAGTATAAGACGTTTTTAGTACTTGCCGTACTTTTTTCTATAATAGTATTGATGGGTAAAATATTTGGAATCCTGTCAACTAACGTGGAAGAATACCTTTTGGCGAACAAGATAGAGTATTTTGGAAAATCCTTTATGCCTGTGTTTGCACTTATTTTTATACTTAGGTATTACCGTATTAATGCTCCAAAGATGCTTGTTTTGGCATTGATTCTTGCCAATGTTTTCTTCTACACCGTTATAGCTACAAATGAGTGGCATGGCCTGTATTATAGCAGCGTTGGAAGCGAGCGAGCACCTGGAGCCTGGGATTATGATTTGGGACATGGACCGCTATATTGGGCATATATGGCTTTGCTTGTGATAATGCTTGCCAGCTATATAGCGGCTTGCATTTACCACTTTGTTGGAGAGGGCAAAAAGCACAAGTCACCTGTAATGCAGTTAATAATGGGTACTGGCGGAATAATGCCATTCCTTGGAATCTTCGCTTTTCTTTCAGGAGTCACTAATGATAATGATACTACTCCATTAGGCATCGGTCTGGCAGCTGCCGTAATGGCGTTTGCGGTAGTAAAATATGGACTTTTTGACCCGATACAGTTTGCTACAGAGGCGACCCTTGAAAATACAGAGACCGGTGTCGTTGTATTTGATAAGTATAAAAAATTCCTCTATGCAAATAACATTGCAAGGAGCATCTATCCAACCGTGGACTTCACTAAAAATGTAGTAGAAGGCTATGAGATAGAATCACTATTTGCCACTCCGGGGCGAGTGCTTGAACGAGGCGAAAAGAGCTACGAGATACGTACATCTGAGATTGTAAAGTATGGTCGAGTAGAGGGCTATATGGCGTACTTCGTAGATGTTACAGATCATTACTATCGTATGATGGAGCTGGAGGAGCTAAGAGAGAAGGCTGAGCAGACAGCCTCTGCCAGAACGATGTTCCTGGCGAATATGGCTCACGAGATACGTACACCAATGAATGCCATTACAGGAATGACCGAGCTTGCATTGGAAAAGGAAATGGGCGATGAACTGAGAGCTGATCTGGAAATGATTAGAGCTGCAGGCGAGAGCCTACTTTCTACAGTAAATGACGTATTAGACGTATCTAAGCTTGAAATGGGTAAATTCGAAATTACCAATGGAGAGTATGGAATATTGAGATTGCTCGAAGAGGTTAGAGTAATGCTAACCGGCAAGGCTGATGATAAAGGACTTGCACTTGGCTTTGCCATAGAGCCGGATATTCCAAAGACCTTGTATGGAGATGACATACGAATTAAGCAGGTACTTATAAACCTTGTGAATAATGCGATAAAGTATACTGACACTGGCTCAGTCAATGTGCGAGTAAGGCAGCATAAGGGAGCTAATCCGGATGAGATATCTCTGGAATTCTCTGTAAGAGACACTGGTATAGGCGTAAAGGCGGAGGATCGCGAGCGTATATTCGGTAGCTTTGAGCAGACTGACCAGTCGCATAATCATAAGATTGAGGGTACTGGACTGGGACTGTCTATCTGCAAACAGCTTGTAACACTTATGGGTGGAACCATTGGAGTAGATAGTGCCTACGGAAAAGGCTCAAGATTCTACTTTGAGATACCGCAAAAGGTGGTAGACGCAGAAATTCTTGGAGATGAGGCGGCTACGTTTGACAGCCTTGCAAAGGCAGAAGACTTTACAAATACTACCGCAAAGCTATTGGTAATTGATGACAACAGAGTTAATCTGACAGTGGCCCAGGGACTGTTTGGAAAGGCAGGAGTCAATATTGACACCGCAGTGAGCGGCGAGGAGGCTGTGGAGAAGGCAAAAATAGTGGATTACGACCTCATTTTCATAGATCGCATGATGCCGGGAATGGATGGAATAGAGACGGCAAGGGCGTTACGGAATATCGGAGAGAGGTATGATTCCGTGCCATTTGTGGCATTTTCGGCAGATATATCCGCCACATCCCGCAGAGAATTTGACGATGCAGGATTTGCAGATTATCTGGAGAAACCACTTAGACTTGATGCCATTAAGCTTATTTTGAGACGTTGGCTAAAAAGCGAGTGAGATTGGTAATGGAAATATATTTTGCAAAATAGCTGCAGATAAACTATAATTTTCAAGTTGTATAACGCGAAAGAGGTGTTTTATGAATATTTATGAAGAACTTACACAAAGAGGCCTGATAGCGCAGGTCACTGATGAGCCTGAGATAAAGGAACTTGTTAATACCGGGAAAGCTACATTCTACATTGGATTCGATCCGACTGCGGATTCGCTTCATGTAGGACACTTTATGGCGCTGTGCCTGATGAAGAGACTTCAGATGGCAGGCAATAGACCGGTAGTACTTATCGGTGGTGGAACAGGGTACATTGGAGACCCATCTGGACGTTCAGATATGCGTTCTATGATGACACCGGAGATTATCCAGCATAACTGTGATTGCTTCAAAAAACAAATGGAGCGTTTTATATCATTCGATGGCCCGAACGGCGCTATCATGGTAAATAATGCAGATTGGCTCCTGAAGCTTAACTACATTGAGGTACTTCGTGAGGTGGGAGCATGCTTTTCTGTAAATAACATGCTTAGAGCTGAGTGCTACAAGCAGCGTATGGAAAAGGGTCTTTCATTCCTGGAGTTCAACTACATGATTATGCAGTCATACGACTTCTATCATCTGTTCCAGGAATACGGATGCAATATGCAGTTCGGCGGTGACGACCAGTGGTCTAACATGCTGGGCGGTACAGAACTCATCCGTAAGAAGCTGGGCAAGGATGCATATGCTATGACCATTACCCTTCTTATGAATTCAGAGGGTAAGAAGATGGGTAAGACTGCCAATGGAGCAGTATGGCTTGATGCAAATAAGACTTCTGTATATGATTTCTACCAGTACTGGCGCAATGTTGGCGATGATGATGTACTTAAGTGCATCAGAATGCTGACATTCCTTCCGATCGAGCAGATAGATGAGATGGACAAGTGGGAAGGCGCTGAGCTCAATAAGGCAAAGGAAATTCTGGCATACGAGCTTACCAGCCTTGTACACGGCGAGGAAGAGGCTAAGAAGGCGCAGGATGCTGCAAAAGCACTTTTTGCTGGTGGCGGTGATGACAGCAATATGCCTACCACTGAGCTTACAGCTGATGACCTCGCTGATGGTGCTGTTAATATTATGGACCTTCTGGTTAAATGCGGAATCTGCCCATCAAAGAGCGATGCTAGACGCAATGTTCAGCAGGGCGGTGTATCTGTAGACGGTCAGGCAGTATCTGATATCGCATACGCTGTATCAGCAGATTCTCTGAAGGATGGCGTAAAGATTAAGAAGGGCAAGAAGGTATTCCATAAGGCTATTCTTAAGTAAGATAGTCCCAGAGACTAAATATAGCTTAGCTTCGAAGCAGTAGTTACTTATGAGCAAGTAACGAAGCGGAATGCTAACAACATTAAAAAGAAGAGGAAAAGAAGATGAAAAAGAGATTATTTGCAGCCGCACTTAGCGCAGCTATGTGTATGTCACTTATGGCAGGATGCGGCCAGAATGCTGGAAGTAATATTTCAGCAAGCAGCACCGGCAATACAGCCTCAACTGAGGCTACCACTGATACAGGTAACACAGCTGAGACCGCAGGGGCAGTTGATGGTGAGATGCGTGTATTTAAGGTGGGCATTGTACAGTATGTTGACGATGCTTCTCTCAATCAGATTGAGGCTGCTATCGAGGAAGAGCTTGACAAGAAGGGTGCTGAGCTTGGAGTAATATTTGACTACGGCGACACTGTATATAACGGACAGGCAGACTCTACAATTATTAACCAGATAGCTACTCAGCTTCTGAGCCAGAATGTGGATGTAATCATTCCAATAGCTACTCCTACTGCAATGATTATGCAGGCGGCTACTGAAGACAATCAGATTCCAGTAGTATTTTCAGCAGTATCTGATCCTGTTGGAGCAGGACTTGTAGCTACTATGGATGCGCCGGGAGCTAATATTACCGGTACTTCGGATGGTCTTAATACACAGGCTGTATTTGACCTTATGTTTGCAGCACAGCCGGATATTACCAAGGTAGGCCTTCTCTATGATAAGAGCCAGGATTCATCAACTGCTCCTATCAATGATGCAAAGGCTATCCTCGATGCGAAGGGTATTGCATATGTAGAAAAGACAGGTACCTCTAATGATGAGATTATGCTTGCAGCAGATGCACTTGTAGCTGAGGGCGTTCAGGCAGTATTTACACCTACCGACAATTCAATCATGACAGCTGAGCTCGCAATCTATGAGAAGTTTGCGGATGCAGGTGTAGCACACTATTGTGGAGCGGATTCATTTGCGCTTAACGGAGCCTTCTGTGGATTCGGTGTAAACTACTACAACCTCGGTCTTGCTACTGCTGACATGGCTGTAGAAATTCTGGTAAACGGAGCAGATCCTGCATCTACTAAGGTAATGCTTCTTGACAATGGTATCGCTACAGTTAACACTGAGACTGCAGCGGCAATAGGCCTTGACTACTCAATGTTCGAGTCTATGTGCGCTGGTCTTGTTGAGATTACAACTGCTAAGGAGTTCAATTAATTTTGGCATCAATATTTACCGTATCGATATTTCAGAGCGCGCTGGAGCTGGGCTGTATATACAGCCTTGTAGCTCTGGCGCTGTTCATTTCATTTTCCATATTGAATATAGCCGACCTGACTACGGATGGTTGCTTTACACTGGGCTGTGCTGTAGGAGCTATGGTGACGCTGGCGGGGCACCCGGTCCTGGCAATATTTGCCGGAATGGCAGCTGGAGCGGCAGCAGGCTTTGTGACAGCTTTCTTGCAGACTAGACTTGGTGTGGCATCAATTCTGGCAGGTATTATTGTTAATACGGGACTTTATACCATCAACCTAATGGTTATGGGATTTTCGTCTATTGCTAATTTGTTCGGCAATGACACCGTATTTTCAGTGGCAAAGGATAAATTGGAGAGCACTTTCATAGGCAGCTGGTACAAGGTAATACTTGTGGTAGCTGTAGTGGTTATTGTGGGGTTTTTGCTCTGGTGGTTTTTGCGCACCAGGCTTGGAATGAGCATAAGAGCGACAGGCGATAATCCGGATATGGTTAAGTCGTCAAGTATCAATCCGATTTTTACTACAACCGTAGGACTGTGCTTGTCTAACTCATTGACTGCTCTTTCAGGAGTACTTATCGCGCAGTATCAAAAGTCTTGCGACATCAATATTGGAACCGGTATGGTAACTATAGCCCTTGCTTCACTTATCATAGGTGAGACACTGGTAGGCAAGGGAAGCATTGGAAGACGCATATTTGGCGTAGTGGTAGGTAGTGTACTGTACAGATTTATAGTAGCTATCGCTCTGCGACTTAACGTTCCGGCGGAGGCTCTTAAGCTCGTGTCGGCAATAATCGTTGCTGTGGCAATTTCACTGCCTCACATCAAAAAGCTTATTGCCATTGAGCGCACTAAGCATCTTACAATGAAGAAAATCAAGAGCGGGAAGGAGGGACGATAAATGTTAGAGCTTCTTAACGTATCAAAAACCTTCAACCCAGGCACTGTTAATGAGAAAAAGGCACTTAATCAGGTGAGCCTTGATCTGGCTGATGGAGATTTTGCTACCATAGTAGGCAGCAATGGCGCAGGAAAATCAACCATGTTCAACGCTATAACTGGTGCGTTTTTTATAGACGAGGGCAATATTGTCCTTGATGGTAAGGATATTACATTTGAGAAGGAGCACCTTAGAAGCAAGGTGATTGGACATCTTTTCCAGGATCCACTGAAGGGTACCGCTCCTCATATGACTATTGAGGAAAATATGGCACTTGCATATCTGCGTGCATCAACCAGACCATCGAAGTTTTTTAGTCGAATATCATCAGCTGACAAGGCCAGATTCCGTGAGCAGCTGTCACTTTTGAACATGGGACTTGAGGACAGAATGAAGCAGCCAGTAGGACTTTTGTCTGGTGGACAAAGACAGGCATTAACTCTTTTGATGGCCACGTTTGTCACTCCGAAGCTATTACTTTTGGATGAGCATACAGCAGCACTTGATCCTGCTACAGCAGAAAAGGTGCTGACACTTACAAAGGATATAGTAAAAGAACGCAATATATCGTGCCTTATGGTTACTCATAACATGCATCAGGCACTTGATGTGGGCAACAGGACACTTATGATGGACAGCGGCCGCATCATACTTGATGTCAGCGGCGATGAGCGAGCTAATATGACCGTGGATGATTTGTTACAGCAGTTCAAGATAAATGCAGGCAAGCAACTGGATAACGACAGAATACTGACTACTGTAGGCGAGGCTAAGGAATGATTTACCTACGAATCAGGGACATTAAGACTTTTATGAATAAGCTTCTGGCACAGGAGGACTTTGACAGCTTCCTGTGCGGCAGGATGCAGGTCCTAAGTGATAAGGGTGTACTCACGATAGAAAATAACAAGGGCTACGAGCCTGTAAGTTATGGGAGATTGCGCAGTACACTTTTTGATTTTATTAAAGGAAAGCAGCTGCCTGACAGAATATCTATACAGCTTTTGGCTGATGAAGACAGGCTTGGCGAAGTGTTTGGTGATAACCGAATCGAAGTAGGCTCTGCAAGTATCATCATAAGCTACAAGGAATCGGAGCTCACCCTTTCGTCGGGCGTACTTCTGAAAGGCTTTTCCACTGACAAAACAACGGAGAGACAATGGGACTCGTATGTGGTAAGTTATGCGGAAAAACTAGACATTCCCTATGAGAACATGATATAATTTTTCGACTGCGTTGTGGTCGTAATGCAATAAATAAACCGATAAACGGTTAAGGAGGAAGAAATAAATGAGCGTTAAACTTGAAACACTTGAGCACAGCATGGTGAAGATGACCTTCGAGGTTCCATTTGACCAGTTTGATAAGGCTGTAAACAAGGTCTACAACAAGCAGAAGGGTAAGATTAATCTCGCAGGCTTCCGTAAGGGCAAGGCTCCGCGTGTAATGATTGAGAAGATGTATGGCGAAGGCATTTTCTGGGATGATGCTATCAATGAGATTCTCCCAGAGACCTACCCAGCAGCTCTTAAGGAGGCTGGAGTAGAGGCAGCTTCCAGACCACAGATCGATGTAGAGAAGATTGAGAAGGGACAGCCGCTTGTAATTACTGCAGAGTTTGCAGTTAAGCCGGAGATCGAGCTTGGCACTTACAAGGGCGTTACAGTAACCAAGGTAGATACCGCTGTTACTGATGAGCAGATTCAGGCTGAGCTTGAGACTCAGCAGAAGAACCAGGCACGTGAGGTATCTGTAGAGCGTGCTATCGTAGAGGGCGATATCGCTGTAATCGACTTTGAGGGTTTCATGGATGGAGAGGCATTCGAGGGCGGAAAGGGCGAGAATCATCGTCTTGAGATTGGATCACATTCATTCATTCCTGGCTTTGAGGAGGCACTCGTTGGTGCTAAGACTGGCGATGACGTTGATGTAAATGTTACCTTCCCAGAGGATTATCAGGCAGCAGAGCTCGCTGGCAAGCCGGCAGTATTCAAGTGCAAGATTCATGATGTAATCGCAAAGGAAATGCCTGAGATAGATGACGAGTTCGCATCAGAGTGCTCTAAGTATGATACTCTTGCTGAGTACAAGGAGAGCATCAAGCAGAATCTTGAGGAGAAGGCAAAGGCTGACGCTAAGCAGGCTCAGACCGATGAAGCAGTAGATAAGATTATTGAGGCTTCTAAGATGGATATCCCTGAGGCTATGATTGAGTATCAGAGCGAGAATATCATCAGCGACTTTGCTAATCGTATTCAGTCACAGGGTCTTTCATTTGACCAGTATCTTAAGTTCTCAGGCACTGACCTTGATGGACTTAAGGAGCAGGTACGTCCTGACGCTCTTAAGAGAATCCAGTCAGCACTTGTACTTGAAGCTATTGCAAAGGCAGAGAACATTGAAGTTACTGACGCAGATGTAGATGAGGATCTGGCTGCTCAGGCAAAGGCTTACGGCATCGATGCTGAAGAGCTCAAGAAGTACTTCGGTGAGGAAGGCCTCGAGGATATGAAGAAGGATCTGCGCATCCGCAAGGCTGCAGACTTCGTATTCGAGAACGTAAAAGAGAGCAAGGCTAAGAAGACCACTACAAAGAAGAAGGCAGAAGCAAAGGAAGAAGCCACTGAGGAGGCATAAATGAGTTTAGTTCCTTATGTAGTAGAACAGACAAGCAAGGGCGAGCGCTCTTACGACATATATTCAAGACTTCTGAAGGATCGTATCATTTTCCTGGGAGAGGAAGTAAATGAGACTACTGCAAGCCTTGTGGTAGCACAGCTACTTTTCCTGGAGTCTGAGGATCCAGGCAAGGATATCAGCTTGTACATTAACTCTCCGGGCGGTATGGTTACCGCTGGAATGGCAATCTATGACACCATGCAGTACATCAAGTGTGATGTATCTACCATCTGCATCGGAATGGCAGCTTCTATGGGAGCATTCCTTCTGGCAGGCGGTGCAAAGGGTAAGAGATTTGCTCTTCCGAATGCTGAGATTATGATTCACCAGCCATCAGGCGGTGCAAAGGGTCAGGCTACAGAGATCCAGATTGCAGCTGAGAACATTTTGAAGACCAAGAAGAAGTTGAACGAGATGCTGGCAGCAAATACTGGTAAGCCGTATGATGTTGTGGCAGCCGACACTGAGCGTGACTACTATATGTCTGCACAGGAGGCACTCGACTACGGACTTATCGACAGCATAATTACCAACAGATAGGATAGACATGGCATCAAAGAACGACACCAGAGTAAGGTGCTCATTTTGCGGCAAGTCACAGAATGAGGTGCACAAGCTGATCGCAGGACCAGCGGGAGCATTTATCTGTGATGAGTGCGTAGATATCTGTCTTGAGATAATTGACGAGGAACTGGAAAAGGACACTCTCGACAATGAGGATATCTATGATGCAGAGCCTGTAGAGGATGCACGTAAGAAGGGAAAAGTAAAGGGCTTCACCACAGAGGATATCAACTTACTTACTCCTAAGGAGCTTAAGGGCTTCCTCGATGAGTATGTAATTGGACAAGATGAAGCCAAGAAAGTACTTTCTGTCGCGGTATACAATCATTATAAGCGTATCACACAGGGCCAGAATCTTGATGTGGAGCTCCAGAAGAGCAACATATTAATGCTCGGACCGACAGGTAGTGGTAAGACACTTCTGGCACAGACACTGGCTAGAATATTGGGTGTACCATTTGCAATAGCAGATGCAACCACACTTACCGAGGCCGGATACGTGGGAGAGGATGTGGAGAACATCCTGCTCAAGATAATACAGGCAGCCGATTATGACATCAAAAAGGCTGAGGTCGGAATCATCTATATAGATGAGATCGACAAGATATCAAAAAAATCAGAGAATGTATCTATCACCAGAGATGTATCTGGTGAGGGCGTGCAGCAGGCACTCCTCAAGATTCTTGAGGGTACTGTGGCATCAGTACCGCCTCAGGGCGGAAGAAAGCACCCTCAGCAGGAGCTTATACCTATAGATACTACTAATATTCTCTTCATCTGCGGCGGCGCGTTTGATGGACTTGAGTCAATTATCAATCAGCGTCTTGACAGTAAGGCGATTGGATTCAATGCCACTGTCGTAGGCAAGGATGAGAAGAGCATAGGGGAGGCCTTCAAGAAGGTACTTCCGCAGGACTTTATCAAGTTCGGACTTATACCAGAGTTCATCGGACGTGTGCCTGTGAATGTGGCACTGGATGCATTGGACGAGGAAGCACTCATAAGGGTACTTGAGGAGCCGAAGAATTCTCTTACCAAGCAGTACAAGGCTTTGCTTTCACTGGACGGCGTGGAGCTTGACTTCGACAAGGAAGCTCTCGTAGAGATAGCTAAGAAGGCTCTTGCCAGAAAGACTGGAGCCAGAGGACTTCGCTCGATTATGGAGAGCGTAATGATGGATTACATGTATGAGATTCCATCTGATGATTCCATCACAGAGCTTACTATCACCAAGGAGATGGTGGATGACAACTGTGAGGACGAGGTATCTGAGGCTTCTGAGATTGTAGAACTTGAGAAGAAAAAGAAAGACGCGAAGAGCGCATAAATGTAAGATGTAATGGGGGTGGAGCGGTGCTGCATCCCCTTTTCTCATTTCGAGGCTACAGCATAGTCTATTAAGGAGAATGTGAACATTGGTAATTAAGAACGTAAATTTAGAGACGGTCTGCGGGCCTACAAGTAAGCTCCCTAAAAATCTCTTGCCGGAGGTTGCATTTGCAGGAAAATCAAATGTAGGAAAGTCAAGCCTTATAAATGCTCTGATGAATAGGAAGAATTTTGCCAGAACTTCATCACAGCCGGGCAAGACTCAGACTATCAATTTCTATAATATAAATGGCCAGATATACCTGGTGGATCTGCCGGGTTATGGGTACGCCAAGGCCTCAAAGACTGAGGTGGAGAAGTGGGGAAAGCTCATCGAGGACTATCTGGTTGAGTCTGACAAGTTGCGGGCTGTATTTTTGCTCATTGACATCAGACATGCTCCGGGCGCAAATGATAAGCAGATGTTTGACTGGATTACATATCAGGGATTGCAGCCTATTATTATTTGTACCAAGGCAGATAAGATAAGTAAGGGTGCTATCCCAAAGCAGCTTAAGATAATAAGACAGACACTTGAGTGCGATAACGATACAATTATGATACCTTTTTCCGCTGAAACTAAGCTGGGAAGAGATGACATCTGGGACCTAATGGATCAGGTGGTTGAGAACGAATCAGAAATGGACGAGGAGGAGTGATATGGCTTCCGGTACCAGAATGCTAAAGATATCTGTAATTGGCTGCGGACGATGGGGCAGCTGCATTGCATGGTATCTCGATAAAATAGGACATAATGTGACAATCTATGGCCGCGAGGGCTCAGCAAGAATGCAGGAGCTTCTAGCCAACAGAAAAAACGAGTACTTGGAACTGAGCGAGACAATGGGGCTCACCACCAACCTGGATGAGGCACTGGATGCCCAGGTAGTTATTATCTCTATTGGAGCCCAGGGTCTGGATGCTCTTGCCACGCAGATTGCAGAAAAGTCGGTGCGAGACAGGACGTTTGTGCTGTGCATGAAGGGAATAGAAATTGGAACTTGCCGCACTTTGTCACAGATAATGCGAGAACATGTGGATGCATCCAACGACATTGCTGTATGGATTGGACCAGGGCATGTGGAGGAGTTTTACAAAGGGATTCCAAACTGCATGGTTATAGATAGTGACCGCGAGCGCACTAAGGATTTTCTGGTAGACAGCTTCAACAGCGACCTGATCAGATTCTATTATGGCAAGGATTTGCTGGGCAATGAGATAGGTGCAGCTGCGAAGAATGTAGTGGGAATCGCAGCAGGCATGCTGGATGGATTAGGACTTAGCTCCCTCAAGGGCGCGCTGATGTCGAGAGGCACCAGAGAGGTGGCCAGACTCATTAAGGCCATGGGTGGAAACGAACTGTCAGCATACGGCCTGTGCCACCTGGGCGACTATGAGGCTACGGTATTTTCGCAGCACAGTCATAATCGTAAGTTTGGCGAGTGCTATGTGCGAGGTGAAGAGTACGACAAGCTGGCTGAGGGTTACTACACTGTTAAGGCTATGATTGAGCTTGGCGAGAAGTATAATGTTGAGCTGCCGATATGCCAGTCAGTATATATGTCGCTCTATGAGAATGCGGATTTCAAGGAGACACTGAATGGTCTGTTTGGAAGAACGCTGAAGGAAGAGTTTTAGAGCTGAAATAGAATCTATAATGCTGAAGGAAGAGTTTTGGCATAGATAGATGCTTACAAAGGAATTGACGAACCACGCTTTAGGGCGTGGTTTGTTGCGTTTGGATGACGGAGAGTCCTAATGCGCCCGGGGGGTTGTTGCGCCTGTTTTTTTGCAGGAAAAAGTAGCGAGCCAAAGTACACATGTGCGTGGCAAAAGGACCGTCCCTACTGCAACAAGTGCAGCACGCTTGCAGCTATGACAGATGCGATGACTGTGACAATGAACATGCCAATGCATCCGCCAGATGACAGGCTGTGGATCACTGTTGTGTTCATGTATCTGTAGATGATTACATGATGCAATAGAAATAGTGGATATGAAATAGTAGATATCCATGAGACTGCGACTCGAAGCACTGGAGTCTTGCAGGTAATGCCGCCTAGGTAGTCGAGCACGATGAAGAGGCTGACAGCGGTTACGTGCATTGCTACAGTCTCATCCGCAGGGATGTGAATGAAAGTGAAGATTGCAAACACGATAAGCGCGATGACCGGTACAGGCATCTTTTGCAGCTTGGGTCTTGCGTCAATGTAGAGCATGCCGAGCCAGAAGCCAAATATGCAGGTCACTAGATTATGAGCTGCAGGGATGGTGAAGAAATTGGTGAAGCATACAAATAGAAAGCCGCATGCTAAAATGCAGGTAGCTGCAATGCGTATTTTTCTATATAAGAGAGCGAGCAGAGGGTACAATAGATATAGGAGTATTAGTGCGCCAAGGAACCACTCGCCTATCAGATAGTAGCTGTGTGGGAAAAGATATCCCAGATACCCGTCCATTCCGAACAGGGTGAGAAGTAAAGATGCCGGGGCTTCCTTTATCATAAATGCGCCGTCCTTGATGCTGCGGCATATCACTACAGCTATCCATGAGATATAGTACATGGGAAGTATGCCAAAAAGACGCTTAAGATAGAATTTTCCAATGCTGCGCCTATCGACGGTGGGATAATTGTATCGAAGGGAGGCGCCTGACAGCATGAAAAACACTATGACGGCGGTCTCGCCCCAGTTGCCGTTTTTGAAATATGCACCCCACCAGCTGCCGGCATATTCTGGGGTTGCAAAGCAGATGCTGAAAAAATGATACGCTATGACAAGAAGCGCGCAAACGCATCTTATTAAGTCAAAGTTCTTGATATGTTCTCGTTTCATATATTTTTGAATCCTATACTGTCGGCCGTGAGAGGTTGATCTGAAACGGCCACCTGCGAGGTTATCCCTCAAAGTTGTCCTTTGTATGGTATATTGCAAAATTGTGACTACAACAGATATCTGTAAATAGTGCCATTAGATATGCAAAATTATAGTAATACATATGGAAAAACGCAATCAAAAGGAATATAATGTTTTCCAACGTGGCCACAAAAGGTGGCAGATATCAGTCAATTCCATAGAGGATGAGTAGCAGGGCTACCGAAGATAGGAGGATGAATTAATGGATATCAAGTTTATCGAGAATAAAAATCTCAAGGCCAAGCCAGATCAGAATAATCTTGGATTTGGTAAGTACATGACTGACTACATGTTTGAGATGGATTGGGATGTAGATCAGGGATGGCACGACGCACGTATTACACCTCATGCTCCGATTCAGCTTGATCCTGCATGCGTTACTCTTCATTATGCTCAGGAGACCTTCGAGGGTATGAAGGCATATAGAAGAGCTGATGGTCATATTCAGATTTTCCGTCCTGAGATGAACGCTCGTAGAATGATTAAGTCAAATGAGCGTCTTTGCATGCCGGCATTCCCGGAGGATATGTTCGTTGAGGCTGTTAAGGCATTGGTAGAGGTTGAGAAGGACTGGGTTCCTTCAGCACCGAATACCTCACTTTATATCAGACCATTTATGTTCGCTACTGAGTCAGCTCTTGGCGTACATATGGCAAAATCATACAAGTTCATGGTTATCTGCTGCCCGGTAGGCGCTTACTATGCTACCGGACTTGCACCGGTTAAGATTCTCGTTGAGGATGAGCTGGTACGTGCAGTAAAGGGTGGTACAGGATTTACCAAGTGCGGCGGTAACTACGCTGGATCAATTGCAGGTCAGGTAAAGGCTGAGAAGCTTGGATATGCTCAGGTACTGTGGCTTGATGGTGAGACCAGAACCTACGTAGAAGAGGTTGGTACCATGAACATTATGTTCAAGATTGCTGGCGAAATCTGGACTGCTCCTATCGAAGGCACTGTACTTCCGGGCGTAACCAGAGATTCTATGATTCAGCTGCTTCGCGACTGGGGCTACAAGGTGCGTGAGGAGAGACTTTCTATCCATGACCTTATGAAGGCTGGACATGATGGCACTCTTGAGGAAGTATACGGAACAGGTACTGCAGCAGTTATCTCACCAGTAGGCGAGCTTCGTTACAAGGATGACGTAGTAGTAATCAACAACGGTGAGACTGGTGAGCTTACTCAGAAGCTCTATGATACTCTTACTGGTATACAGTGGGGTAACGTTGAGGATACCTACGGATGGACTACCGTAGTAGTATAGGATGAACATGTTAGAGTCTAAGGATTTATTTGCACTTGCATATTATGAATTAGCATCATTTACCGGAAGCCTTAGGGGCTTCCGGTTTCGCATTGAAAAAGATGTGTCTGGCGATGAGGAAAACAAGATAAAGCAGCTCAAGCTTACGTTTTATCCCGACAAGGTGGAATACAATCTCACACCTGATGAGGAAAAGGAGAGCATGCTTTTTCCATTTTCCGATGAAGGGCTTGAGCAGATAAAAAATACTATCAACGAAAGGTGAGCGAACTATGAATAGCGAGCCATTTATATCAGTGATCATTCCAACATACAACAGAGCGCATCTAATAGAGCGCTCTATTTTTAGTGTGCTAAGTCAAAGCTATAGCCGGTTCGAGCTGATTGTAGTCGATGATGCATCTACAGATAACACCGCAGAGCTGGTGGCAGCTATTGGCGATGTGAGAATCAGATATATAAAATGCGAGATCAATAGTGGAGCAGCTGCTGCAAGAAATAGGGGCATAAAAGAGGCGCGCTACGACTGGATAGCTTTTTTGGACAGCGATGATACCTGGCACGCTGATAAGTTAGAAAAGCAGGTCGCTGCCATGGATGGGCAGGCTGGGTTCATATATTGTAGCTTTCTAAGGCACGCAGGCGATGGCACTGAGAATATAATGCCAAGTGCAGATAGGCCGGCGGACAGGCGTGAAGGCGTCATTTTCGGTGAGATGCTAATGGGTAACTTCATTGGCATACCGACCATGCTTATCCATAAGAGCATGCTGGAAAAGTCAGGTCTTTTCAATACATCATTAAGATGTTATGAGGACTACGATTTATTACTCAGGTTGACTCAGTATACGAAAGTCATTCATGTGAATGAGGTTTTGGTGGATGTCTATGAGACTCCTGGCAGTGTAGGTTTGTCGCCGGAAGCCTTTTTCGACTCTGTCCCTCGAATATTGAACGAGTATAGAAATATATATGAGGAAATAGGTCTGTGGCAGGAGAAGAGAGGCTGGCTACTGGGACTGGCCGAAGCTTATGGTATAAGAGAACAGATAGAGAACGTATTATGAAAAAAATAAGTATAACTGTACCTTGCTTTAATTCGGCGGAGTACCTTCCTAGATGCGTAGATAGTATAAAGTCACAGACTATGTCGCTTAGTGATATAGAGGTAATATTTGTGAACGATGCCTCTACGGATGAAGGCGCTACTTTGGAAGCTTTAAGACAATATGAGATTCAGGCACCAGATGTAGTAAAGGTAATCAATCATGAATGTAATAAGCGTCAGGGTGGAAGTAGAAATACAGGAATAGACTATGCCACTGGGGAGTATTTGGCCTTCGTTGACCCGGACGATTTTATTGCACCCGGTTATTGCGAGGAACTGTATAAGATTGCATCAGAAAATGAGGCAGATGTTGTTCAGTTTGGCCACTGTGACTATATCGTTGAAAATGCGCAAGTTAAGCTAACGAGGGAGCTCCGCTGGAACAGCGAAGTGAGGAATATATGTGGTCGCGATGATAGAATTGATTTTGTCATAAATGGCTCAATGACTTTAGGCAATTGGAACAAGCTCTATAGGCGAGAATTGCTACTTGATGCTGGAGTGCGTTTTGGTGAAAACACAAATTATGAGGAGCCGCTTTTTACTTATCCACTTAAGTATTACGTAAACAAGTATGTGAGCGTGGGTGGGATTTACTACTATTGGCAAAATCGTCAAAGCTCGATACTTCATACTGATATGATGGGCTTGAACTGTATCGAGCAGCATAAGGAGCAGGCAAAAGAGCTTCTAAAATTTATGAAACAGACTCCGTTTTATGAAGAATATGGTAAGGAGATAGATTTTAGATTTATACACTCATATCTGCTTGAAACATTGGCTTTCTGTGGAAAAAAGGAACATGTGCCAAGCAGGGTGATGTATAAGAAGATGTGTGAAGAATTTAAATCAATCATGGAGGGGAGACTTGAATCTAATCCATATATTGCGCCTCCATCCTTTTATAGTACCATAATAAAGCTCACAGATAATCCGGAGCTTCCGTTGAATGTGCTTGGTGAAATTGTCGCGAGTTTGGCCGAACTTTGACAAAATTGTATGCATTTTTTACCTTGACTTTACTTTGTTAGTGTATTAAATTTTTCTACGATGATTCCGCAATGGTGCGCTCTATGGTGCTATGCGGAATTTTGTGTATAAAATACACATGTTATATTAGGAGGATAAGATTATGAAGAAGAAGATCATGAGCATTGCGCTTGTAGCAGCTATGGCTGTAGGCGTACTCGCAGGTTGTGGCTCATCTAAGGGCAGCAACGACACATGGAAAATCGGTGGTATCGGCCCTGTTACCGGAGCAGTAGCAATTTACGGACAGGCAGCACGTAACGGTGCACAGATTGCAGTAGATGAGATCAATGCAGCTGGCGGTATCAACGGATCACAGATTGAGTACAATTTCCAGGATGACGAGCATGATGCTGAGAAGGCACTTAACGCATACAATACTCTTAAGGACTGGGGTATGCAGATTCTCTACGGAACTGTAACCACTACTCCTTGCATCGCTGTATCAGCAGAGACCAGCGCAGATGGTATCTTTGAGATTACACCATCAGCAAGCTCACCTAACGTCCTTTCACCTAATGGAAACGTATTCCAGGTATGCTTTACTGATCCTAACCAGGGTGTAGGTTCTGCACAGTATATTTCAGAGCATGGACTTGCTAGCAGTGTTGGTATCATCTATGACAGTTCAGATGCATACTCATCAGGTATCTATGCTACCTTTAAGAGCACTTCAGCTTCACTTGGACTTAACATTGTAACTGAGCAGGCATTTACTGCTGACTCAAATACTGATTTCTCAGTACAGATTCAGGCTTGCAAGGATGCAGGTGCAGACCTCGTATTCCTTCCAATGTACTATCAGCAGGCTTCAATCATCCTTAAGCAGGCAAAGGACATCGACTATGCACCTCTTTTCTGGGGCGTAGATGGTATGGATGGTATCCTTACTCTTGAGGGATTTGATACCAGCCTTGCAGAGGGCGTAGTTCTTCTTACTCCTTTCGCAGCTGATGCAACAGATGACCTTACCAAGAAGTTCGTAACTACATATCAGGAGAAGTATGGTGAGATCCCGAACCAGTTCGCAGCAGATGGCTATGATGCAATCTATGCAATCAAGGCTGCAATCGAGGCTTCAGGTGTAACCGTAGATATGAGCGCTAAGGAAATCGGCGAGAAGATTATTCCGGTTATGGCTAGCATCAAGGTTGATGGACTTACTGGTGACGGCATGACTTGGCAGGCTAACGGTGAGGTTTCTAAGGGACCAAAGGCCGTAGTAATCAAGGATGGCGTATACGTAGCTATGGACTAATCCGTAGATAAAGATTAATCGTCAATGAGGACGCACCTACAATAGGTGCGTCCTTTTTTCTGAAAAAACAGTGTTTTCCAGGAAGCTGGACCGAGGTGATATGTACGTCCAACTTTGTGGAAAGCACTGTGATGTTATTAGACAAATCAATTGCAATATTTGAGAAAAATATGATATTATAGTATGAATTTTTATTTGTATAAAGAGGTGAATTTATGCAGTTTCTAACAAATCTATTCAATGGAATAGGCCTCGGCAGTATCTACGCCATAATAGCGCTGGGATACACCATGGTTTATGGTATTGCGAAAATGCTTAACTTTGCTCATGGCGATGTCATCATGATAGGAAGCTATGTGGTATATGTGAGCATGTCTAACGCAGGGCTTCCACCTATCGTGTCAGTGGTGATAGCAATTATCAGCTGTACAGCACTTGGTATGCTCATTGAGAAGGTGGCATACAAGCCACTTAGAAAAGCGACTAACCTTGCGGTGCTTATTACAGCAATTGGCGTCAGCTATTTTTTGCAAAATATAGCGCTCTTGATTTTTGGATCAAATCCGGTATTCTTCCAGTCAGTTCTGGATATCAATGCGCTTAAGCTGTTCAATGGAGCTCTTACTATTAACGGTATTACTATTGTAACCATAGCGATATGTGTAGTCATAATTGTGGCACTTACCTTCTTTGTAAAGAAGACAAAGCCGGGTCAGGCTATGCAGGCTGTATCTGAGGATAAGGACGCAGCACAGCTTATGGGTATCAATGTTAACCAGACTATTTCACTTACTTTTGCGATAGGTTCCGGACTTGCTGCAATAGCAGGTGCGCTTTTGTGCTCAGCATATCCTACTCTCACTCCTTACACTGGAAGTATGCCTGGTATCAAGGCGTTTACTGCAGCAGTATTTGGAGGTATCGGATCCATCCCAGGAGCATTTATCGGCGGTATTCTTTTGGGAGTAATTGAGAACCTCGCGAAGTCATACATATCAAGTCAGCTGTCAGATGCAATTGCATTTGCTGTACTTATAGTCGTACTGCTAGTTAAGCCTACCGGTATTCTCGGCAAGCAGATTCATGAGAAAGTGTAGGTGCCTGATATGAAGAATATGAAAAAAGAAACATTACAAATGCTTACAACAATAGGTGGAGTAGTAGTGATATCAGTAATAATGATAATACTTAACTCTGCCGGAGCGCTAAATTCACTTTTGTCAGGACTTTTAGTTCCTATCTGCGTATATACACTGGCAGCTATCGGATTGAACCTTTGCGTAGGATATCTTGGAGAGCTTTCTCTGGGACATGCAGGGTTTATGTGCATAGGAGCATTTTCAAGCTCGTTTTTCTCAATGGTATTTAAGGATTCCATGCCTGATGGTATCAGATTTTTCCTGGCCATTTTAGTAGGCGCGGCTATGGCAGCTATTTTTGGATTCCTTATTGCCATCCCGGTACTTAGACTTAACGGCGACTATCTGGCCATCGTTACATTGGCATTTGGAGAGATTATTAAGAATGTAATTAACACTGCACATATAGGAAAAGACAGCAAGGGACTGCATTTTGCATTTGATGCTGCCAACCTTAAGATGGAGGATAGCGGAGAAATTATCATCAATGGGCCGCTTGGTATTACAGGAACTCCAAGACAAGCGTCATTTGTAGTAGGCGTAATCCTTATAGTACTCAGCCTTTTGGTGGTATATAACTTTGTAAATTCAAGGACAGGCCGTGCTGTTAAGGCAATACGTGATAATAAGATTGCAGCGGAGACTGTGGGACTTCCTATTACAAAGTATAAGTTGATTGCATTCACTATTTCAGCATCTATTGCTGGCGTGGCAGGTGTGCTCTATGGCCACAACCTCAACTCGCTTACTGCCAGCACCAAGAACTTTGGATACAATATGTCAATTATGATACTCGTATATGTGGTATTAGGCGGCATTGGTAATTTCAGAGGCGCTATTATCGCAACTGTAGTACTGTATGCTCTTCCAGAGCTTTTGCGCGGACTTGCAGACTATAGAATGCTTATCTACTCTGTAGTACTTATCGCACTTATGCTCTTTAACTGGGCGCCGGCTATTTTGAACTGGAGGCAGGTAAAGGGACTCACTGCAGAGGCACTGAAGCAGCGCTTTAGTCGCAAGAAGGAGGTAGAGTAATGGCAGCACTACTTGAAGTAACTAACTTAGGTATTTCCTTCGGTGGACTTAGAGCTGTAGACCAGTTTAATATCACCATTGAAGAGGGTGAGCTTTATGGACTCATCGGTCCTAATGGAGCAGGTAAGACAACAGTATTTAATATGCTGACTGGCATATACAAGCCTACAGACGGTACTATCAAGTTGGCAGGTGAGGATATTACAGGACGTAAGACAGCAGACATCAATAAGGCTGGTATTGCAAGAACTTTCCAGAACATACGTCTTTTTGGAGCCCAGAGTGTACTGGACAATGTAAAAATTGGGCTTCACAACACATATTCATACAACACCTTAGAAGGAGTGCTTAGACTTCCAAGATACCATAAGGTGGAAAAGCAGATGGACGAGAGAGCTCTTGAGATACTTAAGGTGTTCGAGCTCGATGGCGAGGCTAACACATTGGCTTCTAATCTTCCATACGGTAAGCAGCGTCAGCTGGAGATAGCAAGAGCTATGGCTACAGGTCCAAAGCTACTGCTTCTGGATGAGCCTGCAGCAGGAATGAATCCGAACGAGACCGCAGAGCTCATGGATACCATTGCTCTTATCCGCAAGGAGTTTGGCATGACAATCCTCCTTATAGAGCACGATATGAAGCTGGTATCTGGTATCTGCGAGAAGCTTACAGTACTTAACTTCGGTAGTGTTCTGGCAGAAGGTGCTACCAGTGATGTGCTTAGCAATCCTGAAGTAATCAAAGCATATCTGGGTGAATAATAGGAGGTCTAAGATGGCAATGCTTGAAGTAAAAGACCTGGTTGTTAACTATGGAGTAATCCAGGCGCTTAAAGGAATATCATTTGAAGTAAACGAAGGGGAGGTAATCGCTCTTATCGGTGCAAATGGCGCAGGTAAGACCACTACCTTACAGACCGTAAGTGGAATGCTGGCACCAAAAAGTGGCAGTGTTCTTTTGGAAGGACAGGACATAACCAAGATACCTGGACACAAGATCGTAACAATGGGAATGGCTCATGTGCCGGAGGGCAGACGAGTTTTTGCACAGCTTACAGTACTTGAGAATCTGAAGATGGGGGCATATACTAGAAAGGATAAGGCTGGAATTGCTGCGACTTTGGAAGAAGTATATGAGAGCTTCCCCAGACTTAAGGAGAGGCAGAATCAGCTGGCAGGTACACTGTCAGGTGGTGAGCAGCAGATGCTTGCTATGGGACGTGCGCTCATGAGCAATCCATCAATAGTTCTCATGGATGAGCCGTCTATGGGTCTTTCACCGATTTTGGTTGAAGAAATATTCAACATAATCAAGAAGATCGCAGCGCAGGGAAAAACAGTACTTCTGGTTGAGCAGAATGCAAAAAAAGCACTTTCAATTGCGGATCGTGCATATGTGCTTGAGACTGGCAGCATTGTACTGACAGGTCCAGCCAGCGAGTTGATGAATGATGAGTCAGTAAGAAAGGCTTATCTGGGAGAGTAGTAATAAAGCAGCGTGTCCTAAATGAAGGAGAGCATAGGCGCGCTGGCTAAGGAGGAGAGTATAAAATGGATAAGAATGTAGTAATCACAATAGCAAGAAGCTATGGATCAGGTGGTAGAACACTTGGCAAAATGCTTTCACATAAGCTTGGAATTCCGTGCTATGACAGAGAGATACTTAGACTTGCATCTGATGAGAGTGGAATCGCTGAGGAACTTTTTGCAAAGGCGGATGAGAAGGTTAGACGCGTAATCAGAAGCAGCAAGGGCCATTATACCGGCAAGCCGCTTCCGCCGGAAAATGCAGACTTTGTATCTGATGACAACCTTTTCGAGATTCAGGCACAGGTTATCAGAGATCTGGCTTCACAGGAGTCATGCATTATCGTAGGCAGATGTGCTGATTTTATTCTTAGAGATATGGACCATGTAGTTTCCCTTTATCTTTATGCCTCTGAAGAGGATTGCCTTGAGAGACTCAAGCATCAGATTAGTGGTACCGAGTCAGATCTTAAGAAGCGCATGGCTTCAATTGATAAGTATCGCGCTGATTATTATAAGTATTACACTGGACATTCATGGAATGACGCTAGAAATTATGATTTCTGCCTTAACAGTGCATCAATGAGCTATGAGAAGCTGATAGAGGTAGTTGAGGATTATATCAGAATAAGCGATGAGGACTAATAGGCAATATGGAAGAAATGAATGAACTGGATCCAAGACTTGAAAAGTTCCTGGACGCGGATTCTATCGCTGAGAAGCTGGACGTACTGATGGCTAATGAGCGAGACATGACAGATTATTTAGTTGATAGCATGGCTACATCAATGGACCTTGTCATACCAGACGGACCAATAGATGAGAGAACCAGAGAGCTTGTAAGGGCTCTCAGGCTTAGACAAAAATACGAGATTCGAAGATAAATATGGAAATTGAACGCAAGTATTTAATCGACAATGTACCCCTGGATTTATCTCAATTCAAAAAGAAGGAGATAGAGCAGGGGTATTTGAATACAGCTCCGGTGCTTAGGCTCCGCCGCACTGACGACAGATATACGCTGACCTATAAGGGCAGTGGACTGATGGCACGAGAGGAGTACAACCTTCCATTTGACAAGGACGGGTATGAGAGACTAATAAAGTCCTGCGTGGGCAATATTATCACTAAGACTCGGTATCTGATTCCCTACGGCGCATATACCATTGAGCTGGATGTGTTCCATGGAGTGCATGATGGATTAGTTTTGGCCGAGGTGGAATTCCCTAATATTGAAGAATGTAATAGCTTTGTGCCGCCAGAATGGTTTGGAGAGGATGTTACATTGACTGGTACTTATCAAAACTCCAGGTTGTGTATGCAAAGCAATACAAATATTTAACAAATAATTCACTATTATTTATTTACTTCTATATTTAATTATGCTAATCTAACACTCGGAGTTTAGGGAAAGTATACCGAATGAGACCTTTCCTGCGACGTGTAAATTTAAAGGAGGTACTTTCCATGAGCAAGGGTACAGTTAAGTGGTTTAACAACCAGAAGGGATACGGATTCATCAATGATGAGACTGGCAAGGATGTATTCGTACATTTTTCAGGAATTAACTCAGACGGCTTCAAGACACTTGAAGAAGGCGCTGCTGTAGAGTTTGATCTGACTGAAGGCGATAAGGGCCCACAGGCAGTTAACGTTACTGTAGTAAAGTAATTGACTAGTTAAGACGAAATGATGAGGGATCGCCAGATGGCGGTCCCTTTCCTTTTTTGTTGGGGATAGGGGCAGTCTAATCATAATCTGTTTATGATAAGAAGCGACATTTTATTAGTTTGGCGGAATTTATAGAGGAATTATAGCCCGGTTCTGTACCAAGCACTGTTGAATTACCGCTGATGGCAAATTATATGCATGTCCAGCGGTAATTTTTGGTTCGTTTTTGTTGGTGATTACCACTGGTGCATAGTTTTCAACGTTGTAGGCGGTAATAGGGAATTGTAGATGCATCAGAATTACCGCTAGAAATGTGAAATCTACCTTAGAAGTGGTAATTGTAAAATTAGAATACTATCTGGGATAAGGCTTACTATTGCTAGTTCTGTTAATGAGGTAGTCGACACTTGTATTGTGGTAATCAGCAATTCTAGACAAGATATCCAAAGGAATACTACGTTCTCCGGTCTCATATCTAGAGTATGCTCGTTGAGATATGTTCAGGAATTTTGCCATCTCAGTTTGCGTCAAATCTTTATCTTCTCTTAAATCTCTTATTCTTCTATAAGTGGTCATCATTTCACCTCAGAAGTAGAATATTACAGACCAAAATGGTCTATTGATTTTTAGACCAAAACGGTCTAAGATTGAAGTTGTAAGAAGATTCACCATACTTGATGAAAAATACTCTGGCTGATGAAGCCTATAAGAATCTTGTTTATGGAGGTGGGGATAATGGGATATGTTAAAGATGCATTAGCGCTAGTGATAAGTGCAGCTGCTTTGATTGTTTCGATATGTAATTTTAGAAGGAGTAAAACAAAAAATTATTTAGATTTTTTGATGGAGTGCGACTCGGAAGAGCAACGAAGATATAGGCGTGAAATATATGATTGCATAGAGAGTGGTAATGCAATCGAGAAATTGCCACCTAGAAGTGATGTTGAGAAACAAGCAGCTAACGTTATTGCCTTCTATAACAAATGGGCTACCTTATACAGAAGAAAATATTTGCCTAAGTGGACATTTGATAGTTCTGAAGGGCAGACACTTGTAGGAATGTATCAACGACTGGAAAAATATATTTTAAAACGTAGAGAAGAGACTCACTGGATCAATTTGGAAAGTAAAACAAAATATATTCAAACTGATAGGTATGGCGATGAATTTGAAAATCTTGCTAAGTCATTACAAGAAAAATTTACTTCAGAGGAGAATGTTGCTAGGAAAGAATAGCATACATTCATTGAAGCAATTGTATGTAGATGAAATTAGCTGGGGACAGCTACACGAGAGGAGAAAAATTATGAGAAGAAATCTTTTGGTCATTGGAACGTTATTAGTAACAGCATTGTTGTTAGTAGGATGTAGTAAAACCGGTAAATGCGAGGAGTGCGGACAGACTGAGAAATTGAAGAAATACGTATTAAGTGACGGAGACACAGAGTATGTTTGTGAGGACTGCTCAAGGTGGATGAAAATGCTGGGAGCATAAAAAAGATGCTTGCCATTGTGTCCTTGATGTGAGTACTACAGTTTTGTGGAGAGATTGTGATTAGTATTGATAAAAAACGTAGACTGTTATGAGGCGAGATAGTGAAGTGCAGTAAATGTGGATGTGATTTGAAAATAGATGCTAATTTTTGCGTGCAATGTGGAGAGCCCGTGGTTGATGCATGCCTTGATTTGAGTCAGAGTAGGAAGCATATCCCTCGAGCGGGGAGAAAATTAATAGTTATAGGATTTTTTGTCATTTTGCTTTTGCTATTAGGACTAATACTTACTTGGCAGTTGAAAGATGGGCCACATAGTAATCATGAGAAAATGGATAACTTAAATGTTGAGGCTATAACAAATGTAGAGGATTCGTCTGAGTTATCTATTCAGGGAAATTTCACTAATTGGGGGAATTCTTGCTGCGACTCCGCGAATATATATATTTCAGACCTTTGGTATGGAATATATAAAGTTGATAAAAATAATATTACTTCAGAATTGTCTTACGAATTGATAGCGAGAGGATATTATTCAGACTTAGCTGTTGTAGGTGATTATATTTATGGAATAAAAACAGAAAATGATTCGTCGTATGTCGTTAGAATAGACACACTTTCATTGATGGAGGAACAAATATCAGACAAATATCCTAATGCATCGTTGATTGGGCAAGATTTAGATAACGGATTGTATTTTTTTACGGTTAACCAAGATCGGCTTCTCTATATTGACAGAAATAATGAGGTATCAACGACCGAATATCGCAATGTAGTAAAGATGACTAAGTGGGGCGTTTTTTCAACGGCAAGTGGAAAAAAAGGTATTACATATACTTCATTTGGCGATATGGGTACAAAGACATACGACAATCTTGAAAATCACGAATGTAATGTGGCTTTCTCTAGTGAGAAGACAGCTGTGATATATGAAACTTCAGATGATATGAATGCTGTATATGAGCTTGACCTAAAAACGGGGGAGACGAATCCGCTTTTTAAGGAAGTAATAGATAATGCGACGGGGATAATATCGCTAATGGTCAATGTGAATAACAATAGCTATTTTCTAGGTGTGTCTTGTGAGAACGAACAAGGACAGTCCATTAACAGTGTGTATAGATATTCTTTACTATCACATGATACTGAACTTCTTTTTTCGTCAACATGCGATCGTGATAGATGGATGCCATTTACAGCAACATCGATTATAGATAATGACATACTTGTAACTAGTTATCCTTTAGCAGCAGTTGGCAAATTTAGAATTAGTACTCTTGACGGTAAAAGTAATTATGAGTTGACTGTTACCGAGACGGGAGAATGATTATGAAAAGAAATATTTGAGTTATGGGAGCGTTATTGGTAATAACATTGTTATTGGTAGGATGTAAGTAAGAGTGGTAAATGCGAGGAACGTTGACAGACTGAGGCACTGAAAAAATATGTGCTAAGTGACGAGATATCGAGTATGTATGTGATGACTGCCCAAAATGAATGAAATTATTAGGAGCATAGTGTAAATGCTTGGCAGCTGAATGCTATGTAACATAGTCATGGGAGGGACAAATATGCTGTGTAAAAAATGCGGCGAAGAATTGCTTGCGGATGCAAAATTTTGCGTGAAGTGTGGAGAAAAAGTAGAAGATATAATTGAGCAAGAAGAGATTACATCGGATAAAAAAGTATTGAAAAATCGTGGCTTATTTTTTGGCATATTGCTATTACTGGTGGTAGTAATTGCTGTAGTTGCTATAGCGTTCATAAAAAAAGAACGTCCGGTGGATGTAACCAGCTTGATTTCAGCAGAGATAGGTGACACCATCTCTTTTGGATCATATGAGCAGGATAATAACACGCGAAACGGTTCGGAAGACATAGAGTGGATTGTGCTAGATAAAACAGATGACAAGGTATTGGTAGTAAGTAAGAATCTTCTTGATGTTGTAGTATATTTTGACAGTGGCACCAATAATACGTGGGATACATCAGCATGTAGATCTTGGTTGAATACAGATTTTGCTAATAAAGCTTTCTCAAAAGAAGAACAAGAATGCATCATATCCACAGTTGTCAAAGCAGAAAAAAGTGTAGAAGCGAATAATTTGTACGCGGGAAAAGATACTTTAGATAAGATTTTTATCCTGAGCAGAAATGAAATGGAAAAGTATTTTCCTCAGAATGATAGTAGGATTTGCTTCCCGACACAATACACCGAGACAAAATTCAATGTTCTTAAGGAACAAGGAATGACATCATACTATGGAGATGACGTCTATGAATACGGGATGCGTGTTCCTGGACAGCATGATTACTATATGCAGGTCGTTGACCAAGATGGTAATTTTGATTACATAGTAAGTGATGGACAATACTTTTCGATTCGTCCAGCAATGTGGCTTGGGGTAGCTGAACCGGAAGAACTTCTAGAAGATGATTATTCGGTCGGCGTAACTTATGGCATGGGAGGCGTTGATTGGATTATCATTGATAGAGACGATAACAAGGCTTTACTACTTGCAAAAGATATAATCGGGCATGAAAAATATGCATTGACAGCAAAATGTGATAGTTGGGAGGACAGTTATCTTAGGCAATGGCTATATGATTTCATGATAACCAATTTTTCATCTGAAGAACGAGCAGTAGTAGCTGAAAGTGAAATTAATGAATCGGGGAATATAAATGATAAGCTATTTTTGTTGTCATCTGAAGAACTGATGGCGTACGAAAACTTGTTTAAATATGCGTGTCAATTAGATAGTCCTGAAGAAGAGTTTTGGATGCGCGACTCATTGGGGTGGCTTTGCGTAGGAGCTTATTCAGAGGATTACTGTACGTTTAGTATGGAAAATAGGTATGCAAATGAAGAGTGGGGAGTTAGACCCGCTATGTGGATATACACAGATGATAACACGTCTAATTTTGTTGTACATGATGAAACAGACTATACCTCAGACCGCACTGCAGGTGATGCTGATTATGAATCTAGTAAGTCCTTCTATGAAGGTAAATTGCAGGTGACAGATTTCATCTTTTACAAAGGGATGACACTTAATGATTTCATATTTATGTATTCTGACACGGATCAAAATATACCCAGTTTCCGTTATGAAGCATTTGGAGGGACAAACGACAGTGCAGGAGGATTTGGAGACCTTGTGAATAGAGCTGATCAATATGTGGATGCATGGTCATGCTCAATTAATATGTATATAAATGAAACTAAAGTAGTTGTTCGTTTTACTACTTACGGTGATGGAGTTCTGGATTCAAGCGTGAAAAAAATGGGAGATTTATTGATAGAGAGTGTGAGGGTATATAATATCAAAGATACTTATGTTACTATAAACGATTTAAACTATAGTAACATTATTGTAAATGATAGCAATGACCTCATTCAACAACTACAGGCGCAATATCCTGATGTATTTAAAGAAGTAGATGAGTATTTCTCTGATGGAGAACCATACCGTGTTTCTGTAAGTGATGATGCAAGCGTTTGGCCAGGGAAGCATGTAGTTCTCAATGGAAATGATGGACAATACCACCTTAATGAGTTAGATGTCAGATTCAAATATTAGTAAATTATGAGAAATGGTATGTAAAGTGATTTTGAAGAGGAGGAAAACGTGAAAGGGAAGGAACAAAATGATAAAAAAATAGAAGTGTTAACTGTAAAAAATATATTGCGACTGCTAATAGTAATCCTACTTATTTTTGTCTTTTGCACTTCATTATCGATTTCTTTTATGAATGCGAGAATTGATGTTAGTGCAATGGATGCAATTCAAGGAATAATGAGCAAGAAAGGAATATATATTGTCTCGTATAAGCCAATAGTAATTGCAATAATTGTTCCAGTGATTATTCTACTGGCATTATTTGCAGATAATAAGAATAAAAAAGAGGTAATGGCTATTATCTTAATAGGCGACCTTGTAGATATAGTAGCCTGGATTGCTTTTCGCGACACGCTTACTAAAATGGCAGAAGAAAATTTTTATGAAATTGAAACAAATGCTGTATATGTGATTAACATTATCATATTAATTGTTATAGATATAATTGCTATATTGGTGTTGCTAAATAAGGTTGAATTAAATACAGATTTCTTAGATAGAGTGTCGCCTAATTTGAGTGAAAATGCTAAGAAATCAGTATCTGACGCTACTAAACAATTTGTCGGAGCTGTAAATTATGTGAAGGATAACATGGCAAAGAAAGCAGAATCTAATAATGAACCGGTGATAGGATACTGTCAGAAGTGTGGAGCAGCAATTTTACTCGGACATAAGTTTTGCTTTTCCTGTGGAACTACAGTACCACAAGATCTTATTGATGAGGCAGAAGAAAAAATAAGGCTTGAAGAAGAGGCAAGGCGAGCAGAAGAGGCAAGGCGAGCGGAAAAGACAATTGCTGAGAAAAGCAAAGCTGACAAGGCTAGATTTTGTACGCAATGTGGAAAAGAACATGATTCTAAAGCGCTGTTCTGTGCCTATTGTGGAGCGAAATTTGAATAGCACTTACAGTGCTTTGATAGAAGATGAATGTTAAATCGTTAGGGATTGCTAGGTTGCAATCCCTTTTGTGTAATTGTAGAAATTACTTGAATAAGTAATAACTATAACTCATAATGGACTCACTAGTAGCATTATTAGTGAGCAGAAAACGAAGTGGAGGGTTCAATGATGTGTGACTTGAAGAAATATAGTGACATATTTGAGGAAATAAAGAAGCTTGAACCAGAAGAGACTTTGCAGCTTGTTTTAGAATCAAAGACAGAGGATGAGAAGAACTTCTACGCGATGGTTGGTGATTTTCTATTACAAACTGGACAGAGAGAAGCAATAGCAAGGAACGTCTTTTGATGAAAAAGTATGTGTTGATAGCAGGGGTTAATGGTGTTGGAAAGACAACCCTTTTTTCTCTTATTCATTCTCTATCTGAAATTGAAAAGATTAATCTGGATGAAACAGTAAGGGAACTAGGCGATTGGAAGGATAGTAAAGCGGTTTTGCAAGCAGGGAAGATAGTGGTTGGCAAAATCGCTAGTTTTTTTATGAATGAAATATCATTCAGTCAAGAGACGACTTTGTGTGGTCGAAGTATTATGAAGAATGTCGCTAAAGCGAAGGCGTTGGGATATTATATCGAAATGCACTATATAGGAGTCGATAACCCGGAAATCGCGAAAGAAAGAGTTCATAATAGAGTAAAACAAGGTGGCCATGGGATGCCAGATGCTGATATAGAGCGTAGATACAAAGAATCTTTTCAAAATTTGAAGAAGATAATACCATTGTGCGATTCAGTGGTGTTTTACGACAATTCTCGAGAATTCAGGCGATTTGCAATTAATATTCAGGGAACATATATAAAGTTATCGGATCAGATACCAAAGTGGTACGAGAAAATAGGGGACACAAACTAAGACAGTTATGGAAAAGAAGTTGCCTACGGTGTTGCTGGGATTTTTCCTGGTGATGGCCATTGTATTTGAAGAGACACTACTTTGCGTAGGGGTGGGAGTGAGTTCATCACTCCATACTTTTTTGTATGTTCTTTTGAGTGCTATGGCTCTTGGAGGGGTTCTTTTCTTTTTCGCTGTGCTTCCCAGGAAGAAGGTGCTCGGCAGGATTTTTCTAATAATTGCACTGGTGCTTATCGCACTGTTTTTCGGCATACAATACTACTGCAAGGGTTCATTTAAGAATTACATGGCATTTTCTGACATCGCTGTCACTGCGCAGGATGTGGCAGGAGATTATGCAGGCGTAATTATTAATCTTATAAAAAAGACCTTTTACATCCCGATTCTTCTGTTGTTGCCAGTGATTTTGCTACCAATATTGCTGCACGCAAACGTGGTGGACAATAGGCATATTAAGATGCCGGCGACGCTCATTCCAATTACGTTGGCGGCTTTGTGCGTTGTGGGAGATGAGATATATGTGCGACAGTATGCGGATGATTATGCAGCCTATGGCAGTGAGTACGAGTTTGACGTTGCGGTTGGGAAATTTGGCCTTCTAATGAGCACGGGACTGGATATTAGATATCTGTGCCTGGGAAATAATGAGGCGACGGCCTTCGTGTTTGATGATGAGCCCTACGAGTTGAATGCTGAGGGGCAAAACCACTCAGAAGGAGATACCGCAGGAATTTTAGATGAAAATCAAGAAGGACAATCTGCGGAAAATCAAGAGCAGGTCGCGCATGAGATAGAAAAAAAACAAGATGATGGTGCTACGTCAAAAGACGATAAGCCTGGTACATCAGATAAGACTGAGCCGGCCACACCAAAGGTCTACGAGCCCAACGCCCTGGATATCGATTTTGCGACGCTGGCTCAGTCGGAACCAAATAAGACGATAGCGAGCATTGATGAATATGTGGCGTCAGTATCGCCTAGCATGAAAAATGATATGACTGGCCTTATGGCAGGGAAGAATCTGATACTAATAACTGCGGAGGCGCTGTCGCGTGAGGCTATAAGCGAGGAACTGACGCCTACTCTTTATAAGATGATGACTCACGGGGTATATTTTTCTGACTACTATCAGCCGGCGTGGGGCGGAAGTACATCGTCAGGAGAATGCTCAGTAATCACCGGAATCGTGCCGGCATATGGAGTTACTAGCATACTTAAGACAGCGGATCATAATAATTACTGGACGTTGGGCAATCAGCTGCAGCGCCAGGACTATTTTAGCCGCTCATATCATAATAATACTTATACTTACTATAACCGTGACCTTACTCATGAGAACATCGGCTACAGTAAGTTTATTGCTTATGGTAATGGCCTAGAAGGCAGAATCACACATTGCTGGCCGGAGAGCGACCTGGAGATGATGCAGGTTACAATTGACGATTACATCAACAACCAGCCATTCAGTGTGTACTATATGTCGGTCAGCGGTCACTGCAATTATAATTGGCATGGGAACGCCATGGCCAAAAAGAATCAGGAGTATGTGGAAAATCTCGACTGCTCAGAGACAATAAAATGTTATTTGGGAGCTAATCTGGAATTTGAGCATGCAATGTCATACTTGCTGGAAAGATTAGATGAGGCGGGGATTCTAGATGATACATTGATAGTGATTTCTCCTGACCACTACCCGTATGGCCTAGAGCATAGTGAGGCGTGGGAAAATGAAGAAGATTATCTGGCTGAGCTATATGGCTATGCGTACTCGACTGTCATGGAGCGAGACCATAGTGTCTGCATTATGTACAGCGGAGCCTTTGAAGATATGGAGCTGTCAATTTCAGCCCCTTCATATAGTTTGGATATAGTACCTACAGTATCTAATCTGATGGGATTGCCTTTTGACTCGCGCATGCTCGTGGGCAGGGATGTTTTTTCTAATGCGGAGCCGCTAGTTGTATGGGGAGACCACTCTTGGAAGACAGATAAGGCACAGTTCAACGCACACACGAAGCAGCTGACCGTGTTCGAGGGCTATGAGGAGCGCGTGTCAGATGAGTATGTCAAACGCATCAAGAAGCAGGTCAACAATAAAATTGCCTACTCAAAAAATGTACTGGATATAGATTACTTCGGAGCTATATTTGGACCAGATGAGTATAAATAAAAGTTTTTTATTATATGTCTTACAATATGGATAGATCGGACTCTGCTTTTACAGAAGAAACAGATCTGGCGCAATTCTTGGAAATGCAGAGTGATTTGAATTGCAAGAAGATGGCAGGAAAGTCGATAATCAGCATAAACACACATTGGTAATAAGTTATAAAGAAAAAGTTCCCGCATTAGCAGGAACTTTTGTCAGTTGTAGCCTACTCCCACAGAGGAGTTTTTTCTTTGCCAGTCACAGCCTACTCCCACAGAGGGATAAAACTGATATTCAAATCTACATCACCGGTAATACCTGATACGTGGCCGGTGTCGGTATATTGCCATACATCATATGCGTATGGATAATAAAACTCATTGCGATATCCCGCAAACCATTTCGGGTATTCCTCAAGTCTTGTGAGATCAAGAAGTAGAGCTCCCATTTCGGTATTATTGTATATCATTGGCCTGTAGCCTGCCTCTTTTATTGTCTCACAGAATGCGATTACAGCATCAGTGCGCGTCTCCGCGTCGATAAGATTCATTCGCCCGGTTACAGCGGATACTTTTTCCACGTCAATTACAACGGGACAGTCTATATCATAATCCTCGATGAAATCGATGGTATATTCAGCTTCTTCGATAGCTTCTTCAACTGAAATGGCTTGGGTGAAGAAATATACTCCGGTGTGGATGCCGGCATCAATAGCGCCTTCAAGGTTTTTTTCGGCCCACTTATCATCGTTTATTTCACCAGTGCCGTAGCCACGGAGACCGATTCTTATTATTGCAAATTCGACACCGTCATCTTTTACCTTGGACCAATTAATCTTGCTTTGGAACTTAGAAACATCAATTCCTTTGTGTGAGATGACCTCGCCTGCTTCGTTGCAATACTGCACTTCACCTGAATCTAATATCTCGAGATTCTCCAAGGTATATGGAGCTTGCTTTAAAGTCCTATTGATGGGAACAAAATGATACTGGCTATTGGCTACAACCACGAGTTCATCTGGATAGAGCGGCTTAAGCATTTCAAGTGCGTTTTTGCCAGATAGCAGAGTGGCTTTAATATCGTTAATCTGGTCTTGACGACCACTTTCTCTTGCATGCGAAATAGCGTCCGCTAGAGCTTCGGCATCTTTTTTTGAAAGCTGCGCAAGGGCTGCATCCATGTCAGCTTGAGTGTAGATAGCTGGCTCTGTTTCCTCTATGGTCGACTCCTGCTTGCTTGGCATTACGCCGCCTCTTTTGACATATATAAACGTAGCAAGTCCGATGATAATCAGCGTGATAAATACAGTGAGTGCCACGATTACCGGTGCTTGCTGCATAAATGATTTTTTCTTATATCTATATGGTCTGTTCGATTCTGACATAAATTCTCCTCAAGAGTTCATAACTTCAACATTATTATAAATTGTGAATGGGAGATAAGGCAAGGAGGAAGTTGGGGAGAAATCGCTTGCGGACAGGGGATTTTCCATAAAGCAGTGGATTGGGCAGAAAATGTACAAACTGGCAACGCTTTGGGCAGGGGATTGTACATAAAGTGGTGATAATGGCGAGAAATGTACAAACCAGCACTATGGCCGGCAGGAAATTGTACATAGGGCGGGTAAAGGTGCGAGAAATGTACAAACCAGCATGTTGGCCGGCGGGAAATTGTACATAGGGCGCAGAAAAAGTCGAGAAATGTACAAACCAGCATGGAGGCCGGCGGGAAATTGTACATAGTGTGCGGAAAAAGGGGAGAAATGTACAAACCAGCAATGAGCCGGGCGAGGAATTGTACATAGGGCGGGTAAAGGTGCGAGAAATGTACAAACCAGCATGATGGCTGGCGGGAAATTGTACATAGTGCGCGGAAAGGTGCGAGAAATGTACAAACCAGCAATGAGCCGGACGTGAAATTGTACATGGAAGCGGAGAAGAACGAAAAAATATACAAAACAGATTTGAAAGATTGTACTTTACATGTCTGGAAAACTGTGATAAATTTATCTAGTATTCAATACTAGATAAAGACGTAAACGAATACCGTATCAAATCGTAATTAAAAATCGATTACAATTAAAGATTTGCAAAGCTTAAGGTATAAGCATTTATAAAGCATGAGCTAAAACAGCAATGTGTTAAAACAGCAATGTGTCTGTGGCTTAAATGCCAAGAAAGGTGAGATATGTATAAAGTATTAGTAGATAGCTGCGGAGATTTGTCACCGGAGCAGAGAAAGGATCCAAGAATAGTAAGTATACCGCTTACACTTGAGGTGAATGGTGAGCAGATAATAGATGATGAAACCTTCGACCAGAAGTCTTTTTTGGAAAAGGTAGCAGCATCTCCTACATGCCCTAAGTCAGCATGCCCGTCACCGGACAGCTATATGTCAGCAATGGAGGGACCGGAGGAGCACGTATATGTAGTTACGCTGACCGGCAGTCTCTCAGGTTCATACAACAGCGCAGTCCTCGGAAAGGAACTTTACGAGGAGGAGCACCTTGATGAAGACAATAAGAAAATATATGTATTTGACTCAAGGTCAGCCTGCGTAGGCGAGACACTTATTGCCATGAAGGTAATGGAACTCGAGGAGCAGGGGCTCAGCTTTGAGGAGGTAGTAGAGCAGACAGAGAAGTATATCGAAGGCCAGAATACCTATTTCGTACTGGATAATCTGGACTCACTTCGCAAGAACGGACGACTTACAGGAATCAAAGCTGTAGTCGCAGCAAGGCTCAAGATTAAGCCTGTAATGAAGGCTACAGAGATTGGAACCATCCAGCAGCTTGACCAGGCACTTGGAACTGCGAAGGCTCTCGACTGCATGCTTAAGTACATGCAGAGCGAGCTGAAGGATCCTGAGAATAAGGTGGTAGGAATTACCCATTGCAACTGCCCCGAACGTGCTTTATTATTAAAAGAAAAAATAGAGAAAATCGGGAAATTCAAGGCAATCCACATTGTGGATTCGGCAGGTGTGGCATCACTGTATGCCAGCGATGGAGGAGTCGTAGTGGTAGTCTAATTTCCCGCAAGGAGAGATTATGACATATCAGCAGGTAGTCGACGAAATTACAAATAAAAAGAGATTTGGCAAAAAGAGCGGTGTAGAAATCAGTGGAGCATTGCTGGATGAAATAGGTCATCCGGAAAGTGCATATAAGTTAATTCACATCGCCGGCACCAATGGAAAAGGTTCAACGGCAGCGTTTCTGGATAGTATCCTGGAGGCTGCCGGTTTTAGTGTAGGAAGGTTCACATCCCCCCATCTCGTAAGCTTCAGAGAGCGAATAATGGTGAATGGGGAAAAGATATCGGAAGAAGATGTGGTGCGACTTGGTGAGAAGGTAATGGCGTTGGAAAATGCAGCTGAAGCCACCATGTTTGACATAGCTATGCTCATATCAGTGCTTTATTTTGCAGAAAAGGAATGCGACTTCTGGATAATGGAGACAGGGCTGGGTGGTAAGCTCGACTCAACTACTGCGCTGCAGGATCCGCTGGTGTGCGCCATCACATCTATAGGCTATGACCACATGGATGTGCTGGGCAATACGCTTGAGGAGATAGCAGCTGAGAAGGCAGGAATCATCGTGCCAGGTGCAGTGTGTGTAGCCTCAGCAGGTCCAAAGGAAGTCATCAAAATTATAGAGGCAAAATGTGAGGAGGCAGATGATTTTTGCATCATAATGGATCCTCTCGATGAGCTGCCACTTGGGCTTAAGGGAGAGCATCAAAAGCAGAATGCTGGCCTTGCTATGGGAATAGCACTTGTGCTGCAGGATATGGGTGTGAAGATACTGGAGTGTGATCTTGAGGACGGTCTAAAGAATGCAGTATGGCCGGGACGCATGGAAGTAGTTAGAGAGAAAAACTTCCTCATGCTGGACGGCGCCCACAATATAGACGGCGTAAAGGCGCTGACAGAGAGCCTTAAGAAAATGTATAGGGGTGAGCAGTTTAATTTTGTGATGGCCATGATGGCTGACAAGGATATTGAGGGATGCGTTAAAGAGCTGATTCCTATGGGTGCGCACTTCGTTGTATCACAGGTCAACTACGGCAGAAGTGCGTCGGCATCGGAGCTTGCAGACAAATTAAGCCAGGCAGGAGCAACGGATGTTGTTACATGCAATGATGCAGCGGGAGCACTGGATATAGCGCATGAATTGTCAAAGGAAACAGGTCTTAAAACGGTAGTGGTAGGATCAATCTACTTCATTGGAGAAGTTAAGCGCATCCTCGAGGAGGACGAAACTATATGGCCCATGGCATGACCAGGGAGCAGGCAACAAAAAAGCTTGGGGTAGCACCTGGGGCAACGGATGATGAGATAAAGACTGCATATAAAAGGCTGGCTAAAATGTATCATCCTGATAATAACCCTGATCCTGTGGCAGAGATTGTATATAGGGAGATTGCAGAGGCATATAATATGCTATGTAGGACTCCTCGTGAGTCGGGCGTTGTAAAAGGAAGCGCACCTGCTACACAGTCTTACGGCCGCACGCCAGGAATGGCAAATCCTGCCCAAGGTAATGGGCGAGCCGTAGGTGGCGGCAGTGCTATGCGTGGCAAAAGCCATACAGTAGGCGAGCAAAGCTCACTGAGGGAGCGCCGCAGGCAGCAGGAGCGACTAGACAGGCAGGCTCAGCAGAAGCGCAGAGACAAGGCTGCCAAGGAAGAGCAGGCGAAAAAAGAACTCTATGAGAGACGCAAGGTACTAGAGCTGCGCAAGGCGCTTAACTCTGTGGAGGTGCAGCAACTAATAGCGGCGATTGAAACGTCAATGCAAGAGAGTCGTGACAAGAAAAATCAGGCCAGGGAGGAGAAGCTCCGCGAGGCCTTTGAAGCATATTATAAGAATCAAAAGCCCCCGGAAGAAGAGTAGACGTAGTCAAGCAGGGCTAGTAGAGCAAGTAGCAGTTTCGTTAAGCGGGGCTAGTAGAGCAAGTAGCAGTTCGTTAAGCTGGGCTAGAGGGATAAGTGGTAGCTCGTCGAGCTGAGCTAGCATGATAAGTCGCAGGTCGACAAGCTAAGTTAACAAGATAGATAGCAGATCACCAAGGTAGATGAAAAATGAGTAGTAAATCATCAAAGCAGATGAATAAAATAATGACAATAGTTATGGTGCTGATAGTATTGCTGATAATACTGACAGTACTTTTGCTGTTAAAAAAGCGCGGCGAGACCAGAAGCTACGACGGTTATTCATCTGTTGAGATAGAAAAAAGTGAAATAGAGCAGCTAGATGACATTCGGCAGACGGAAGATCCGGAGACGGATCAGAGTATCGATCAGAATACAAGCCAGGCCAATCAGATACTGACGGAGCAAAGTGGGGCAGCGACTGAGAATAAGCCTATCACCATATGCTTCACAGGAGATGTACTTTTCGATTATGAGATGCCGGCACACTATGATGAAAACGGAGTGCTCGGCGTGGTAAGCCCAGGTATGCTTGAGGTATTGTCTGGAGCTGACATCACAATGGTGAACGAGGAGTTCCCATTTGGAGTAGGCGGCGAGCGCCAGGAGAAAAAATACACCTACAAGTGTGATCCTAAATATGTCACTGCAATGCAGGAGCTTGGTGTAGATGTGGTGAGCCTCGCCAATAACCATGCGCTGGATTTTGGAAGGGATGTGCTAAGCCAGACCTTTGTGACCCTAGATAACGCGGGAATCAAATATGCCGGTGCAGGCGAGACACTAGATAGAGCCAGAGAGCTACAGTTAGTAGAGGCGGGTGGAAAGACTGTAGGATTCCTCGCCGCCAGCAGAGTAATACCTTATACCAGCTGGAACATAACGGATGGTCAGCCAGGCATGCTGTGCACCTATGACCCTACACTTCTTGTGGCGGCTATAAAGGAAGCCAGAGATAGGTGCGATTTTCTGGTTGTGTATGTGCACTGGGGCGTGGAGAGAGTGGAGTACCCAGAGGAATATGAGCGCATCATGGCGAGACAGTATATACAGGCTGGCGCAGATGCGGTAATAGGCTCACACCCACACGTGCTTCAGGGAATAGAGTTTATAGAGGGAAAACCGGTATTCTACAGCCTTGGCAATTTCATTTTTGTACAGACTATAGATAAGACAATGGCAGTGAACGTGGAGCTTGACAATGAAGGCAATGCCACCTGGAGCATAGTTCCGGCACAGGCAGCAGGCGGTCTAACCTACGTGCTGGAGGGCGAGCCGGCGCAGAATGTAATAAATTACGTGGAAAGTATATCATTTGGCGTCAGTATAGATGAGGATGGAGTAATAAAACCTGCGAATGCAAATTAAAAGCGTTACACGAAAGCCCGTATAAAAGCCCGTATAAAAGCCTATGAAAAAGCCCATGGAAAAACCCATGAAAAAAAGCCCGTATAAAAGCTTATATAAAGTCCTATATAAAAGTCATCTACGGCGAAACCGTAATTGTTTATAAGCAAATAGAGAATCAGTGAATATCCCAAATATCCTTGAAAAGATATCGAAGCAGCTACAACGCAGAGTAGCACTTACACCCTAAGCTTTCTATATTCTCTCGGAGTACAACAATATTTTCTCTTGAAAACGCGATTGAAGTATGACAGATTACCAAACCCAGCCTCCTGAGAGATGCTAAGCACACTTTCATCTGAGGCAAGAAGGAGCCTGGCGGCCATAGTAAGCCGATAGTCATCTATGTATGCAATGAAGCTTGTGCCCATGGTTTCTTTGAAATAGCGCATAAAATGAGACTCAGAGAAACCGCAGAAACTGGCAATGTCAGCGATGCTGATGGCTTCTGAGTAATGCAATTCAACATATTTAAGAACAGCCTTAATCTTATCAGATCGGGCTGTTTTTTTGCGCGGCTTTGCAGAGCCGTTGTCAAACTCAGGTAGCTGGTCCAGCAGGAAAAAGAACTCCAAGAGCTTACCCTTGACGAAAAGCTCGTAACCGTGAGGGCGTTTGTCACATATGTCATCAATGGCGTCTAAAACGCTCTGCAGGTTCGCATCGCCCCTAAAACGAGCAGGCAGTGCCTTTTCGCCTCTGAAAAGAGGCTCGAGATAGGCTGCACCTGAGCTGTCATTGCCGCGGCTCAGAAGAAGGTCGCCTGAAAAAATGATATTTTCGTACTCCATGCTATCAGAGCTATACTGTGATATGCCGTGCAGTGTGCCAGATGGTATGAAGAAAATATCACCAGCTGTGGCGTCCATGGTCTCAAAGTCAATGTTTACAAGGCCATTTCCCTTCTTGATGTAGATAATTTCCAGCTCCAAATGCCAGTGAATAGGTACCTCGGAGAAGTCCAAAGGGATGGAACAGATGTAAGTATTGTATGGAAAATCGACCTGCCAATGGTCCACTTTTTCCTGATAATTTTCAAATTCAAGTATATTCATGATAGGATTGTACCACTTTTGGAACGTATAGGGCAAGAAAAGAGTACGATACGAGCATAGAATAGCAGCATAAGTTGAAGATAAACGGGTGAGCCGTTTAAGGAGGAAACAATGAACGCATTAGAAATCAAAATCAAGGACACCTGCGGAACAGATCTGGCGCACTGCAGTAATGAGCAGATTTACTACGCTCTTCTGGCTATGGTAAAGGATGCGGCAGCGCAGAAGGTGACAAACGATGGAAAAAAGAAGCTCTACTACATTTCATCAGAGTTTCTTATCGGAAAGCTTCTTTCAAATAACCTTATAAATCTGGGCCTCTACGATGAGATAGATGAGTGCCTCAAAAGATATGGTAAGTCAATGGCAGAAATCGAGGAGGTTGAGCCGGAGCCGTCACTTGGAAATGGTGGACTTGGAAGACTTGCAGCATGCTTTTTGGATTCAATCGCAACACTTGGACTTAACGGTGACGGCGTAGGACTTAATTATCACTATGGTCTTTTCAAGCAGGTATTTAACAACAACTTGCAGTGTGAGACCCCAAATCCGTGGATTGAAAAGGAGAGCTGGCTCACCAAGACAGACAAGACCTACAAGATCCACTTCGGCGGATTTTCACTTACATCAAGAATGTACGACATTGATGTAACTGGATACAACAATCGCACTACCAAGCTTCATCTGTTTGATGTAGATACTGTAGATGAGAGCTTAGTATCAGACGGAATCAATTTTGACAAAGAGGATATTGCAAGAAATCTTACACTTTTCCTGTATCCGGATGACAGTGATGAGGCAGGCCGCATCCTTCGCGTATACCAGCAGTACTTCATGGTAAGCAATGCAGCTCGACTTATCCTGGATGAGGCTATCGAGCGCGGATCAGATCTCCATGACCTATACGATTACGCTACCATTCAGATCAATGATACACATCCGTCAATGGTTATTCCGGAGCTCATCAGGCTGCTGCTCCAGAAGGGCATCCTTATGGATGAGGCGATTGAGATTGTAAGCAAGTGCTGCGCATACACCAATCATACCATCCTTGCAGAGGCTCTTGAGAAGTGGCCAAGCCACTACCTGCAGCAGGCTGTACCGCAGCTTTTGCCTATCATCTATGAGCTCAACAACAGAGTAAACAAGAAATACAATGATCCTAGCGTTGCAATCATCGACGAGGACAAGCGTGTACATATGGCTCATATGGATATCCATTATGGATACTCAGTAAACGGTGTTGCATATCTCCACACTGAGATACTGAAGAACTCAGAGCTTAACAATTTCTACAAGCTCTATCCAGAGAAGTTCAACAACAAGACTAACGGCATTACCTTCAGAAGATGGCTTATGCACTGCAACCATCCGTTGGCAGACCTCATCACCGAGCTTATCGGGGATGGCTGGAAGACAGATGCGACTGAGCTTGAGAAGCTTGGAAAATTCGCTGATGACGAGTCAGTACTGAAAAAACTCATCGATGTAAAGAGCGGTAAAAAGGCTGAGCTTTCTGAGTACCTTAAGAAGACACAGAACATATCAATCAACCCGAGCTCACTCTATGATATTCAGGTGAAAAGACTTCACGAGTACAAGCGTCAGCAGATGAATGCACTTTTCGTAATCGATAAGTACTTTGAGATAAAAGAGGGCAAGCTCCCGGCTAGACCTATCACAGTAATTTTCGGAGCAAAGGCAGCACCTGCATATATTATTGCAAAGGATATTATCCATCTGATTCTCTGCCTGCAGCAGATTATTGCAAATGACCCTGAGGTATCGCCTTATCTCCAGGTAGTAATGGTGGAAAATTACAACGTAACACTTGCTGAGAAGCTCATCCCAGCAGCAGATATCCATGAGCAGATCTCGCTTGCATCAAAGGAGGCATCAGGTACCTCTAACATGAAGTTCATGCTCAATGGTGCAGTTGCAGTAGGTACTGAGGATGGCGCTAACGTTGAGATGCATGAGTTCGTAGGTGATGACAATATCTACATCTTCGGTGAGAGCTCAGATGCAGTAATCGAGCACTATGCCAAGGCCGACTATGTATCTAAGGATTACTATGATAAGGACGAGACCATAAAGCGCGCAGTTGACTTTATTATCTCTGATGAGGTGATGGCTGTGGGCTGCAAGGAAAATCTCGAGAGACTTCACCATGAGCTTATATCTAAGGACTGGTTTATGACTCTTCCTGACTTCGAGGACTACAAGAAGACTAAGGAGCAGGCATACGCAGACTATGAAAATCAGATGGCATGGGCTAAGAAGATGATAATCAATATTTCAAAGGCAGGATTCTTCTCATCAGACAGAACCATAGACCAGTACAACAAGGAAGTATGGAAACTTAACTAATATAAAGCTTAGCAGCATCAATTGTTTATGAGCAAGTGCTAGAGAGGATTGCGAATAACATTGAATTTTGCAAGTATTAGACAGCACTAGCTTACATAGTTAGAGCATATACCGACTCATAGGACTATACGCAAGTTCTAAGAGTCGGTATTTTTGTGGAAAAATGGCTATAAAGGCAAGATTTTGCTAGCGAAATTCAGCATATAGATAATTGAATAATCTACTGAAGGTGCTAGTATAATTGCCGAGGTTTTATAACCTGGTTTACTGGCGAAAATAGATATTAAAGGCGACAGGAAGTTGGTGTCTTCCGGCTGTGAAATTGCAAGGGGCAAAATGGCAGAATTTACCTTAGTAGCTACACAGGTTCTGGTGCTTTTCATTTTGATAAGCATAGGAGTGGGACTTACTAAAAAGAATATACTTAATAAGAATGCAGTGGCAGTAATCGCAGACATAATGCTGTATGTGGTTACTCCTTGCGTAATCATAAATTCATTTGAACGTGAGATGGAGCCAGGACTGCTTAAAGGACTGGGTATCACGGCAATCGCCACGCTAATAGTACATGTCATCGGTATTATTTTGGCGCATCTTATCATGCGTGATAAGGATGATTCAAAGCAGCGTATGTACAGATTCGCAGTAGTTTTTTCCAACTGTGGATTCATGGCACTTCCTATAGAGGAGGCGGTGCTGGGGAGCATAGGCGTGTTCTATGGCGCTATTTACGTGGCAATATTTAACATTCTGGTGTGGACCTACGGCTACATCATGATGAACAATAATACAAAAGATGGTATCCCGTGGAAAAAGATAATATTTAATCCGGGCCTTATCGGACTCGCATGCGGAATTATTGTATTTATTTTCCAAATACAACTGCCAGATATAATAAGGCTCCCGATATCATATATTTCAGCCCTCAATACACCACTGCCAATGATGGCTATTGGATTCTACGTAGCGCAGCTGAAGTTAAAGGACTTGGGAGAGAACAAAAAGCAGTATATTGCAATGGCGCTTAGGCTGGTGATTGTGCCACTATTGTCACTTTTGGTAATGAAGCTCATCGGCATAACTGGAGATGTGATGGTTGTAACTACTATCGCAGCCTGCGCACCGATTGGAGCGATGGTCAATACCTTTGCGATTAAATTTAACAGAGATGCCAAGCTGGCAGCTCAGATGGTGTCAGTTGCCACACTTTTATCGATTATTACTATGCCACTTTTGATTACGCTGGCACAGTTTATGATGTAGTTATATATATGCTTGCTTAATGCAGCAAGTGGGGAGAGTTAGAAAATGGAAGCTTTTGAGGTATTTAAAGATCTGGCGATAATTGTTATCGTGGCCAAGTTTTTCGGTTTGTCAGCTAGGAAAATTAAGATTCCGCAGGTGGCAGGAGAGATAATTGCAGGACTTCTGATTGGACCTAGCGTTCTGGGACTGGTCAATGCGTCGGATTTTCTAGCACAGATGGCTGAGATAGGTGTAGTCCTTTTGATGTTCTCGGCAGGACTTCAGACCAACCTTAAGGAAATGAAGAACACTGGCTTTAAGGCATTTCTAATCGCTTGTGCCGGTGTGTTTGTACCACTTGTTGGAGGTACTTTACTGTATTCGGCATTTTATGGCTGGTCAGCTATTGGCTCAGAGCAGTTTCTCAAGGCGGTATTTATTGGATGTATAATGACAGCGACTTCAGTTAGTATCACTGTCGAGGCTCTTCGCGAGCTTGGCAAGCTGACTGGAAAGGTCGGCACGACCATTATGTCGGCAGCTATTATCGATGATGTAATTGGCATTATAGTTCTTACATTTGTAATTGCAATGAAGGATCCTACTGTTAAGCCTGGCAGAGTAGTGATTCAGACACTTCTGTTCTTTGTATTTGCATTTGTAGTAGGTATAGCTTGCTACCACATATTCAAGAAAGTCGACCAGAGATGGCCTCACACCAGACGTATACCGATTGCAGGTCTGGCGCTCTGCCTTAGCTTTGCATACATTGCAGAGAAGTTCTTCGGCATAGCTGATATAACCGGAGCTTTTGTTGCAGGAATTATCCTGTGCAATATAAGCGATTCTGACTACATTGCTGAGAAGATGGACATCAATTCATATATGCTATTTGGTCCGATTTTCTTTGCATCTATCGGATTAAAGACAGACATTAGCGATATGAATCTGTCAATTCTGCTTTTTGCCATTGCATTCGTTGTTGTTGCCATGGCAACCAAAATCATTGGATGCGGCCTCATCAGTAAGGCGATTGGATACAGCTGGGCCGATAGCCTTAAAATTGGTGTCGGAATGATGACCCGAGGCGAGGTTGCTCTAATCGTATCTCAGAAAGGACTGGCGGTGGGCCTTATGAGCCCGGTATACTTTACCGCAGTCATTCTGCTTATCATCTTAAGCTCACTGCTTACTCCAATTATTCTCAAGGTGCTGTATGCAAAGCACCCGGAAGCGGCGTAGGGATGTAGGCTTAGCGCTTGATATGGTAATTGAATATACGTAGTTTCTGCAGGATTTGAGAATTTAGATTCGAGCTCCCTTTCTTTTGGAAGGGGGCTTTTTTGGTTTGCGCGCCATGGGCGCGCTCTAACGGGTGTAAGTCCCGAACACGCCTAGGCAACGAGGAAGTGTATAGCTGAACAGCAAGGGTGTCCATCGTGAGGTGGAATCTGAAGGAAGCTGTAGGCAAACTCTTGGTCCGACGGACAGAAATCACATATAAGGC
>JAZLKM010000048.1:0-108183 GCA_045597645.1 Lachnospiraceae bacterium | reverse complement strand
AGTTATTACTGTTAGCATGTCCTTGTCCAGGGTCATTCCCATTGCGCCATGGCGCGATTTATCTCCTTTTCCGCAGAAACCGGTGTACAAATAAGTAATATCGCCCTCAGTGAGTACTCCCGGGTCAAACTGATGCTCATCGCCTTCGCGATTACCCACTAGTGTTCCATCCTTATAATGTACATGTCCATAAAATTCAAATTTTCCGGCAGGAGTGTCGCATACTGCTACAGAAATATTGCTATGATTTGATATTGCATAGTACAGATAATAACGTCCATCAGGACCCACTGTCATATCAGGAGCATAAAGCATACCGCCGCCAGGGCTTAATGGTTCTTGGTCCTTTCGGAAAATGACCCCTTCATATCTCCAGTTACCCAAATCATTCACAGGTGCTGACCAGCATACATAATCTCCCATGCAGAAAATGTTGCCGTTATACATATCATGAGATCCATATACGTATACTCTGTCTCCAAACACATATGGCTCACCATCTGGCACATACTCCCAAGACGGCAGATACGGATTAAACGCCTGCTTTTTGGGCCCTCTGTTAAAGCATCTGGTCTTTACTGCCTCTCTGAGAAACTTCTTATATTCATGATCTGGCTCTCTTTGAAGCACCGGCCCCTTGGAGGTAAACTCCATCTCATAATTATTCTCGTATGTATAAGGCAGCCACTCCTGCATCATCGTTCCGTCGCAGTCCCTGCCATTTGGGTCTCCTGTTTTTATAAAATTCACCCAGTAATTGCACATTTGTCTGGCCAGATCATAATGTCTGCCCACAAAAGGTCTAGAGCATTTAGCCAATGTTTCAAAGAAAAACCACAAATCAACTGAATGAAAGGTTCCTGGATTATCTTCACCTGGTATGTCTGTATTGAATCTGTAATAGTAGAAAGAATTCGCTGACTCTCTTTTTTTGAACTCCTCAAACATACTCTTTGCAGCTATTTCTATGCCACTTGCCAATGCATATCTTCCATCTGCATGCTGCTGCCTCGCGCTTGGCATTTTCAGGAAAATCTCCGCGTCATTTCCAAACAGCTCCTTTGCCTTAGACTCAAGCTCAGATTCATCCTTGGCTGCTATACCGTTTAAAAACTCATCTGCAGTATTTCCTGCCATTATCGGTATATCCAGCACCTCTCCCATAAGGCTTTGGTCAAGCGCATAGCCTTTTACAAATCTATCGTCTACAACTGTAAATATTCTGCCGTTTTCCTCTATGAATTCATTATATTTTCCATGAACATACCACTGATCTAGTCCCCTGGCCTCCTCCAGTGTCTTAGCCCCCAGGAACTCAACAAATTTTCTTCCATATTCCTCTGCTTCACTTAGCTTCATCGGCGGAGGCAGCATGACATCATTGTATGGACTATCGATGATTCCACTCATAATAAATGCCTTTTGGAATAGTCCCTCATTCTCCAGATTTGTAATCTGCGCCATTACAGAGCCGCCTCCGGCAGACTGTCCTGCAATCGTAATATTATTAGGATCTCCACCAAATGCTGCTATATTTTCCTTTACCCATTTTGTGGCAAACTGCTGGTCCAGAAGTCCAAAATTAGCAGGCTTATCAGGAGCTTCTGCGGTAATCTCCGGATGCGCCATAAATCCAAATATATTAAGTCTGTAATTTACAGTGACTACAATTACTCCTCTTCTGGCAAGTCTCTCACCGTCAAACTCCATCTCAGAGGTATATCCCCACTGGAAGCCACCTCCAAAATACCAAACGAGTACAGGTAGTTTTTCATCTGTCTTTTTCGCAGGTGTCCATATATTTAGGTACAGATTGTCCTCGCTTATCTCAACTTCCGAATCTACGTGCCATTCCCTGCAATATATATCTGTCCCAAGGCCTGGTCTGTCCTGCACTGACAATGGGCCAAACTCATACGCCTCAAATACACCATCCCATGGATCACACTCCATAGGCGCCCTCCAGCGGTTCTCCCCTACCGGTGGCTTTGCAAATGGTATCCCCTTGAATGAGGTTATTCTGGGATCTGCTGCCGGCAATCCCTTTATTCTTCCATATTTTGTGCTAACTTCTCTTAACATTTGTTCCCCCAATCTTTAAAAAAAGTCACTATAGTATCTCTATTACCACAATTTAGCCTACCGTTCTTCTCATAAATTCCACACATATTTTCATGTACTTTCATTAATAAAAATATCTATTCTAATACGCTTTATTCAGTATCTTTTTATAGGATTTATGCTATAATTTTTGAAAATATGTCTAAATGGCACTAACAGAGAGGAGCTTTTATGCGAGGCATAGATACATCAATTAATACTATTAGACGAAGTGTATTTGAAGAAGTAGCGCGTCTATCATATGAGTATAAAGAGGGTGATTTGTCCAAAATGGAAAAAATCCCCTACAAGCTTATTCCCGGTGAAGTATCAAGATATCGTGACAGCGTATTTCTTGAGAGGGCTATCATAAGAGAACGCATGAGACTTGCGATGGGCCTGCCTCTTAGAACAGCTGCTGAGGATTCCAACGTATCTGACGGTGCCGAAGAGTGCATTAAGCCCGAGAAATACTATCAGCCACCACTTATCAATATCATTAAGTTTGCCTGCCATGCATGCCCTGATAATGTAGTTACTGTAACCAACACCTGTCAGGGATGTCTGGCTCATCCATGTCAAGAGGTATGCCCAAAGGGTGCTATCTCATTCAAGGACGGCAAGTCTGTCATCGACCAGAGCCTTTGCATCAAGTGCGGCAAATGTATATCAATTTGTCCTTATGGCTCAATTGTACGTCAGGAGCGCCCCTGCGCTAAAGCCTGCGGTATGGACGCCATCTCTTCAGATGAGCATGGCCGCGCTGATATCGATCAGGACAAGTGCGTATCCTGTGGTCAGTGCCTCGTTAACTGCCCATTTGGTGCCATTGCTGACAAGGCCCAGATTTTCCAGGTGATTCAGGCTATTAGAAGCGGCAAGCCTGTTTATGCAGCAATTGCCCCTGCTATAACCGGTCAGTTTGGCCCTGATTTGCCACCTAACAAAATTCGCTCTGCTTTCAAGGCTCTTGGTTTCAAGGATGCCGTAGAAGTGGCTATTGGTGCTGACCTTTGTACAGTCGAAGAGGCAGAGGACTTTGTCAAAGAAGTACCTGAAAAGCAGCCATTTATGGCAACATCATGCTGCCCAGCTTGGTCTATGATGGCCAAAAAGTTGTATCCTGAGGAGGCTGATTGCATTTCCATGGCCCTTACACCTATGGTTCTGACCGGACGCTATCTAAAGGAGCAGGAGCCCGATTGTCTCGTTGCATTCATCGGTCCATGCGCTGCTAAAAAGCTGGAAGCATCAAGACGTACAATTCGAAGCGACATTGACTTTGTACTAACCTTCGAGGAAATCATGGGTATGTTCAAAGCTAAGGATATTGTATTTACTGATCTCCCCGTAGATCGCTCAATGCACGGTGCATCTGGTGACGGTCGTGGATTCGCTGTAAGTGGTGGTGTCGCTAAGGCTGTAGCTAATGTTCTCGCTCATAAATACCCTGATATGGAGGTAAAGATGGCGAGTGCTGAGGGATTGAAGGATTGCCGCAAGCTACTGGCTGGCGCAAAAGCTGGAAAATATAACGGATACCTGCTTGAAGGTATGGCCTGCCCTGGCGGATGCGTAGCAGGTGCTGGTACACTTCAGCCGATCAAAAAATCACAGGCAAGCATCAATCTGCAGCAAAAGCAATCTACCTCTGCTCATGCTTACGAGAGTGACTACATTGGATTACTCCCTACTCTTGAGGAGAAGTATACGACATTGAAGAATGCTCTGAAGCAGGAAATGAAAGAAACTCCTTAATACTAAGTTTTTTATATAGTTTTTAATATAGTTTTTTAGCAAACCAATTTGTCTTTTAAGCAGGAGGGTCTTATGAACAGAACAGATTTACCAGCAGTACAAAGAAGAATCAAAAAGAAAAGCTACAAAAACTTTAATCTCGCCATCTACTGTCCCGTAGGGAATTTAAATTCTATCACAGATTTAGATTCCTTTGATCAGCAATTCAATTCTGCTTTCGGGAGTATGAACGTTGGGCGAGTATATCTAGAGGATTTTCGCGGTTTTGAAACCATAGAACGAAATCATCTGATTGAGTTAAAAAACTATTTTGAAAGCAAAGGTATAGACACCGCAGGAGGTATTACTACCTGCTCAGATGAAAATCCTGAATTTGGTTTTGCTTCCTTATGCTATTCTACCCAAAAAGGTCAGGATTATCTGCTTAATGCTGTTAAGACTAATGCTGAAATTTTTGACGAGTTCATCTTCGATGACTTTTATTTCATTAATTGTCGTTGTCCTGAGTGCATAAAGAAAAAAGGTAACAGGACCTGGAAGCAGTTTAGACTAGAACAAAAGAAGTGGGTTACTGATGAGCTCATTATGAAACCCGCGAAGGCGATTAATCCAAATGTTAACGTCATTGTCAAATTTCCACAGTGGTTTGAAGATTTTAATGAAACAGGATACGACTTAGCGACTGACACCTCTATGTTCGATACTATTTACACTGGTACCGAGACACGCAATCCCTCATATTCTCAGCAGCATCTTCCAAAGTATTTAAGCTACAACACCATGCGTCTTTATGGCAGCAATGATTCCGGCTCAAATCTTGGTGCATGGTTTGATCCTTATGAGTGCACATACAATATTACTTCTTACATCGAGCAGGCATATCTGTCCCTGTTTGCTAAAGCTGGTGAAATTACCCTTTTCTGCTTAGGTTCACTTCTATTTGATCCTGCATTTAAAGTTTTTCCAGGCGTGCTTGCCCCTATGCTTGATGAAGTAGATGAGTACCTTGGCATGCTGGGCAATCCTGTCGGCGTAGGTGCATACCATCCTTCAGACGGTTATGGAGAAAAAAATCTACACAGCTATCTGGGACAATGCGGCATTCCTATGGAGATGTCACTTGTATATCCTCAGAAATCAAAAGCTGTGTTTTTGGCCGAATCTGCTCTGTCCGATACTGATATTATCGCAAAAATGCAAAGCACACTAGCCAGCGGCGGAGATGTAATTGTAACAAGTGGTTTTGTAAAAGGCTTGGGCGAAGATTTTCTGGAATTCGGTAACGTAACTGTCACCGACAAAAAAGCTTTTATTAAAGATTATTGTGTATCACAAAACCACGGAGTAAACATAAGTGGAAATTTCCATTCTGACAAGAAGATCATCATTCCTCAGCTTGACTACTGTACTAATGATGTGTGGGAGATTGCTGGCGCATACGGCAATGACAATAACTTCCCCATCATACTGAGTTGGTCATACGGCAACGGAACTATCTCAATTATTACTATCCCAGATGATATGGGAGACTTGTATCATTATCCCAGTGAGGTGCTTTCTGCCATACGTATGCTTTTCATAAAAGAAACAAAAGTCGCCCTAATTAATGCACCTGCAGGTATTCAGCTATTTATATACGATAATGATTACATAATTATCCGCTCTGATCTTCCATATGAAGAGACAGCTTCTATCGTTCTTCCTGATGGTAAATCAAGCTTGCAAAGTATTAACTATAATCACACTCTGTCTGGCACCATGGAACGTCAGTCACGCAATAATGATGGCAAAAAAACAGGCGCCGAGGTATCCGGCAACCTGACTCCTGGAATGAATATGCTATTTAAGCTTATCTAAAATTAAATGCTGTGCACCTACAATCGTATATCATACATACCTTTGTAGGTGCACATATACTCTATCTTTTCTAGTTTTTCCGCCTTCTCCTATATAAATATACTTACCATATCCTCTTATTGTTATTGTACTATTAGGTTTAACCACAGCACTGTTATTTTCGCACACTCTATTGTTCAGCAATACCTTTTTCGCCACAAACAGCTGCTGCGCTTGGCCTCTGGACAGCTTGCATATTGCTGCTACAATCGCATCGAATCTAGGGGCGCTCACAAGGACCTCAAAATCCTCCAGCTCCCGTGACAGTTCCTCTATATTTGCTCCATCATCAACAGCTGTAATCTTCACACTTGTATGCTTTATCCTTGTCAGTTCCTTGCGGACATAATCTGATATATCTGACAGGCAAAAAACATAGGCGCTTTTCTCTTTCACTATTATATCTCCCAGAAACTCTCTCTTTATTCCAAGATTCATAAGCGCACCCAGATAATCTCTATGCCCTAGCTCATCTGAAAATTTTTCAACAAGAGGCTCTATTCGCAGAGTGGTTATTGGAAATTCCTCCTTATATCCCAGGTTCTCCTCATCTCCAAACCGTATTATCTGCCTCTCGCAGCACTCATGTCCTCCAAACATCTCATAATGCACATAAGATAATTCCTTGGCATTGGTGTCCACCAGTCCCTGTTCATCAACTGTTAGAAAGTGAGAAAACGTATATCGATTCTGATTGTATGACGTTTTTGCCAGGTCCAATATTCGCTTTATAATCTGTTCATCCTCTTTATTGAGTCCCATCTCGTCCCCTCTTCATAAAAATAAGGCAGCCGCGTTGATACGGCTGCCTAAAGTATAATATTTTTACTAATTCTTTTCTATTAGATCTTGAAGACGCCAACAGTCTGCTTCAATTCATCTGCTATACCTGCAAGCATCTGCGCAGAAGCTGTGATCTCCTGGATATTAGCAGTAACCTCTGATGCAGAAGCTGAGGTCTGCTCAGTAGTTGCCGCATTCTCTTCAGCTATAGCTGAAAGTGACTCGATGATTCCAACGATCTCATTCTTCTTGCTCTCAAGAGCCGTAGAGCATTTTGCGATCTCTTCAATCTGAAGTGAAGATGCCTTGATTCCATCGATAACATTGACAAACTCATCGCTAGTCTGCTCAACAATCTCATTCTGCTGGCTTACAATAGTCTTGGTATTCTCCATGGTACCTACAGCCTTCTCAGAATCCTCAATAAGAGCCTTTACGATTTCCTCAATCTGCTTAGCTGATGAAGCTGACTCATCAGAAAGCTTCTTAATGCTCTCTGCAACTACTGCGAATCCACGTCCTGCCTCACCTGCACGAGCTGCCTCTATAGAAGCATTAAGTGAAAGAAGATTGGTCTCTGATGCGATGTCACCAATGAGCTTAACCGCCTCAGCAATCTGCTGTGCTGACTCATTAGTCTTGTCTGTCTGAGCTGAAATCTCCTCGATTGCTTCTGAGGTACGCTGATTTACTTCCTTAAGGCTGTCAAACGCCTTTACTGCTCTGTCTGAGCTGTCGAGCATGCTCTTAGCACCATCTGAAAGCGAGCCAGCTGTCTCAAGAGTATTCTCAACCATTCGGCCAATCTCTTCCATGCTGCTTGTAGCAGACACTGTATCATTTGCCTGAGAGGTTGCACCCTCTGCAATATCAGTAACAGCCTGCTCTACCTGACCAATTGCATCTGCTGTATCCTGAGATGCAGCTCCAAGCGAGCCAGATGACTCTGCTACTGAAACTGACTTATTCTGAATCTGAGTGATGACATCCTTAAGTGAATGCTGGAGCTTCTGAATTGCTATAGCAATCTCCCCTGACTCATCCTTCTTCTTTGTTAATTTCTCATCTATTTCGGTTGTAAGGTCACCCTGAGCTACAAGATTCAGTGCCTTTACGCCTTCTCCCAAAGACTTTGTAATAGTGTTCATAACGAAGAACGCAAGCAAGATAGCCACTACAACCAGTGCAATCATTGCAAAAATAATAGTTTTAACAGTGCTTTCTATGGCATCTGTTACTACTGCGCGCGCCTGTCCTGCAAATACCATACCGACTATATTGCCCTCTACGTCACTTACCGGAACATAAAAAGCATAATAATCTTTACCGTTTACAACAGCATCATCTGAAAAATATGTATTACCACCCTTTAATACACTTGCAATTACTGCATCCGACGCCTTTGTACCAACTGCATTAGGAACCGTTGTAACATATCTTGTATCACCGTAGAATACAGTGACATCAACTCCTGTATCATTCTTTACTTTTTGGAAAGCAGGAAGCACGCCGTCAATTGCTAAAGTGCCATTCATAAGAGCTCCACTTTCGTTCAATGTAAAATTATGGCAGCTATCGTCATCTGAAGTGGCTTCTGATGCCATAAGACATATGCCCTCAAGCGTATCCTCAACTTGTGAAGACATTGCCTTGTTAATCTGGCTCTGTGCGAGTACGCTGATAATAACAGCTACTACGATTAGCACAGGCGCTATGATTGTGAGAATAACCTTCGCCTTTATTCCTTTCATCGCTTCCTCCTTTTTAACCCCCTGCAAATTGATGTCTTTCTATATAGGTAAAAACTATGTTTAATTATATACCTTTTTTGCATTATGTAAATTCGTTTTCTCAAAAAAAATCAAATAATTGGCAAATAATTTCAACTTTTGCAGGTATCACATTCCATCCTTAAACGTCTCCACTATTTTCTCTATTTCAGGCCTCATTTCCAGAAAGACCTCAACCAGGGTTGGGTCAAAATGCTTGCCTGCAGAATCCTCTATAATCGCAAATGCTTTATCTAGCGAGAATGCTTCCTTATATTGTCTTTTTGATATTAGAGCATCAAATACATCCGCTATGGCCATTATTCTGGCAGAAATCGGTATCTCAGTTCCTCTTAAGCCCTTCGGATATCCCGTTCCATCCCATTTCTCATGGTGTGACACAGCCATTTCCATCGCTGTGTCAAGGTATACACTATATCCCACATCCTCCAGTATCTCGTGGATAATAAATCCTCCCAGTGATGAATGTGTCTTAATCTCATCGAATTCTTCATCCGTCAGCTTACCCGGCTTGCGCAAAATAGAATCACTAATTGCTATCTTTCCTATGTCATGCAATGCTGCCGCACTAGCAATTCTGTCTACATCATCATCGTTAGCGATTTCCGGAAATACTTGTCTTACCATAAGCTCCTTAGCTATAGCTTTAACATATTCTGTAGTCCTCTTTACGTGCTGCCCTGTAGTATCGTCTCTCATTTCCACGATATTCGCAAAGCTTATGATTACTTGATGCTGAATCTTCTCCAGCTCTCTTCTCTTCTTATCCACCTCCCGCTCCAGCATTCCTGCGTGATCCACCAGATCTGTGACGTCCACGAATACCATAGAATATCCTATGGTTCTATCCTTGCCTCGTATCTCAGACACATGAATATCATATGTGCGATTATTTCTCTCAAACTGAGTCTGCGCAGTATTAAGTATCGACTTGATGAGATTCGATGCTTCCATGTTGCCGTTGACATCTGTAAATATTGTCTTGCTAACATCATTCATGTAAAGAACTTGAAGCTGGCCATTTACAACGATAACCGCATCATCCAACGAGTCAATAAGTCTTGTCTTCGCTATATCTACAGCGTCAAACAGATGTCCCCTTATCACTAGAAAATATGTGACAAGCACTGCTCCAACAAAGGCCATCGGAGTAAAATCTAAATCTCCAGTCATTCCCATAATATTCATTACATATGTAGATGCAGGCACTATTGCACACAGAGAAAGCGCAATGGCGTTCTTTTTGCGCCAGTCATGTGAATTCTGAATGGCAAACGATATACTCACCCACGGAATTACTATTATGTAAAATAGCATCATTAGCTTATGTATATAAAGCAACGGTCCAGCAGTCTCAACAATATGATAAATACCAGCGTCCACACGATAATCATATGACTTGCAGAACCAAGTATGTCTATCGCAGAATGCCACTGCAATGTATATTACTGTGTGAATAAAAATAAGAACGTGATGCTTCCACCGGCTAACTTTAATTCCCAGGAATCTAAGTGTAAACGCAAGAAGTGCATACTCAGCATAGCACCTTCCCAGATACGCCACCTTGTTCCACTCCAATGCCGCTTCTGAAGAAGAAGCATTATATTCCATAAAGCTCCCAAGAAGAATAAGTCCTGTAAAAAACAGCACCAATATAAATAGGAAATGCTCACCCGAGGCCATCTGGCTACCCAGGTAAACAGTCATCACAATAACTGCTATAAGCCCCAAAAGAAGGGATACGTTTACAATCGTCAACATACAAAGCTCCATCGTTCATTTTTTATCAGATTAAGATATATCATAATGCAATTTGCACAATTTTTCTAGCAAAACCAAACTTTTTATTTACAATTTAACAATAAAGGTGTTAAAATTTTATCAATTGGGAGGTTCCCAAGTACTACTACTTTTATAGGAGGGCTAATAAAATGGGACGTTTTACTTTACCGAGAGATTTGTACCATGGTGCAGGTGCTCTTGAGAACCTTAAAACCTTAAAGGGTAAGAAGGCTGTTATTGTTGTCGGCGGTGGCGCAATGAAGCGCGGCGGTTTCCTTCAGAAAGCTCAGGCTTATCTCGAGGAAGCTGGTATGGAAGTAAAGCTCATTGAGGGTGTTGAGCCGGATCCATCTGTTGAGACCGTTATGAATGGTGCAAAGGTTATGCTCGAGTTCGAGCCTGACTGGATTGTTGCTATGGGTGGTGGATCACCTATCGATGCAGCAAAGGCTATGTGGATTAAATATGAGTATCCAGAGTGCACTTTTGAAGATATGTGCAAGGTATTTGGTATTCCAGAGCTCCGCAAGAAAGCTCATTTCTGCGCTATCCCATCTACTTCAGGTACCGCTACCGAGGTTACAGCATTCTCTATCATTACTGATTATTCAAAGGGTATCAAGTATCCTATCGCTGACTTCGAGATTACTCCTGACGTAGCTATCGTTGACTCTGACCTTGCAGAGACCATGCCGGCTAAGCTTACCGCTCACACCGGAATGGATGCTATGACTCATGCTGTAGAGGCTTATGTATCTACTGCTAACTGCGACTACACCGACCCGCTTGCTATCCATGCAATCGAGATGATTATGGAGGATTTGGTTCCTTCTTACAACGGAGATATGGCTGCAAGAGGACGCATGCACAATGCACAGTGTCTTGCTGGTATGGCATTCTCTAACGCTCTTCTGGGTATCGTTCACTCAATGGCTCACAAAACTGGTGCTATCTTCGAGGATCAGGGTGCACATATCATCCACGGTGCTGCTAACGCAATGTACCTTCCAAAGGTAGTTGCTTTCAACGCAAAGGATCCTGTTGCTAAGAAGCGCTATGGTGTTATTGCAGATTATATGAAGCTTGGCGGATCAAACGATGATGAGAAGGTTGAACTCCTTATCAAGTATCTCCGCAAGATGAACGATGACCTTAACATTCCTCACAGCATTAATCATTACGGTGCTGATGGTCTCCCAGCTGAGGTTGGTTTCGTTCCTGAGAACGTATTCCTTGAGAGACTTCCTAGCATTGCAGCAAATGCTCTTCTTGATGCTTGTACCGGTTCTAATCCGCGTCAGCCTTCGCAGGAAGAGATGGAGAAGCTCCTTAAGTGCTGCTACTATGACACTGAGGTTGATTTCTAATAGCCAAAAATTTTGCCTCCCTTCGGGGAGGCATTTTTTATGCTGTCACAATCTACATATTCACAAAATGCATAAGTACCGCCCAGGTATACACCGAGTAGAATATTCCTCTATCATCAGTACCTCTTGTCAGCACTTCCTTTGCTTCTTCTCTTGTCAGCAATACAAATCCGTCAAACTTTTCAGAACCAACCGCTCCTTCCTGAGAGAGGTTTGGCATCTCATCTCTAACTATTATTGCTTCCACCAAAGCATTACTCTCGTCTGTCATCCCCGGCGTACTAAATAACAGTGGATTAATAACCCGGAAAGCATCTGCTGAAGTAGCCTTTATGCCCGTCTCTTCCGCCAACTCACGCTTTGCAGTCGCAATGAGAGGATCCGCTCCGTCTGCATCTTCTGAATCGATAAGTCCTGCCGGCGGACTTAATAGGAACTGGGCTGCAGGATATCTGTACTCTCTGCTGAGCAACAGCTTATCCGGTTCACCTTTTACTTTTAATATAACGGCAATGCTTACTGCATCTGGCAGCATAGATTTAAACTCATCAATATTTTTTGCGGCCACCAGATTCTCTTCACTACGTCTTGTTGCATTGAGGTAATGTTTTCCCTCTGCATACTGAAGGTCGAAGACTTTCACAAATTTACTTTCATATACTGACACTATTTTTCCCATATCTCTCTCCGATTTCTAATGTTATAGTCCACATAATTTCAACACACTTCAAGGATATTCGCAATACGCTTCTCTACTTGTTAATAAACAGTGTGAAATGTTTTATACAATTTGCATGGCAATTAGCACTTAAGTACTATAGACATAATGCTTTTGTATGTCATAATGTCTCATATAGTGTCAGTAATTGAGAGGACATAGATATAATGAAAAAAAGGTATGTAATTATCCCTATAGCAATAATCCTAGTAGCGGGCTTATTTTTAGCCGCTCTATTTTTTACTGGAAAAATAGGCGCAAAAAATACATCTGACAAGGTATATGTTGAAGCAGTCAGCACTGTTATGAATCAAGGCGGTGCTCTTACTAATACATTCATGGGAGTGACTGAATCTCCAGAAACCACCAAAATCAAAGCAAACTCTGAGCGTCGTATTGAGCAGCTTCTCGTTTCTGTTGGTGACTTTGTCAATGAAGGTGACGTGCTGTTTATATACGAAGAAGGCAAAAGCGCTGATGAAATTGTACAGCTTAACCTCGAGATTGAAGGCTATGATCTTCAGATTAAATCCTACAACAAGCAAATTTCCGACAACAAAAAAACTTTAGAAGGATGCTACAAGCAGTTGGGATATCTCAACGCCAATATCGCGGGTCAAATCGATCCTGAAAACCATAAGATGCAAATAGCTGACTGGCAGGAAGAAATTGACTCAATAAACGAGAATGTCGAAGAAATTAACACTAACATAGAGCAAATAAAGACATCCATAGCGCAGGTAGAAAATAACAAAAAAGCCGCTCAAAACAAAATAGAATTAGCTGAGAAAAAGCTGGAGAATACCGAAGTAACAGCACCGGTTTCTGGTACAATTTTCGCCATAAACGATCCCGAATCGCCTGACTATAATTCCAATGATGCAAGTTTTTTGTCGATTCAGCATGTAGGCATGCTTAGAGTGCGTGGCTCAATCAATGAGCAAAACATATGGAGTATTAGCGAAGGAGATCCTGTAACTATCCGGTCCCGAATTGATAATACAAGAACATGGGAAGGCTATATTTCATCCATAAATACTGGGAAGCAAGAGGAAGACGATAATACCACACATTTCTATGGTGCTGATACAAATTCCGACTATACCTCCTCTAAATATAGCTTCTACGTCACTCTTGAAGAAGCCGATGACTTGTTGCTTGGACAGCATGTTTATATCGAGCTTGGCAATGGTATGGCTGGCATGGAGAAGACAGGCGTATGGCTATACGATTTCTACATCTCATATGATGAGAACGATAATCCTTACGTATGGGTTGCCGACAATCACATGCGATTGAAAAAAGTTCCTGTCACTCTAGGTGACTATGACGATAATGATATGACTTATAGCATTCTAGAGGGACTGTCCGAAGAGGATCTCATCTGCTATCCAATGGAGGCTTTATATGAAGGAGTGACTTGCGTTACAAATTATGATGACGTTGATTTCTCTTCTCCTCTATATAATCAAGAGTCAGATTTCTCTGGTGAGTATCTGGATGAAGAATACATAGCATCAGACGACATTTCTATGGATGGCTCCATAGTTGAATACAACGAGGAGTGATGTTCTATGATATTACAGCTTTCTCATATATATAAAGATTACGGTGATGACAAAATGGTTGTCCCAGTACTTAAAGACGTCTCCTTCAGCGTTGATGAAGGCGAGTACGTCGCGATAATGGGGCCCTCTGGTTCTGGCAAGACTACTCTTATGAACATTATAGGATGCCTTGATAAGCCAACCTCCGGAGAGTATCTATTTGATGGTCAAGATATTTCTAAAATGTCGGACAGGCAGATGAGTGATCTACGACTTAACTCCATTGGTTTCGTATTCCAAAGCTTTCACCTTCTTCCCGAAGAAAATGCCACGGAGAATGTTGCACTTCCACTAAGTTATGCCGGAATTCGTAAAAAAGACCGAAACAAAATGGCTGTAGAGGCTCTTACTCGTGTAGGGTTAGAAGAACGTGTAGGCTTCAAACCAAATCAACTTTCTGGAGGTCAAAAGCAGCGCGTTGCTATTGCACGAGCTATGGTACACAATCCAAGAATACTGCTGGCTGATGAACCCACGGGAGCTTTGGATCAAAAGTCAGGAAAACAAATTATCGAATTATTCAAAAAATTAAATGATGAAGGCGTAACAATCATTATGATTACTCACGACGCTAATATAGCATCACACGCCAAGCGGCAGATAAGAATCATCGACGGAGAGATATTCGAAGGTAGCGACGTTCCACATGAAGAAGTTTTTTAAAGTTTCTATAATTACATTATCAATTATCGCAATCGTATGCGTTGCTGTATTTTTTGCGCGTCAAAATAAACAAAAAAAGCGTATAACTAAGGTTCAGCCCATCACTTACTACACTATAACCGAATGGAGTGATTCTATCGAAAGTAGCAGCGAGATAAAAAGTAATGGCGCCCAAGCTGTATATCTCCCTGCTGACACTAAGATTTTGGATATATATGTAAACGAAGGAGATATTGTATCAGAGGGCGACCCACTCATTATGCTTGATAAAATAGATTCTTCAATTACAATCCGTGACAAAGAACTTAAAATTAAACAAGCCCAATTGAATCTGAAACTCGCAAATGCAAGACTTGCACAAGCACAAAAGACAAAGGTTGCTCCTGATGCCGAAAAAATAACCATAAAAACAGAATATGATGATTACAAAGATATCTTTAAAGAAATTTTCTATGATGAAGCTGGCAATTGGTTAGGTGAAAACACTTTTGACGAAGGAACTCTTATTGATGAATACAATCCGGACAAGGGTGTGTCACTTGATCAAAAGGAGAGTATGATTTTCGAACGCACTATTGCTGTTCAAAATGCAGACTTGACTGTAAGAATACTACAGCAAGAATTAAATGTACTAAAAGACTCTGCAGAATCAGGCGAAATCGTAGCCAAGTGTGACGGTATAGTTACAAAGCTTTGTTCTGCAGATAATATTCCAAAGGACGGATCTGCTTTCCTAATCTTATCCAGCTCAGACGGATACTATGTAACAGGTCAGGTTAGCGAGCTGAATCTCCTGGACGTAGTCCCAGGCACTTCGGTTACTGTTAACAACTGGATGAGTGGTGCCTCTACAACGGCAACAATAACAGAAATTGACAGCTATCCTGCTTCAAATTCCAATTCTTATTCTTCAGGAGGTAATTCAAACGTTACCTACTATAATTACAAAGCCACTCTCGACGACATGACCGGCATGGAACTTGGAAACTATGTTGATGTCAACCTTAATCTGTCTGCGGACGAGGATACCGTGTACATATACAATCCTTTCATTCGAACTGAGAACGGAAAAAGTTATCTCATGATCATGGATGAGAATGGAAAACTCAAGCAACAGTTTGTCACCTGCGGCGAACAGTTATGGGGAAGCTATACAAAAATCACGTCTGGATACCCAGGTGATGATGCTTATATTTCCTTTCCTTACGGACCAGAGGCTGTGATCGGTTCAACCTGTGAGATAGACGATAATGCGAATTGGTAATTGTAACGCAATCGGAGAAGTATAAATGTTAGAAAATTTTAGATCCGCTATACGCGGTATCTGGACACACAAATTAAGATCTTTTCTTACTATGCTGGGTATTATCATAGGAATCGCAGCAATAATTGCTATTGTCTCAACAATCGAAGGCACTAATGAGCAAATTAAAGCCAACCTTATTGGTTCGGGTAGTAACCTAGTCAAGATAGAGCTATGTCAGGAATCTTGGCCTTATGAAATGGAATACAATGGTATACCTCAGGGTGTCGGAATGATAACAGATGAGGTCCTGGAAAGCATAGAAGGCATAGAAAATGTGGTATCCGCCTCTCGTTATGTATCAAGAAATGTGTACAGCGATATTTTTTACAAAAACTCCTCTATGACCGGCGGATACGTCCGTGGTGTTGACTTAAACTACATCAACACCTGTGGATATATCATGAAATCTGGGCGTGATTTTATAGACTCTGATTTTTCCAATTTTCGAAAGGTCTGCATCATCGACGATACTCTTGAAAAATCTCTTCTTCAAGGAGATAAGTCCATAGGTTCTATTATAGAAATAAAAGGGGACACCTTCACAGTCATAGGTGTATGCACTATGCCCAGTACCTTTGAACCCACCATCAACACGATGGATGACTATTACACTTATGTAAACACTGATGGTGGTAACCTATTCATCCCATATTCGGACTGGCCCATCGCCTATATGTATGACGAGCCCCAGAACATTGCTATTCACGTCAAAAGTACTGATGATATGACGTCAGTAGGCAAAACCGCCGCTGATATACTAAACAACTCTATCAGCCCCAGTGATACTTCTATAAAATATAAAGCTCAGGATCTATTAGAGCAGGCCACTGAGCTGCAACAACTATCAAAATCTACTAATTCAATGCTCATTTGGATAGCTGCTATATCTCTGCTTGTTGGAGGTATCGGCGTCATGAATATAATGCTCGTGTCCGTCACTGAGCGAACAGGTGAAATTGGTCTAAAAAAAGCAATTGGTGCTAGAAAAGGTAAGATACTTGGACAGTTTCTAACAGAAGCCGCCATGCTCACCTCAATTGGAGGCATTTTGGGCGTTGTTGCAGGAATCACCCTTGCGGAGATTATATCAGCTGTAAGCGAAACCCCAGTTGCAATAAGTGTACCCGCTGCTATACTTGCAGTAGCCTTTTCAATGGTAATAGGAATTGTCTTTGGCATGCTTCCTAGCTATCAAGCTGCTAATCTAAACCCTATTGATGCACTTCGTCACGAATAAACATAAATCGGAAGGATTATCCTTCCGATCTTTTTTTCATCATATTTATTAAGTCTTTAGTGGATTTAGAATATGGATTTTTATTTTCCTGCTCAGCATTTGTAGGTGTACCACTAGGTATTCCTGACAATACTGTCAAAATTATAGTGACCAGCAGCCCATGTAGAAACCATATCCCAAGAATTATCCAAACAATAATCATTGAAAAATGAAATATCAGGCTAAGAGCCAGAGCTATCAGAGCCAGTATCAGCCATTTATACCTAAATAATAAATTTATTCCCAACGAAACAAAAAACTCTCCCAATTCAACCTCTTTTCATAATTTATTCCGATTTTAATTGACAAATCATCCTCCATAGTAAAAAATCCTATTGGAACTTAGGAGAATCAAATAATGAGTAATATACCTGTACCAATTGAAACATCCGCTCGTCATGTTCATCTATCTGAAGCAGATTTCCACGTATTATATGGAGATAATGCGGTTCTTACCCCCACAAAGGAGTTAAGTCAACCCGGGCAATACGCCTGCAAAGAACGTGTTACAATGGTGGGCCCAAAGGCTGAGATAAAAAACATCTCTATTCTCGGTCCCTTCAGACCTGAATCTCAAGTTGAGATTTCCATGACAGATGCCAGAAAAATTGGCGTTCCTGGAATTATTCGTCAGTCTGGCCATATCGAGGATACCCCTGGCTGTCGATTAATTGGCCCCTGTGGTGAGCTTGTCATGGAGAAGGGGGTAATAGTAGCAAAACGACATATCCATATGACTCCTTCTGATGCGAGACGTATGCATCTAAAGGATAACGATAACGTTTTTGTTATAACCCAAAGCTTTGAGCGGGCCCTTATCTTTGCTGATGTTGTAGTGCGCGTGAATAAAAATTATGCTCTAGCTATGCACGTCGACACTGATGAAGCCAATGCATTTGCGGGCGAAAAAAATCCTCAAGGAGTCATTCTAAAATTATTTGAGGGAAATACCTACAATCTTCAGGCCTGGGCCGATGAGCTGCTTGATGGAATTAATAGATAAGTAATAAAAAGCCTCGATGCAAAATCGAGGCTTCTTCGTTTAATCCCTAGCGTCTTTACCCCAGTGAATGATTGCGAGCATTCCTGGTCCTACATGAGCACCAATTATCGGACATAGCATCATTTCAACTATATGCACGTCTGGATTTATTTCTTTCAACAAATCTTTTGCGTACTCCACATTCTCACCAGCATCCGCGTGGCATAGATATATCGTCTCATCTGCCCCTTGCATATCTTCTGCTTTTGTCTGTGTATAAAACTCGATCAGAGATTTAATAGCAGGCTTAGCTCCTCTCTTTTTATCAAAATTTGAGAGCGTTCCATCTGCATTAATCTTTAGTATAGGCTTAATATTAAGAGCTGAACCAATAACTGCTGTCGCTCCAGACACACGCCCGCCTCTTCTAAGGTATCCCAAATCACCCACCATAAACCAATGGCGCACTCTGTGCTTATTTGCTTCAAGCCATGCTGCATTATCTTCAAGACTCATGCCTTCAGCTCTGTTTCTGGCTGCTGCCTCAACCAGCAAGCCCATGCCTCCAGTGGCTGCACTTGAATCTACTACTTCAATTTTCACAGCAGGATACTCTTCCTCAAGCTGCGCCTTTGCCACCATAGCTGACTGAAAAGTGCTTGATAGGCCTCCTGATAGACTAATATAGAGAATATTATTACCAGCCTCCATATGCTTTCCAAAATGCTCAACATACTTTGCAGGAGTAATCTGTGTTGTCTGGGTTAAGTCTCCGTTTCTCTGTCCATCATAGAAACGCTTTAGTACACCCTCATTTTCCATATTATCACAGCATCTGTCCTCTTCCCCTAATGTATAATTCATTGGAATCAGCATTATCGATTCTGTGGTTATTACTTTAAAGTCAATGTCTGCTGATACGTCTGTAAAAATAAGATATCTCTGGCTCATTTTTTCTCCTTACATTGCTAATATACTAACCCTTAGCATTTGCAAAATGAAGCTCTCTCATGCCTTCTACTTCATCGCATATTTCTTTCACACTACACGAATTGCAATTCATCGTAATATCCTTAAGTGCATGATCTAGCGCTGCGGTTATTGCTTCAGATTTCTTTACCTGCCCTAGCAAAGCTTCATAGTCAAAGCTCGGCTCTGTGATAAATATGATTTTTACCGCCTCGACCTGAGGATATTTTTTATAAGCCGCTATATATTTCATGCCTACTTTCTCAAACGAGATTCCTGCTTTTACAGCCCCCTTTGATACTCGCACTTGTTCCCTCATAGCCGTAGCAGACACTCGAGACATATAGCCCTTTGGATGAATATGGTATTTTGTATACTGTATTCCACGTATTCTATCATATATTCCATCCTCTGTAAAAGAATCTCTGGCAACCTTTACAAGCACGATTTTGGCAAAGTTAATATTCCCCGTTATCTCATTGAGATCTGGTCCATACAGCTCCACAGAGTCTTCTACTTCGTACTCAGGACTCTCCGTCATCATCTGCTCTGATACTGCCACTTTATCATCGCCACCCAATTCAAAAGCTGTATCACTGGCAAATATCAGATCATTGTTTCCGCCATCCTCCCAGGTATCCGCATCATCTTTATAAAGCCACACTTTTTTACAGTGCGGCTTTAGCAGAGAAAGTTCTTTTTCTATACATTCATCATATATTCTCATTAGATTTTATGGTCTCTCTTTATTTTATCATAATGCTTTTCAAGAAGTGGCTCTAATGCTGATGTAAGCTTCATATCCAAGTTAAAGAAATATACTATGAATGTCAGCACAAAAAATGCTACCAGTACAATTGCTACTATCATTAATATTTTCAGAAGAATACCCATTATTTTGCCATTCCTTTCTGACGAGCAAACTCAGCTGCTCCAAGAGCTCCCATGAGCTGCGGATCGATAGGCAGCTCTATTACCTTGAGCTTAAGCACCTGCTCAATAGCCGCCTTGAGTCCATCATTTTTCGCACATCCACCTGTAAGGGTAATCTTGTCTACCGCTCCAGCCTTCTTGGACATAACAAAGCATCTTTTTGCCACAGACAACTCAATACCTGCCGCTATCTCATCCATAGCTTTGCCTTCTCCTACCAGCGATATTACCTCGGACTCCGCAAATACTGTGCACTGTGAGGTTATAGGTATAACATTCTTAGCCTTCAATGACAGCTTTGAAAATTCTGGCAGTTCCATCTCAAAAGCTCTAGCCATAGCCTCAAAAAATCTTCCTGTACCCGCTGCACATTTATCGTTCATTGCAAAATTGAGTACCGTTCCATCAGTATCAACTGCTATTCCCTTTACGTCCTGTCCACCTATATCAATAATTGCTTTTACTGATGGGTCTGCCACGTGAACACCCATTGCATGACAACTGATCTCTGATATATTTTCATCTGCAAATGGCACCTTATTTCGTCCATATCCAGTACCAACCAGATAAGCCAGCTCCTGCTGACTATCTAACTCAGGCACCTGCTCTATAGCCTTATCGATTGCCTCCTGACAACTGAGCACTGCATTTATACGAGATCTAAGTGTCACATCTGCCACCATCTTGCCTGTCTCGTCTATTATTACACACTTTGTATATGTACTCCCTGAATCACATCCGCCAAAATACTTCATATCATTATCCCCCTACCAGTTATTTGTATCATCAATATTCTCAAGACTCGGATCAATAGGTTCCTCTCTGAGTACAGATCTCATATATCTATTTACATCCTCTCTCAGGTTAACTCTAGGAATTACTCTTGAATCAAAGAGGTCATGATTAACCCAAATGAGTTTTATTCCCTTCTCTCTTGCCTGCTGGTCAAACATACCATGCATACCGTCCAGTGCCTTGCAGCTAATGTGCTCCCATAAGATAACCATATCTGCTCTATACTCTTCGCAGTATCTCCAGAGATCATCTAAAAGAACCTCATAGCCTCCATGAGTACGATTTCTCATAATCATGTTCTCATACTGATGAGCCATATCATATATTGCCTGTTCCTTGTCTGTCTCAGATATCGGGTCAAGTGATACCATTGTAAGCATGTCAAACAACGGAAGGATGCCCCAGCAGTTCAAAAGCCATGCTACAAAGTCTGTATAGTACTGCGCCTGAACACCCCATATAATTGCTCTGTGACGATACTCCTTTGCGAGCATCTCCTTTCTTTCCCAAGACTGCCTTGCAAGCTTTGTGATTTTTAAATCGTTTTCTGCAAACGCTGGTACTTTTCCTGCAATAGCCATATATTCCGTCTCTCGGTAAAGAAGTATGTTATTACCTACCACCTGAGGATAATCTGTCTTTGTCATATCCAGCCAGTTCTGGCATTCCCTGGCACCAATATTTATTCGTTTTGCACATTCAAAATAGTAGTCCCAGTCAAATTTTTCCCCGGTCTGTTCTTCTATGAATTTAATTGCATTACGCACTTCCTGCGCTGCATATTCCTGCACACCTTCCTCTGTATGTCGAAGCGGTGTTGCCAGCTGGAATACCGGGATACCATTTCTCTCAAGACGCCTTGAAATAACACCGTTTCCTAGTAGCGAACCATCACAGGTTGTATTACACTGAACAGCGCATTTTCCAAAAACCGGCATGTCATCATCTATACATACGCCTGCCTCAGCTGCCGGCATAGGACACACATCTCCCGGGAGACCTGCCTCCTGTACCACATCAAGATAATGAACCAGCGCATCTCCCTGCAGCAATACGCACACATAGCAAGATGCTGTCTCCCAGCTCAAGCCTTGAAGATTAGGGAATCCGCACATTACGTTGGTCATTTCATTCTCGTCCATGAGGACTACATTCTTTGATTTCTCAGGCGAAGCTCCAAGGTTCTGGTCCATAGAAAAAATCTTCGTCAAAAGCTTAGCTACGTCCTGTGCCACTAGATCGTACTCTTCACGGCAAATGCGCAGATGATTTCCTCGAAGTCCAAATGAATGCTTATCAATCATCATAGGTACCGCAAGATAATTAATCATCCATCGGTATCTAAAAAATCCCTTAAGATTCTTTGGCTTAATGATGAATGCGCCTAGCATTCCTATTATCTTAAGCCACCTAAAGTAATCGTATATTGTGTCGCGAAAGCCTCTCCACTCCCTACGTTTTCTGACTTTTGCTTTTCCATCGAACAGCTTTCCTAGCTGTTCACTTCCTACTGCAGCTCCCATTAGTTTTTACCTCCCTGGATTTTCTTTATCTCTATACTCTCCACAAAGGCCTGAACTCTTGTCCTTACCTGTCCGGAATTGCCTACTGCATACGGCCTATCTATTGTAAGTACCGGATAATTGTATTCTTCGCGCATGATATGTGATCCAAGCATTCTCTCATACGCCCACGGATCACAGAATTTCATCTGCTCATATATAATGCCATCTGCGTGATACTCCTTAGCAATCTCATCAACATACTCACGACGCCTATTCATTTTTGCTGTATCCATGTGGCGTGGACACATGCAACTCATCATGTAATGCCTGCATATCTGAGTCAATATATCCTCATTATCATTTAGGACTATCTCCTGTCTGCCAGGAAGCGATCCGTAGCAAAATCTGTCTGCACACACATATGCACCTGATTCCTCTATTAGCTTAATCATATCAACATCATCTATTTCTGATCCAACTACTGCTACTCTTGCACGGAATTGACTCTTAGTATCTGGCTCTCTTGTTTTTATTTCCTCCAAGGTTTCCTCAAGCTTATCCATAAGCAAATCCTTCGGACATACGTAAGTAGCCAGGCAAATTATGTGAAATTCGTATCCTGTAACCCTCGGATTTTCTTCTTTTCTGAAATTTCCAATTTCCGTTATAATTCGGCACATTTTGTTATGCTGCTCTACAGCCTTTTTAAGCGCTTCATCAGAAGTGTCTATGCCATAATTTTCTGTAAGTCCATTCAGTATCTTCTTTCTGCATTCTGACACATAAAGATTCAATCCGTTATCATCAGCCTTCATTGGCACTTCCAAATACTTATAGAAAAATTTCTCTTTTTCCATAGTATGAAGTAGTTCCATATTCTCAACGCACCTATTAATCATGGTGCATCCGTCTGGTGTCATCAAGCAGTCAAGAAACTGATATCCTCCTTCGATAGCTCTCTCCAACAGTGCCCTTGAATATTCACACAAAAAGCTGGTTAGATAGTAGGTTCCCATATCTATAGAACCCGTTCTAGGCGCCCTAAGTCTCACTGTAAATGCTCCTGGCACATCCATTAAGACTTCTGGCATCTGATAGCATGTACTACCTACACAGATACGCCCTTCAGCCTGTGCCTGGCGTACTAGTTCGTTATCAGCATCCTCAAGGAGCTTTTCAAAATAATATAAATGTTTAAGATCCCTCATCCTATTACCCCCATCTCCTTTAGAGCTTTTCTTGTACCTTCTACCAACGGTGAATCTGATGGCATATAAAATACCGATTCCCCTTTCAAATCTCTCTCTGTAAGCGCTGTATCAGCAGGAATCCATGACAAAAGTGGTAATTCTCCAAGATTCATATACTGCATAACCGTCTGATCTGACACTCTGTTGACAATCACTCCTATTTTTTCATACATAACCAGATTGTCTGCCACTTCCTTTATCGTTTGGATTACGCCGCATCCTTTCTTGCTTGAGTCAGTTATTAAGCATAGATGAGTGACTCTCTCCATAACACGTCGATTAATCTGCTCTATGCCAGCTTCTCCATCTATTACGATGTAATCAAAATGCTCTGATAATGCGCCAATTACCTCTTTTAGGTAGCTGTTGATCTTACAATAGCACCCTGCTGCCTCAGGCCTGCCAATAGCAATAAAAGAAAAGCCATCCTTCTCCACTAATGCATCCATTATGCGGTATCTGGCTTCTCCTAACGCCTCGACTGCTGCCTGCACTTTTCCTTCCTGGGCATTTTCCACCACTTCCTTGCGGATGTCATCGACGGTAAGTTTTACATCAACATCCAATGCCGTGGATAGTCCTATTGCAGGATCTGCATCGATAGCTAATATTCGCTTATTGGGATATGCTTCGACTAAAACTTTGACCATTACGGCAGCAAGTGACGTTTTTCCAACGCCACCTTTTCCCGCAACAGCCAATACGACCGGCTTACTGCTCATTGAATTTTCCCCCCATTGTGTTACTTCAATCTGCGAAGATAGACGTCACAGATTTTTCACAATTTTACCACATTTTCTAGCGTTTGTCTCCTACATCTTGTGTATGTGCAAAAAGGAAACTTCATTGTATAATTGTAGAATAATATTTGATAAATCTTTGATAAGGAGTGAGAAAAATGAAACTTCGACAGAAACTAATTATGCTAAGCATTATCCCGCTCGTAATTGTAGCCGTTTGCATTTGTGTTCTGGCAAAATCGCGGACCACAAAATACATGGAGGAGCTTATCACAGATAATCTCCAAGCTGTAGCTGTTCTTGCAGAAAACGGCACCGAAAGTCTTTCTGGAACTAACTTCTATCACATTGACGGTGACTCCCTCTGGAATATGAATCTCAACATTACCGAAAATGTGGATTTCTACAAGTCAATTAAATCATCTACTGGTATAGATATCTCAATATATTTTGGTGATACCGTATACTGTACCACCATAGATGGCCAGATGGGAACCAAGGCAACCCCACAGTCAATCACAAACTGTCTTGACACCGGCAGTCAATATTTTTCAAGCAATGTAACCATAAATGGAAATGATTATTTTGGTTACTATGTACCTTTTGGAAATGGTGGTAACAATACCATCTGCGGCATGGTTTTTGCCGGAATGCAAAAGACTTCTGTAGTAAGAAATGTAAACTCTATTGTACAGTTAATAATTGTGATTTCCATCGCTGCTGTCATACTGGCTGGAATATTCATCTGGTTCACCGCAAACAAGATTACTAGTAACATTTCAAAGTCAGTAAGCATCCTTTCAGAAGTAGCTGATGGAAATCTTGCCGTTGATGTGGATAAGAAGTTAGTAAAATCCAAGGACGAGACTGGTAGCATGGCTCGTGCAGTCGAAAGTCTGCGCGATAAGCTCATCACCGTTGTAGGCGACATAGCTAATAAGAGCAACAATGTTTTAGAGAGAGCTTCCTCTCTTGGCGAAGCTGCCAATGAAAGCTCTATTGCTGTAGACCAAGTGGAACAAGCTGTACAAGATATTGCTGACGGAGCTTCTATGCAAGCAGGCGACACTCAGAAAGCCACCGAGAACGTCCTCGAAATTGGTAACATGCTAGAGCAAACTGGTGCCAATGTTGAAAGTCTTAAAGCTAATGCTGCTGATATGCTAGAAAGCGGTGCTGTTGCTATAAACACACTTCGTGAGCTCGAAAGCATAAATGCTAAAACAACTGAAACAATAGGCATTATATATGATCAGACAAGCGCCACCCATGCATCTGTCCAGGAAATAGGCTCTGCTGTAAACCTAATTACAGATATAGCTGATGAGACCAACCTGCTGTCACTTAATGCTTCAATAGAGGCTGCTAGAGCTGGTGAAGCCGGGCGTGGATTTGCAGTCGTTGCATCACAGATTCAGAAGCTAGCAGAGCAGTCAAATGAATCTGCTCAGCAGATAGAGCGAATTATAGACTCTCTTGTTGCTGACTCTCAGAAGACTATAGCTGCAATGACTGAGGCGAAAGCCATCATGGAAAAGCAAAATGAAATTGTTGAGCGGACAAACGAAAACTTTGATAAGGTTATGTCTGGCATAGAAGATGCCAAGGAAAATATAAATCGAATAGATGAAAACACCAAGAATCTGGATGTGTCAAGGGCACAGGTCATTGAGCTTGTCCAAAACCTTGCATCCATCGCTGATCAAAATGCTTCATCTACCACTCAGACATCTGCTTCTGCCACTCAGGTTAGTGCTACAATTTCTAATATGTCATCAGATGCCCAACAACTTCAGAGCATTTCTGAAGAATTGAGGGAAAGCGTTAGCATCTTTAGACTTTGATTAATACAAATAAAAAAAGGTGAGTCCAACTGGATTCACCTTTTTTGCTTTCATACTTCATTTTCTCTAAACGCTTCTATCATAGTCCAAGTAAGACTTAATTTCGTATCTTCTCTTGGAAGTTCGTCCCTATTAAACCACACTGCCTCAGATAACTCATCTTCATCTATTTTTATGGTGTCATCACCATCTAAATCCACAAAGAATCCCATTAGGACAGAATTTGAGAAGCCCCAGGGTTGGCTGCCAAAATAACGTATATTTTTGACGCTTACTCCCACCTCTTCTTTTATCTCTCTGCGAATAGCTTCTTCTAGCGACTCTCCAATCTCAACAAAACCCGCGTTTAAGGCATGTCGCTTATATCCTCCGTGCGCCTGGCTATATCTTGTAAGAAGCAATCTATCGCCATCTGTGACTCCTACAATCACCACAGGGGCTATCGTGGGATATAGCACTTGTCCACATTTAGGACATTTTAGCGCTCGCTCATCCCCTTTATCTTCATATTTCATCCCACACCTGCCACAGTACTTATTATTCTCATACCAATATGCCAAGTGTGCCGCCGTTACTATTGCAAACGCCATGTACTCCGGGTCAGTATGCCTGATATCACCCAGCGGATGATACTCATATCCTTGTAGTGCTTCATCCTCGTTAAGCAAATAAATAGCTACTCCATCTATTGCTATCAGATATTTAAGATTCTCTTTATCTCCTGAATAATCCGATACTCTTGGCAGTTCAACAGTCTCTTGCTTCAAGCGACAAGCTAACTTCCCACGAAAATATATAAGTAGCAAATCATCTGCCTTAGGATATCTTGGCTTATATTCATTTTCTAACTTATGTGGATATATATCTTGAAACATTCTTTTCCTCACAATCCATATAATTATGCTTTTACAGTGTAGCTTTGTAAAGTAAAAGGTTTCCTTGTTTTTTTCACCTATCTATAGGAGAATATATCTATGTCATTTTTACTATTTATTCTTAACCATATATCTGAGCGTATAATCGTTGGTTTCTTTGAACTACTAAGAAATTTCCATCGTCTCTTTTTTCATGGAAAATCTCCGATCGCATACTCTCACTACTCAATCTTTGAGGAGGGATATATTGAAAACCAGCATCTTTATAAGCATATTCCATATGGAAAATCCAATGTTAGCTACGCTGGCTGCGAAGTCATAGCAACATATAATACGCTAAAATACTTAGGAAATGGTTATTCTCTTCCGTTTAGCCAAGTCATATCTGATTTTTCATGCGATGGTATGGTGTTTAATGGGAGATTTGGGTCATCACCCAAAGCAATAGCAGATTATCTGTCGCAACTAGGCTGTGACATCATTTTTTCTCATCATCCGAATGACTTTCACCTTATATCTCACGACTGCCTATGCGCCGTTTTCACTTTTTTTAATGATCGCCACAATCTAAAGGGCGGCATACATACAATTTGTCTCACTAAAGATAGTGACGGTAATTTAATAGCACATAATGTACACTGCAACGGTAGTATCATGGGGCCATTTAAGGATTTTTCTGAATTCTTAGATGCTTTACCCTCAGCCAAAGGCATTTGTCTAATTGGTATACTCACTGCTTGAGTCTGCTGCCTACATTCATATCATTCTGTGAGCCTCTCTTTATGGCTTCCATCCCAAACTTGCTTCTAATATCATCTAATGCCTTGTCTAGTTTATGCTCCTTCTCCTTTTTTCCATCATCAAAAAGCGATATCTGATTAAAGTCATCTTTTGTAAGATTTTGCAATGTGACTCCTATCAGTCGCAATGGTGTCTTTTTATCCCACAACTCATCGAATAGTTCTTTCGCCATTGATAGAATCTCATCCGTTACATCAGTAGCATTATAGCAACGCTTTTGGTGCGAATGATTGGTGAACTCTGTACTTCTTATATTAACAGACACGCAATATGCCTTAGCCCCATCTCTTCGCATGCGAAGCGCTACTTTATCCACAAGCTTTGACAAGATTTTATATGCATCCTCGGATGTCTCTACATTCTCTTCCAGTGTAGTCGCCATACTGTAGCTTTTTTCATCCTCGTATTCTCTTATAACCGGAGAATCATCTATTCCGTTCGCATAATCACGCAAAAACGTTCCTGTCTTTTCCCCTAATAACGCCTTTATATACTTCTCTTCAGCTCTTGCAAGATCTCCTATAGTAAGGATTCCTGCTTTTATCAATTTATCTGTAGATGATTTTCCAGCAAAAAGTAAATCTCCAATTGGCAATGGCCACATCTTGCTCTCTATCTCACTGTCAAACAAAGTATGGACTTTGTCAGGCTTTTGAAAATCACTGGCCATCTTAGCGCACAGCTTACTATTACCTATTCCAACATTTACTGTAAATCCAAGCTTATCCCTTATTTTATCCTTCATCTCATAGGCAATTGCTATAGGATCAGGATATATATTTTTCGTTCCTGTAAAATCACAGAAGCATTCATCTATAGAATATTGCTCTATCTCCGGCGCGTACTCCCTGCAAATGTCCATAAAGGCTCTTGAGTTTCTGCGATATAACTCAAAATCAGGCTTTGCGAGCACCAAATTGGGGCATTTCCTAAGTGCCAGCGCTACTGGTTCACCTGTCGTTACTCCCATTATTTTAGCAGGTATTGATTTTGCTAAAATGATACCTCGCCTGGATGACGCATCTCCGCCAATAGCTGCTGGAATTAGTCTTAAATCTTCTTCTCCTGCCGCCACTCGCTTAACTGACTCCCATGAAAGGAACGCACTATTAACATCTATGTGAAAAATCAGTCTTTCCATTAATTATCTGCTATAATACCTCATGTGAGATGCTCTGCTGGGCCCTCCGGCGGATGCCAGCCCAGATGTACAGAGTAATCTCCTTTCGGAGCGATGCCCAATGGCCTTTTGTCGCTCCTTACTATATATAGCACGGCTTCGGCCGTGCATTTTTTATAAAAAAAGAGCTGTCACAATCAACTCGTGACAGCCCCTATTTTACTATATATTAGTTTGCATGCTCAAGAGCAAGAGTTCTGGTTGTAAGATCGCAAACCTCAGTAGGTCCATAATACTGAATAGCACCAGGGAAGGTAAATGCAGTCTCTACTGCCCACTGTTCTCTCTTTGACTCAAAATACTTGAATGGTGCACCATCAAGCTCTACAAGAGCCTTTCTGATAACAGGCTTATCCTCACCATTTCTACGCTCCATGTTCATCATCTTGGTAATAGGCATACCACCTGCAACCCACTCATCAGCTGGCTTAGAGATATTAGATACCTTTGAAAGATATCCGGTATAACCATACTGAATAAGCATGAATGCATTGTATCCAAGTGAGTAGCAATAGTCTGCATCAAAGTTAGATGGGAATGCACATCTTCCTTCATATCCGAAGAAGTGATGCTGAGCACCAAACTTACCCTTGTAGGTTCCTGCTGCCTTTCTCTTTGCAAGCTCATTCTTAACCATTTCAGAGAAGAGCTTCTCAGACTCGATGAGTGACACCTGTACGTTACCATGTGGATCTCTCTCAAGGAAGAGCTGCTGCTGTATTCCCTGTGGAAGAATATCAAATACTGCAAATGACTCAGCGGTAAGACCTGCTTTAATGAAGTTGTACTTTGCGGTCCAATCCGGAAGAGCATTGAACTCCTCCGTCTTTGATCCTGCAAGAAGCTCATTAATCTCTGCAATAAGCTTTGAGAACTCAGGAACGAACTCTACAATACCCTCTGGAATAATAGCTACACCAAAGTTCTCACCATTATTTCCACGCTTCTCTACAGAATCCGCAATGTAGTTAGTAATCTGAGCAAGGGACATCTTCTTAGCAGCTACTTCCTCACCGATGAGGCAGATGTTTGGCTGAGTCTCAAGCGCACACTCAAGTGCAACATGAGATGCTGAACGACCCATTACCTTAATGAAGTGCCAATACTTCTTTGCTGAGTTAGCATCTCTCTCAATATTTCCGATAAGCTCTGAATATGTCTTAGTAGCGGTATCGAAACCAAATGATGCCTCGATATCCTCATTCTTAAGGTCACCGTCTATGGTCTTCGGGCATCCAATAACCTGAATACCTGTATTGTTTGCTGCCATATACTCTGCAAGAGTAGCTGCATTAGTATTAGAATCATCTCCACCGATGATTACAATAGCGGTAAGCCCGCTCTTCTTTGCATTCTCAGCAACAGTTGCGAACTGCTCTTTTGTCTCAAGCTTGGTACGACCTGATCCAATAATATCGAAGCCACCAGTGTTTCTGTATGCGTCAATAAATGCATCATCAAATACAACATAATCATTCTTAAGAAGTCCGTCTGGGCCACCCTTGAATCCAAGAAGTTCATTGTTCTTGTCTGTAGCCTTAAGTGCATCATAGAGACCAGTGATTACGTTGTGTCCACCCGGTGCCTGTCCTCCTGAAAGGATAACTCCTACTACCTGCTTCTTTGCAGCAGAGGTGTTTGCTCCCTTCTGGAAAGTTATCTCCTTCTTACCATAGGTATTCGGGAAGAGTGCCTTGATCTTATCCTGATCAGCTACACTCTGTGTTTCCTTACCTTCAAGTACGCAGATATCTGCAATACCATTTCTGAGCATGCCTGGAAGCTTAGGCTGATACTCATATCTTGCTTTCTGAAGTGGTGAAAGATTCATAGTAATTCTCCTTTTAATATGAAACAAATTTCAAATCACTTAATTATAGTAAATGTATCTATAAAAATGCAATCCGTTTTTTGATAAAATTTTGTCAAATTTATCTTGTATTCTTCTTATACAGAGCGAGAAGTCCCTTCATTAGAAGCTGGCTATCAATCACAATATCTTTTTTGCAGCAGGGTATAACTGTTCTTGCAAACCCACCTGTCGCAACTACAGCGGTCTTATATCCCAAATCATCCCAAATTCTTTCCACCATTCCATCAATACATGCCGCATGACCATATATGCTACCACTTTGCATAGCTCCTACAGTTGCACCATTTATCAGCTTCTCCGGTTTCTTTATTGCAATATCCGGAAGATGTGCTGCATTAAGCGCAAGACCCTTAAGCGATACCTTCACTCCTGGAATAATCATTCCGCCGATGAAGCGTTTCTGGTCAGTAATCACCGATATAGTTGTAGCTGTTCCCATATCAATAAGTATCAGAGGAGCCCCGTACTCTGCTATACCTGCCACCGCTCCTACCAAAAGATCAGGGCCAAGTGCTGCAGGATCTTCTATCTTAATATCAACTCCAGTTTTAAGTCCCGGGCCGACTTCAATAATCTGTTTTCCAAGAATCATTTCAGCTGCATTTTTTACCTGGCGAGTTACTGGCGGAACTGATGAGGACAGTATTCCCCCGATTACATCAGTGGTTTTCACCCCTCTTATGTCCATAATTGTCTTCATTGACACTGCGTACTCGATAGAGGTTTGTTCAAAATCAGTATGGATTCTTTCCTCAAATACTGTTTTTCCAGTGGTCTCGTCCAAGCACCCAAAGGTTACATTAGTGTTACCAAGATCAATCGCTAAAATCATGCAAGGCTCCTTTTCAAAAAAGGGCCCAGAGTGTGGTACTCCGGGCCATATTACTAAATTTCTATTTTCCCCAAATCTGTTTCTTGCCGATTTGTATGATGCGAACAATAACTGCGCTAAGTATAAGATTGATAGCAAGCTCAACCAGGAAGTTCACTCCCACAAGTCCGCCAATCATAAATGCACCTGCTGAAGCAAAACCTGCTCCCTCTGCCCATCCTTTGATTGTGTCATAGAAGAACAGTCTGCATCCTATCAGGAAAATTCCTGTGTTTACAACCGGTGCCACTACTGCGGCAACCAAAACCGCCAGCGTCGCATTCTTCCTTTCGAGAAGTTTGTAAATAAATCCTGCTGCCAGACCTGCACACGCGCCTTTAAGTATGCATGTCACAATTGTACCTGGTACGCTAACCGCAAGGAAAGCACCGGCATCTGTCAAAAGAACAACAACGCCGAATACAAATCCTAGCCAGGCACCTGCCCAATATCCATATAATGCCGCACCGACTATTATTGGAACGAGCACCAGCGTGATGTTAAACACACCGAATCTGATACCTACTGCCAACGCCTGTAATACAATTACAATAGCTGTCAGTAAACCTACGCCTACGATTGTTTTTGTCTTATTATTCATTTTTTACCTCCTGCTACCGTCCCGCCCCGTGCGGGTATAGTGCAAGTAGAAAATAACACATACTAATGAATTATACAAATATAAATGTTAATTATGTCCGCAAGCTATATAACAGATTAATATGGCAAGTACTTTCCTGAAAGCGCCAGAAATGCAAATATGTACAGGCAGTTATCATAATAGCGGCGTCCACCTTTTCTAAGTGGCTCGTTCCAAAATCTCTCTACCCACTCCCACGCGAGCTTCTTTGCCTCATCTGTAGTGTCCATATTAAGAACAGCTAATGCTCCCTGCGCTGTTGTTGCCAAAAGGCCTACTGGGTGGAGAGCATCCTGCTCAAGCACTGTTCCATCTATCTCATATGTTTTCCATGGGTCATCTTTTCTAACCACTCCAAGGAAATACTGCAGTCTCTCTGCTGCCTTTGCCTGGCCTGCATCTACACCAAACCACGCATAGTCAAGACCAATATTTGCAACCGTGCGATATGCATCTGAATAGAAATAGTCATGCCTGTCATTGGTCCACGAAAGCGGTCTGGACATAGGTGTTCCATCAAACTCACCATATTCAGGGTTCATACCTGTCACTGGATGACATGCTTTTGCAAGATAATCGCGGCTTGCTTTTACTGCCTCCTTCCAGAAGTCCCTATCTCTCTCGTCTGCCCACATAGCGAAATACTCATAGAAATGTGGCAGATGGTATGAAGGGTCTGTATGATCGCAGCCCGGCACAAACAGAATCTGCTTATTATCCGCATTCCACATAGGCGCTCCTATGCGCTCCGGAGTTCCCTTATGTATGCAAGCACTGAGTATTTTTCTAGCCATTGCAGAATACTCAAATATACCCTCACCATCACCCCATCTATGTGATGCAAAAAACAGTGCCATCGCAAAAAATTCTTCGCCATCAGGTGCTGGACCATAGGCATTCTTGGTTCCATCTGTAGCGCACGACCACGCGAAGTAGCCTTCGTTTTCGCCCTCATCCATCCACATATAAGTGCATGCCCACTTCCATATGCGGTCGAACTCCTCTTTCTTATCCATCTGGACGCACATCATCATTCCATATGACATGCCCTCTGTTCTAGCATCAAAGTTGCCAGTGTCCTCAAGATATCCCATATCTTCTCCGGCTTCATGGTAGATACGTTCATCCTCTGGTCCATAGAAAAATGTGTTCCAAATCTCTTCAAGTCTCTTGTCTATCTCTTCCTGTGTCTTCCCCATTTCCAGGAAATAATTCCTGTTGTTCTTTATTTGCAGTGCCATTTTGTTTCCTTTCTTTGCGAAAACTTCACTCATGTAGTCATTCTATATCGAGCACTTAGATATAACTTCTTCAATATATTCATGTTCTTTTCAGTTCTTACTAAATAAAAGGACTCCAAAATCAATTGGTGTCCTCTTATTTGACAAGTCATATATCAGTTTTCTGTAGCATCTATATTCCTAACAGAATAGCGCTTTTCTTCCCTATATTCCTTCGGTGTACATCCGAACTCTCTTTTGAACGCTGTAGTAAATACACTAGAGCTTGAATATCCACACCTATAGCAGATATCAGTTATTGATAACGTAGTATTTTTTAATAAATAGCTGGCATTACCAAGCCTCACACTCATTAAGTATTCATGAGGTGTTAATCCCACATACTCCTTAAACTTTCTTATATAATGATAGGTAGAAAAACCGCTTGTGCTGGCTAGCATATCCACTGATATAGACTCTGCAAAATGGTTCACTATATAGTTTTTTGATTCCCATATAGTGTCCGGTGTATCCTCCTGTGCGTCGTCCTCCTGTTTCATGAATTCCGTAAGATACTCCGTTATTATCATAGACTGATCTGCCTCTGACAATGGTGCGCACATCGCATACGATTCAAATAGCTTCTGTAATGGCTTGCCGCTTTTTATCCCGTCTATTCCTATCACATTACGGCCCAAATGCAAAAATGATATCTGTTCAAAATATTTTTTCGCCATAATGCCGTCAAAATGCACCCAGAAGGCTACTGTGTCCTCCTTAGCACTATACATATGAGGCTTATAGCAATCTAAAAGGACTAACTCTCCTGCCCTTGCCTCATATTCGTCTTTGCTTTCAAACAGCATCTTTCCAGAGGCAATATATATCAGCAGAAAGCTGTCAAAGTTCTCTCTTTTTAGAAAGTATCCTTTCTCGTATGTGAATTTACCTATACTTGTTACATAGAAAAACAGCTCCTTAGCTACAGTGCTTGGAGTTGACACATAGTATAGGGATTCTTCTTTTATTTTTGCTTCTGTAGACTTCATAATTACAAGATAGCTCAAATAGCAAAAAATGTAAATTATTTAGCAAGTTATATTGATTTATTCGCCATTATCAATGTTATCATTAAGCAATAAATAGAAACTACGTGAGGAGATTTTGTATGGAAAGCTTTGCATCAATTAGAGAAGAGATCGTTACAATCCCAACATACCAAATAGGTACCCCAGAGAAAAATCCTATGTTTTTGGAAAAGCGTGTCTATCAGGGCAGTTGCGGCAAGGTATATCCTTATCCGACCATAGAAACCATATCGGACATAAAGGTAGATCAGCAATACAATGCTGTTTTTCTCGAAAACGAATACATATTAATAGAAATTCTCCCTGCCCTAGGCGGTCGTGTCCAGCGTGCTTTAGATAAGACTAACAACTATGATTTTGTCTATTACAATCATGTTATAAAGCCTGCTCTTGTTGGTCTTCTTGGCCCATGGATCTCAGGCGGCATAGAATTTAACTGGCCACAACACCATAGGCCAACTACCTTCATGCCTGTCGAATACGAGATTAAAAATTACCCTGACGGCAGTGTTGCTGTAATCACCCATGACACAGACAAAATGTATGGCACCTCAGCATCAACAGAATTCCGTGTCTATCCAGGCAAGGCCTATCTCGAAATAAAAGGCACTCTCTACAACGGCACTTCTTTACCTCAGACGTTTTTGTGGTGGGCTAATCCCGCTGTATCTGTGAACGATAACACAAAATCTATATTTCCTCCGGATGTTCATGCTGTAATGGACCACGGAAAACGCGATGTATCAGATTTCCCTATCGCTCATGGCACTTACTATAAGCATGATTACAGTGCAGGTGTTGATATCTCAAGATACAAAAATATACCTGTTCCTACATCATACATGGCAGAAAAATCGAACTATGACTTCGTAGGTGGCTACGATTACGGCGTTGAGGCAGGTCTTCTACATGTAGCCGATCATCACATCTCACCTGGTAAAAAGCAGTGGACCTGGGGAAATGGCGATTTCGGCAAGGCGTGGGACAGAAATCTCACTGACGAGGATGGTCCATATATCGAGCTTATGACCGGTATGTTCACTGACAACCAGCCAGATTTCTCATGGCTTATGCCCCATGAGGAGAAAGTTTTTACTCAGTACTTCATGCCTTACAAGACTGTAGGTCAAGTACATAATGCCACTAAAGATATCGTTATTGGCTTGGACTGCAACGAAAACGGGGCCGAAATTCGTGTATACACCTCAAGTATCCACGAAAACGTTACTGTAACGCTTCAATATGATGAGTCTAATCTCTATAGCGAGACTCTGACCTTGTCTCCTAACAGAACATTAATAAAGACGGTAGTTATGAGCGGCCTTAAAAAGGATTTCCTAAAGCTGAGCGTGCTAGATTCAAATGGGCACACCCTGCTTAGCTACACCCCGGAGCCTGACAGTACCGACAGCATTCCGTCTCCAGCCAAGGCCATTGGTGCCCCTGAAGATATTCCTACAAATGAGGAGCTATTGCTCGCAGGAAAACACCTTGAGCAGTATAGACATGCAACATATCTTCCAGACCCATACTATAAGGAAGGCCTAAAGCGTGACTTCGGTGATTACCGTATAAACACTGCCTACGGCCAGCTACTGCTTAGACGCGGTCTGTTCAAAGAATCTGAAGCTTATTTTAGAACTGCCATCGAAAGAATCACCAAGCATAATCCGAATCCTTTCGACAGTGAGGCTTATTACCTTTTAGGCTTATGTCTATATCTGCAGGGCAGCTTTGACGAAGCCTATGATTCTTTCTATAAGGCTTGCTGGAAGGGTGAGCATCAGGAAGTCTGCTTTTACTATATGGCACTTATTGCTGCCAAAAACAAAAACTATGCCATGGCCCTGGAGCATATAGAAAAGAGCCTTGTCAGAAACTATAACAGCACTTATGCAAGAGCAGTCAAAGGATATCTGCTTAAGGCCTTAAACCAGATTGACGAAGCCGGCAATTGGCTTTCTGAAAATCTAAAGCGCAATCCTTTTGACAAGATTTCATCCTTGGAGCTAGGCGATAAAGTAGTATTTTCTGATGACTATTCTTCTATTGAGGCAGCGCGCCTGTATGCAGCTATGGGAGATTACTCAATGGCAGTTAAAGTCCTTGGCATGTCCCCGGATCCATCTGCCCTAAACTATTACTACACTGCCTATTACTTAGATAAGTCCGGCAACGCTCTTCCATCAATAGATGAGAATGTAAGCACAGACTATTGCTTCCCTAACCACATAGAGGACATTGAGATCCTCACCTGGGCCGCCTCACATACTTCAAACGGAATACCGGAGTACCTGCTGGGTTGCCTGTTCTATGACAAGTTACAATGGAAGCTATCATATGATTTGTGGCTACGCGCTGTAGCCAAAAACACCAGCCTGCCCACCGTATACCGCAATCTGTCTCTTGTTTATTTTAACAAGCTAAAGGATTACGAAAAAGCGAAGGAAGCAATCGAAAAAGCCTTTGATATGGACCCTTCAGACATAAGGATTCTCATGGAGCGAGATCAGCTCTATAAAAAGCTGAACGTTTCCGCTAAGGCCAGACTTACCGCTCTTGAAGTATACCGGGATAAGCTCGACATTAGAGACGACCTTTATGTGGAATATATAACCTTGTTAAACGACAATGAGCAATACGAAGAGGCCTATGAATTAATTATGTCGCACCATTTCCATCCTTGGGAGGGCGGCGAAGGCAAGATTACAGGCCAGTATACAAGAGCCTGCAAGGCCCTCGCTCTCAAAGCGATAAAAGAATGTAATTATAACAAGGCTAAAGCCATTATTGAAGCTGCTTTCACTTATCCCAAGAACCTCGGTGAGGGCAAGCTTGAGGGATGTAAAGACAATGATTTATACTACATTCTAGGCGAAATCTTTGAGCTGCTGGGAGAAGCCAAAAAGGCCACAGAATGCTATAATAAGGCAACCCTGGGAATGGGTGAAATAGGCATGTCTATGTATTATAATGATCAGCCCGTTGACATGGTTTTATATCAGGGATTGGCAAATATTAAGCTTGGAAAAAAAGATATTGCCAATGATTTAGCCGATAAGCTCAATAGTTATGGCAGTGAGCACATAAACGACACTGTAAATATAGAATATTTTGCTGTATCTCTTCCAGATTTCTTAATCTACGAAGACGACTTAAGCGCCAGAAACCACAAGCATTGCACCCATATGATTGATCTCGCAAAGGAGCTATATGAAGCATTATAATTTAAGCGGAGCATGGAACATTAATGGCACTATACCGGCCACATTTCCTGGCACTCTTGATACTAATGGCTTTGGAGAGCCTGATCCGGATGGTATCCGCACCAGGCTTAGTCGCTGTCATAACTATGTTGGAAAGGTCAGCTTTTCAAAAAAAATAAATATCACTCCTGATTCAGGTCACAGAGCCATATTATACATAGAGCGAGCAAAAAAGCTTACCTTAACTGTGGACGGCAAAGAGGTTCCTCATCTCCACCCCCAGTCCATATCTACTCCTCACGTCTGGGAGCTTACTTCCTTGCTCTCAGGCAATAATACTATAGAAATAATATCTGATAATTCCTATGAGGGGTGGCCTGCCAAGGATATTATTGACTCCTCTGCATCCACAGATGAGACGCAGATAAACTATAATGGACTTCTCGGAGACATTTACATAGCGGAAAAACCATTTGCTTTCATCGACAGGGTTCAGATACTCCCTAGTAAAGATGATTTGCTTGTAAAATTCGTCATCAATAGCAATCGTGCTCTTGATGCAGCCATTTCGTTCAAGTCTTCTTGTCTAGCTGAAGAGCTAAAGGTCGATATTGCTATTTCTGAGGGCGAAAACATCTTTTCGTTTTTATGTAAACTTGATCCAAATGCCAATAGATGGGACGAGTATGCTGGCAACCTGCAGCAGGGCATCCTGTCTCTATTATCAGCTGACCACTCTGAGATAGAAACAAAAAATATAACCTTTGGTATTCGTGATTATAAGTCAAATGATGCCGGCAGGCTCACTATCAACGATCATGTCTTTTTCATCCGTAGTGAAGCCAACTGCGGGCTTTTCCCCGAAACCGGCTATGAGCCTATGACTGTTGACGAGTGGCGAGAGGTACTATCCACCTACAAGTCCTTCGGCGTAAACTACATGCGTTTTCACTCACACATCCCACCAGAAGCCGCCTTTACTGCCGCCGACGAACTCGGAATCATGATGCAACCAGAACTAAGCTGCTGGAATCATGAGTCTGCATTTGAGTCAGACGAGGCTTTTAACTATTATCGCGATGAGCTCACAGAGCTTTTGTATCACTATGCCAATCACCCTTCCTTTGTGGCGCTCACTCTAGGCAACGAATTGCAGTGCGACAAATCAATGATCTCTCGTATGGGTGAGCTTTTAGATATTGCCAGATCTATTGACCGCACCAGACTGTATGCCATAGGCTCTAACAACTGGTATGGGCAAAATGGTGTTGATGAATATAGTGACTTCTATACATCTTCCAACTATTACAAGCATGATCTTCGCGGCATATTTGCTGCCGGAGAGGGTGAAAACCTCAACGGATGCATCAACGGGATGTATCCTAACAATACCCACAATTTCGAAAATGCTATGTCAGCATTGCGCGAAGATACACGTATTCCTGTATTCGGCTTCGAAGTTGGCCAGTTTGAAGTCCTTCCTGATTTTGCTCAGATAACTGATTATCACGGCGTCACCAGGGCCAACAATATAGCCCTTGTCAAAGAGCTAGCCGCTAAAAACAATATCGACGATAACCACTGGAAAAGGATGGTTGAAGCCACCGGAGAAATGGCGCTAATGGCCTACAAAAAAGAGGTCGAGCTAGTCATGCTCACCCCATCGATGTCAGGCATTTCATTGCTTTCAATACAGGATTTCACCGGTCAGGGCACTGCTCTTGTGGGCATGCTTGATGCTCACTTAAAAAGAAAACCTTACTCATTCTCTGATCCCGCAAGATTCCGAGAATTCTTCTGTGAGGTTCATCCTATATTAAAGCTGGAAAAGTATACCTACGAGAACACAGAAACACTAGAGGCAGACGTTGTTGTCGCCAATTACGGTAAGCGAGATTTATTCGACAAAGATATCCTAGCGAAAGCTGGCGAGCTCACTGTAGTTGATCATATTTCAATAGACTTTTCAAATATCACGAAGAACCAAAAGGTTGACATAACTGTGTCTTTTGCAGGATACAGCAATTCATACTCAGTATGGGTATACCTCCCTGTTGACCCGATTTGCCCTCAAGGTGTATACGAGACACCAGTTCTTGATGACAATGCCAGCAAGGTATTATCAGAGGGTGGAACCGTCTTCCTAACTCCTCCTGCGACAAAGGAAGCATTGCCTCACTCTATTATGTGTCATTTTACTACTGACTTTTGGTCCAAGGGAACTTTCCCTGCTCAGGATGGTGCAATGGGACAGCTAATAAATACTTCCCATCCTATTTTTAAGGATTTTCCTACAGAGACTTACACCAATTATCAATGGTGGCCCATGGCTATGGGACGAGCAGTAGAGATACCTCGAGAAATAACGCCGATAATCCAGGAAATGGACAGTATAGAGGAACTGCGGCACTTCGCTCAGCTTTTTGAGGTTGAAGTAGGCAATGGCCGTTTATTAGTATCAACGCTAGGGCTTAAAGAAAACCTTCAGTACCCGGAGTGTCGAGCTTTGCTAGACTCTATATATTGCTACTTAACTAGTCAAAATTTAACAAATTCTGTTCACAAAATTACTGTTGACTACCTCAAATCTATTTTATAGTATGAGGGCATGAGTAGACAAACTTCGAAAAGCAAAACTATAGACATGACTACAGGCTCCATCATGGGGCCTGTATTATTATTCGCAATTCCCATCTGCATCGGATCTATTCTTCAGCAGCTCTACACCACTGTCGACACTATGATTTTAGGTCGCTACTGTAGTGCCGTATCCCTTGCTGCTGTTGGCACAAGTGCTCAGCCAGTCGAGATATGCCTATGTATATTTATGGGAATAGGCTCAGGTATATCCATTTTGGTAGCTCAAAACAAGGGAAAAGGTGACTTTGAGGAGCTTAAAAAAGTTATGTCGACCGCAATCTCCTTTGTTTACTTAGCCGCCATTCCTCTTGCTATTGCAGGGCAGTTTCTCGCCCCTGTCATACTAAGGGTAATGAATACTCCCGATGACACCTTCGCTCTCGCAACTATCTATGTCCGCATACTTTTTGCTGTCACTATAGGCAACCTGGGTTACAACATTAATGCAGGTATATTGCGCGGAATGGGCGACAGTACCGCTTCTCTTATTTTCCTATTGATATCATGCGTTGTTAATACCGGCCTAGACATCCTGTTCATCGGCGTGTTTGGAATGGATGTGCTTGGAGCGGCTCTTGCTACAGGAATCGCCATGATGATTTCATGGTTTAGTTCGGTTTTGTATATTAGACTTCGTTTTCCAGAGCTAAAATTTACCTTTCTCCCACGAAAAATGGACTGGAAAATGATGGGAAAGATTATAAAAATCGGCCTTCCGCTTGGCTTGAACTCTTCCCTATACTCTGTCGGTCATCTCGTGCTACAGGCTCTGGTTAACCTGCAGGGATCAATATTTATCGCGGGCTGCTCTGTTGGTGGAAAGGTCAACGGCCTAGCCAACATGGTCATAGTATCATTAAGCTCTGCTGCAACATCGTTTGCCGGTCAGAATTATGGCGCTGGTAAATTCGATAGATTAAAAAAGGGCAGCTGGATGATTCCCCTATGCAATGCTGCTATAACAGCAACCGCCGGCATGCTTATGACATTTGTGTTTTGCGAGCCAGTCCTTTTATGGTTTACAAAGGATCCGGCTGTAATCGAGGCCGCTTCAAGATATGTTCACGTTGTACTCCCATTCTCATGGTGCTATTCTGTTTTGTGTACAATAATAAATTTCGCTAATGGTGCGGGTGAGATTAAGCTTCCTACCATTGTGAATCTGATTATGCTATGGGGTGTACGTATACCTTGCGCCGCAATTATTGCATTCTTTATAGATGGCAATTATGTCATGGCAGGAGTTCCTATCAGCTTTGTCTTCGGCATGGTAAGCATGATAGCTTTCCTGTTTAGCAAGACCTGGCAGCGTAGAGTAAGCGGTGAGATTACACCATCTTAATTTAAAAAGGGAGAGTCTATGTTGAAAAGCTACTCATGGAATAGTATTGAATATCTAAAAATTCACGGTAGAACCACTTACAATAATGCGGTTTTGCCTCTTTTTGTGAACGGCTCTGCTGTTGAGGTAAATGTGTCCGGCTCAGAGCTTTGGATTGAAGTCGACGTAGATTACGAGATTTATGAACCCTGGGTTTATATCGAAATAAATGGCTGCTTTATGGCTAGGCAGATGCTTGCTAAGGGATCCTATGAGTTGTGCCTATTTAGAGGCATGGACCCTGAAGTCACCAAAAATGTCCGCTTTATTCGCGAGCTTCAGCCAATGAGAAGTGATGATGTAAGCCACCTTTATGTCAAAGGTTTTAAGACAGATGGTGCATTTTCAAAAGTCCCGGACTATAAGTATAAATTAGAATTTATAGGTGACAGCATCACTTCAGGCGAAGGCACTTATGGCGCTGTGCCTGATACCGATTGGATTCCCATGTATATGAGTAATTCTCATACATACACTCGTTTTCTTGCTGACATGATGAATGCCGAGATCCGCAACATTTCCAACGGCGGATACGGCGTTGCCTCCGGATATGACAACAATCCAGAGTCGGTCATCCCACTTTACTACGAGCAAGTATGTGGTATCTGTAAAGGGGAGCAGAACATCTCTCTTGGCGCTCACAATGAATATGATTTTACAAGTTGGATTCCTGATGCAATAATTGTTAACCTTGGTACCAACGACGGAAGTTCATTTAATAACCCACCATTTTCATTCGAAGGAAAGACCTATAAGCACAGGCGAAATGCCGATGGTTCACTCAATCGTGATGATGTTAAAGAAGTTCAGCTAGCCATTGTTAACTTTCTGAAGTGCGTACGCAAAAACAACCCTTCATCTGCCATTATCTGGTGTTATGGAATGTTACCCCAAGACTTTACTAAGTACATTCCACAGGCAGTCAAAATGTACATTAAAGAGACCTCTGATAATAATATTTCACTGACTAAGCTGCCTGCCGTTAATGACAGAACAGTTGGCTCAAGATGTGGTCATCCTGGTTTGCTTGCACACCAGCAGGCTGCTAATATTATTAGTAGAGAATTAAAGCGAATTTTACACATTCAAGAATAGTTTCTACTTGAAATATGCGGTATACTATTACAGTGTACCGCTTTTTTAGGAGTTTTTATGAATATTCTTATCGCAACCAACCATGCATATTTGGAATACACAATCGTGATGCTATACTCACTTTTTTCCAGCAATGACATGGATATTGATATATATCTTCCGTATACAAATCTTCCTGCTGATGACATTAAGGTTCTAGCTGATTTTGTCTCTCTTTTTCCAGGAAAAAAGCTCATTCCATTTTCAATATCTGATGAGTTTGACAATAGGGTAACATCCCATAATGGTATTTCCATTGAAACCTATTACAGAATACTTGCCATCGAATCTCTTCCCAGAGAACTAGATCGCATACTATACCTTGACGTTGATATGATTATTCAAGGTCCTCTTGCCGACTTATATAATATAGATATTTCCGGCCACCCTTTTGCTGTCTGTGAGGATATTCTTGGCAAGCTCAATAATTTCCATGAGGCCAACAAAATCCGACTTCAGATTCCCTCAGGTTATTCGTATTTTAATGCAGGAGTAATGCTTTTTAACTTAGATTATCTTAGAGAGACAAATGCTGCTGATGCCATCGTTCAGCGTGTATATGAAAATCAGGATAGATATGAATACAATGACCAGGATGTCCTAAATGAAATGTATTATGACAATCTTATATGGGCTCCCTGGGACAAATATAACTGTCCTCCTGGAATATATATGCTTGACCAGTATGCTCTTAAAGCAGGACAACTTTGCTTTGCCAACTATGATGAGTTAAAAAGCTTGTCATCTGATTCACTCGGTTCTAGATATATTGACATCTCAAATCAGCTAAAGCAAAGTGCCAGCATTATACACTTCATGGGAGCCTCAAAACCGTGGAAAGCTGACAAGGACTCCTCAACTTTTTCAAGTTTTAACGCCATTTATTTTGAATATGCCACACAAGCAAAAGAAGTTCTAAAAGCCATTATGTAACTTAATTTATATAAGAAAGCAGCCATACTATGAAAAAAGGATTAAATGCAAATACACTGAAGGTTATAGCTATAATTGCCATGGTCTGTGACCATACTGCTTGGGGATTTGTCGATATGTTCTCCGTGCAGGGACAGATAATGCATACCATCGGTCGTCTTACCATACCGATCATGACTTTCTTTGTAGCGGAGGGGTATCGTAAAACAGCCAACCTGAAAAAATATATAGGACGAATGCTCGCGTTTTCAATTCTCACAGCCGTTCCTTTTTGGTTATTTTTCGGAGAAGAATATGGCTACAGGCAGAATTTCTTCTTTGACTTGCTCCTCGCACTATTAACTCTTACTGTAATTGATTCAAAGAAGCTATCTAAATCGTTAAGAATACTACTAGCTACCACACTCATTATCGTAAGTATGATTATAGGTGGCTGGCCTGTACTCCCCATCCTTTTCGTTCTCATTTTCTACTATGGACGTAGCTTTAAGCAAAAATGCTTTCTAGTTACCGGATGCGTGACACTAGTGGAGGCTTTTCTTATCCCCAGCATACTGTTAAATAACATCTACCATTATGCACCACAGTATGATGGCTGGCGCTGGTATGAGTGGCTGTATTTCTTTGGATTTGTGCTCGCTCTTCCACTACTCAAGCTCTACAACGGTGAGAAAGGTCGTTACCCGCTTGGAAGATACTTCTTCTTTTTGTTTTACCCCATTCACTTTATGGTGCTTTGGTCAATCCAGCAGTTCATAGCTGGTACCCCTTACAATGTCTATTATGCGCTGCACGTTGTATGTCTTGTATGGGCAATATGGCTAGGCTTAAGACTAGCTCTTTCACGGTCATCTAGGCCTCAGATTGCAGCTACTGTTATGGCATTCGCTGGATGCACATATATTTTAGGATTCCTTATCGAAATATCCTCAAGCTCAGTGGATATTGCATACGCCGGCACCATCACAGAATATTTTGGCGAATGCATCATATTCCTATCCTTCCTTTGGTTTGTAGAAGAGCTGTGTCACATGAAAATATCACCATGGGTATATTATGGTGGTGCCATCACCTCTGCTGCCATCATATGGATGCTTTTAACTACAAGAGATAACCATATTTTTTACACTTCAATTGAAATGGATACTGTATCAGGCACCTTCCCCAGGCTCTCACTTGAATATGGCCCTGGCTTTTTTGTCATGATTCTCTATGTGTTTGTCTTGTGCTCAATTATTGCAACCGTGGGCATAAAAGCCGCAAAAAAAAGTAAGGATGGCCATAACAAAAAGCGTATACGATTTATTCTTATTGCTATGATGTGCCCCTGGATAGCATATTTGATTAAACTTACTGGCATTACTAATGGTTACGAGATATCAGTTGTAGGCGCTATAGCGTGCTGCTATTTCGTTTCTACTGCGCTTTTCAAATACTCTTACTTTGATTCTGTTCAGTTAGCAGGTGAGAATGCCCTATTACATATGACAGATGCAATAGCTGTCGTCGATGCCAATAATAGAGTTAGTTACATCAATGAAAGTTTAAAATCATTGGTTCCAAACGTTCAAAAATACTACGATGTTGCTAGATATCCCATTTTGCTAAAGGCTCTCGATGGCAGTTTAGACAGCTATAAGCAGGATGACATAATCTATGACATAATAGTTACTCCACTTATCGAGTTAAATTCTACTCAAGGTTACATGGTATGCTTTAGAGATATGACGGAACACTACATGCATCTTGAAGAGGCCGAAAAATTCGCCCACACAGATGGTCTCACCGGTCTTCTTAACCGCAACTACTTCATGGAACGTGTTATGAACATGCGAAGCCATAATGTTTCCGGCTATTTCTTAATGATCGATATGGATAATTTTAAACGCGTAAACGATACTTATGGTCATGAGACCGGAGACAAGGTTTTAGCTCTATTAGCACAGACCATTTCTCTACATCTATCAGATAAAGTAATATCTGGTCGTTTAGGTGGTGACGAGTTCTGTATGTTTTGCACACAGCAAAGCTCTGATGAGGAGATAGCATCCTTTGGCACATCACTCATTTCAGAGTTTCAAGCCAATTTGAGTACTCTGAATCTTAGCGGACTTACCTCAATATCTGTTGGTGCCACTAGGATGGCAGGAGACAGCGAGGATCCTGCTTTGGAATATAAAAATGCATACCGCAGAGCTGATGAGGCCCTGTATCATGTAAAAAATAGCGAAAAAGGTACCTTTTATATTGCTAAATAATATTGAAAATAACAGTTTGAGATATTCCAAAGTAGTGGTATGATAGTTAATTAGGAAAAACGCAACTTCCATATAGATAAAGGAGAAAGCTATGCCAAAGAGAACAGACATTAATAAAGTACTGATTATCGGCTCAGGTCCTATCGTTATAGGACAGGCTTGTGAGTTTGACTATTCTGGTACCCAGGCATGTAAAGCACTTAAAAAGCTTGGATATGAGATAGTTCTTGTTAATTCAAACCCAGCCACTATCATGACCGATCCTGAGACCGCAGATGTAACTTATATCGAACCGCTTAACGTTGACCGTTTAGAGCAGATTATTGCCAAAGAAAGACCTGATGCTTTGCTCCCCAATCTTGGAGGACAGTCAGGTCTTAACCTTTGTTCTGAGCTAAATAAAGCCGGAATTCTTGACAAATACAATGTTAAAGTAATCGGTGTTCAGGTTGATGCCATTGAGCGTGGCGAAGACAGAATTGAGTTCAAGAAAACCATGGACAGCCTTGGTATCGAGATGGCTAGAAGTGAAGTTGCTTACTCTGTAGATGAGGCTCTTGCAATAGCCGACAATCTTGGTTACCCTGTAGTGCTTCGTCCTGCATACACCATGGGTGGTGCCGGTGGCGGCCTTGTTTACAATAAAGAAGAGTTAAAAACAGTATGCGCTAGAGGTCTTCAGGCCAGCCTTGTAGGACAGGTTCTTGTTGAGGAGTCAATCCTCGGTTGGGAAGAGCTCGAGCTTGAGGTTGTCCGCGATAGCGAAGGCAACATGATTACTGTATGCTTCATAGAGAACATCGACCCACTCGGAGTGCATACTGGCGATTCCTTCTGCTCAGCTCCTATGCTTACTATTTCTGAAGAATGTCAGAAGCGTCTTCAGGAACAGGCATATAAAATAGTTGATAAAGTGCAGGTAATCGGTGGAACTAACGTTCAGTTTGCTCATGATCCTGTATCAGACAGAATTATTGTTATCGAGATTAATCCTCGTACATCACGATCATCAGCTCTTGCATCAAAGGCAACTGGTTTCCCGATAGCTCTTGTTTCTGCAATGCTTGCTTCTGGACTTACCCTTAAGGACATTGAATGCGGAAAATATGGCACTCTTGACAAATATGTTCCAGACGGTGACTACGTTGTTATCAAGTTTGCTCGCTGGGCATTTGAAAAATTCAAGAATGTTGAAGATAAGCTTGGAACTCAGATGCGCGCAGTTGGCGAGGTAATGAGCATTGGAAAAACCTACAAAGAGGCTTTCCAGAAGGCTATTCGAAGCCTCGAGACTGGCCGCTATGGACTTGGCCACGCTAAAAATTTTGACTCACTTTCAAAGGACGAGCTTCTTAGCAAGCTGATTACTCCTTCTTCTGAGAGATACTTTGTAATGTATGAAGCTATCCGCAAGGGTGCTACTAATGATGAAATATTTGAGCTTACTAAGGTTAAGCATTACTTCATTGATCAGATGCGCGAGCTAGTAGAGGAGGAAGAGGAAATCCTTAAGTCAAAAGGTTCTCTTCCAGCAGATGATTTGCTTATCCAGGCTAAAAAAGATGGCTTCTCTGATAAGTACCTTAGCCAGCTTCTTGAGATTTCTGAGGATGAAATTCGCAACAAACGCATCAGCCTTGGTGTCGAGGAAGCATGGGAAGGCGTTCACGTATCTGGAACCAAGGATAGCGCTTACTATTACTCAACATACAACTCAGAGGACAAGAATCCTGTAACAAATAATAACAAGATTATGATCCTTGGCGGCGGTCCAAACCGTATCGGACAGGGTATTGAGTTTGACTACTGCTGCGTACACGCAGCTCTTGCTCTCAAGAAGCTTGGCTTCGAGACAATCATTGTAAACTGCAATCCAGAGACCGTATCTACCGACTACGATACTTCAGATAAGCTTTACTTTGAGCCCCTTACACTTGAAGACGTTCTCAGCATTTACAAAAAGGAGAAGCCACTTGGTGTAATCGCACAGTTCGGAGGACAGACTCCTCTTAACCTAGCTTCAGATCTTGAAAAGAACGGCGTAAAGATTCTTGGCACTTCTCCTGCAGTAATCGACCTTGCTGAAGATAGAGATCTTTTCCGCGAGATGATGGATAAGCTTGGCATTCCGATGCCTGAATCAGGAATGGCTACAACCGTTGAAGAGGCAATCGAGATTGCAAACGGAATCGGATATCCTGTTATGGTTCGTCCTTCATACGTTCTTGGCGGACGTGGAATGGAAGTCGTATATGACGACGAGAGCATGACTAGCTATATGCAGGCTGCTGTTGGTGTTACTCCAGACAGACCTATTCTTATTGACAGATTCCTCAATCACGCTCTTGAGTGTGAGTCAGATGCTATCAGCGATGGTGAGCATGCATTTGTTCCTGCTGTTATGGAGCACATTGAGCTTGCAGGTGTTCATTCAGGTGATTCTGCTTGTATCATTCCTTCAGTACACATCTCCGAGGAGAATGTACGCACCATAAAGGAATACACTCGCAAGATTGCAGAGGAAATGCACGTAAAAGGACTTATGAATATGCAGTATGCTATCGAGAACGGCAAGGTATATGTTCTTGAGGCAAATCCGCGTGCATCACGTACTGTTCCGCTTGTTTCAAAGGTCTGCAACATCAGAATGGTTCCTCTTGCAACAGAGATTATTACTAGCGAGCTTACCGGCAAGCCTTCACCGGTTCCAGCACTTAAGGAGCAGGATATTCCTTACTACGGCGTAAAAGAGGCTGCTTTCCCATTCAATATGTTCCAGGAGGTTGACCCTGTACTTGGACCTGAGATGCGCTCAACCGGAGAGGTTCTTGGTCTTTCAGCTTCCTACGGTGAAGCTTTCCTTAAGGCACAGGAAGGTGTAGGCGGCAAGCTTCCTACAGAGGGAACCGTACTTATATCTGTTAACCGCAAGGATAAGGACGAAGTAGTAGAAGTTGCAAAGATGTTCCATGAAAATGGCTTCAAGATTGTAGCAACTGGCACCACCTGCGACCTCATCAACGCTGCAAACATACCTGCAGAGAAGATTAAAAAGCTCTATGAGGGCCGTCCGAATGTATTAGATGCAATCACCAACAACGAGATTGACCTTATAATCAACTCTCCTGTAGGAAAAGACAGCGTAAATGATGATAGCTACCTCAGAAAAGCTGCCATCAAGACAAAGACTCCATACATGACGACCATAGCTGCTGCAAGAGCTGCCGCAGAAGGTATTTCATACATTAAGAAGAATCCTACCGGAGAAATTAGTTCTCTGCAGACACTTCATAGTAGCATTAAGGATAAGCAATAATTTCTTAGGAGAAAAAAATGGGCGGATTTTTTGGAGTAGCAGCCAAAGAAAATTGTAACTTTGATTTATTCTTTGGTACGGACTACCATTCACACCTCGGCACAAGACGTGCCGGAATGGCTACATACGGCGAAAATGGATTTTGCAGATCTATACACAACATCCAAAACACTCCTTTTCGTACAAAATTTGACAAAGAAGTGGAAGATTTAGTAGGCGAATTCGGTATAGGATGTATTTCTGACTACGAAGCACAGCCTCTGTTGGTAAGATCTCACCATGGCACTTACGCAATCACAACGGTGAGCAAAATAAACAACGCTGAAGAAATTGCTCAGCAGATTCTTGCAAACGGAACTCACTTTTTTGAGATGACAAGTGGCGAGGTCAATCCTACTGAGCTCGTCGCAGCCATGATTAATCAAAAGCCTAATCTCATCGAGGGTATTAAATATGCCCTCGATACTATAGATGGTTCACTATCTCTGCTATTACTAACACCGAAGGGCATTTATGCTGCACGAGACAAAATGGGGCGCACACCTGTAGTGTTAGGCAAAAAAGACGGGGCAAGATGCGCATGCTTTGAAAGTTTTTCATATCTAAATCTAGGTTATCAGGATGATAGAGAACTAGGTCCTGGTGAGATTGTTGTTTTCGATGCAGATAATTGTAAGACGCTTGTTCAACCAGGTGATAAGATGAAGATATGTACCTTCCTTTGGGTATATTACGGTTATCCATCTGCATCTTACGAAGGCGTAAGCGTAGAACAGATGCGCTATAATTGCGGCACACTTTTAGCTAGAAGAGATCATGTAGACATAGACGTAGTCGCTGGAGTTCCAGATTCAGGTACTGCACATGCAATCGGATATGCTAACGAGTCAGGGATACCTTTCTCAAGGCCATTTGTAAAGTATACTCCTACATGGCCACGTTCATTCATGCCCACCATGCAAAAGCAGCGCAATCTTATCGCAAAGATGAAGCTTATTCCTGTACATGAGTTAATAAAGGATAAAAAACTTCTACTAATCGATGACTCAATAGTACGCGGTACACAGCTACGTGAAACCACAGAGTTCTTATACGAAAGTGGCGCAAAGGAAGTTCACATTCGACCTGCATGTCCTCCATTGCTATTTGGCTGTAAATACCTTAACTTCTCAAGGTCAACTTCAGAAATGGAGCTAATAGCCCGAGTGGTTATTGCTGAGTTGGAAAACGGCAATGTGACCAAAGAAATTCTTCAGGAATACGCTAATCCAGACTCTGAAAAGTATGAAAATATGATTGAAGGTATTAGGCAAAAGCTAAACTTTACATCACTTAGATATCACAGATTAGATGATATGCTTGACTCTGTCGGCATTGATCACGATAAGCTCTGCACATACTGCTGGAACGGCGAAGAATAACTAATTAAAATAATAAGTAGCCCACGAGAGTATCGTGGGCCACTTTTATTTTGTTAGCATCTCATACGTAACGCCATATTTTTCAGCGATGTCTTTAGCATATGACATCCCTTCAGGAGGCGCTACCTCCACTTTAAATGAACGTTTTCCTGACTCTGATTTAACCACTAGTGAAGCTGCCTTTCCTTTTCCGGATATTTCATTAAGCTCATTTATATCATAAGCAAGTTTATGCATATGTGTGTTATATATTGTCCTCACACCTTTGTTCAATATAGCTTTTACTGAATCCTTCGCTATATAATAGCCCTCCTCAAAGGATGTTGTCGAAAATGTCTCATTCAGTAAAAGCAGGCTGTTGCTGGTACTATCTTGATACATCTCCTTGAACCGCTTACACTCTTCCCCCAGCCTTCCAAGATCTAAAGTCTTATCTTCGTCAGCGGGAAAATGTGTGTAAATCCCATCTACCGGCGAAAAAGTAAATCCATCCCCTGGCACATATATTCCTGCTTGAGCAAGTACATATAGTATCCCTACTGCCTGTGTTATAGTAGTCTTTCCTCCTCGGTTTGCACCTGTAAGGATATATACTAGCTTTTCACTATCAAATACTAAATCATTTGTAACTATATCATCAAACGTGCTTGCCACTTCTGTGAGCTTTAAATTGTAAACCCCTTTGGCGCTCATTAGCATATCCTTGTTATCTGAGAGCTCCGGTTTGCAGAAATGCATTCCTCTTGATTTCAAATCATTAACATACTCTGCAAAGCGTGAATAAAAGATAAACTCCGGTATAAGATTTGTTATGTCTGTTATTGTTACAGTAACATATTTTTTCAATACTTCCCTTAGCTTTTTAACCATTATAGAAAGCATATGATCGGCCATTCGCTCAATATACCTTGTCGAATCTTGGGCACTGTCTCCTGACGGAATAGCCGCTATTCCTGCCAATATAGGATTGGCCATAACCGCAGTTGCTCTACCAAAATGTTCCAACGCCCCTTGTGTGTTAACCATGTTCGGCGTAATAGGCTGATACTTGTAGTTATTATCCCATTCTTGAGAATCAGCAATCCTATCCTTAGTTGACACAAAATCGCAAAAGTTACTTATCAGGTTTGATTTTGTAAATGACTTGCTATTAATGGACACAAGTCCCATACTTTCAGCCTCGAATCTATCATTAAGATTTATCCCAAGTGTCACACTTCTTAAGTTTGAGGTCGTAACCTTTAATTCAGCTATATCTTTTTTTAATTCATCAAAACCTTTTTCTTCATACAATGACTTAACGTAATCTTTTAATCTTATAAGGCCTTCTGACTCTATATTTACATCACTCAGACATTTATGTATCGCCTCCACACATACAATATAATCCTTAATTTCATCTAACCTATGCAGCAAATCCCAGGTTCCTGCAGACTCATCAAATTCTCTTTTCAAGCTCCCATAGTCCCTTAGAAAATTTATCTTGTCCATAATCTCCATCAGTTCTTCCTGCATTTTAGGATTATTGTATATATCCATAAATACGTCTGCCCTATATTTTGTCACAGCAGGATCTGGTGTCATTTTCTTCAACACGCGTAATATTAACTGTTGCTCTACTTCTTTTCCTGCAATTTTCTTGACTAATACATCAATGCCTAAATCATGAATGGTAATATCTGATATTTCTTTATAGCCATTAATATACCCAGTAGGATACAGAATACTTATTCCATTTATGCTCTTGCCCATAGATTCCCCTCTCATATGTAAAACTCTATTCTATGTACAATATATCATAAAAAAGGCCCCGCGGAGTACCGCAGGGCGCTGTATCTTATTTCAATGTTATTCGCAATCCGCTTTGCTACTTGCTCGTAAACAATTGCATTACTGAAGGAGAGAAAGCACTCCCTGTGTTGCCTGGTTTGCCTGAGCAAGCATTGACTGGCCAGCCTGCTGCAAGATGTTATTCTTGCTGTAGGTTACCATCATCTCTGCCATATCAGTATCACGCAGACGAGACTCTGCAGCAGCAGTATTCTCACTAGTTGTATCAAGGTTGGCAATAGTATGCTCGAGACGGTTCTGGATAGCACCAAGCTTTGCTCTCTGGGTAGATACGATGTCCAGTGCTGACTGCACTCTGCTCATGGTATCGCCTGCAGATGTGAAACTAGAAACTTTTGTATCGTCTATACTAAGTCCTAGCACGCTAGCTTTCATATTATCAATATTAATTGTGATAGCCTGACCACAGATTGATCCAACCTGAAGATTCTTATCCGCAAAAGAACCGTCGAGAAGGTTCATGGTATTAAACTGAGTTGTAGACTGAATTCTATCGATTTCTGATACGAGCTGATCAATTTCCAGCTTTATCTGGCCACGGTCTGCAGATGTGTTGGTATCGTTTGCTGCCTGGGTTGCAAGCTCGTTCATACGCTGCAGAATGCTGTGTACTTCGTTAAGAGCGCCTTCAGCGGTCTGCACAAGAGACACACCGTCTTCAGAGTTTTTTGAAGCTCTGTTAAGGCCACGGATCTGGCTGCGCATTTTCTCAGATATAGCAAGGCCTGCTGCATCATCTGCTGCACGATTGATTCTGTAACCACTAGAAAGCTTCTCTGTCGCCTTGCCCATATCATTAGTTGTGATACCAAGCTGACGGTTTGCGTTCATTGCTGTAAGGTTGTGCTGTACTACCATTTTTCTTTCCTCCTTGAGATGACGGAATTCCTTTTCCTTATCTTTATCCTTAAATATGTACTAGGCGAATTCCTTTTCACCTCTCAGTTATTATATATATCGTAACTTTTTTGCATAACTTAACCCCAAATCAAAAAAAATAAAAAAAAAATCCTCCGGCATAGCCGGAGGACTGGTAGTTCATTGAACAGATTAGCCAAGCAGTGAAAGTACACCCTGATTTGACTGATTTGCCTGAGCGAGCATTGACTGGCCAGCCTGCTGCAAGATGTTGTTCTTGCTGTAGTTAACCATCTCAGATGCCATATCGGTATCACGGAGACGTGACTCAGCTGCCTGAGTATTCTCACTTGTGGTATCAAGGTTGGCAATAGTGTGCTCAAGACGATTCTGAATAGCACCAAGTGCTGCTCTCTGGGTAGATACGATATCAAGCGCTGACTGAATAGCTGACATAGATTCACCTGCTGAGCTGAAGCTTGATACCTTTGTACCATCTACACTAAGTCCAAGTGAGCTAGCATTCATGTTGTCGATGCTAAGCTCAATTTTCTGTCCAGAAAGTGAACCAACCTGAAGGTTCTTGCTCTGGAATGAACCATCGAGAAGGTTCATGGTGTTGAACTGGGTGGTAGACTGGATACGGTCAATCTCAGATACGAGCTGATCAATCTCAAGCTTGATCTGGCTACGGTCTGCAGATGTGTTGGTATCGTTTGCTGCCTGGGTTGCAAGCTCGTTCATACGCTGCAGAATGCTGTGTACTTCGTTAAGAGCGCCTTCAGCGGTCTGTACGAGTGATACACCGTCTTCTGAGTTCTTTGAAGCCCTGTTAAGGCCGCGGATCTGGCTACGCATCTTCTCAGATATAGCAAGACCTGCTGCATCATCTGCTGCACGGTTAATTCTGTAACCGCTTGACAGCTTCTCGGTAGACTTTGCGAGACCACCGGTGGTGATGCCGAGCTGACGATTGGTGTTCATTGCTGTAAGATTGTGCTGTACTACCATAATTATTCCTCCTTGAATGTTACACTGGCTTCCTTGCCAGAGTGGTAGGTTGTGCTACCATGTGCTACTCACACCTGATAGCGTGTTGTGAAGTAACATGTTGTTTACTTACTTTATATATCGAAAGCTTTTCCAAATACTTTAGTCCTTTTTTACTATTTTTTGAAAAAACTTTTGATATCACTTTTTCTTGTCTAGGAACTGTGAGTCAATCACATTTATTCCTGTCATGCTCTGATAATATTGTCCGCTGGCCATTTGACCCATGCGTCTAGTTTTTGCTCCTCCTCTAATTGTACCCATTTTGGCCACAACTAGCTCCTTATTCTTTAGTTCCTGAGTCTGTATAAGGGTGCTTTTATCTGTAATCTTGCGGATATACTCCTGCATAACAGCTATTTCATCCTTATACTTTTCCCTATCGTTTTTCAAAACGGACTGAACTCTAGCATATACTTGCTCAAAGCCCTCATCTAACGCCGCAATCTGCTCTATAAGCCTCTCCTTATTGCTAACTGTCTCCTCAAAATCATCAGCAGATCCCATAGGATCTTGGAGCACTTCTGCCTGTCTACGATTTTCTAAATCAATCGCAGAGAGCAGGCTCACCTTCTTTTTGAGACTATTTTTTAAAGCATCAATATAGCTATCATTCTCTGTCATAGCGCCTTATCCTATTATAATGCACTGTTTTGTGCCTTATTAGCGTTCATTACTTCCTTCCATGTGTCTCTCATGGTACGAAGATGCTTTAACGCCTCTTGTAGCATTTCAGGGTCTTTCTTCATATTTGCTTCATGTAAATACTCATCTATTAGCACATAAACATTTTCAAAGTCCTGTGCTACAGGATACTTGAAGTTAAGCGTTGCTCTGAACTCCTCAACTATCCTCTGCGTCTTTCTAATGTTGTTATGCGCTTTTTCAATGTCATGAGCATCTATCGCCGCTGCCGCAATATTACAGAATTTAATTGCTCCATCATAAAGCATTAGCGTCAGCTCGGCTGGACTTGCAGTCAATACTCTACTATTGTTATAGGCACTGTATGCGTTTCTTGGTGTCATCCTGTCCTCCTTAACCCATACCCATCATAGAGCCTAAAGAAGAAGACTGGCTCTGCAATGTAGCTAATGCTTTCTCCATTGCTGCAAATTGCTTATAGTATCTGTCCTCATAATCAGATATCTTATCTTCCCACTTAGTTATTAGGCTACTGTAATTTTTTATGTCCTTATCCATCTGCTTATCATTGTAGACATTATATGCACTCTTAAGAGCGGTAGACTTCATCTTTTTATCCATCTCATTATACAAGCCTTCAGAGAGCTTCTTCATAAATTCTACAACCGACTCCGGATCCTCCTGAAGCGCCTTCATCAGCTTATCTGACTTTCCAGATGTAAGTGTATCCTCAGAATCTCCATCTATATGATATGCATTGCCTTCATTTTCTGGTGCCTGCAACACTCCTATCGTCTTTATTCCAAAGGTGGACAAGCTTAATGTTCTACCATTTATACTGTATGTCTTATACATAGCAGACTGCATAGCATTCATAACACTATTTAAGGTATCATCTCTGCGGAGAAGACTATCTTTTATCTTCTGCTCCCACTTCTCCACTTCCTTATCTGACATCTCATCCTTCTCCTCGTCAGTAAGTGGCTCAAAGCCTTTAGAGGAAGGTGCATTAAAGAGCTTGGTCATCTCATTCATAAGAGTATTATACTCCTTGAGGAAGCCCTTTACTTTGTCATAGATACCCTGAGTATCATCATTTGTTGTTACAGTAATCGGTTCTGTGGTCAGCGCATTAGCTGTAATCATCAGACCATTTATTGAAAAATTATTGCTTGAGCCAGTATACTCCACCTCATTAAGCATAATTTTAGCATCTGCACCATTGATTCTCTTTGCGCCAGCACTCGTAGGCATTGTAACTTCACCACTGTCTACCTTCTTTGCAAAGCTAATCTTCTCTGCCAATTCTGCTGCCTTGGCATCGCTGTAGTCCCCAAAATCTACTTCTTTGTTGTCCGAAATATACTTATTGTTACTCTTTATGGTTGCTTTATTGGCATCAATATCCGCTGTAAGCTTGTCAGCCTCTGAAGCCAAACCCTCTGCTCCACGCAACGCATACTCTGCAGATATCTTTGCCGTATACTCTGTATTAGCCTCATCGCTCTCAAACGCTCTAACTGCAGTAAGACTGTTTTTAAGCGAACCAAATGATTCTAGATCAAGGACTTCCTCTCCATCTTCGTCCTTAACCATACCACCATTTTTTGCAAGCTCTTTTGCTCTTTCGTCTACAGTTTGGAGTTTATCGTCTAATACTAATGGCTGAGGATCATCTACTTCATTGCCATCTTCATCAGTGGTCTTTCCCATGATGGTGTACTTATATCCTGTAACATTTCCATCAGCATCTTTTTCTTCCTCGCCACCTGTTACATAGAAAGTCTTTCCCTCTGCATCCTTGTAGACATACTTTGATGTATCATTCTGAGACAGAAGCTCTGTTAGCTCTGCCTTCGCATCTGCATCAAGACTCATTGACTCCAGCTTCTCAGATGCATTTTTATATGCATTTACATACTTAAGCTGAGTGTTATTCTTTGCATTATCAGATTCAAGTGTTACATTATCATCTTTCTTATCAGAAATGTTCTTGAGCACATCCTTCATGTGCGCAACTACAGCCTGATCCTTTGTCATTGTGCCTGCAGCAATCTGGTCACCGTAAGCAACATATGCTTCATCAGCATACTTAGCAAGATTTTTATAGGTCTCATTTGAAGCTGTAGAATCGTTAACAGATAGGCCTAATGCTCCCAACGCATTCAAGCCACCCTGATTTGTACCTGTAAGAGAGAAATCTGCTGCTACTCCACTATTCTTCGCACTTACATAGATTCTCTGATTAGTCGCATCATAATTTGCGCCTACGCCAGCATCCTTAAGCTTATTTACAAACTCTGTTATCGTTGTAGCGCTTGTTACCTCGATGTCGGTTCTTTTTCCCTCTACTTCTACAGAGACCTTTCCGTTTGCATCGCCAAAGCCCAGGTCTGCCAATGTAGAGTTCGCACTAGATCCCGTCAGTTTTGCCCCTGTCAAGTAACCTGCTGATGCCAGCTCCTTTATCTCTAACTTTTGAGTGCCGCTTACAGCATTATTGTCAGCCTTCACGGTAGCCTTCGTACTATCTGATATACTGGCTTTCTTTACAGAATATGCTGATGTATAACGTAAAGAAGACACACTATTATAAAGGGACTTTATTTTTGTGTTAAGTTCCTTCCATGCATCCTTCTTCCACTCTGCAGAAGTTTTCTTTTTTACAAAGCTAGATTTTTTTACTGAGTATGCAGATACCATTGCCGATACAAGAGCTTCTGTATCAAGACCTGATATCATACCTGTCATTCTAATAGCCATAGGATTCTCCTATCTCTTCTCATCCACCATGAGTCCTGCAAATTCCATTACCTTTGCAAGCATATCCAGCGTCTCATCGGCAGGGAATTCCTTAATTACCTTGTCAGTATCTTTGTCTACCATCTTAATGGTTAGCCTATTGGTCTCTTCGTGAATTCCAAATACCGCCTTCGAATTAGTAAGCTGCTTATTGATAAGAGCGACAGCCTTTTGTACTGATTCATTACTCGGCTGGCGATTGTCGTTAAAGTTATCCTTTCCCTCACCGTCTTTTGCATCGCGATTACTATTCTCTGTAATATTTACCGACTGAACGCTATCTGCTATCTCTGCTGCCGGAGATACAGACGGAGTTGGGGCGCTGCTCTCTCTACTTCCCTGTACCTGATAGCTTGCGCTTGCATTTATGCTGTTTCCTATACTTTCAATTGCCATAACACACCTCCATGTGATATCGGAAATAACCTCTTGTACATCTTATATCGGACAACTCTGTCAAAAAATTAGTACTAAATACTCATATTTAGAAAAGATTCTTAAGCGCATCCAGAGTAGACACCTCCAGTGCTGCCTTGTTTTCTTCCTGAATCTGCAAATAGACTTCCTTGCGATATATAGAAACATCTTTTGGCGCAGAGATTCCTATTTTAATTTGCTCGCCTCTTACCTCAAGAATTGTTATCTCAACATTATTATTGATTACTATTGATTCACCTTTTTTTCTTGTCAATGCCAGCATAATTACTCACCTGCCCCTTCCTTTGCCTTTTTAAGGATGTCATAGATTGCATAGCGTACAGATAAGTCATCTTCTACTATAAGCTGAGCTCCCTTTAAAGTGTCCATATTGACTATGATAGGAGCCTTTAGATTTACAGAAATCTTTTCTATCTGCGGAGGTACCGTTACTGTAACCAGCACATATAGGTTATTCTCATTAAGATCTCCTAACGGTTGCAGCAGAGAGTCGTTTATAGTCGGGTTATATTCTGGCATTACTATCTGCGGCTGCATTACCGGCATAGCAAACTGCGGCTCGTCCATTGACTGAAACCACATAAGAGATGCGCCTTTCTTCTCTTCATCAAAAATCAAAGTAAAGTGCTTCATATCCGGGAATCCAATAATTCCGTTGTCAAGGGTAATAATTTTTTCTTCGGGGATATCAATATCACCGAAAAGTCTAGTGTTTGCTCTCATTTATTGTTCTCCTTATTTCTAGATATAATTAAGAAGTGATTGCTCTCCAATTTTTGATGCCGCAGTTAGAGCAGCCTGATAAGCAACATACGCTGCTGAATAATCCAAAATGATATCAGAAAGATTCATGTTTTCATTTTCTGATTTTAGCTCATCTATTGTCTCATGCTGGCTCGTAACTCGTGTCTTGGTAAGGTCTAAGCTTTCTCCTTTATTACCAACCTTTGTAATGGCCAAGTCAACATCGTTAATATACTTTTGCGACCTTGAAATCTCCGTTGAGAATAGCTTATGCATATTATCTAGCGCATAATCAAATTCTTTGTTTGCAGCATCAAGCCACTGGTTGAGTTCATCCTGGTAATCTGCATACTGGACCTCTCCCATCATGCTCTTTATCTGATCAATTTTTTTCTGAGCCGCCAGAGTATCATTAACCGCATCAACCATTTCCTGCATATCTCTGTAGGCAGACATATCAAAGACGTTGGACGCCTCGGTATTAACCGTTAACGTCTGATTGTTAGCTACTATATAGTTTATATCATAGTTGATTAATTTTCCATCCTTGTCATATTTATCAAATTCAATGACATTAGCCGGATCTGAGATATCCTTGCAATTAAAGTAGAATTCCGGCCTAAGTTCTCCCTCTGAGAACCCTTCACGCTCATATTTGGTGGAAATACTTGCATGAGTTGTGCTTATCTCATCTGCCACGTTATCTCCAAAAATGATATCTCCCGTGCTCTTAATGAATACTATCTCATTATCGTCTACCGTCTTTTTTTCATTCCCTGCTGCTTTTGATGCTGCTTCCCAAGCGTCTTCATTATCATACACCTTCATCGTATATGGGGTTGTTAGCGTAGCATTCGTAGTGGTACCGTCCGGATTAATTGTCACGCTATTTGCGCTTGCCGTATATGTATAATTGCCTGATCCATCATCTGCACCTGCAAACTTCACATATGTAGTCATTTTGGGATTTGCTTTATCCACAAATGAATATGAGAACTCACTCATATTTTCCACATTGTCATAAGACAATCTAACTCTATTATATGTTGAAAGCTTTGTATCTGATATGGCAGAGAGATTACTTGCCTCTGCAGTTGTTGTTGGTACTACAACGTCACCTGTATAATATCTTTTTTCGTCAACTCTTAAATAGTCCAACGGCTCCTCTATCTCGTATTTTGTTGAGGTCTCCGCTTCCTGGAAAGTCAATGTTTGATTAGTTCTATATCCAGTGAAAACTGTTCTTCCTGCGTAGTCTGCATTACCCTCACTATAGATAGATTTTTGCAAAGACTTAAGCGAAGTAAGTATGGTATTTAAGTCATCCTCATTATACGTGCCATTGGCTCCTTGATCTGCCAGCGAATGCATCTCCTTAAATGACTTATACATGTTTGACAGCGATGTTTCTGTTATGCTCAGCCAGCTCTCTGCATCCTCTATATTTTTGTTAAGATACTGATCAAGCTTTCCAAGAGACACCTGATAGCGAAGCGATCTGATTGCTACCACTGGATCTTCTGAAGGTCGAGATATTTTTTTCTGCGTGTTCATCTGATTGGTAGTGCTGTCCACCAACAATTTTGTCGCATTAATATCCGATTTGGAGTTTCTCATGATCATAGCATTTGTAACTCTCATGCCCTTATCCTCCTTATACTCCTGTATTTAGAATCAGCTGGTCATACATTTCCTGTAATACAGAAATGACTTTACAATTCATGTTATAAGCATTCTGGAACTTCACTAAATCCATAGCCTCTTCATCTTGATCCACAGATGATACTGATGCTCTCTGATTATCGATAGTTTCCTTAATATTGTTGTAGTTATTGTAAAAAATATCCGCTTCCTGTGTATCTACAGATATATCTGAATACATACATTGAAGGAACGTATCTGCTCCACCACCTCTGAAAATAGTGACTTTGCTTTCAAGCTCCATCAATTTTTCAGCTATATCGTATGCGTCAATATTTCCCTGCTTGATCTGTCTCTCCGTAGTAGTGGCAAAAATCTTTGGGTCTCGCGTAGATGCGTCGTTTACAGCTATATTTTTTGCAGTGAGCATATAATAGCTATCAGTTATAGATGATATATTGGCTACCTCGATAGGGTTTCCGCTATCATCTAATACGTCGCTATTACTCTCATCCTTTAAATTTTTAACATCTCCAAATTCGTACTCTCCTCCGATTTCCTTCTTTCCTATAAAGAAGCTTCCCATTGGATTTCCATTCAAGTCTGCGCCCTGAGATTCAAGATCGTTAAATATAGCTACAAAGTTTCTTAGGAACTCATTCATCTGGTTCTGGTAGTAAGGAATACCCATTGTATCCAATGCTGCGCCTACAACCAGCTCTCTACCGCCATTATTAGAACGCTCCACATCAGTCATAGCCCTTGTAAGGTTGAATGTGTAAGAAACAATGTTCCCATCTTTATCAAGCTCTGTAGTAAATCCATCGTAGTTATATCTTGTGGCATTAACTGTAAGCTCTCCTCCAGGGCTTAGATTCATTTTGCTGACATCGGTAATTGACGGATTAGATATCGTAAGTGACATGCTTGTTGTATTGGTTACAGTTCCTGACACCACCTGCTTGTTATTTCCATCGCGCATTTCGAATAATGCCTTGATGTATCCACTCATCTTACCAGAGGTTGTGTCAAATCTATTACCAGTTACATCCCATACGATGTCATACAAACCATCTATATCTGATTGATTTGCGTTATATTCTCTAGCCTCACATCTAAGTGTTCTATATTCGTAAGTATCTACTAGAGTGGCACCGTTTATTTTTACCAAATAATTTGTGGCACCTGTCTTTGATCCATTATGTGAGTCAACTACGTCATTTTCGCTTACGGTTATAGGTACATAAGCAGATAACTCATCTATTAGTACGGCTCTCTCATCTCTAAGCTCATTGGCGTTCCCGCCCTCAATTTCAATAATATTTATCTGCTTATTTAGTACAGCAACTTTCTCCGCAATTGCATTTATATTGTCTACAGATGTCTTTATTTCATCGTTAATAGTATTTTGCAACTCTGACAAGCCAATTGCCATACTGTTAAAGTAATCACAAAGGTTCTGCGCATTTGCTATAAATGCAGCTCTAACAGTCTCGTCCCCTGCGTTATCTTTCATGGAATCAAGTGCAGTAAACATATCTGCATAAATGCTCGAAAAACCTACCTGTCCCTGCGCTTTATTATCCACAAAGAAGTTCTCTATCTGCTTCAGATAATACAGCTTCTTCTCATGAAGACCTAGTGACGACTGGTTATTCCAGAACTTTTCATCGTAGTATAAGTCTCTTTCAGCAGTTACATTTACAATGTCGACACCTGTACTAACGCAACCGTAGCGAGAATACACCCTAAGAGATGATGCTGCTTCCAAATTAGTAATCTGGCGAGAATATCCATCGGTCTCAAGATTTGCTATGTTGTTTGCTGTAGTGTTAATAGACGCCTGGTATGCATTTATACCCGAATTCGCTATTCCCAATCCAAAAAAGGCTGAAGACATTCAATTCTCCTTACATGCTTGTAAGCAAATACTCTATCATCTGACTTACTACGTTAATAAACCTACTGCTTGCATTGTATGCGCTCTGATACTTAATCATATTGGTCAATTCTTCATCAGTAGATACACCTACTACTTGCTGCCTCTGGTAATCCACACTCTGTACTGTGTTATCCAAAGTCTCGCTGGTAGTCTTAAACACCGATCCTCTAGTTGCCAGCTCCCCTGTCATCTTTGTATAAAATCCAGTGAAGTTACATGGTGTCTTATCTGCTGGGTTTAGATTAACAATTTCTTTATCCCACAGAGCTGCTAATTTCTCTGCATAGTCATAATCAACTCCGCCATTCTGAGTGAGGTGAGCCAAAAGTGTTTCATTTTGAACTAAGTCCTCATTCATCTTTATCGACTGAATTGAGTAACAAGTTGAGATGTCATCCGCTCTTTCTTCATTGTACATGTATCCAATGAAATTATTTGAGCTATCATATGCCTCGACATATCGGCTACAACCATCTCTGACAAACATCTCTGCAGGTGGTATTTTCCCGTCAGAGCCAACTGCGCAATGCTCTGTATCACACAATTTCGACTCCCCTGTCATTAACACTATTGGCTGGGTTTTCTCCTTGTCAAAAAATAGCTGATTTCCGTTTTTATCATACACGTTCTGTGTTGGCCCTTCATACGTAACATTAGGACTTATCATGTCATTTATAGCCGTAGCCATAGTATGTACCAATACATCTATTTCCGACTCAACATTCATCAACACACTAGCGCCTAGTGTACTTCTATATTGCTCTCCAGAAGTACAAGCTTCCATATCATTAAATGTTGCGAATCTATCGCCTCTTGCTATGAGCAATGCCTTTATCGATCCAATATCATTTTTATTATCTGCAGTAACGTTATCTGTAGAGAAAACAAATCGATAATCGTCAGTATCTATATCTGATAGCTGCTTCCAATATGGATGGATGAATCCGGTATATTTATCCTCCTTTACAGACATTTCATATACGTTACACATATCTACAAAGTCTACGTTTTCCAGCTTCACTCTGACAAGGCCCTGCGGATCCTCTGAATATGATATATTTGCTAATCCTGACAACTCGTCCAGCAGAGCATCTCTGGTATCTCTCATGTCCATAGCTGTCTCTATGCCACCCGCTTCTATTCTCTGAATTTTAACGTTCAAATTATAGATTTCATGACCTATCTCATTTATTCGATCTACTTGCTCTCTTATCTTTGCATTTACATTTTTCTGGTACTGCTGAAGACTGGTGTAAACGGCATCTGATCTACTCGTAAAAAGGCTTGCTCTCTGAATTACAAGATTCTGATTTACCGTGTCAGACGGATCTTTTGCAAACTCCTGAAAAGCTTCCCAAAACTCCTCTACAGACGCACTAAAAGCCTCACCTTCAATCTCTTGAAAGTATGACTCAACCTCATTTACTATTTCATAACTGGATGCATAAAAAGACTGTCTTCCATTCTCTATTCTGAAAGACTTATCTAGAAAAATATCACGGGCGTGTATTACATCTCCTATATCAACACCCAAACCATATATCTGGCTTGTGGTCGCTGTAACACCATAGGAATTGTATGACGCGTCCGCGAATAAAACCTGCTGTCTAACGTATCCATGTGTATCTACGTTAGCAAGATTGTTGGCTACTGTATTGATAGCGTTGCCTGATGACTGTAAGCCAGAGGCACCTACATATAAACTTCCAAAACCATTTGCCATGGTGAACCTGCTTCCTGAATAGTAGCAAGCTTCAGATGCCCGGTATTAATCACCGGGCAAGAAGATAATCATTGCTTTGCATCAAATCCGCTGCTACCAAGCAAATCGCCTGTACTGTAGGCGTTTCTACCATAGTTCGCAGTCTCTGGAGCCTGCTTCAAGCTCTTAACCAAAGTTAAATCATACTCAACCATCTCTAATGCCTGTCTGATGAGATTCTCATTCTGCTCATTTGCCACATGCATTCTACGTGCGGTTTCTACAAGTATGTCTCTGGCCTCTTTAAGCCTCTGCTGCTCCGCCGGCTGTCTGTCTAGCATCTCTATTATCTGCGTAACAGTCAGCATTTCAGAATCTTTGCCCATTACCACCGACATATCCTTCAAAATCCTAGTCCTTTTTGACTCAAGGCTCTTTAATATGTCGGCTGTCTCTTGCTCGTTTGCAGTAATGTTTTCTAAGTCACCTAACTGTGCTTTTATTACTGCCTGCTTCTTTTCTTCTGCGAAAATGAGTAGCTTCTCATATCCCTCATTTTCTTGCTCCATAACATTAAGGAGCTCTTCCATCAGACTGGCCAATTCGATTCCTCTCTAGCTCGATGCTTCTTACAGATTTCCCTGGAATTTTGCCATCAATACGCTGGCAAAGTCTGCGGTATCAACACTGTAAGTTCCTGCATCAATTCTGGATTTGAGCTCGGCAACTTTATCTTCCCTGATATCCGAAGTCTCTGCTACAGCCTGCTTTGCAACTTGCAAATCGCGTCCGAAAGATGATATCTCCACCTTATCGGATCCCATACCTACTGACTTAGTCTTTGCGGTCTGGGTAGCCTTACTTGCACCGTATATCTGTGCAATTTGGTTGTAAGCCTCTATACGCATAACTGTCTCCCTTCCGACGCCTCATCCTAAGGCATCCATTGCTTTACACTCTATTTATCGGATATCGAATCGCTAACTTTAGTACTTTTCTTATATTTTTTGCGTTTTTTCATTATTAAAATTTTTTACGCTATGCCATTATCATACGCCTGTCATACACATAACTGTTAAAGTCCTCGTAATTACGATACATATCGTCCTTATAAATATCATACAAATTGTGTACCAACTCCTCTGTTTTTGCATTACCACTCATTATATCTATTGAGATAACCATTCGCTTCAATTCCAATGCCACATATATACCACAATCACCTTTTTCACATACGTTACAGCCTTTTCTACATATTCGTTTTGCCTCTTTCAGATCCTTCTCTGCCATTTTTACAAACGCAAGATTGTAATAAGCTACTGCCAGGTAATGCATCATCCTAGCGTTCGCCTCTTTGTACTGCAAAATATACTCTATCAATTCTTGATATATCAACGATGCCAGTGCGTAGTTTCCATCAGTGAGAACTCCTACACCCAGTCCAATTATGCACATTATCTCTGTCACTGTCAGCATGCGTTTTTTTTACTTTCTATCAGCTGATGCATATATGAATACTTTCCTTGCATACTAAAATTAAGATCTCTTTCAACTCTCTCTATTTCATCAATCAGCGTATTCCATCCAGGATATTTTGATAATATTTTTCTAGATATTATCTTTAGATACTTGCCATCAGCTTCTATAACATATTCCAGCGATGCCTGCGCATATTCCATTATCGCTTTATTATCATATAGCTTTGACGTCTTCATTTCTTCATTATCTATTATGCAATATAGAAGTTCTAGTTCTCTGCCTCTCGATAGTACCCTTAAAAACTTCTGCCTCGCCACATTACGAGTTCCATCGACCAGGTAATCAGATATTGATATATCTTGGCAATCTAGCTGCTTCAAAATATTCATCCCCATATCTTTAGATGGGTTACAATCCCCCCGCTCAATTTTCTTTAAATAATATTCTGAGCAATTTGCATGCTCTGCAAGTTGATTTACTGAAAGCCCTCGCTCCTTTCTTGCAAATCTAATGAATTCCCCTAAAGACTCTTCATACATACCGCACCCTCCTAACAAAAAAGCCGCTTCGCAACACGAAGCGGCCACACATATATATTAAATTAGAATTCTGGCTCAATAAGTCCGTAAGTACCCCCCTTACGCTTATATACCACATTAACCTCGTCTGTATCAGCATTCCTAAACACAAAGAAATTATGTCCTAAAAGTTCCATCTGAACACAAGCATCCTCTGGGAACATTGGTTTTATGCCAAATTTCTTTGTACGAATAATCTGAATATCTTCTTCAGCATCAGTATCCTTTTCAACAAATTCTCTATTAAAGCTCTCAGCTGCTTGCTGACGCTCAATAATACGGTTCTTATATCTCTTAAGCTGACGCTCTATAACCTCCTCTACCAAGTCAATTGATACATACATGTCATTTGACACTTGCTCAGAACGGATGATACTTCCCTTTACTGGAATTGTAACCTCAATTTTCTGGCGCTCCCTTTCAACGCTCAAAGTAACATGAATTTCAGTCTCAGGAGCGAAGTACTTCTCTAATTTAGTCAGCTTTGAGATAGCAGCCTCCTTAAGTCCGTCTGTAAGGTCAATGTTTCTGCCTGTGATGATAATATTCATGTGCATTACCCCCTATAATTGAATTCCCCAATAGATTGGGGTAAAATCATTTTATCACATATTTGGTTTTTTTTCACGCAGCAGGAGAAAAAAAGTGCAACAACATATTATAGTGACTGGCGCATCTAGTGGTATTGGAAAAGCTGTCGCCCAGCACCTTCTTGACAATAATTATATCGTGTCTTCATTTTCCGGCAGGTCCGTATGTGATTTTTCAAACCCTGCTAATATATACGAATGCATATCAGCCGCAAGGGCCAAGAACGGCCCTATCTTTGGCTTAGTTCACTGCGCAGGTATATCAAAGACAGGGTTGCTTACGGATATGACCACCAGCGACTGGGACGAAATTATAAATGTCAATTTATCGTCTTGCTTTCATCTCTCAAAATCCGTTATTCCCGATATGATTACTGCTAAGAACGGTAGAATTATATTCATATCTTCCATTTGGGGAAACGTTGGAGCCTCATGTGAGGTAGCATATTCAGCAACGAAAGCCGGTGTAAATGGCTTCACAAAAGCTCTTGCAAAGGAACTAGCCCCTAGCGGTATAAGCGTTAACGCTATCGCACCCGGATATATTGACACGCGAATGAATGACCACCTCTCGTACGAGGAGAAAGAAGCATTCATAGAGGGTATCCCAGCAAATCGCCCCGGAACAGCGATTGAAGTGGCAAAATTATGCAAAAGCATGATTGAGGCCCCTGTTTACATGACAGGGCAGATTGTTGGTATAGACGGAGGATATATATGAGAATCCTATTTTTAGATTGGCCTTGTTTTGGATCTGTCGACGCAATAATGACTTTTGAAGAAATGGGTCATAGCGTTCATAAATTTATGCACAAAGATTACCAACAACGTATCAGCAAGGATTTTAATGATAGCTGCTTAGACTTTATCAACGGTAATTCCATTGATTTTGCTTTTTCGTTTAATTTTTATCCTGTGCTAGCTGAAGCCTGTAAGCAGGCCAATATCAGGTACATATCGTTCATATACGATTCCCCTTACGTATTCTTGTATTCGTATACCGTCATATATCCCACTAACGACATTTTCGTATTTGACAGCAACGAATATTTCAAGCTGACTAAAATGGGCATCCCAACTATACACTACCTTCCGCTGCCCGTTAACAGCACCGTTATAGACGTAATGCTTAAAAAGCCTTACGACAAAGGACGTGTCACCTGCGACGTCTCATTTGTTGGCGCCTTATATAATGAGGATCATAATTTCTATGAACGCCTAAATGGCATATCTGACTTTACCAAAGGATATCTTGACGGACTAATGGAAAGTCAGCTCCAAGTGCAGGGGTATAGTTTCATTGAGGAGCTGCTTACTCCTGAGATTACCAAGGATGCAAATAAGATTCTAAAATATGACGAATCAAAGTATGGCATAGAGACCCCTGAATATATTTTGGCTAATTACGTACTCTGCAGGCGCATGACTCAAATGGAGAGAAAGCGCTTACTTACTGCTGCCGCCGAAGTCGCAGACTTAAAACTTTTTACTTTGGACAAAAATGCTGTTATACCCAACGCTACAAATATGGGGATAACTGATTACTATAGTGAAATGCCGTTGGTATTTCACGAAAGCAAAATCAACATAAATATTTCGCTCCGAAGCATCGTGAGCGGAATTCCTTTGCGTTGCATGGATATCCTTGGTGCAGGAGGGTTTCTTTTATCAAATTACCAGTCTGATATGACGAGACACTTTATACCTGGAGAGGACTACGACTACTTTGAAGATGCCACTGATCTTCAAAACAAAATTGAGTACTATCTGTCCCATGACAAAGAGCGCAAAGAAATAGCAGCCAACGGTCACCGTAAGGCTGCTGAAAATCATAGCTTTAAAGTCTGTTTTACACAAATGCTTTCTGAATGCGGCATATACTCCTAGTCGGCCCTGATATAGTTATCATTTGCATAGAACACAACATAGTCAAGGCTTTCATCTTTAGGTTTATATACAGACGCATGTCCAAATACTGCATTAGACACCAATTCGTCTGAGTCTTTCCGATAGACTTCGATAGATATTATTGGCTCAACCTCTGATTCCACATCTGCGTTTTCAATATTTGATACCGTTATTACTTCATTCTCGTTGTTTGATGATAATCTCTGTATCAGGTCATTTATTCTCGCTTCGCCGTCTATGATATTTTTATCCGCGATTTCGATTGTGCAGCGGAAATCCTCATCGTTCAATAGCATCAGATAGGTTTCAAGGTACTCTTGAGCATCTAAAACGGCTATCTTTTCTTCAATATATGATTCCTCTGCACTCCGCCAGGTCTCATATGAAGCGTCACCTCTATGATCAGCAATGTCATAGTTTTCTGATATATATTCTCCGATAGCTTTCGTCACGCTGCGCGCACCAGATGGGTTCAAATGGCCATCTGTATCATAAAAATCAAGGCTGTAATCTACTACGTCTTCATAGGTGTAATTCACAAAGTTTATCCCATATTTATCTGCTATTAGCTGCGCAGAGTTCGCATATTCCTGCTCTTCATCTGTCACCGCTCTTGGCAGATTTATTAGCATAATCTCGATTCCTTTGCGTTGACACTCCTCTATCCATCTTTCTAGATATGCCTTTCCAGTAGTAAATGTATCGTCCATCTCATCTTTCTTTACTGAAGATGGCTCCTGGGATATAGCCACATCCACTCGCATCTCTGCGCCCTTTATGGTGTTGTACTGTGGATCGAAATCATCGCTGGTAAGCTCTGTCCATCTGTCATGATAGCTGCCAAATGGAAACAGAAATTCAAACCTATTATCATAGAACATACTGTCCTTTGTAAAAAGCTCTCTTATCATCAAATACTTAGTCGGAGATATTCTAAAAGCATCCAGCGACTGATGCATCTGCTGCACATCTGTGCGGTATTTATCCATTTTGTCTAAAAAATAAACATCAACGACAACCATTTTAGGTGTCTTATAATCTAAGACGTTTTCAAATATCCAATACGAAACTGGTATATGATTACCATGCCCCCCAAAATTATATGAGGTATACCCATATTCCTTCCACAGCTCCATTGGATATATTCCATTCATAACAGTACTTGAGCCGAAGAAGATAATGTCATAATCCTGTTCTTCTTCAAAAAAGTCTCTGTATTTTTTGTCACTATCTTTTCTCTTTACAACATTCGAAGCCAATGTCACAACCATGGCGAGGACAATGACAAAGGCCAATGCAGACAATATGAATTTTCTTACCTGATGATCCTTTTTCATATCTCACCTAAAACTGGAAATAGATAAATGCTGCAGCATCATATCCATATCCCCAAACTCCAAATATCAAAATAAACGTCACTGCAAATACAAGCACGAGCCACCTGAACCAGCCTTCCTGCTTATAAATCACATTCCTAATCACAACACCTCTATATTTGAGCAGGTCAGCCATAAGTAGTACTAGTATTGCAATTATCATAAGTGTGAAGTTCTGCCTAGATAAGCCCAGCTCGTACAACGAACCATCCGTAAGCACCCATGGGTTAAAATACGAGAACATACTTCCTATCACATGGAAAGCTTCTTTTACGTTATTTGCCCTGAAAAAAATCCAGGCAAAATCAACAAGTATAAATGTCCCAACAGTTTGAAACAACTTATGGCTAAGGCTTTCCCTGTCAAGATGACACTTCGCTACTATTCTGTCCCTAATAGGCTTTAATCCTGCTCCTATTATCTGGAACAATCCATTAAGCCCTCCCCACAGAACAAAGCTCCACTCTGCGCCGTGCCACAGTCCGCTTAAGAGAAAAACAATCATTATATTAATCCATTTTCTTGCTTTTCCCTTGCGATTTCCTCCAAGTGGTATGTACAAATAGTCACGGAACCAGCTCGTTAACGATATATGCCATCTGCGCCAGAAATCTGCCACCGATCTTGCCATATATGGAGCATTAAAATTCTCCATCAAAGTAAATCCCATTACTTTTGAGGCACCAACCGCTATTGTCGAATAACCTGCAAAATCGCAATAAATTTGTATGGCAAATAATACTGTTGCCACTACAAAATAGGCTCCTCTGTATGCATAAACATTGCCAAAAACTGTGTCAACTATTACAGCTATCCTATCTGCTATGACCATTTTTAAAAAATAGCCCCATATCATGAGCATCAAGCCATCTCTTACTTGCTCAAAATCAAATTTGTGCTCTTCATTTATCTGCTTCAATAGATTTTTTGATCGCTCTATCGGTCCTGCTACAAGCTGTGGGAAGAATGACACAAAGAGTGCGTATCTAATAAAATTCCTCTCTGCCTTTATCTCTCCACGATAAACATCCATAGTGTAAGAGAGCGCCTGAAACGTGTAAAATGAAATTCCTACGGGAAGCAAAATATCTAATGATTGTGCCTTTACTTCTATGTGCATTGCAGAAAGTATGCTATTAATATTAGCTATGGCGAAATTAGCATATTTGAAGAAAGCCAAAATACTTAAGTTTGTGAAAAAACTTAAGAACACACACAGTTTTCTCCTCTTTTCTTTTACAGCTGTATCTATCTGCGCATCATTTACTCTTTGAATTGCTATTCCACTAATGTAGGTAATTACAGTAGATAGAAGAATTAGAAGCGCATATTTCGGATTCCATCCCATATAAAAGAAGTATGACGACAGAAGCAGCCATACATGCTTTGCTTTTCGTGGAATCACATAGTACAAGATTGCCACTATTGGAAAAAATATTAAAAAATCTATAGATATAAATGACATTCTCTTCCCTTATTTTATGCCAACACTATTTCTTTTCCTTAAGAAGATCTCTAATCTCAGTAAGCAATTCCTCTTCCTTCGACGGTTTTGGCGGCTCCTCATCCTTCTTTTTCTGGAATGCATTAAATGCCTTTACTATTAAGAAAAGCACAAATGCAGTTATCACAAATGTAACCACAGCCTGAATGAAATTACCAAACAAAATCTGTGCTTCACCTACTGTTACCATAATTCCAGAAAAATCTATACCTCCCAGGATAAGACCAATAACAGGTGTGATGATATCTCCAACAACAGAATTAACGATGGCTGTAAATGCTGAACCGATTATGATACCAACGGCCATTGTCATTACATTTCCTTTTGAAATAAAATCCTTAAATTCGTTAAAAAACTTTTTCATAGCATTTAACCTTTCTTTCTTACGCTATAACCAAATGTTCCTTTTCGTAATCCCAGTGAATAATATTCTCCATGGGAGTAGGTTATCAAATGAGCCGCACCCAAATCGAATCTTCCTTTTTCGTCCATGTAAGTATCATCCACAGTAACGTTTACGACTTCTGCCATAAACTCTGTATGGCTTCCCCACTCCTTTTTATCGACAACTTTACACTCGATATTAACCGGACTTTCTGCTACTCCTGGAGCCTTCACTTTTTCTGACAAAAGTTTTGTCAGCTTCATTTCCTTAAACTTATCTACTTCTCTTCCGCTTTTTACCCCACAATAGTCTGTAGCAAATAGCAAATCCTCTGTAGTCAAGTTTATTACAAACTCCCCTGTCTCTTCTATCATATGGTATGAGTATCTTTCTGGTCTAACAGAAATAGAAACCATAGGGGGATTAGTGCAAATCGTACCTGCCCAAGCAACTGTAAGCAGATTTGCTTTTCCATCCTTGCCTGCACAGCTAACTAGCACAGCTGGCACAGGATATAGCATATTGCCTGGCTTAAATGTCACTTTTGCCATAAGCACCTCCAAACATTTTCACATTATACTATATTTGTACAATTTGTGCATGACAAAAGGCAGCCTATTGGCTGCCTAACGTCTCATCATCTCTTTATCTTCTTCTTTAAAAACCAGCTATGAGTAGTCGGCCTGTCTTCTAATTACCTATTCCTCATAATGGTAAACAGCAAAAAAGGCGCACGACCCTAAGGTCATGCGCCATTGCATATTCAGATAATACTATGTCACTTTAATTTTGTAAAGTATTTCTACCCTATTTTTTTTATTTTTTTGTCACTTCTATCTGATGCAATATAGTGCGGTCTTTTTTTTGTCTCTATGTACGCTTTTCCGAGATACTGCCCTATTATTCCCAGGCATAGCAACTGTATGCCTCCCACAAATAGTATTATACATACTGTGGATGCCCATCCTGCAACAGGATCACCAAATATCATTTTTCTTACGATTACAAAAATAATGGCTATTAAAGACAACACCGTCGAGCATATTCCAGCCCATGATGCTATTTTTAACGGTGCTTGAGAAAAATTAATGATTCCATCTATAGCATAAGCAAAAAGCTTCCAAAAGCTCCACTTTGTCTCTCCGGCAACTCGTTCAACATTCTCAAACTCATACCAGTATGTTCTGAATCCAATCCAGCCAAATAGACCTTTTGAAAATCGGTTGCGTTCACCCATTTCTACAAGAACATCTACCATCTCACGCTTCATAAGCCTGTAGTCTCTTGCCCCATCTACTATATCCGCTTCAGATATTCTATTTATCAAGCTATAAAATCGTCGAGCAAACCAAGACCGTATTTTAGGCTCTCCTTTTCTGGTTACACGTCTTGTGGCAACGCTGTCGTATTCTCCGCTCTCAAGAATCTTGAGCATTTCGGGCAAAAGTGTCGGCGGATCCTGCAAATCTGCATCCATTACTGCAACATAATCTCCCGTTGCATTCTTAAAACCGGCATACATAGCCGCCTCTTTCCCAAAATTTCTTGAAAACGATATAAATCGCACATATTCTCTCTTTTCAGAAAGCTCTTTTATCACTCTGTGTGTTCCATCTTTGGAACCATCATCTACATAAATTATTTCAAACTCATATTCTGGCAATTCACATATTACGCCATTCATTGTCTCATCAAAAATTTCAAGACAAGGCTCTTCATTGTAAGCAGGTACTATTATCGATACTTTTTTCATATCCAAACCTCCAGTTCCTACTATATCTTATTAAACTAATTTTTGCTATAATCTGAATGATTATTTGTATATAGGAGTACCAAAATGCGACTTAGAAATGTACCTCAAGCTGCGGGAGCTATCGAAGCCTCGCCATACTGCATCACTGATCCCCGCCTACTCAAAGGGCAATGGACCAGTCTTTTTAATAACGAAAATCCAATTCACCTTGAAATCGGCACAGGCAAAGGGCAATTCTTAATGCAACTTGCTGCCCAAAATCCTGACATAAACTATCTCGGCATCGAGCGCGCTGATAGCGTTATCTATAGGGCAGTACAAAAGTTAGAGAGTGATCCTATCCCTAATCTTTTCTTTGTATGCGCTTGGGCCGATTATATAGAAGAATACTTTGATAACAGCGAGATTTCTCGCATATATCTCAATTTTTCTGACCCTTGGCCCAAGGATAGACATGCCAAACGGAGACTAACTTCTGATGGATTTTTGAAAATGTACTCAAATATTCTCGCTCCAAACGGACAACTTATCTTTAAGACAGACAACAGAGGTCTTTTTGATTTTTCTGTAGAAGAGATGCAATCCAATCAGCACGGCTTCTCTCTCGATGACGTGTGCTACGATTTACATGCAGATCCCATTAGGTCCGAAGGTAATGTTATGACTGAATACGAAGCCAAATTTTCTGCCAATGGTACGCCTATCAACCGAATGATAGCAAGTTTACATAAGTAGGTGATTTGATGATACTTCCCGAAGCGTTTCTAGAAGAAATGAAAAATATGCTAGGCAGTGAATATGATGCCTTCCTTGATTCATATAATGATGGCAAAATTTATGCTCTCAGATTAAACCCATTGAAAATACTGACTGGCACTCTTAATACCGACTGGCATCTCGCTCCTGTAGAATGGTGTCCTACTGGCTTCTACTATGAGGAACATGATACCCCTGGTAAGCATCCTTTCCATGAGGCCGGTTTGTACTACATTCAGGATGCTTCGGCCATGTTACCTGCTGAGTTGTTAGACCCCGTGCCTGGAGATTATGTATTAGATCTGTGCGCTGCCCCTGGTGGCAAAAGCACTCAGTTAGCAGGAAAGCTTCTAGGTCAAGGTCTTTTGGTTGCAAACGAGCCTATTCCAAGTAGAGCGAAAATTCTATCTGAAAACATAGAACGACTAGGGGTAAAAAACGCCCTTGTTGTAAACGCATATCCCCAAGATCTCTCGGGCAGATTCGAGTGCTATTTCGACAAAATCCTGGTAGATGCGCCGTGTTCTGGAGAAGGTATGTTTCGTAAAAATCCAGACGCTGTAAATGAGTGGTCGCCTCAAAGTGTTGAAATGTGTGCTACAAGACAAGCCGAGATTCTAGATGAGGCAGCAAAGATGCTTCGACCTGGCGGAAAAATAGTCTATTCAACCTGTACCTTTTCCTCCCTTGAGGATGAGGAATGTATAAAGAATTTTATTGCAAGACACCCGGATTTTTCTATGCTCCAAGAGCAGCGCTTGTGGCCGCACAAGGTAAAAGGCGAAGGGCACTATGTTGCGTTATTACAGAAAAAAGAGAGTTCTGACACTTATAGTGGCAAAAGAAAATATGTGAACACCGCAAAAAAGGCTGAATATTCCGGTTTCATTTCATTTGCAAAAGAAAACCTGCCAGGCCTTCAGCTTGATGACCGACAGGATTTCTTATTGTTTGGTGATCAACTATATTATCTTCCAGAAGGAGTTCTGGATATAAAAGGTCTTAAGGTGCTTAGGCCTGGGTTGCATCTTGGCACTCAGAAAAAAGATCGCTTTGAGCCCTCACATGCCCTTGCTCTCGCACTTAAGCCATCTGAAGTTGCCAATTCTTTGGACCTACCATCCGATTCCTCAGAAGTACGCGCTTACCTAAACGGTCAAGCATTGCCATGTGATGGCAAAAACGGCTGGACTCTTGTCACCGTGGACGGCTATTCAATAGGCTGGGGTAAGGTCTCTGGCGGCTTACTAAAAAATCACTACCCGAAGGGCCTTCGCATAAACTATTAGAATATATACCAAGTTACCATAGTAGCTAGTGCCATAACATTAACAATTATCATCATTGGCCATTCATATACCAGCTTCTCATTTTCCTGAGTAGTTGGTTTTTTTAGCGCCATTACCATTGGCAATAGTATCGGTATATAGTATCTTCCCTGCGTACCAGCTATCCATGCGGTTCCTACAGGTGTCCACTGCAGATACAAACTGGTTAAGGTTAACATAATTACACATAGTGAGATGAATCCCATCATAATTCGTAGAAGATTCCACTTCTCATCGCAAATTGTAATTTTCGACTGTGCCAAAATATATATGTATGTCCCTGCTGTTAATAATACAACATCATTTCCGCAAGGAATGTCCATATACCCCATAGCTCCGCTAAATAACTGTTGAAACTGCACGACTGCATATTTTGCATATGTTCTAGCTATCACGGCCAAGTAATTAAAAGGATTTTGCATTATTAGCCATGTTTGTGTACCACTGTTTACCACATCTCCACCTGGCAAAAACTTCCTGCATATAATCAGCCACATCAATGATACTATACCTGCGACAATGCACACTAACATGCTTTTCCATACGAATGAAGCCTTTGAGCCAAATTTTTCCTTTGGCACAAGGAATACGATTAGACATACAGGCAAGTACACTATTTTACATGATGCAACCATTACAGCCAGCGCAATCAATATGGATAATTGTTTCACTCCTATTTGATTTCTATATGTGTATCTTAGGTACAAAACATATGAAATCATTGCAGTAACAACTGCAAAGGCCAGCCCATCTGCAGCCAGCGACATGCATTCCTGTAGGTTAATTGGTAGCAATGCCGTTGCCATCAGCACCTCTTTTCCAACGGGAATATATTTAACTGACATATATAAAAGCCACCCTATGGTCGCAAACGCAAAGCATCTTCCAAAGTATGCTATGAGGAACAATCTTTTTGTAAACATTTTACCAACTACAACACCTATCACTTGTGGAAGATAGCTAATCGGAGAATATAATGTAGTATTTTCAAACTCGAAAAATGCTCGTTCTGTACTTCGCTCTATAGAAAACGCTTCTCTTTCCTCAGCATAGGTTGTGCTTCTTTGTGTCATTCCTTCCTCAATATTTGCAGGGAGAAAATCACCTGCTTCACCCAATTCGTTTAAAGAAGACACAAAATTCCCTTCACTTATCTCATATATCCTAAAGAAGTGATGAGGTTCGTCAGCCACACCAGACATTGGGACTAAAATCAAGTACATTAGCCCCATCAGGCAATATAGCATTATAAAAAGGTGATGTATCTTTAATCGCTGCCTCAATATGTAGAGTATTGTAGAGATGGCCAGCCACAATAGAATGGCTATCATAGAAGCCACTAATATGAATCTATTTTCGTTCTTATAATCATAAAACAGTACAGTTCCTACATTATTCTCTTCATTAGTCAGATTTCTAGTCTGCGCTACTTGTACGAGATTCAATTGCTCATTACATGAAATAGCTAAAGTAAGATTCTGATCTCCTATTTTTTTCAGTTCATCATTGAGAACCACTCGGTACCACTGATCGTACAAAGTGTTCATTGTCAGTGTTGAACCTTGAGAAATCATTTTGTCACCAGCAAACACACTTATAGTAAGTGTCTTGCCTCCCATATCAGGTCCCACAAACACTTCCACAGCTTTAAGCTTGTCTTTATCTAATTGAACGTTCTGGAAAAATGGAGATTCTGGAGATATCTCGGTATATGTCCAAAGGCTGTCCATATAATCGCTATTATCAGACAGGCCTCCTCTCTCATCAACTGCTGTCCTCAGCACAAAAACGAGAAGGACACTCATGCATACTTGAAATACTAGATATTTCCAATATTTTTTCATAAACCCACCTTTTGAGAATATATAAAGAAAAAAGCCGCAAACCCTTGATCTTCAAAGGCCTACAGCTTCCAAGTGCGCCTCCAGGGGTTCGAACCCTGGACACCCTGATTAAGAGTCAGGTGCTCTGCCAGCTGAGCTAGAGGCGCGTCAACGAAGGCTATTATATAGCAGCAATTTTTATAATGCAAGCACTTTTTTAAAAATTTTTAAATTTTTTTATTCTTAGCAAATTCTTACGAATTAATTATCCCCAAATGCCAAAAGATGACTAAATATTTCTACTCTCTCCTTCTTCAAAAATACTATAATTTCTATATAATATCCACATATTATAAAGGAGGGGAAAATGGATCAAAATTGTTCTTATTGTATGGAGGGTGCTCTAGTTGATGCTTTTGGCATCAAAATATGCGAATTATCTGAATCTAAAGTTTACCTTTTCAGAGAGCAAAGCCATCCAGGGCGTGTTATTGTAGCTCACAAAAAGCATGTTTCTGAAATTACCGAGCTCACTGCGGAAGAACGCGCAGCTTATATCGAAGATATAAATCATGTTTCTGAGGCTATCCACAAAGCTTTCAATCCTCAGAAGGTAAACTATGGTGCCTATGGTGATACCGGCCATCATCTTCACTTTCATCTCGTGCCAAAGTATACAGATGAATACGAGTGGGGCGGGGTTTTTGCTATGAATCCTAAGGAGAAGTTTCTCACTGACGCCGAGTATGCTGAGATGATTGAAAAAATAAAGCAATACCTATAGTCACAAAAAAAGACCTGCTCTTTCGAGCAGGTCATTTTTCATTAAGCGATTAAGCCTCAGCAATTGCTCCAGTTGGGCAAGCACCAGCGCAGGTTCCGCAGCTTACGCATGCGTCTGCATCGATGTTGTACTGAGAATCTCCCTGTGAGATTGCGCCTACTGGGCACTCGCCCTCGCAGGTTCCGCAGCTTACGCAAGAATCAGAAATTACATATGCCATGATATTCTCTCCTTTCATGTCTTAGCCACCCATTGTGGTTAGCTTTCAAATTATAATAATACACAGATTTTATCTACGCAAGTCTTTAAATGTAATTATTTTGTGTCTTGCTCCAGTTTCCTTGCGCAAAAGAACAAAGCATATTATAATTTGAACTACTAGAAAATAAATAGGAGGTCAACTATGGCACAGGTAAGTAAAGATACCATGATAGGTGAGCTTCTTCAGATTGATGCTGAGGTTGCTCCAATTCTTCTCGAGATTGGAATGCATTGCCTCGGATGTCCATCTTCACAGATGGAGACCATAGCCGAAGCCGCTATGGTGCATGGCTACAATCCTGACGAGCTCGTAGATAAAATCAACACTTTTCTATCTAGAGAGAAATAAAAAATCGGTCCCTCGGGACCGATTTTTCATATCATAGCCAAATGCTCCACAGCAAATTCTTTAATAACTGGAGTATAATGCTCCCTTATATATCTGTCAGCATCATTTCCCCGCTTATATTTTGACCCATACTCTGATACAGTCTCACAAATCGCTTTGAACTCTGAAGCCGTATGCACACCGCCTGCAAATAGCATCACATACTCTCCTGTCTTTACATTCTTATACAGTTCAGATGCTCCTTGGAAATCTGCTCGAATCACTTTGGACAGCGCTATTACCTTCTCCATATTTTGGAACGCATAAATACGAATTTTATCTCTACCACTGTCGGTTGTCTCTACTGTAGTGCTTTCCTCTTCTCCATTCTGCTCTTTTTTCGCCTCATTAACAGCATCTGCCAACCTAGCCATCAAGTCTGGCTTGGTCTGCTCTGGAGTTGACTCTACTATTTCATCATATTCATCTGCCATGTCCTCAGGATTTGCAGGTGTAAACCTTGAGAACCGGGTATCTAACTCCTCCGGATACTCCACTCTCGTTATTACTACCTCAAGCTCATTATTTGAAATAGGCACCGCTTCAACAACTAGTGGCTGATCATTTGCAGTAAATCCTACCTCCTTTGCTGCTGTTTCCATCACCTCTTTTAAAAGGTTCTGAGCTTGCAAAGATCCATAGGTCAGAGAAGATAGGTCCAGCCGACGGAGTTCCAAATCCTCTGCATCCAGCGTACATCTTATCTGATTATCACTCATTTTCTCTATCTTCAAAAAATCACCTCCTATAATGGATGTTTTTCAAATCTTATCAAACCAAGATTTATTGCGCAAGAAAAAGCTGCTATGATACAATTAACAGTGCATTTTAAAGGAGGCTCTATGAAAAAAATAATTCTTACCGGCGGTGGTACAGCCGGACACGTCACTCCTAATATAGCGCTTATTCCGCTCCTGCAAGAAGCAGGCTATGATATATCATATATCGGCTCCTACAACGGTATGGAAAAGGGGCTCATTGAAAGCCACAACATTCCTTATTATGGGATATCATCAGGAAAGCTCAGACGGTATCTTGATATAAAAAACTTTTCAGATCCATTCCGTGTAATAAAAGGATACCGCGAAGCTGTGAATTTAATGCGTTCTATTAAGCCTGATGTTGTTTTTTCTAAAGGTGGATTTGTAACGGTTCCCGTCGTGCTGGCAGCCAAACGAGCTCATATCCCTGTCATAATACACGAGTCGGATATGACACCGGGGCTCGCCAATAAAATTGCTCTTCCATCAGCGACCAAAGTCTGCTGCAATTTTCCTGAAACTGTCTCAAAACTACCAGATGGAAAAGCTGTTCTTACGGGATCACCGATTCGCGAGGCTCTCCTTCATGGTGACTCTGATGAAGGTAAGCGAATCTGTGGATTCAAGGATGATAAACCTGTGGTTATGGCTATGGGCGGAAGTTTGGGTGCAGTCGCTATCAATAATGTACTTCGTGAAGCATTGCCAACTCTACTCCCTGAATACAATGTTATACATTTATGCGGTGATAAGAATATCGACAAATCAATGTATGGCATAGAAGGCTATCACCAAATGGGACACGCAAAAGAAGAGCTTCCTCATCTGTTTGCTTTGGCTGATGCCCTGGTTTCTCGCGCTGGAGCCAACTCTATTTGTGAATTTCTAGCGTTAAGCAAGCCCAACCTGCTAATTCCTCTTCCAGCTGAGTCAAGCCGAGGAGACCAAATACTCAATGCCGCATCCTTTAAGGATCAAGGCTACTCTATGGTTTTGCAAGAGTCTGACCTCACAGTAGATACTCTTGTAAGCAACATTCATGAACTGATGAAAAACAAAGATATGTTCATTGCTACAATGGCTGGAAGCGCAACTCTAGATGCAGCTTCAAAAATAGTAGATATCATAGAAAGCGTAGTAGCAAAAAGCTAAATCCCTCGACAATCAAAAATAGGAATAAAACTATCTTTTGCGGCTTCTCCTTCCTGGATGAAGCCGTTTTCTATTCCATGTGCTATAGCAAAGTCAACAACACTTTCATACTCCTGTGTCGACAAAGCTCTATCTAACTCCGGGTATTTATCTCCAATCCCCGGCATAGGAGTATATTGACTCATAATGCTGATAAAAATATTATCGCCGTAAGTGTCTAGCAAATACTTTATGACATCGCAGCTATCATCTGTGCATCCCGGAAGGATAAGATGCCTTACAATTACGCCTCTTGTCATTACATATTCTTCACCGCTTTCTGCCAATGACTGATAAGTTTCAACATCTATCAATTGTGTTTTTGTTCTTTCATCTGTAAACTGCGCCTGGCCCACTTGTCTATACATTTCAGCTAAAGCCTCTTTTGCTACCTTTGGATAATCTGGAGCACTTGAATATCTCTTCGCCAAATGATTATTCATATATTTAAAGTCTGGTAAATAAATATCTACAAGACCTTCCAGCTGCTTTAACATATCAACAGATTCATATCCACCACAGTTATAAACAAAAGGTACTCCTATATTGCGCTCTTTTGCCTGCTCTATAGCTCTCTTTATTTGTGGAACAAAATGCGTAGGAGTAACCAAATTAATATTATTTGCGCCCTGCTCCTTTAGCTCAAAGAAGACCTCTGCTAACCTATCATGAGAAATCTCCTTCCCTATCTCGCCCCCGGCAATCACGCTATTTTGACAAAATACGCATCTTAGATTGCACCCCGTAAAAAATACCGTTCCAGAGCCTTTGCTCCCTGAAATGCAGGGCTCTTCCCACATATGAAGCGAGGCCCTTGCCGCACGAATCACGTCGTGCTCATGGCAAAAACCTCGCTCTGTTTTTCTATCTACTATGCAATTGCGTGGACAAATGTTACATCTTAAGCTCATCACATACTGCTTTTATCTGCTCTTCAGTCATATCCTCTACATGTCGCTCTGATAAAGCACCATCACCTGTCATCCTCGGGATAACATGCATGTGGAAATGGAATACCGTTTGACCTGCAGCCTCTCCATTATTTTGCATTATGTTAACCCCATCACATTTCAGTACAGCCTTCATTCTTGCTGCTATCTTCTTTGCCAATGGAAGTACCTTAGCCCCTATATCATCCGGAAGCTCCATAATATCCGCTGCATGCTCTTTTGGTAATATTAAAGCATGACCCTTCGTCATAGGATTTGCATCCATAATTACCCTAAAGTCGTCGTCTTCATAAATAGTATTTGTCTGAAACACGCCATTTGCCAGCTTGCAAAAAATACAATTATCGTTCATCGCTTCCTCCTATTCAAATACAAAGAGCTTATCAAGCATTCTCATTGTAGAGAAATTACCCTTAGTCGTCATGTCCCCTACACTAAAAGCTTTTTGGAATGTTTCTCGGCCTCTTACAATGCTGTCCATCGTATCCTTGCTAAGTCTTGCCACCACATCAGCATCACTGTCTTCTATATACTCAAGTTCTAACCTATCATTATCTACCCGTATAAACAAAGGCTTTCTGATTCCTGCTATTACAAATTGATATGTAGCTTCGAAATCATTTTGTGGTACAAAGTGATCTCTAAGCTCTTTTGTATATTCTAAGCTGTCATCTTCAGGCTGGTTTTTAAGCAATGTTTTATAGATTCCAGCCAACTGCTCTATATCTTCCTTTTGCTGCTTCACATATTCATCATCAGAAGCATACTGTGCCAACTGCTCACTTTCCTGCGGATTAAGGTCAAGCTTTTTTATCTTCTGCACACTCTGTGTTACCGCTTCATTACTTGTCGGCAAGCACTTTGTCTTCTGCGATATTGTTCTATATAAATTCTCTGCTTTTTTCTCAATAATCCTAGAATACTCAAGATTTGCCTTAAATTCAGCTAGATCCTTTACGTATCCACAAAGTCCTTCGCAAGGAAGACCTCCCAATATTTCCCAGGCCTTTTCTAATGCATGTTGTCCTTCTCTTTCTCCATATGTGGTTGACATAACTATCGCTTGCATGTATATATGCGGGAACTGCTGCTTATCACCATAGAGCCATAAGGCATCTAAGAATTGATACATATATCCACCCAATCCTAGCCATTCTACGGTTGCTGCAAGAATTACTCCGTCAACATCCTTAAGCGTCGCTGGCAATGTCGATATGCTATTTTTGTATTCATATATATTATATGTATCAACTTCTACATGAAGCTCACCGAGCACCATTTTCATCTTCTCTGTGACATAGAGACTAGGATCGTCCGGTATGCCTCTCCCACCGTAATAAATATTTACTTTCATGCTATCCTCTTCTGCCTAAATATCTTTATCTTATAGATTAGTAATGTTAATATCGCACCTACGACGAAACCACCTAGGTGAGCCGCATTATCCACATTATCTGCGGTTAATCCATTATAAAACAAAAGGGCTATCATTACTAGGATTCCTCGCACAGATAAGCCCGCATATCTTCCACGGTGAACTATGATAATAGACAGAAGACCTCCTACTATACCGAATATAGCACCACTAGCACCTGCCGATGTATCAAAGCTCCCTTTATATATCATATAAAGGCATGACATGCCGCTTCCTGCTGCCCCCGAGAGGATATATACTATCAGGTATCTTAATGAGCCTAGTGCCCTCTCTAAATACCTCCCTGCCACAATTAGGAGCAGCATATTATTAAACAAATGCATTATTCCAAAGTGCAAAAAAATCGATGTGAAAAATCTATAATACTGTCTCTGAATCAGTGCACAATATGGCTGCATAGCGCCAAAGTCTATCATGAAAAGTGCATCCTGAGTATTACCTATTATCTCCAGCACTATCCATACCACGACATTTACGGCAAATAGAATATACGTTATTTTATTTTTTCTAAATGAAAAGTCCATATTGTTATTTTAACACATGGACCTTTACAGCAATATCCTTTATTCAAATATATATAACTCATCTGCGAATTTTACACGGTCTTGGCTTGATAGTATTTTTTTCTCCTGAAAATTTAAAATCTCATCGTTTACATAAGTACCATTTGTCGAATTAAGATCCTCTATAAAGAATTTATTCCTAGATCTAGTTATTCTTGCATGGCGCTTGCTGACCGTCGTAGATACTATTACCCCTTCATTCTCTATACTACTACCTATAGTTATACCGTCTGAATTTAGTATAATATCTTTCTGGCTTCCGCTTCCTTTATATCTAAGACAGCAGACTGCTTCTTCCTTACAATCTACTAGCAGCATCGTATGCTCCTCTTCATCCCAGTCGTGAGGTTCCTCGCATACAAATATAGCCTCTTCCTTTTTCCGTCTGCGTTCTGGCAAGGATAAGCCTGTTATCTTAGGAAGCGCAAACAACTTTTTCTTTTTGCTCTTTTTCTCAGGCTCGACATTTTCTGCCTTAAAAGGATTTTCTTCAACCGAAGGGATTGTACAGTTCATTGCATACGCATCCTGAACATCTACTGTAATTTGTGCCAACAGTTCTTCTACTGAAAAATTTTCTTTCTGTATCAGCTCATATATTGCATACATTACTTTCACATATTCCATGTCTGAATGATCCATTATTCTTAGAATGCTTTCAAATAGTGCTCGCATGTTATCATTAAAATTATTTTCCTGGTAAGGATTATAGCCAAAAAAATATTGATTCTTTGCTCTATCCAAGAACATAGTATCCATTGACAGCATTATGTGACTAGTATCTAAAAGGTACTCTTTCAAATCCTCTAACGCATTTTGTAAATCAAGAAGCATCCTCTTTATATCAATAATCTCAAATTTTCCATACTCTATTAATGTCTTTAGTGAATCTTTTCCTGTAATGTCATACCAATACTGTTTCTCTCCATCTATAGAAAGAATACGTTGAGGAAGGAACATTCTAATTCTATTGCGAACCATCATTTGCTCTTCAAAAGTTTGCTCCATTGAAGATACATGAAAAATCATAAAGCTTTTATCAAAATCACGTTTATATTCTAGCTGCATACTACCTAATCCCCTTTCTTTCCTAAGAAGGATATGATGTCCTCTCCAAATGCGTACATCCTAAAATTTTTTACTGAATCTATCTCTATGTTCCCTTCGATAATTGCCATCTCTACTGTTTCTTCATATAAGTTAACTGCTCCCTTTACACCTAACATTATGACAAGCAAAAATATCGGAACTAGTATTGCCGCTTCAATTGTGAAATTTGCTCCTACTTCTCCGCTTTTTTGTTTCATTAAATAGCCTCCCCCACCAGCAAAGTTACTACATAGCCCACTAGCAAAAAGGGTAAGAAAGGGATTTTGTAGTCTCCCCTTTTTTTAATTGCAAGCAAAATCATTGCATATAATCCAGCAAAACAAGCACCGTAAGATAGAATTGACAGATTATCATATAACCCCAAGCAAACGCCTGTGACTATAAGCGACATACCATCCCCAATGCCAATTCGCCCTTGCGAAAGCAAGCTAGCACCAACCATTACTATTCCTATCGCAACACCTCCTACCATGAGCTTCCAAGATAGTTCTTGAGTAATAGCACCCACGCAGCAGGCTACAATTAATGCAAATATAGTATGGTTTACTTTTATTTTCTTTCTATTAACATCTACTATTGACTCTATCCCCAGATAAATTAAGCATATCGCTTTACCCCACACTTTAACCTCCACATTTAGAGCAAGCCGGTAATCCAACTTCACTTTTTCTCTTTCTGTAAATTGTCCGCTTTAATCCACTACATGACAAATCTGTGTGATAGGCTTCTCCATAATTCGTATAATAATAAGTACCGTCTCCTCCTTTTGGTTTACAAATTTCACAAGGGTAATATTTACTACCACTTACGCTTCTTTCAAGATGTATATTTTCTCCATCCACTGTTTTTATGCTCAAATCTAAATGAGAACATGCTGTTGTCGTATGGTATACAGTCCCATATTCTGTAACGTATACATAGACATCCGCATCCGTAACTACCGACTGCTCTGTGTACCCTATCCATTTCCGACTCACTGTCTCCTGTCTTACAGGTATCGCTTTAAATCCGAATATTGATATTGGCAGTTTTACTACATATGTTGCCACAAACTTAATGTCATCATTCGCAGCTTCAGATCCGAGAAAAGTAATCCCTGGTTTACCTCCAACTATAAACTTTGCGGGAAGGTTCTCCTTAACAAGCCGAATTTCAAACAGACCTATGCATTTTGACAAAATGGCCGCTTCACTTTCTGTCTCCTTCTGAGTTATGGATGCTACTGTTTTTACCGAATAGTCCATCGCTTTTTCTATGCATAAAGAGCATTGCTGGACTCTAAAGAAAAATAGAATTGATACACAAAAGCAGGCAAACAACGGTAGGATAACAGCTGCTTCCAACGTAAAGCTTGCGCTAACAAAGGATTTTCGGGTGTACAAGGGTGCCTCTTTCAGAAACGTTTTGTATTGTTTTATAGTTTTGTTTTTGCCCCAGGAGAGAGACTTGTTTTTGAATAGTATTTGTATTTGGGTTTTAAGGAAATATTGAACTTTACGAAAAAGAGACACCCCTGTACACCCGCCTTCCGTTAGTAATATGAAATCTCGCCTCCGCGAGTAAAGCTATAAGTTTTCCGTTTCCAGTCTGCTAGCGATATGAATGTTGCATACAACGGCTTTGCCTCATATACCATTGTATAACTCATGTCTGATACCATATTATCCATACGCGCCATTGGTGTGTTACTTATCGCAAGTGATGCTTCCATCATATCCATGGCTCTGTATGACTTTTCTTTCATTGACTTTAATATAATCATTTGCAATAAATAATCATTATACGAAAATCCAACTCCAACATCTTTCGCCTTACTTGAAACCGGAAAATAAGTTGGCAGCGCATAGAATTCACTAGTCCAGCTTCCATCTAACTTTATTAGTGAAATTTTTCCACCTGATAGAAGAAGTCTTAAATCCAGCAAGCTTTCAACAAACGCCCACACTAGTACTAGCGCTGCCATTACAACAGGCATGAATTCTGGCCAAATAGCAGTAATAGAAGTCGCTATAGCCTCTACCTCGTGTCTTTTGCCACTGTCTGCCATTATCGCTCCGACATTTACAAGCTCTCTTATACCCAAAAGTTTAGCTATGGCTGCTTCAAGATTTGCCGGATCAGATTCCTTTCCTGACAATATGTACTCTATCTCATACTGCATACCCCTGTTTGGCTTGACCTGACTATATGATGAAAAGTAAGTATCTAGGTACTTACAGAACACCAAGTTTTCCATCGCTTTTTCATAGTCTTTCGTCTTTTCCTTTTGCGCTTTAGTCCCTTTATTAAGCGTTCTATTTGATATGCTTTTTGAAATGTCCATAGAGTGCTGAGATACACCTTCAACATCTTGTATTACCAATGAAAATACACCCTGCCTCCTTAGCTCCTTTACCTGCGAAATCAATCCCTTCATACTAGCTTCCTGTGGAGTATCTGGTGCATACAATGACGGATCCATCGTAGAGGCCTCCAGCTCATCAGGAGTTAACGCATATTGTGATGCTTCCTTTTCTGTCGGAGCTAATTCTGCTAACGCCTGCTTTCTCGCTCCGGTTTTTGAAGCCTCTCTCATACGCCGCTTTTTATCATCAATAAAAGTTATTGCTTCATCTCCATTCTCTATAACCCCATCGTTATTTCCTTCATAAGAAGCAGAGGCAGCCATGGTCTCAGAAAATTCATCAATGGCTGATCTCCCTAATAGCGTCCACAGATTACCACATGCCTGGCTGATAAATACACTCCCCTCGTCATCTGTCGCAATTTGGTACCTATTTATAACTGGCGAAACATTGTCTATTTGATAATAATCCATTGCGTTATTTGAACCAGAATAGCGTTCTAATAGACTTTCTATCTTGTGCTCTGAAAAATTATCTGTTCCACAAGCCCCATCTAAATACAAGACTCCATATTCTTTCCATAATGTTGGATTATACATGGAGAAGACGCTGCTTGCCGCTCGCTCTGCAGCCATAGTCGCATAACTTTTTAGTCCGCTTATTCTCGCTGCCTCTACAAATGAAAATAGTAGAGACATTACTGTCACTAAGCTTAAGGCAACATATACTGTCATACTTGCTCTAAGCTCGTATTTTGCATCACTCATCATACTTTTGATGCCTGAGACGTTATTTTCTCAAAAGTATTATTTACAACGGTGGTTATCTTATCTTTAAATATTAGAACCAAGCCTATTAGCACCACTATAATCAATATGACTTCTACTACACCCATTCCATCTTCTTCCTGGACAAAATCTTTTATATCCATATGATTCTCCTTTCATATTGAAAATGACATTAACGCCGGGACCAAAATAATCACTAAGACTACTGCTAAGAGTAAAATCATAGGAATAAGTAGTCTCGTACTTGCCTTTTCTCCTTGTATTTTTGCTAAAGTTTTTCTCTCTTCAAACGCTAGGTGTACCTCATCGTTCAGATATTTCCCTACGTCACGAGACCCTTTTTGTAGATACTGCAATAGTATCCCACTAAGTTTTTTGTAACTTTGAACCTGACATCTTATTCCAAATTGCTCTATTGCCGCAGCTTCTGACATACCACTTTGCATCTGATAAAGAGATGTCTGCATCTCTTCATAAGCCTCCACTTGTTTCCCATGCATATCTTTATATGCGTTTGTCATTCTTTCCCATATTTTTCTAATACTCATTCCTGACTCAAGCAATATAGAAATGGTTGACACAATCTCAGAGTATTGTAGTTTTAGGTTCTCATTTCTCTCTTCTATTTTTTTTCTCTCATCAATTACTCTCCCATAGCCTATTGCAAAGATAGCAAATAGTCCCAGGAGTGTAAGCTTTATTCCTATTCTTTGAGTTTTTACTTTCCAAGTGATCTCCTCATTGTCCACATAGATTGGTAGCTTTATCTCGCGATCAGTGGATTTATTATCTAAAATTTGCTCTAAATCTTTTCTAATGTTCGCAATAATTCTTTCTCTATCACTTAATTCTTTTGGTACGATGACAAAGCTAAAATTGTAAATTGTCTGATAATCCTCACATGCTAATAGAACACTGGCCTCTATCATTTCCGGACTCTCAAGCAGAATATTGTCAATTTCACCTTTTGCACTTATCCGCTCATCGTTATCGAACATCCAAACTGCATCTACAAGTCCGTCTACATACACATCAGATATAACAACGTTTTCCTCTATTCTGTCTATGCTTACGTTATTCCCGAGAAAACACTCATCTATCTCCCTCTGAGCACAGTCTAAAATCTTATACGCTTCCTCTTCCGTCAGCTTCTTCTCCGGCACAATTATTTCCATTTCATAACGATTATGTGTGTCTGCCACAGAGAAGGTTCTGCTTTCTATATGCACTCCATTTCCCGCTTCGTTTCTAACTACCACGGATCCATCAGTTGTTTTTTCCTGCCATAATTCAAACCCGCTGATTAGCAGACCTACTATTTCAACCGCAAATAAGAGTTTTACCAGATTTTTCTTTTCCCAACCAGGAGGCGCAACATTGATAAACATGCTATAAAGAATCGTTAAAACCACACAAGTTCCACATACTATCACAATTCCTTATCCTCCCAAATTACACACGTATATCCATAATTTTCTCACCAATAAATATGGAGATTACGTAAACGACAAGACAAATGCTCATTATCATATTACCCATCACATTACCGTACAATGGTTTAAGAAAATCCGGAGATGAAAATGAAAGATATAGAATGATGCCCACTGGAACTAGATACATTATTCTACTTTCCATCTTTTTTGACGCTATCACTGTTTCTATTTCACGTTCGACCTCTATTTTTTCTTGAATCGCAGAAGCTGCATTCTTAATTATCCGAATATAGTCACCTCCGCCTCTTTTTGCATAAGAAAAAATCTGTGCAAAATTAATGATGTCATCAATGTTTGTTTCTCGGCCAAACTCCCTCAACACTTTTTCTGTAGGCTCTTTTAACTTTATCTGTCCATTTATTCTTTTTAGATAATCTACAATAGCTGCATCTTTGCCAAGCAATGTTGTCACGTCTTTCTGAGCTTCAAGCAATGCATTCTCCATTGAGTATCCTGCTGAAAGGGCTGTAGAAATGGCAACTAGCATTTCTTTAAATTGAAATCGCAATTCTAAAAGTCTCTTTTCGTATCTTCTCCTACTTCTCCACGTAAAGTAGAATGGGAAAGCAAAGATGAATATCGTCATCGCCCATATGGATCTATAAAGCAAATAAGACACACTAGCGCAAAGAATTACACATTCAAGAAAGGGCACTACTATATCTGCGGGAGACTTAACCCGGCGTGCAACAACTTTTCTGTATGCTTCAATTTTTCCTGGTACACCCATTCTCCGTAAACCTTTCCCCCTTCTTCTCCCCTTTCAATGAACTTACACAAAGTTCTAAGAACCACCTCTCCGTCATCTAATCCATCAACTTCAGCTATTTCCAACACCCGTCGACTTCTATCTCGCAATCTTCCAAGATGTATCAGGATGTCTATTCCTGCTGCTATCTGACTTCTTATTGCCATTAATGGAAGGTTCATTCCCATTAAAACCATAGTCTCCAGTCGAGCTATCATATCTTTAGTAGAATTAGCATGTCCTGTTGACAAACTCCCGTCGTGCCCTGTATTCATAGCTTGTAACATATCTAAAGCCTCTGCTCCTCTGCATTCCCCGACGATAACACGATCAGGTCTCATTCTAAGTGCAGATTTTATAAGATCCCTTATACTAATCTCTAGATTTCCTTCTATCCCCGCATTTCTAGTCTCTAAACGTACGAGATTTGACACCCCTTTTATTTGCAACTCTGCAGAGTCCTCGATAGTAATTATTCGCTCATCTTTGGGAATAAAATTGCTCAGTACATTTAGAAAAGTGGTTTTTCCCGAACCCGTTCCACCGCTTACAAATATGTTGTATCTACTTTTTACAAGAACATTTAGATACTCAGCCATTTCGCTTGACAAGGAGCCTATATCTATCAGTTTCTCTATAGTAAATGGATCTTTTGGGAATTTTCTTATTGATATAGCTGCACCATCTATTGCAATAGGCGGTAACACAATATTTACTCTAGATCCGTCCTTTAGCCTTGTATCTACTATGGGAACAGCTTCGTTCACTATTTTGTTGTTCTCTCCAACCACTTGTTGGATAATATCTTCTAGTTTCTCATTACTGTAAAAAGATCTTGATGATTTAAAAATCTGTCCCATTTTTTCATAAAATATATTAGCTGAGCCATTTATCATGATTTCTGTTATTTCATCATCCTCAAGTAGTTCCTGCAGAACATCCATTTTTCTAAGAGAATTGAAAATAACGGTCTCAAGGTTTCTTCGATCAGCAATTGTCATCACCACTCTCCTACTCATTTCAGAGATTTCGTTGGCTATGATTTGCTGTATTTCTCTGTCGTCCACCTCCCTTGTCACATCTACTTTTGTTAAGACTTCTCGCCTTATCTGTTCCACAATTTGGCTTTCACTCATATGCTATTTCTCTTACATAATCTCCTAAATTTCCTCTGTACAACTCATCTAAAAGAAATTCACTGTCTTTTATACCGCCAGATTGGAGCGGCAAATTTATCTTTCTTATTTTTTTTACGAACTTCTCACCGTAGTGAAAGCTCATCGCTTCCTCCCACTCTTGATATATACGATTATGTATAAATCCATCCCTGGTTATACTAAATATTCGATCAGATTGTGAGAGGAGCGAATAACTTCCCGGAAAGTAACTTCCAATATCAATAACGATATTTTCATATTCACTCTCCAGCAAAAGATTCAATACCTCGGTGATCATACTCTCATCCATTTCCCAGAAAGATTCCGGCCTACGGGGAGGAAGCAGCAAATCGACCTCCTGTAGACGATTTATATAGTCTCTTAACTGGATTTCTGGTTTCTGTATAGCAGTCACTAAGTCTTCAAAGTCCTTACCGGTAACATCACCAAAGATCTGGTAAAAACCAGAAAGTTCCCTTAGGTTTACATAAAGCGTATTTCTACTCAATGACAGTTCTTTACACAAACACATGGAAAACAAAATTTGTAATTCATGTGATATGGGTGAACACACAACCAGCACGTGTGCTTCCTTGGTGCCTTTCTCTCCGAGATTCATTGCTACGATTTGTCGTACATCTGTCAATATGCTTGACATACTTCTATACTTCTCAATCTGTGGATGCAAAAAGTCCTCTCTCTTGCAGTCCACCATACAAATAGCCTTCCCTTCCATCTCATCAAAAAAGGCTTCTTCATCATATGATGTTAAACATAAATCCACTTTGCTTTTCTCCTGCAACGCCTGCTGCAGGCTGGAAAAAACATATGGCTCTATAGCTTCTCCTTCATTAGATATCAGATATGACGCCATTTTACTGGCATACTTATAGTCTTTATCACAGATACCAAGTCTTAATCTGTTCAAAGCAGTCCCTCCCAAGTACTATCACGTATCCTACTGCTATAGCTAACGTGAAATGTATCGTATTTTTACTGTCTCTACGTTCTTCAGGATATTTTTCAATTTTCCCTGATTTTATTATTCTTCCTAAATATGCGACGGCAGTTCGAATCGCAATAGCAATCTCCCGATGTATAGCCATTTTCACTGCCGAAGCAACAGCTCCTACAGCAAAAGAAGACCCTACTATTAACAATGTATCTTCTATGCCGATAATTCCTGCTATGACAGATAGGAGCTTTATATCACCTGCACCTAAAGCTCTTATAATAAATAAGAGATATAGAAGTACAACTGGTACCATCGCATCTCGTAGGAACAGTATTATTCCTAGACCACTACCCGCAGCTATAATGCGGTATATGCCACCCACTAGATAGCCTGCCAGGATCACCTCATTTGGGACTTTTCGATCTCTGAAATCAAATCCCACTGACAAGCTCAAGAGTGTTATTATGAACATTTTCATAAAGAGATGATCACCTCTTTCTATGATACTGCCGGCCTGGCGGAGAACCTGCCTGGCTTAGTGCAGCCGAGAACCTTTTGATGGGACTCATTATAGAAAAATAAATTTTTTCGAAACAGACCAGATTTGTACCCCTTTCATTTTGTTGATTATTACCGATCTTTGCTGACAGCTTTTGTGCACAACCTACAATCCATATTTGATGTTGCTTAATGTATAAAAAAAAGACCTCGCCGTAAACGGCGAAGTCCACAAAATAACCTCTATATTTCTATGCCCAAAATCCTCTGTTTGTATCTGCTGCAGAGTAGCTCTCTGTCAGGCTGCCTTTTCCATAAGTCATTCCTGCAGTAATCTGCTGACTATTTTTCATAAGCACTGGTGAATCATCATCTTTTGCCACTTGGTAAAATGATTCTCGCAGCCTACTCATAAGCTCTATTGCATCGTCTATTAGCTGCTTATCCTTACAAGGAATCGCTTTATAGCAGATTGTCTCACAAAACTGATATATCTCATAGAGTCTCATCGACAATTCGAACTTAAAATCCAAAGTACTCTTTAATCTTTCAAATACTGCTCCTGCTTTTGCTATATTCTCTTTTAATTCTGAGAGCTCATTTTTTTCCAGCGCTACACTTGCTTCTTGCAAATACCTTAGTAATATATCGTATGTTACTACTACCAACTCACTGCGGTTTGCATTACTTATTCTATATGTGAACTGCTGTATCTCTTCCTGTCTCATACAGTCACCTCACTACTGAAGCAATTGCAAGATGGTCTGAGGCAGATCATTCGCTTGAGAGAGAATAGATACGCCTGCCTGGTCAAGTACATTCTGCTCAGTGTATGTTACCATTTCCTTGGCCATGTCTACGTCCATAATTCGAGAGTATGCACTGGTCATGTTCTCTACATTTACAGACAGATTCGTTGTTGTATAATCCAATCGATTTTCATACGCACCCAGATTTGCTCTAGAAAGACTCACTTTAGTAAGCGCTTCATCTATAGCTGCTATTCCTCTTGCCGCTCCTGTGACGGTAGTTATGTCTAAATCATCAAGATAAAGACTCTTACAACTTATTTCTGGGATCTCCACATCAATCACTTGATGCTCATTTGCGCCTATCTGAAGTGTCATACTTCCAATATCTGTTACGTCTAAATTGACATCACCTGTATAGCCTGCTGCCAGAAGGAAATCCATAGAGAACCCGCCATCGCTCATTATGCTAACTCGGTTTCCATCATATTTTGCAGTCGCTTGAACATCAAAGTTTTGTATGCTTCCTGATACGTCATTAGTAGTAAGAGATACTATAGGATCAAGAGCGGGTGCCGCAGTATTCTCTGATGCAGCAAAACCAAGCTTCGCCTGAAGGGCACTATCACTAATATCTATCTTCAATTCTGAATGAACGCCATACTTTTTTGCTGTAAATTTCAGTGGTGCCCCTGGATCACTTATTGTACATTCACCTTTCTCTGCTCCGTGCTGCAGTTTTCCATAGACCACTTCCATTGTATCATTTTCATCAATATCTACTTCATAGCCATTGATGCTTACTTTTCCAGATACGCCCACCTTTGATGCATCGGCAGTAAACGTTGTACCTGTTGTTATCTCTGCCTGTGTGGCTGCCTGTGTTACCTTTAAATTGTATACACCAGTATCTACATAAGAGCTTGCATTTACTCTACTTGCAGCTGGTACATTTTTTGTCTTTCCATCAATGGTAACTGATACGGAATTCGCATATATTCTCTTGCTTTGTCTACCATCCAGCAAAGTCATTGTGTTAAATTCTGTGTCAGTAGACACTCTATCTATTTCGCTCTTTAACTGAGCTATTTCTGCCTGAATAGCATCCTTATCTGAAGCAGTGTTTGTGTCACTTGCTGCTTGTACTGCCAGCTCTCTCATTCGTTGAAGCATCTCTGTCACTTCGTTAAGAGCTCCATCAGCAATTTGTATTACGCTCTGACCGTCCGCAGCATTCTGATTAGCCTGATCTAAACCATCAATCTGAGCCATCATCTTATTTGAAATGGCCAGCCCTGCTGGATTGTCCTTTGCATGATTTATCTGAAGTCCAGAAGAAAGCTTCTCCATAGATGCAGATAGACTATTTTCTGTGCGAAGAAGCTGATTGTTAGTTACTGATGCGACAATATTGTGATTTATTTTCATAATGCACCTCTCTTGACATTAAAATGCCTTATAACTGCTTCCGTGCAAAAACTCTCGCAACATCCTTGTCGCTCTTTCTTTTCCAGTTATTATATATATCGGTCCGTTTCTTAAATTCGTTACCGCAAGACATAAAATTTACACAGCCTCTGCTATTCCTTTAATGAATTTAAGCAAAGAATTTGCCACTTTAAATAAATCCTCTGTCTGTACAGTTGCATCTGCAGATGATGGCTCATCCAAATAAATCTGACTAGCCCTCATTGTCTGATCTGATGCTGAAATATCTACATTTACTCCTTGTGAAGCAATTAACTCATCTACAAAGGAATCTAGAGCTTCATTTATAGCACTACCTACTGCCAGCTCTCTCGCTGATATTTCACCTCGTATCCCATCCTCTTTCCACTCAAGGTGTGCGGATACATCCCCAGTCTTTTCAAAAGAAAATAGCAAATCTATTAACCCTGTCTTCTTTTCACCGCTGACAATCTTTAATGAAACGTCACCCATTTCATCACCTATCATAATAGGAAGATGATAGGTCTGCTGCTTTTGTGCCATGCTCTTCATAGCCATTGCTGCGGTCTTTACAAGTTTCATTCCCTTGACGTCAACAGCTCGTACTTCCTCTTCCACTATCACGCCATCCATTGCGTGTTCTGCTGCCTCCGCCAATGCTTCTTGCGCTTCAGCCAACTGCTGAGGAGTCTTTACATCCTCGCCTAACTTCTCCCACACTTTATCTTTGAGTGCTTGAATGTCAGGTTTTTCTTCTCGCTCTTCATCAGATAGCAGATTCTTCATCATCTGCCCTCTGTTTTGCAAAATATATGACACAACATTTATAGATTCTGCTGTCGTAGGCATCTCAAGGTGTTGTAATATACTATATATTTCATCTTCCGATGCAACTGAATTACTATATTCTTCTATAACACTGTCATTATATCTCTCCGTCTCCTCCTTAACCTCTTCCAATGACTGAGTTAATTCAAGTCCGCTTAGAAGCTCTTCTGGCGTGAGATCCAACAAATCCGCTTTCTCTGATATCTTATGTAAACTCTCCGGACTGATACTTTGTGCCGCCAATTTGAGCTGACTAATAACAAGATTTGTATCTATTTGTTCTGTGATGGTCATTTCAGAGCGTTTAACTTCACTAAGCGCCCCAAATTTATCATCTACCCTTACATCCGAGCCTATCTTTTTTGATGTCCTTGCAGCCATCATAAGATTTCGCATGGTAACTTCTCTACCTTGGTCAATCAGCGAGCCCAGTGCCGCATCATCTCCTCGCTCTACCCTAGCAATAAGTCTATATATACCCATATAGGCATCCCTTTCTTCCTGGGATATCTGCTTATTGTCTTCTAGCTTAACTAAAAACTTGGAAAATCTCTCCTCTTCGCTACCTATAAGCCCATAAGTATCGCGAATACCTTCGGCAGTTTTTGTAAGCTCTGACATGGACATATCTAGCGGATTAATTCCATCCTTTACCATCTGTGCAACTACAGCCGGAGTAAGTGCCTTAAATGCTCTTTGCATTTCTTCATCTGCACTCCTTACAGAGGTTACCGTTTCTACCGTTATATCCATACTGTTGTATCCTAGTATGCGGACGGCGCGTTCGTTTTCTGGTGTAACTTTAATATTCAAATCCTCTAAAATATGATCAACATTGGCAAACGCCTTTTTTATGGAGTCTCCCATATCATATCTAGGCGAAGTACCCATAACATCATAGGTTTGATTTGCTCTGTCAAATCTATCTTTTAGGTTCCATCCTAAATTTCGAATCTCTTCTGCAGTATTTATATGAAGATCTGTCAGGCCCAAAGTTGCTGCCGGAATCTGCTTAATATCAGATACAACCTGTACTGTCTTCTCAAACACTTCTATACTTTCAACAGATGCTGCTTCTCCGTCTACTCCTAGCATACTATCGTAGGCCGATTTTTCTTTTGCTTTTAAAGCTTCTACCACTTCCTCTATCGGTGCCGTCTCAATAGTAATTCCTCTTTTTATGAGACTATAATTTGCCTGTATTGTCATCGTAAGTCTTGCTTCCTCTAGCTTACGCATGGCTGTAACAAGCTCAGGCCACTCCTGCTTTCTCTGTCCATCATTTGTGTCTTGGGACATGTTCTTTTCTGCAGTCTTTAGGTTTTGAATTGTAAGTGACTCGCCATTCTCAAGCACTGTAGCTACTACGTTCTCATTCGCCGATTCCAGCACTTCTTCGACACTTTGCGCCCTCTCTATTGCGGAATATCCCGGCAACATATATGCCGCTGCAGGATCTTTTCCTTCTGAAATTGATCTCACTACAGAATCAATAATCTCTTTTTCTGATTGGAATATTTCGCCATTGTCCATCTGAATCTTCATAGTAAGATTCTCTGGTGTAATTTCTATTCCTCTTTCAAGTAGCCACTTTCCATCTCCAAGAGTTGTTTCGTTTACTTCTTGTCCTGCTTTTGCGAGAATTCTTCCTATTTCAGCTTTCAATTTCTCATACTCGGTGTCATTGACACCAATTATTTCGTTGGAAACTCCTCCGCTATATTTTGCTTTGTAGAAGTTATCTATCGTAGGCTCCATGTTATTTTTTAGTAAATATTCTAGCCCACTATCTCCTATACTACCTTCTTCTGATGCTAGCTCTAGCGCCTGTCGAACAGCTGCGGCTGCCTGATTATTTCCTGCAATACTATTAATCTGTATGTCAGATAAATCTGCTCCAAATGCAGAGATATCCACTCCTGCCATTGCAAGCTGCATCATTATTTTGTCAGTTACAGTGTTAATCTGACGCGCTTCAACAGCTTCGAGAGAAAATCCTAGCTTTTCAACTTCATCCTTTGAGTCACTATCAAGCTGGTCTCCTAACGCAATCATTTCATCTTTTACATTCTCTTGATTTATCTCCTTCTGTAATGCTAAAGCTATATCTTCTTGCGATGACGCCCCTTGAAAATCACTCTTATTATATCCTGCATTTCCTGCCTGCACTGACTTCAAAATCTTGGTTTCATCCTCTTTTGAACTAGTATTTTCCACAGGAAATCCAGCAAGCATACCTGTTTGTATGCCAGCTTGTTCCGGTGATACTAATTGAGCTGCTATATTTTCAATCCGCATATTATCCCTCCATGCAGTTAACATATCTGTAATCTATTTCGGTCAAAACAAAAAAAAATGAAGAGCTATTTAAGCTCTTCATTCTTACTATACTAAAATTTTGTCAAACCACTTTTTAAAGATGTCAATAACAGGTCCTAGGAAAATAACCATTAGTATGGTAATTACACCTGCTTCCCCTCCTAAAAGAAACGCTGAAACTGTAAAAATCAAATCGAACGTTATTCGTATTATCTTAAATGGTACTTTGGGCAAAAACTTTGCTGAGATAATGAACGGTATTGCATCATATGGGGATGAACCCAAATCAGATGTCATATACGCTGAACACCCACACACAAATATTACAAGTGCTGGTATCAGCAAGCCAAATCTTACATAAGGTATTTCAAAAATACCTTCTGCAAAAATCATATCTTCAATCCATGTGAAAAACTCTATCAAATATCCCAGACATACCATGTTCATTATCGTTCCAAAACCTATTTTTCTGGAATCAAATATAATGACAAAGATAAATCCTATTAGATGTATGCACACCTCTGCTGTCCCTAAGCCTACAGGTATATGGTTAATTACTCCATATGCAAAAGCAGCAAAAGGATCCGTCCCTAGGTTAAGTCTCACTAGTATGGATATTGCTAATGCCATACATATTACACCTATTGCTGTAATGATTAGTCTTGCAACAAATCTTGGTGGTCTTGCAAAACACTCTAGCTTAAATTTTTTCTCGTTCATATTATTACATGTTAGCAAACAATGCCTGTATCTCCTCTGGTGACATCACTTTATTAGGATCTGATAAATCTGGCATTGGTGGTTTCTCTTCTACGATAGGTTCTGGTTCAGGAATAGGCACTGATTCTACAGGCGCCATATTTGCAAATAGCGCTGCTATGTCATCTGCACTCATCTGCTTATTTGGATCTGATAAATCTGGCATCGGCGGGATTTCCTCCACCACCGGTTCCGGCTCTGGTTCAGGAATAGGTGCTGACTCTACAGGCGCCATATTTGCAAATAGTGCTGCTATGTCATCTGCACTCATCTGCTTATTTGGATCTGATAAATCTGGCATCGGTGGGATTTCCTCTACCGCTGGAGCTTGTTCCAGAATCGGTTCCACCTCTTCCATAACATGTTCCTCAGCAGTTATCTCTACGGCAGGCTCCTCCATGGCCATTTCTTCTATTATAGGCTCTTCCTGCATCACTTCTGCCATAGGCTCTTCAAAAGACTCTTCCTCTGGCATAGACTCACTAACTGAAGTTTCTAAGCTCTCTGGCATCAGTTCATCATATTTTGGAGCTACTTCCTCGAATACAGGAGGCTCTATAAATTGAGGCTCTGGCATTTTGGTCATTGTTGAAGGTTGCCCCTGTGGTCCATTTGCCTGCTGCGTCACTACAACCTGTGGCTGTGATAGTGCAATCTGATTGATAGCCTGATACAGCTCATTCTTTATTGAAAGCTCCATCTCTCGAATACTAGATGCCAGCTCTTGCTGCTTTAGCTCATAATCCTTATTGCTCTGAGATGACAAATCAGCCTGCTTCTCAAGAAGCTTCTCATTATTCTCTGAAAGTAATCCCTCAAACTCAAACAGCTTCTCTATCAGCTTATCATTTGAGTTCATCAAAGCATCTGTATTTTCCTTACTTCGATTTATAGTAACTTTCGCTACTGCTTTTTGCGCACTGATAATCTCTTCCGCTGGCATTTCAAGCTTATCGTCCATAGACGACAGCTTATCAGCCAATGTATCAAAATATTTGCGGAAAATCATGTATGAGGCCTTTTCTGCCTTATATATTCCATCATACTGCTCCATACGGGCAGCCTCTCTATGAAAATTCACCTCGATTATTGAGTTAACGAGAAAATATAAATCACCAAGCACGAGAACTGAAAACAGCGCTATCGCAATATAATTTTCCGGTGCATTTATCATTAGATAAATGTCAACCAATAACAGGAGAGCTCCTAATATGCTAGAAAAAATGATTTTGACCTTGCTTTTAAGATCTCCCAACTCTCTATTATTATTTGGCTGTCTTTCCATGTTTTCCTCCATTGAAAAAGACTATAGGCATACTACTTTATAATCTACCACAAGGTAACATAACTCTCAAGTCTTTTGAATCTCATTCCAGCATGAACTCTAATAAATTTTAATGTCATTCTTGCTACTCACTAGTAAACAAATGCCACTTAGCAGCTATCGTTTCTTTCTATTAGCGCTATTACTCTGTATATGCTTTTGAGGCTTTCTCTTACCATCTTTATTTTTTTGAACCGATACTACTGGTTTTTTAGAACTTACCTTTTCTTTAGCCTTATACGGTCTCGGCGGAATAAGGCAGCTTTTATCATACCCTATAAGGTCCTCTCTATGTGCCATAAGAAGCGCCCTTTTTACCAACTCGTAATTCTCTGGTTTTTTATATTGTATAAGCGCTCTTTGCATTGCCTTTTCTTTTGGATCCTTAGGTACATACACCGGCTTAAGCGTCGCTGGATCAACGCCTGTATAGTACATGCAAGTAGATGGTGTAGACGGCGTAGGGTAAAAATCCTGCACTTGTTCTGGAATATATCCCATATCTCTTATATACTCTGCCAGTTTTATGGCTGCCTCGAGCGTAGATCCAGGGTGTGACGACATAAGATAAGGCACCGCGTACTGCTCTTTTCCTGTTAAGTCGTTCACTCTTTTATATCTTTGCAAAAATTGCTGATACACAGCATTTTCAGGCTTTCCCATTAATTGCAGCACTTCATCTGCAACATGCTCTGGAGCGACTCGCAATTGTCCGCTTATATGATACTTACATAAATCCTTCAAAAACTCATCTGATTTATCTGCGCATAGATAATCAAATCTCAACCCTGATCTGACAAATACTTTTTTCACCTTCGGTATTTTTCGAAGCTTTCTTAGTAATGATAAATAATCCGAATGATCAACCTTCAGGTTAGGGCAAGGTTTTGGAAATAAACATTGTCTATTACTGCATACTCCCTTTGTCAGTTGCTTATCGCAAGATGTCCTTCTAAAATTAGCTGTCGGCCCACCGACATCATGAATATATCCTTTGAAATCAGGATCCTTTGTCATTCTTTCTGCTTCTTCTATTATAGATTCATGACTTCTTACTTGTATGCGCCTTCCTTGGTGAAATGTCAGCGCGCAGAAATTACATCCTCCAAAGCAGCCTCTGCAGCTGGTAAGTGAGAATTTGATTTCAGTAATTGCCGGCACACCTCCCTTAGACTCGTAACTAGGATGGTAATTATTCATAAACGGAAGTGCATATACATCGTCCATTTCCTGAGTTGTTAATGGTTCTGCTGGCGGATTCTGCACCACATACACTTTATTCGGATAGCCTTCTATCAACACTTTTCCAGTAATAGCATCCGTATTCATGTTTTGAACGTGGAAGCTCCTCGCATAATTTATTTTATCCGCCTGCATCTCCTCAAATGACGGTAATTCAATAGCACCCTCTATAGAAGAAATGTCAGATGTCCTATAAACCGTTCCTTTTATAAAACAAATATCTTTGACATCTATACCAGCGTTTAGGCAATCTGCAATCTCAACAATACTTTTTTCGCCCATCCCATAAGAGACAAGGTCTGCTCCTGAATCTAGCAAAATGGATCTCTTCAATTTATTAGACCAATAATCATAATGGGCTAATCTGCGTAACGAGCCTTCTATTCCACCAACGATTATCGGTGTCTTTTTGTAAGTGCGTCTTATTAAATTTCCATATACAACAGTTGCATAATCGGGTCTCTTTCCCATTTCTCCACCCGGTGTATATGCGTCCATGCTCCTATGCTTTTTATTTACCGTGTAATGATTAACCATAGAATCCATATTTCCAGCACATACCAGAAATCCTAATCTAGGCTCCCCTAGGATCGTTATGGATTTATCATCCTTCCAATCTGGCTGAGATATTATTCCCACTTTATATCCACGACTCTCTAACACTCTAGATATAATAGCCGGACCAAAAGAAGAATGGTCAACGTATGCATCGCCTATCACAAAAACGAAATCACACTGATTCCATCCTCTCTTTTTCATATCTTCTCTACTTATTGGCAAATAATCATTCATGGTTTATATCCTAATTTCTTATAATTTTGGAAAATTCATCCCTGCTACATAATCTTCAGAAAATTTCTCCGAATCCGCTAAAGATATAACCGTCGCAATATCTTTAATCTGATTTGCTATTTTCTCCATTTCGACATTATAGATCATCATCACAGCGCCCTTTAATGCTGCATTTCCGACCACCTTAATTTTGCTTTGCCAGCCTTCCGGCAGCATACCTACACCTATCGCAGCTTCCGAATTAATGTACTCTCCAAAAGTTCCTGCTATAATGACATTTTCTATGTCATCTGCACCTAGAAGAGATTCATTTAGCAAGCATTTTATACCAGCCATTGTGGCAGCCTTGGCCATCTGTAGGATTCGAATATCATCCTGATACTCGCTCTGTGTCAGTAGATAGCCTGTTTCTGTCATCGTCCCATCATTTAGTTTTTCCCAAGCACAATCTAGCAGCTCAGAACCATATATTACCTTTCCACTCTCAAATGCCGGTCCGGCCGGCACTGAGGTTGTTAACAGTCTATCTCCTGTCCAAAGAGCCATCTCGCCATTTGTTCCCAGATCCAACAATAGTGTGGGCTCTTTTTTACCTATAAATCCCAAATATGACATACCGCTTACAATATCTCCACCAACAAATGCAGATATGCCTGGCATAATCCTTGCTCTTATTCCTACTATTGTTGTGTTTTGAAATGATAATTCCCGGGTTTTGTACGGCGCTTGCCCTAGAGATGATGCATCCCAGCCTAGTAACAGATATTCCATTGTTGTATTACAAGCTATTACTATTTCTTCTACCGCTTCTATTCCACAGTTATTAGTAAGCGATATTACTATATCCGCTAATTGTCGCTTTATTATCGCTTGCAGTTCCCTCGCTTTTCCATCAACAGCGAAGCTTATCCTTGTCATAACGTCAGCACCATAGACTGATTGCCTGTTTCTTTGCGTTATCTCTCCATAAATTTTCTTCCCATCAGTTAGCAATGCAGAAATATTAGTTGTCCCTAGATCTATAGCTATTCCTAATTTATCAGCACAATCTGCATCTTCAATGTAGTTAGCATCTGGTGTCTTTTCTGTCGAAAGCCTAACACTGCAGTCTGATAAAGGATAACTGTGACACAGGTTAATTATCGACGGAGCCTCTATCATTCCATCCTTTGTCATCACCTTACCTTCGGACAGGAATGTTTTACATCTTCCGCAGGTGCCTTTTCCGCCACAGTTTGCTGTCACATAAACACCGGGACAGCTTCTTGCTGCTGTCAAAAGTGTACTGCCTTTATTAGTTTCAGCATAATATTCTTTTTCTGCAATAAACTTGATTTTCATTATTCCTCAAATTCATTTTGACTATAGTAAAGTAATAGTAAATCAACAACTCTACTATAGCTAACTCTTCCATCTCTTACACCGTTTAATTTCATAGAAGTATCTGCTAATTTATCTGTCACTTCTGTTGCCACTTCTGTAGAAACAATAGCTTTACCATTTATTCTTTCCCACTCCTCATCAGTAACAAATATGTCATCTTCTATGACTTGCTCTCTTAGCATAGTCATAGGTGTATTTTTCATTAACTCTGCAACCACCTCTGGGTTTGCTTTCATTTCCTTTATCAAATCATTCTGTAAATATCCTAGGACGTAAAGGTATCCACTATATTCAAAATAAATATCTGCGCTATTTATACAAGCCAAATAGCTGATAAAGCTAGCCTCCTCTTCGTACATAAAGCCTTTTAGATGCGCCAATTCATGACACAACGTATCTGGTACATTCATCACATACATAACATCATTATAATTAGCTTCTAGTGAAAAAGGGAAATACCAGCCGCACATGTTCTGTTGACACATAAAATCTGAAAAAAACATCTGCTTTGGTCGTGGATAGTATCCTCTTAATTCAGGGTATATTTCTCCCATCTTCTCCATTTCCCTTATAGCTTGCGTCTGCATCAGCTTTTGTGCGGTCTCCTTGTCCTCCTCGCCCTGATATACAATCTCGCCTTTGTTATTTCTACATACCTCCAAGGAAAGCCGGTTACATTTTTTTGCTACATGATTATATATATTGTATAAATCGCTGACATTGTTATTATAGTTACTATTTTCAAGATAAAGTTCTGGAAAAGTCGAAGAATGATATAGAACTGTACAGTTTAACGTCATTAAAGTTGCAACAACTAATGTCACGCTAATAAAAAAATTGTAGTATTTCCGAAGCTTCGGCTTTTTTATCGCCGGCAGGATTAAAATGATAGCTATACATACCATCAATACTGCTATTCCTAGCAGTATTTCACCTATAGAAAATGGTGCTATTCCTGTTATCCTTCCATAGGTAACTAGCCATATGGGGAAAATCTTTAATCGATACCAATCGCAGAATGCTGTTGAGCACCATGACGCAATATTCAAAAGGACTAAAAAAACGAGAATGGCTCCATAATAAAGCCATTCTCTTTTCTTTATTGTTTTATTGCTTGCTTTCTGTTTCTTCTGCAACCTTTTTACTCTCCGTCTCAGCTTCTGCCTTCTTTGCAGCTTCTAAGGCTCGTTTCTTGCGATTTTTTCTAATATTTGCCCTAACTATAAGCCATACGCCTACGCCTATAGCACCAAGCAATAAGAATACAGGAGATGAAACTATAATCCATACAAAGAAATTAACCAATCCTGTTCCCACTCCTGTGAGATTCTTTGCAAAGCCTGTAGAGATTCTCTGCCAGATAGTCTCCTCCTCAACCGGAGTTAGCTCCTGCACTTCTCTTAAGTATAAACTAACTGTGCTATAGTCAATTTTGTTGTCAAACGTTCTTAGCTGTGATGCGTAACTCTCTAACTCATATCTTACATTGGCCATTCTCTCTTCTATATAGATCATATCCTCTATAGTATCGGCCCCTGCCAAAAGCTCATTTAAGCGTTCTTGCTCTGTACGAAGTGCATTTATATGGCTCTGAAGGTCAACATACGTTAACGTTACATCTTCTTCAGACTTACTATATTTTGTCACGTTGCAGCTACTATTAACACATTCAAGAAATCCTTCCAAGCGCTCAGCCGGAATACGAATTCTCATATCACTTGTCTTTGTTGTGCTATAGCTATAACTATAGTCGTAGCTACCATTATTGGTGTCAATACTTTCTATATATCCACCAAGTTCTGATACCTTGCTTTCAATTGATACCAGCGTCTCGTCGAATGTTTTTGTTTCAGCATTTATATTTACTGAAATAATACGTTTTCTCTTTTCTGCAGAAGATTCGTTTACAGATTCTGCCTGGCTTTCTGTTGAGGTTGCAACCGAAACAGAGTCATAACTCTCCTCATAATAACCATTATCCGCAGATGCTGCATAACCTCCTGTTGAATAACTATCTTTAGCAGAATAATTGCTTCCACATCCAGCTACAACTAACGATCCAAATGTCAAGGCTGCGATTATTCCTATAAATAAACCTTTTCTTTTCACTACTATCCCTCCCTACACAGTATATAGTTTTTCATATTTTATCATTATCCAATAATCCCTACAAGAAATATAAGAATAAAAAGCAAAAAACACTTGCAATCTATATCTATAAATGATAATATATCAAACGTGCTTGTGACAAGCACAAATGCCCAGTTAGCTCAGTTGGTAGAGCAGAGGACTGAAAATCCTCGTGTCTCTGGTTCGATTCCGGAACTGGGCATTTTTATTTGTTTCAAAAACCCCTATAGGAAACTATAGGGGTTTTTTCTCTAACTTTAAGTCTTTTTTTAGCTTAATTCCACGGTCTTTTCGTTTTTGTCCAGCCTTTCGCTTTCCAGTACTCAACATCACAAGGATTAAAACCATTCCTCTGCATTAGATGCATCATCCAGAAAAATCCTTTAACCCTAATGTCAGGTTTGATACTTTTTGACTTTCTCAATACTTTCTTCGAAATTTTCGATGTTGCTTTATCAATACTACGTTTTTTCTTATCACTAATACCATTCCAGTCAACTGCAGCTACACCTATACCATAGCTATATCTTCTTGCAACACCCCAAAAGAACAAGCTATCCAACATGTCTTTGTTAGTTGACTTCATTCCTGCACCTGCAGCAGTTGAAATACATATTCCTTGTTTTTGAAACATAGATTCCTCTGGTCTATGAACCATCCATCTATAGCCATAATGATCTAGAAAAGCCTTCATGGATCCTGTTGCATGATAAACGTAAACAGGGCTAGCCAATATTATAACATCTGCTTCATCTATAGCTTTTGTAATCGGACTTAGCTTATCATAATGAGGGCATTTCGTTTCTGATTTCATAAAACAATTTGTACAGCCAACACAAAACTCACCAAAATCTCTCGGCAGAAAGAATTCTATAATGTCTCCACCTATTTTCTGCGCTAAATTATTTGCAATATAATATGTTGATCCTTTATGACTCTGCCCATGTATAAGTACTATCTTCATAATGAAACTTTATCTCCTGTTTCGAAATTAATGTTTTCCCAAGAAATATTATCATCAGCATTTAACATATATTCCGTTAATTCTAATATGTCTCCATTTTCTTTAGTAATAAAAAAAGGCATACCATCCACTTGACCATTTTTCATAGCACAAAATTCCCATGCATCTTTATATTCTACAGCCATGTTAACATTTGATTTATGAAAAACAGCTTTTGTCTTTGCTGCCTTATATGTAATCATAAACACCTCCGTATAAATAAAAAAACCTGATGTTAACCATCAGGATGTAGTTGCGGGGAATGGATTTGAACCAATGACCTCCGGGTTATGAGCCCGGCGAGCTTCCGGACTGCTCTACCCCGCGATATTCAAATGGGTGGAGGTGGATTCGAACCACCGAAGCAAGTTGCAGCAGATTTACAGTCTGTCCCCTTTGGCCACTCGGGAATCCACCCATAAATAAATGGGACCTATAGGGCTCGAACCTATGACCCTCTGCTTGTAAGGCAGATGCTCTCCCAGCTGAGCTAAGATCCCATTGACCGACCTAAGCGGGACTCGAACCCGCGACCCCCGCCGTGACAGGGCGGTGCTCTAACCAACTGAGCCATTAGGCCATATACATATCATACATTGAAAACTTCATACAGGCAACATCTTTTTAAGATTTATGCGTAGTTAACTCTTCGACCTATTAGTAACAGTCAGCTCCATGCATTACTGCACTTCCACCTCTGCCCTATCAACCTTGTCGTCTTCAA
>JAZLKM010000047.1:0-15660 GCA_045597645.1 Lachnospiraceae bacterium | reverse complement strand
CATCTATAACATATACTTCGTGTCCATTCACTCGATAATTTGTCTGCTCCCCGCCTAAACCTACTGCCTCATGAATCTCATCAGCAACTAATTCGCAACTAAGCTGCTCATATCCAGCATTGAGCTTATATACAATAGCTTCCTGCTCCCAGTAGGCGGAATTAACCGGCCTGTCAATCACACCACAAATCTTCTTTCCTATTTCCGGGTAAGTCTCCTTCGGCGGATTCATCTTCACATTATAAGCATAGCGTATGTTCTCCGTAGTCTCTCCGCGCTTATACATATCAATGATTTCTTCCAGCGACTTATATCCCGTCTGCTCCACCTCCTCAGGTGTCAACGACTTGGACAAGTCCGGCTTCTCGTCAGACTCAAACAGCCAGACATCATGGATGTTGTAGTGATTAATTCCAAGCACCCTCTCACGTATGCGAGTGAGGACCTTTCTGCCTTTTGACGGATCCAGCGTTATGCCCACTTCTTCTCTGACCTCTCGCACTGCAGCTTCCAAGCTCGTCTCCCCTGCCAGCGAGTGCCCTGCTACGCACTCCCACTTCAGAGGGTCAGTACTCTTGTTCTTCGCACGCTGGGAAAATACATACAATCCATCACTATTTTTAATCCAGACCTGAACCCACATATGAAAATAGCCCTGATCAATATGGCCATACATGCTGCGCTCCACAGTCAACCCAGTAGGTATTCTATTTTCAGTATATAAGTCCCAGATTTCCATCTATGGTTGCATTAATCCTTCCATCATTTCAAGAATATTCGTTATATGCATCGCTGACTAACAATAAACAATTGCTACTTCACAGCTAAGTTTCTGGTAGTGAACCCAGGTGCTTTTAAAGCTAACTTAGAGCTACCCCTAAGGTGATATCTCTTTATCTTTGCAATCTCTTTATTAAGAATCAACTACAGCCTCTCGAAGTCACATCTACAGCCTCCCAAAGTCGAAACTACAGCCTCTCGAAGTCACATCTACAGCCTCTCGGAGCCGCAACTATAGCCTCCTGAAGTTACATCTACAGCCTCTCGGAGCCGTAGCTATAGCCTCCTGAAGTGTTGCATCTACTGCCTCTCGCAGTACTGCTACAGCCTCTGTAGTCACTGCTACAACCCTCTGCAGTCACTGCTACAGCCCTCTCGTGGTCGCAGCTACAGCCTCTCGAAAAATTCAACTACAATTATATATGATTCTCCCCTCGCTGTGCTACAATGAATTCATATGAGCGCAGAAAAAAACATTGTAACTTCAGATAACGCTAGTGACATAGAGGTAGAAAATAGTACCCCTCAGATAACTAGGCACATCACCATCTCTGTAAGGGAGCTGGTGGAATTTTTGATGCGCTCAGGAGATATCGACAACAGGCATGGCTCAGTGGCTAGCGCGTCGGCCATGGCAGAGGGCACACGTATTCACAAGAAAATACAAAAGGAAGGCGGCAAGCAGTATCAGGCAGAGGTGGCTCTAAGGCACACCGTGGAGCTGCCAGACTACAGCATCGTAATCGACGGCCGAGCCGACGGCATATTTGAGGACAGTGAGACCGGCGATGTCGTAATCGATGAGATAAAAGGCGTATACCGCGACGTAACCCTCATGGATGCCCCAGTTGATGTGCATCTCGCCCAGGCCAAATGCTACGCCTACATATACTCGCTACAGCAAGACCTATCCTCAATAGACGTCCAGATGACCTACTGCGACCTGGACACTGAGGTCGTGCAGCGTTTTAGAAGCTCGTACAGCTATGACGATATCAGCAACTGGTTCAAAAAGCTAATTGAGGACTTTGTAAAATGGGCCGAATATGACATCAATCATATCATCGAGCGCGACGAGAGCATTAAGGCTCTGAATTTTCCGTTCGAATACCGCGAAGGGCAAAAGAAGCTCTGCAGCGACGTATACATATCTATTCTTAGGAAAAAGAATCTCTTTATTGAGGCGCCTACTGGTACCGGTAAGACAATAAATGCTATTTTTCCAGCCGTAAAAAGCATGGCTGAGGGCCTGTCCAGAAAGCTTTTCTACGTCACCGCAAAAACTGTCACTGCAAGCGTGGCTCTCAACACAATGAGACTAATTGCAAGTCGTGGATGTCTTGCCAGCGCCGTGCAGCTAGTTGCTAAGGAGAAAATGTGCGTACTAGACGCAGTCAATTGTAATCCTGACGATTGCCCCAGGGCGAAAGGCCACTTTGACCGCATAAATGAAGCTCTTTATGACATACTGACGCATGAGCAAGTCTACACCAGGGAGCTTATAAGCCAGTACGCCGAAAAACACAATGTATGTCCATTTGAGTTCGCCCTTGATATAAGTAGCTTTTCTGATGTAATAATTGGCGACTACAATTATATTTTCGATCCCAGAGTTAAGCTCAAGCGTTTCTTCGCCGGAGGCACAAAGGGTGATTATGTATTTATGGTGGACGAGGCTCACAATCTGGTGGACCGAGCCAGGGAAATGTACTCTGCCACAATCAGCAAAGAGGATGTACTCGCCTGCAAAAGGCATGTGACAAAGTACTCCAAGCGTGCCACAAATGCTCTGACTAAGCTCAACACTGTCATGCTTGCATATAAAAAAGTGGCAAACGGCCTGGACGTTTTGGATGAAGCAGACGACTTCTATTCCGCACTTTGCCGGGCGAGCGACGCTCTTCACTCTCTTCTAGAGAAAAGATTTCCGATACCTGAGAGAGATGAGATTGCTCAGTTCTATTTTGCTGCCATGAATTTCATCGAATTCTATGAGCGGATGGATGATAAATATATTCTGTACTCTCTACTTGATGAAAATGGGTTCATGATCAAAATATTCTGTGCAGACCCTTCCACCAGGCTCCAGGAGTGCATAGATTCTGGCAGGTCCGCCATTTTCTTTTCTGCGACTCTGCTGCCAATAGATTATTATAAAAAACTCATCTCAACCTGTGAGGACAACTATGCTGTCTATGCAACCAGCATATTTGACCCAAAGCAGAGGCTCCTTTTGATAGCCAATGACGTGACAAGCAAGTACACCGCCAGGACCCTTAGCATGTATGAGCGCATTGCTGATTACATAGAGATTATCGCAAGTGGCAAGTGTGGCAACTATATGGCCTTTTTCCCATCCTACTCATTCATGGAGGACGTGATGATGGTATGGGAATCAAGAATGCACTCCGGTATGCGCACCATAATGCAATCCCAGGGCATGCGCGAGAGCGAGCGCGACGAATTTATGAGTGCATTTGAGTCCAACCCAGATGAGACACTCATTGGTTTTTGTGTACTGGGCGGCATCTTTTCCGAGGGCATAGACCTCACTGAGGACAGACTTATCGGCGCCATCATAGTTGGCACCGGTCTTGGAGGCATAGACCAGGAAAATGAGCTACTAAAGGACTTTTTCGATCAAACTGGCAAAAACGGCTTCGACTACGTCTACCGCTACCCTGGCATGAACCGCGTGGAGCAGGCCGCCGGTCGCGTAATCCGCACCGTGAACGACCGCGGCATCATCGCTCTACTAGACCAGCGCTTCTTGCAGGCCAGCAGCAAGTCCCTATTTCCGAGAGAATGGGCCGACTATGAAGTCACGGACATTACAAAAGTCGACAGACTAGTGCGTGATTTTTGGGACTGCTTCTGATTTCGGAGTGTTTAATGCCAAAAATTACCGCCTTAACTCTTCTATTCACCATTCAAGCGGTAATATCCCCTCCAAACTGGAGCCAAGAGCGTGGACACTAAAAAAGCCGTAGGCTAATCGCCTACGGCTCATTTTTTCAACATGTGTCAGACCGTGCCATTAGGACCGTCCCCACTATCTCTGCAGTACTCCTGTGGTCTCATCGAAATGATATGTCACTCCGTCGATCACGGTGTCGCCATGTGCCATAAGGCCAGTTTTCTCATCATAGTAGTATATGTTACCTACCTGCTTTGGATAATACTGTGCCTCTGAAGAGGTTACCTTATACCAGCCCTTGTACATCTTACCGTTGGCATTGTAGCGTACCCACTTACCATTTCCTTTTTTAATGCCAGCCTCTACCTGAGATGCCATGCTTCCAGATGTTTCTGCATTTGACTTAATCTCTGCGTCGCTCCATGCCTTCTCACCCTGATAAATATACGGCATCCATACCTCTTTGTTAACTGCCTTTGCACCTTCAAGTATCGAATCGCACCAATACCATGCGTTAGTATCAGCGTCATATATCTCACGGCCTCTGATGGTGCCATCGCCGATTACACCCTTAGGATCATCATATGTACCCTGACGTACACCGTTCTCATACCAGAACGACTTTCCATCCTTATGATAGAACTTGCAGTCAAAGCTCTTAGGGTCCTCAGTAGTGTTTGGATACTCTATCTTTTCCTCTATCATCTCAGGTATAAATGATTCAGAAAATGGATCATTTGATATAGTGGATACCTTAGCAATAGTAAATGTCGAAAACTGATTGGTCTCAAATGTCAGAGTCTCTGTCTCTGCATCGTAGGTGGCATCAAGTGTTGTTAGCTTGCCATTGTGGTCTCTTATAACGCTGAAATTCTGTCCCTCATCGAGTTTTGTGGCATCTACCTTCAGTCCTACCTTTATCGGATTAGTAAATTCTGTGATATTGGTAGTCCACCAGCCATCTGCTCCTGACTGTCCATTACCCTTGCTGACAATGTTATCCAAAGTGAGGTCAATAGACGCTACTGCGGTTGCGCCTGCACCGGCTCCGGTCACGTCAGCAGAGTATGCACTATTATCCTCAACCTTCAGCTGAAGATTTCCAGTAGCTGCTGCATTTGAGCCATTTGAAATGCTCACATTTGACACAGCATCACTGCTATCAGCTATCTTATCCGAAGTATTAACGAAGACTCCCTTGAAATGAAGATTGCCCTGAATGTCTGGCAGCGAGAACTCACTCACGCCTTCCTGCGGCACAAGAGTCTGGTCGTTAATGGTAACGCTCTCAAGCTGATATCCATAGTCCGGAATCAATCTAAGTACTACATCGTCACCTCTCTTTATAGCTACCCAGCCGCCATTATCATCGATTCTGACGTCTTCGCTCTCAGTAGTCTTATCAAATATAGTAGCACCTGCTCTTTTTATAGAAACTACTTCAACCTTACCATGGTCTACATAGTAGTCCTGCTCAGCGTCTGCTGGATCGTAGGTCCACATAATGGTGACATCATCGCTCTGACCAGCGGTAAGTTTCACTGTGTACGCGGTTGCATGTGGAACAACTACCTGAATCTGTCCGTCTTCGAGAGGTGTTATTTCGTAATCCACCTCATTGACGTTTACCTTCTCTATACTTGAGCCAAATGCAACTTGAAATTTTAATTCATGATTTTCTGCTTCATGAACGCTTGCTTTCCCATCTGCTACAGGCACATTATCAATCCAGATATAAGTCCCAAAGGTATCTAGCAAATCACTGCCCTCGGTTACTGTGACACTAATGTCTACTGGTGGCAAGCCTGCCTTTACGGTCATCTTACTGCTTGCGCCTACGCATGTAACAACCATCAAAAAGCTTAAAAGCCCTGTTAACGATTTTCTTAGTCGTTCTCTCATGTTTTCCCCTTTCTTCAATTATATGAAAACTCTCCGTATTTCGCAGTACATGCATACTACATATACTATGTATCGGCTCTTACCTTCCCTTTTTTTATGGTACCATCGTCCCATCTTTAGCCTTCCCGTTTTCCATTTTTCTGCAAAAACCTATCATATCGAATAAACTGCGGCAAGTATCTTATATTGCAGTGGCACGTACTGATTTTTCATTGCTTCCTGGCGCAGCTTTCTCACATCTCCTTTAGTAGTAGTCCGAAGCTCCTTCATGCTGACGTCTTTGCACTTACGCAGATTATGATAGCAGTACAGGCATGTCTTCACCACTTTTGCCATAGCAGCCTCCTCAAGCTCAGGAGCCGTACTCTTTATGAACTCCAGGTTATCCAGGCTGTTATAGTACATATCCATATTGCGGACCGAGAACTTGGCCGTAGTAATGCTATTGGCTCTAATGCGGTAATAGTAAGTATCGTCCGCCAGAAATACAATCTTGTCACACTTCTCGTACGCTCTAAGTGCCACAAACTCATCGTCATTAACTCGCCCTATGGGAAAACGAATCTCATCGAAAATCTCACGTTTGAAAAGTCTGTTCCACACAGCAGACCTGTCCAAAAGCACATGCTTCATCACTTCTCTGGAGCTCATACATCTCTCCTTTGAGGTCTTTTTCTTATCCGGCGTCAGATTTTCTCCGTCATCAATCATGTTGACGCACGAACCAACCACGCAGTCTGCATTATATTTTTGCATTGCATTAATCAGCAATTCATAGGCGTTTTCTCCCATCCAGTCATCACTATCAACAAAGCTGATGTACTCGCCCTTCGCTATGTCAAGGCCATCATTTCTAGCCATAGCTACGCCAGCATTTTCCTTGTGAATCACTCTTACTCTACTATCTCTAGTGGCATAATCATCGCATATTCTGCCACAGCCATCCGGCGACCCGTCGTCCACCAGAATAATCTCCAGATCCTCATATGTCTGAGTTAGCAGACTGTCCACACATTTAGGTAGCCACTGCTCCACTTTATATACCGGAATAATGATACTTATCATGAAAAGTCCTCTCGCATTTGTAAGCTACCCCAGAGTCAAAGCTCATGGGGTATCTTTTTCTCTCAATTTTATTCGCAATCTGCTTCGCTACTTGCTCATAAACAATTGCTTATATCATATTTACTTTTCGCTCCTATTTCAATACAATCTTAGTAATACCAATTAAGTCGTAGAAGGGATTGCTAGATAATGATTGTACTTGCTGTTATTCTTATAATAATTGTAGCGGGTGGCGTGTTCGGACTTGTAGCTTTTTCATATGTTAAAAATAAGGCTGACAGAATGCTTCGCTCCGCAGGATTAGGCAATGTCGGTTCAATGCTCCAAATGGCACAGCAGATGTCCGATGAAGCTACTGAGACACCACTTTCTGTATCCGGCATGACGAGGCTTGCTCTGCCAAGAATCACCAAGGATTTCCCGGATTTTGAGTATGAGGAGATGCGTAACCGCACCAATCAAATGCTCACTTCATACCTCAGGGCTGTAACCAGCAGAGACGAGAGCCTTTTGGAGGATTGCAGTTCAGAACTAAAGGCTCAGCTTCAGGCGCAAGTCCAAGCCGCCAGAGACAGAGACTTAAGAGAGCATTTTGAAAGTATCCACATCCATCAGACTGAAATCAGTCAGTATCAAAAGACATCCGGCAGATGCATCATCACATTCCAGACCGCTCTTGAATGCTATCACTACCTGGCTGACAACAATGGTAATGTAGTCGAGGGCGAGAAAAGTAAAAAATACCAGACAAAATTCGACACCGAACTCATATATATTCAAGACCGCGATAAGGTGGAGAACATGGCCAGCAGTGCCATTGGCGTAAACTGTCCCAACTGTGGTGCACCGCTCACCTCGCTTGGTGCTAAAAAGTGTCAGTACTGCGGCTCTCCAGTCATCGAAATCAATATACATGCATGGACATTTGGCAGTATAACTGAGAAACGATAATAAAAAATGCAACCCAGTCGGGTTGCATTTTTTATATCTAATTTATAACTGTATAGATATCCGAAAGCATAATCGAGCCATCATATCCACTCTGTTCTATCGCCTGAATCACTACATTTCCTGTATTGTCTGTATACTTTATTCCATACTCAGGCAATCCATCGCCCATAAACGTATAGTAGATTACAAGTGGACTGTCCGCTGAAAGTTCACCGATTTCCTGCACCACTGTGTAGTCAAAAACTGGCATTCCGTAGTAATCAGAGTACTGATACTCCAGGGCTATGACCTCAAAATCTTGTACTGACTCATCTGGAGTAAAATAGAGGGGTGAACAAAATTCATCATTGTTTAATTCCAAAACTGTATAAGTCTCAGGCTCAGGATACACCATATCCAGGTATGACACATATACTATTCCCTTGTCCTTCCATTCATTCCACTCGATTCCGCCATTCGTGAGCGCAGACAAGTCTGTTAGGCTCTCCATCTCCTCGCTACTTATCTCAATTGCACCATGAGCCTTGAGCGATTCGACAAATTTCTGTTCTGATGCCTTGACGTCCTCGTCCTCGCTGTAGCTTGCAACGGCTATTTTCACAACATCCGGGCCCACCTGATGCTCTATAAATTCGGAAATCTGAAATTCATCATCGGTATAATCCCCAAACATATCTGCGTCTGGATAATCATCTGAGCCATAGTCCAGCGAATAAGCTATAGATGTAGCAAAGCTGGAAAAGAAAAAGTTATTTTCCCACACTGGTCTGCCATATCCGTCTGGTTCAAACTCTATAAGGGTACTATAGTGGGCTCCTGCCCCGCCTGAACCATACAGCATAAGATACCCCTGATCGTACAGCACTTCCTCAGTGCGATAGCCGTACGAATATGCATAGGTCATCTGTATATCATTTCCATCAAAATGCAGCACCACATTAGTGCTCATCAACGTGGCCAGCCTATTCCTGATAGCCATTATCATCTCTGTGGTACCATCATTTCCCAGATCCATAAATGCATACTCGACATCAAATGTACCTGCATCGGACTGGATAAGTGACTGCACCAGATTCCTATAATCATATTCGGACCTTGAAAATCCGTATATCTCTCCCTCCGGACTGTCTGTATCAAATTTTGGGGTTGGATACGCTAATCGATCGTTATTTAGAAACTGCATATATGCATCTATCGCCTTCTTATTGGCAATATCAGCGGATACATCCGACAAGGTTCTCTTTGTCTCGTCGCTGTCGCTACTATCATTTTCTATATCCGCACCCGCTTCGTTCTTATTGGCATCATCTCCTGCTGTCAAGCCCGCATCAGCTGGTGCGCTATTTTTGTTTCCACATCCAGTGACCATGATAAGCACAAGACCTATCGTAGCAAGTGCGGTTAGGTATCTATTTTTCATTTTCATTTCCTTTTTTCAAGAGCCAAATAGTATCCTCAAATTCAAGCAGAGCATCATATCCTGTCTGTGTGACTTTGTACACGCCCTTTCCCATCTTCTCAAACCATCCATAGTGGTTATAGTACAAAATAGAGGTGGCATTTTCCACCCCTGACAGCTCCCTTACCTGCTTGGTTGTAGCCTCATCTCCACATTCTACCGCAGCATCCAGCACCAGTAGAGCATTCTCCCTATAGCTGGTTATCAGTTTGGTTCCATTGACTCCGCCGACATTATTTTTTGTTTTACGCTTTTTAAATTCTGTTTTAAGCGCTCTTTTTTTCCCAAGATTTCTGGCTTGAAACGACGAAAGTTCACTTACAATTGGCTCACTTACAATCTCAACCCGTTTGGTTCTGGGTGAGACAACTATAAGACCTATTCCTAACCTTTTTAAAAGATACAGCTTGTCCCTAAATGCAGACGAGCGCATGTCCTTCGGGCGAAAAGTCCCAATGTATACTGTGTCTACCAGCTTTTGTCTGAGGGCTGCCTGCTGCACCGATTTGAAATCCAGTGTCTGCTTAAGCTCTACAGCCACACAGTCCTCATCCTTTTCCATGTACAGATCTATGTCATTGACCTCACCATCGCAGGTGTAACCATAGCCTTCAAAATATTCTTTTATAGGTAAAAACAGATCTCTTTCCATGATTACTAATCAGCTCTATCCGTTTTTTTCAAAATACGATCCTTGGCCCGTTCCGCCAGCTTTTCCAGCTCAACTCGCAGCTGTATCAGCTGCTTTTTGTGAACGCATAATTTTTCCGTACAGCCACTACAGCTTAAATATGCGTTGGTATTTTCCGAAAAACGTTCCGGATATCTCCACACCGTAATCTCCCACCGTACCAAAATCACTACTGCAACAATTAATAGGGACCAGGTCTGCACCGAAGGGATGAAAAAAAGTGGAGTAAAAATCATCGCATAATCCCAGTTATATATTCTGCAGGATGCACAGCACCGATTCTTCAAAAACCAAGTCTGAAACGGGCAGAAAAACAGTATGCAGATCATGTCGCAGACTGAGTAGAACAGGCATATTAGCACCATTATTCCATCATCCAACAGCCCTATCTGATTCAAAGCACCAAACCCAGCGTTCAGGACTATCCATACCAGCGCAGTAATCACCACAGCATTGTTGTCATGGAGCTTGACGTCCGTACGTCCCGTCGGCTTATAATTTTTGCCAAACTGTTTTTGACATCCGGGGCTTTCCAGCTTTGATGGCAGCATACGCAAAACCATCTCTACCATGAAAACAATCCAGATAATCACCATAATAGGGCTACTTATATACCTGTCGATAATATAGTCGCCATCATTTGTGCCAAGCACAGAGTTTCGTATGTACAGATATGTCGCAGTAATAAAAAGAATAGAGCGATATACAAGTCTAAAATAGTGTAGCAGTGAAACCTTCGATAAGTGAACTTTTCTCTTGCCCATTATTGGCTTCTCCTTCGTCAGTCGTCAAATTCAATGTTATCCGTAACCCGCTTCGCCACGTGCTCAAACAAATCGCTACTTCTATCTATCTACATCCTTAACATACAAAAACAGGCTATGATTTGCTTCAGAAAAATCACCTGCAGGAATGATTTCCATCATCACCTGCTTGAAGACATCTCCACATCTTCTTCTATAGAAAATGTGAAGTGACGTCTTGCCGCCTGCAAAGTAACTATCTATATATGAGATATCTGTCATCCTAAGATATTCATCTAAGTCGTCTGGATGTACTTGTCCTGAGGTTCCGAAGGCTCTGAGCCACTGAGATATTTTCTCAGAAAATCCCATTTCTTCAACCTGCTCAGCCACATCCATATTGATTATCTGATAAGTATCAGTGCTGGTATTAATCCTTAGAATCTTGGTATATAAATCACACAAGGCCTTATGGGCATCGTGCTGTCCACGCCTATCAACGCCCATCTTCTTGTAATACTCCGACTTAGCGTCATACATTCGCTGCTCCGCGATGGCACCTAGCTGCCTCACTGAGAGGCCTTCCTGCTCATGCTTGCTAATCCAGCCATACGAAATCGATAGTTCGTCAACCACCTCTCCCGTCCAGTTTATAATTGTATTGTCGAACTCCTCCAGTATTTCCTTAGTCTTCTGAACATCACAGAAAAGAATCGCAACAAACTCATCGCCACCAACTCTGTAGAGACGTCCGTAAGCTCCCAAGCTATGCTTCATGCACCAGCAGGCACCAGTAAGTAACTCATCGCCTGCGACATGGCCCTTTGTATCATTTACAACCTTAAGTCCATTCACATCCAGCGATACGTATACAAACTCATCCTCTTCCGGGACATTATTATGTACATAAATATCCTCTTCATAAGCACGTCTGTTCAAAAGGCCTGTCAGCTCATCTGTTTGAGACCTTTGTATCAGCCTAGCCTCCTGCTTCTTTTCTTCATCTATAACCCTTGTTGTAAACAGAACTTTTGTTGGCTTGCCTTTTATATCGACTTCCATTGTAATAAAGCTTGCCAGGAACCAGCCTGTATGTTTACCTACCAGCTCCTTAGAAAGTATTCTCTTTCCACGCATACGCTCTGGCAGAGAAGCTAAATCAGTGAATGTTTGTGCCTCTTCCAGATATTCATCCACCACGACAGCATTCATAACTTGAGTCATCATCTCTACAGCGCCCTGCTTGCGGTTGACTATCGCCTTAACTTCATTTTTTGAATTAAGTTCAACGACAGTATCATCAAAGATATCTATCACGTGCATACTATAAAAAATACGCTCCAAAGTACCTAATGCAGAGTAATATTCATTTTTTTCACTCAAAGTAGTCATCAGAGCATCGACTTTTGCCTGGTCCTCACGCACTACCTCATCAACGTCATAGTGGTAGCCTCTGAGCACATGACCACCTGCGATAATTTGCGATGTACCTCCGCATCGCACATATCTAGTACCCTTCGCCGGATGGTTCCAGAGGTAAGTATTCTCATCAAAATACCCCTTCTTCATGCGCTCGACACTATTTTGTACCGACTGAAGAGCTTCCGGCCTAATTCTTGAATACCACTCTTCATATGTCTGCTCTGGAGATGCTGCATGCCCATTGATTCCCAGCAATTCCTTCATCATCTCGTCCGCATACATGCGTGGTGGCTGTCCATCAACGAGTTCTATTCGCCAGGTACCCATTTTAGCAGATGCAATAATGTCTCGAATCTCGGACATTTCTGCGAATACTCGACGATTTTTCTCATCATAAGCACGATTTTCTTCCTCAAGCTTAGCATTAGCCTTCACAATCTCCTTACGCCTCTTTAAGCTTCTAAGCAAAACATAGGTGGCATATGCCACAAGAATAGCGCTTATAGTGATAATAGTTAATATCGAAGCCTGAGTATTCTCGTTTATAATTTCATCGAAGGACTCCCTCGGAATAATTATTGCCACCTTCCACTCAGTGCCAGGTATGGTTGTAATGCAGACTCTGCCCTCACCATCTGTGCTCCTGTAGGTAGCTGCTGTATCTGTGGCATCCTTCAAAAGGTCGCGCATCCTCTGCTTGTCCAGAAATGATGCATCAAACTTATCCATCAGCATATCAACGGTGTAATCCTTTTCATACTCTCCCTCTAAGGTGGAGCAAATCACCATATTATTTTCATCAGCCAAAAAGCCATATATCGTTTTCCCATACAGCTGATTCTCAAATAGCGGAGCCAGCTGGGATGTAGCCTCAATATATCCAGTGATTACACCTGTTATCTGCCCTTCGTAAATGAGCGGAGTATAAAAATTAACCAGAGTCTCCTGTGAAGACTTTGGGTGGTAATTATTCCATATGCCAGTATTCCCCTTTATTCCTTCTATATAGTAAACCCTGTCACTAGCATCAAATGGCTCGCCTATATTCATTATATTCATACCGTCTGAGCGAATATACTCTATCCCACCAAATGGTGAGTTCTCAACCATAGGCAGTATCACCTCAGAGGGATTCTCCAATTCAGCCGATGTCATGGTCTGTGCCACATTTATAGCCACTAGTCTAATATTGCTCTTGGCATAATTCATCTCGTTCGCAATGTTATTAGCCATGTACTCTGCCATCTGATTAGCGACCTGCTCTGCACTTCGAACCACATTTCTCCTTTGCACATATGTATATGCGCCTAGTATCTGCAGTATTAGTGCAATAACAATAATAGGCATAACTATCCTTATTGGTTTCACCGGATCATTATCTGTAGCTTGTATCTGCGGAATATTCTTTTTGTTTTCGCTCATCACAGGCTCCTATCTCTACAATATATTTTTTATAATCAATGCAATTCCCGAAATAATCAGCAATACAATCACCAGCCGCTTTACTATCTTTTCATTAAGTAGCTGGCTGCTCTTCATACCTGCAAACAATCCTATAAGCATAAAAGGAATAATCAAAAGCGATTGCTTTAATGTCGAGAATGTGATTATCCCTATCACGCTATAAAAAGCAATTCTTATGGTATTCTCTATGACAAATACGATATTAATGTTTGCCTTAAATTCATCACTATTTTGAGCAACCCTCCCGATGTAGGCAGCCAGGAGAGCTCCTATTCCAAAAAGGCCACACAATATGCCTGAAGCAACTCCGATGATGGCCATTAGTATCTTAGATTCCTTAAGTCTGAGCCTGCCTGATTCTCTAAGCAGCATCTCAAGTCCTAGTAAGATAATTACTACTCCGAAAACTATCTTGATGTACCTGGCATCCAGATTCTTCAGCATGAGCGCCCCTGGTATACTTCCAATGAGCAAAAATATGGTTGAAGGCACAAAAATTCTTGGATTCAAAAATTTTCTTTTTTTCCAAGCCATTATCACATTGCTGGGATATGTTATTACGATTTCTACAGGAGAAATATCCACATTATTTTGGGCAAATCCAAGTATGGTGGAAAAAATCAAAGTGTTTGCAAAACCACAAAGTCCCTTAATGTAGTACGCGACAAGCGCCGCTACAATCCACAGCCACATACTGCCTCCCATCAACAGTTGTTAGAGAATATAATCGATTGATTATAGCATATTGTAAGCCTTAAAGACAGCACCTTCGTATGAAGAAATAGTGAAATATGCTGCCTGCCAGCACAAAGAAAAGCCACACAAAAAAACAGCTACAGAATTGCTCCGTAGCTGCTTGATTAATAATTATTCTATTATTTCCCAATGACCCTTCTGACTGGTTCCAACACGTCTAATCTCATTGTTATCTACCATTTCTTTCATGATTCTCTGAAGGGTTCTGAATGGAATTCCTGATTCTTCGGCCATCATGCGCTGGGACATTCTCGGATTTATTCTAATCAAATATATAATTCGATTTTTTCTGACCTCATTATCATCCTTGACGTCAACCTTGACGTCACTTCTGTCAGCTTTGGCGTCAAGCTCATTCTTTTTGACGTCAAGCTCATCCACATCAAAACCATAATTCAGATTTGGCATAATAGCTCTAAACTGGGTCCTATCAGAATAAAAGCTTGGCTTCTTTGATTCATCAAAGGTCACTTGAAATTCATATCCATTTATGATTTTTTCGAAGCCTGAACCTTTTCGCTCCATATATCCTAGTCGATTAAAAATATCTGCCAACAGCGGATTTCTTCTGGTTGATGGAACAGTAAGTGGATCTCTGTCTTGTATCTGAACACCATCAGCCATCCCACCTGGTGAATAAATCTCCATTCTGTCATCGTAGATATCTATATGAACCTCACTCCCATTCACAAGATAATCTCTATGCACAAGAGCATTGATTAATGCTTCATGATAACTACGTTCTACATATTCTGGAAGTTCTTCTCTAGAATTAGGCAACTTTCTCCACATCTTTTTTGCATGACGTTTTATAAATGCTTCGCCTTCATCCAAGAGATAAAGCACGCTACCTTCATATTCAGCATCATCAATTGCATCCATTGCACCACCGGCTTTATTAAGTCCATTCCATCTGGTGCAGAATAATCTTGACCATTTTACAGGACTATCATCTGCTATAAGTGCACCTGCATTTGTTAATACACCTGCCTCATTTGCAAGACCAAATGAAACCATGTCCTTGTCATCAAAGCTGTTTCCGGTCCATTTCTTGTATCTGGCCCTCAATTTTGAATAAGCATAGTCAGACATTTTATATGATGATAGCTGCGTATCCCAAGAAGTATTTTTGCCTCTAAGGACGAGTCTCTTTAGCTCTACAGCTGTAGCCTTAACGCTTTCGTTTCCAACTCGCACATATGCCTCCAATACTCCATCAGCAGAGTAATAGTATGGTGTTTCATCACCTTTGAAAATATCTAGGATAATAAGCACCTTACCATCATCTGTCTTATGAAATCTCAGATTAAACTCTGGAAGTGGATCAATACGAGTCTTTATAATCTCACTTATCTTTTCAGCATCATGATCAGCATCATCAAGACCAATTACTTCACCTTCATTTGAAACGCCAAATATAAGTGAACCACCTAATGTATTTGCAAAAGCGCTAACACTTTTACACCAGCTTTTAGGCTTCTTTTCTTCCAAAGCCAGTTTCTTGTCATAT
>JAZLKM010000046.1:0-9334 GCA_045597645.1 Lachnospiraceae bacterium | reverse complement strand
CAAACCGTCGGATGGGTCTGAATTTTTCAAAAAAGGAATGATAAAGCTTGGACCTAATGAAGCAATAGCCTTTGTAGACGGAGGCCGAAAGACTGATGGCAGCAGCGGCAGGACGGTGGGGAACATAGGCTATGCAGCCATAATATATGAGGACCTGAGTGCGGCTCCTGCGGTGTATGCCGGGTACCTCCCGTATGTGGATGGTGCATCGCAGAGCTATCTCGAAGTGTTTGAGGAAGCCAACATAATAGGAGAGGCGTACGCAGCGCACCTGGCCATGAAATACGCCGTGAAGCGTGGCCTGAAGCGGCTTATTCTGGTGCAGGACTATAATGGCATAATGAAGACCTGCGTGGACAGGTGGAAGGTCAAGAGCGTATCGCTCACTGGGATAAGAGATTACTATGACAACGAAGTGAAGGCTGCAGGGGTGCAGGTGGATTTCGTACATGTCAAAAGTCATATGATTGACAAGGATGTTTTTGCCGGATACAGAGGGAAAATGACACCGGCAGAAATATTTGATACACTGAAAAAGAAGTGCGATAGCAAGCGAGAGTGGGGCGCCTATAGAGGGGACATAGACGCCAGATATATCTGGGGGAATCAGAATGCTGATGATATAGCCGAGCTCGCAGCTAAGGAGCTATCTTACAGTGATAGTGAGACGGAGTGGCTCATGGGCAATGTCCATGAGTTTACACGCATCAACAATGCGGTATTTGAGCATAGAAGGTGTGACCAGTACTCAGAATTAGCTCGGATGTTATAAAAGTAGAGCAGTGGTTATCGTGGGGAAGGAAATTGTAGACTTGCAGCAGCATTTTTTACATATGATGCTTACTGCAAACGGAGAGAAGTGGGGTTATGGAAAATATAATAAGGCAGACCTCTTTAGGACAGATAAGGGGAAATAGGACAGATTACGGTCAGGAATATCTGGGAGTGCGCTATGCCACGGCCCAGAGGTTTTCTTATGCAAAGCCCATTGACAGCTGGGATGGCATATATGATGCCACAAGCTTCGGGGATGCATGCACACAGTATCGAGCTTATTTTCCACATCTAGATGTGCCTGAGAGGCTTTTTTATTTCAATGAGTTTAGAAAAGGACAGGAGTTTGTCTATTCTGAAGACGCGCTGAATCTTAATATTTTCACGCCATCAGAGGGGGAAAATAATAAGAAATATCCGGTGCTAGTCTGGATACACGGCGGGGGATTTAATTCTGGCTGCAATTGGGAATCCTACCTAAGCGGCGATGAATATGTGAAACGCGGAGTAGTGCTGGTGGTGATTAACTACCGCGTTGGAGTCTTTGGATACATGACTCATGAGGAGCTAGAAAAACGCAACGGCAGAGATGGCAATTTTGGTCTGGACGATCAGATAGTGGCTCTGAGATGGGTGAAAAATCACATCGGTGATTTCGGCGGAGATGCTGAAAATATTACTGTCATGGGCCAGAGCGCAGGTGCCATATCCATACAGTACATGTCATTGTCAAAGCATTGTGAGGGGCTGTATAAAAGAGCGATAATGATGTCCGGAGCAGGGGCTTTTCCAAAGCCAGCGTTGCCAAGGCGATGCGAGGCCACAAGGGACTATTGGCTTGATGTAATAGGAGAAAGTGGTGCCAATAACCTGGAAGAGTTTGAAAAGCTATCGGACGAGCAGGTACTTGCAGCTGTTGAAAAGGTTAAGACAAAGCGCAAGGACAATATGTTTAATACTCAGCCGGTAGTTGATGGCTATCTGATAGCGGACGAGGTTGGAAGGCTTATAAAGAATCCATTGCCAATCGATTATATGGCAGGCTATACCAACAGAGATATGTATACCATAATGCTAAGCCACATGGCGCATAAGTTCTGCAGGAATAATCGAGGATATCTGTACTTTTTCGATGTGGATGCTCCGGGGGATGATAATGGAGCTTTTCATTCAGCGGACCTTAGATATATGTTCGGCACTTTGAAAAATTCATTTAGGCCGTATGACGATATTGACGAGAAAATATCGCAGCTAATGATAGACTACGTAGTAAGCTTTATGAAGACCTCAGATCCTAACGGCGGCGATAGGCCGCAGTGGAAACGAGGCGGCAGGGCTCTTTGTATTAGAAAAAGCGGAGTGAAAATGGGGACGCCAAATAGGTTTAAGCTTTTGCTTGCTACTTTCAAGGGAGATCCCAAATAGACCTGGATTTCGCAGGACGGCTTTGAAAGTGAAATCGGTGAAGGAGTAAGGTTATAGTGTAAAATACCGGCTGGGGGGCCGGCTAAAAGGGGAGGATAAATAAATGAACCAAAATGAAAGCTACATTTCAAGGACAAGTGGGCTAAAGACGCCCGAGTACATGGCCTATGGCCTTGTGGATGCAGGAGGCTGCCTGGCGTTCAGCCTGGTTACAGCTGTACTGCAGACCTACTACACGGACGTGCTGATACTCAGTCCGCTGTTCATCATGCTCATGTTCGTTGCGGCCAGAGTGTGGGATGCCATCAATGACGCAATCATGGGTCGAATCTGTGATACAGCCAAGGTTACGCCGGCTGGTCGCTACAGAGTATGGATTAAAAGGGCAGCAGTGCCGCTGGCTATATCAGCAGTTCTGATGTTTATCAAGCTGCCTGGATTTGGCACGCCTGGCAAGAATATGCCGGCATATATCTATGCTACTGTAACCTACATAATATTTGGTATGGTGTATACAATGCTTCAGATACCATATGGCTCGCTGTCAACGGTTATCACCACTGATGATAAGGAGCGCTCAAAGCTGTCTGTATTTAGAGCAGTAGGCGCAGCACTTGGTAGTATGCCGGTTATGGTATTGTCAGCTATGTGCTTCGTTACCGATAAGGCTACTGGAAAATCAATCGTAAAATATAACGTGCTTATCATAGGCGTAATAGCAATGGCAGTGCTCTCTATGATTTTCCTGTTCGTAGCATTTGCAGGAACAAAGGAGAGAGTAAAGACCGAGCCGAAGGTGCCTCAGAAGGGTAATACTAAAAAGGCAATATCACTTATTTTTGGCAACAGAGCCATGGTATCTATCTCTATGGTGTCAATGCTTCTGCTCACCGGTCAGATGTTTACCCAGAGCTACTATGTGTATTTGATTCGTTATTACTTTGGAAAAGGCGGCATTTTCGTTACACTTCCAACTATTCTGACATATTTACCGATGGCTATTCTCATGGCCTTCACACCAAAGCTTGCTAGAAAATTCGGCAAAAAGGAGCTGACCGGAGCAGGTATGGCGGCAGCAGCTATTGCTAACTTCGCAATGTTCTTCCTTAAGTTTATGGAGCCAAGCGCAGCAATATGGCCGTTCATGGGACTGTGCCTTATCAGCGGATTCGGACTTAACTTCTTCGTACTCCAGCTGTGGGCTATGGTAACAGACGCTATAGATGATATTGAGGTTACCACAGGAAGCAGGGACAATGGTACAGCCTACGCATTCCTTAACTTCTTTAGAAAAGTAGGTCAGGTAATCAGTGCTATTGCAGTAAACGGAGCTCTTTTAGCATTTGGATACTTTTCAAATGCACAGAGCGGCAGCTTCACATTTAATGACAGTCAGTTGGAGCTTATGTATGTGCTGGCTACAATCCTGCCGGCAATTATGTTCCTGCTGATGACTCTTTTCCTGATGTTCTGGTATCCGCTTTCTAAGGATAAGGTTGAGGAGCTGCAGGTTAAAAAGGAAGAGCTTCTGCGCAAAGAGGACGCCGGAAATGAAGTTTAAGCATCAATTTAAAGTTTCGTTGATTCGAGAGTCAACATATATATTTAAATGTGAAAATGTAAATGTCAGGCTGGATTTCCTGGCTGATATGATAAGAGTATGTACTTACAGGGATGGGGAGAGGATTCTCCCCACCTGGTCTGTCTGCCCCTGCGAAATGGATGAGGCAGGTACCGTCTGCGAGATGCCGTATGAGGGCAGAGATAAGCTGAGCCTTGAGGGCTTTGAACTGATGCAGCCTGACTATGAGGACCTGGGGGATAAGGTAGTCTTTTCCATGGGAAGCAGGCGCATCGAGATTTCATTACTGAACTTTGAGATGAGCTATTATCAGGATGATAAGCTGCTTTTCAAGGACAGGGAGTACATTTCGTACAATTTCGAGCATGAGCTGGGCCGGGGAGCATGCCACTTTATCACCAGGGAAGAGGATGAGAGGATATTCGGCCTGGGCGATAAGACCGGCGATGTAAATAAGAATAAAAGGAGCTTTAGACTTAGTGCCAGCGATGCCATGGGCTTTGATGCCAGATCATCAGACCCGCTTTATAAAGTGGTGCCATTTTATATCTGCGAAAACAGTGTAGGCAGCTATGGACTATACTATGATACCTATTCAGAGGGTGCGTTTGATTTTGGCAGGGAGATTAACAATTACTATAATCCATTCAAGTCATTCAGATGCGAAGAGGAGACGCTGTGCTTCTATGTGATGTTCGGAAGCACTCCGGAGATAATCAATCGGTTTGCACACTTAAGGGGCCGCGACCTACTGCCGCCGAAGTGGACTTTCCAGTATTGTGGCTCCACAATGGCGTACACAGATGCGGACGATGCGGATAGGCAGCTTCGAGGATTTGTGGAGCTGTGCAACAAATATGATATACACCCGGGTGGCTTCTATATGTCCAGTGGCTACACTCAGATTGGTGACAAGAGATGCGTGTTCCATTGGAATCTTGACAAGATACCATCTCCGGAGGGGCTTAGTGGCTATTTTAGGGAAAATGGCATCGAATTTATTCCGAATATCAAGCCGTGCTTTTTGACGACTCATCCAATGTACGATGAAATCGCAAGGAGAGGAATGTTTCTAAAAAATGGCGACGGCACACCGGCAATTTTTCCATTCTGGTCAGGCTATGGCAGCTATTTGGACTTCACCAACAAAGAAGCCTTTATGTTCTGGAGTGACTGCGTAAAAAGTCAGCTGGTGGATAAGGGCTACTATTCTACCTGGAATGACAATAATGAATACGATATCTGCGATGAGGATGTGTATGCAGATGGATTCGGCCAACCGCTGAAAGCCAAGTTGATAAGACCACTATTTTCTTATCTTATGACTATGGCCAGCGTTGCGGCCCAGCCCGATGATGGCCGCAAAAACGCGGTATCACGTTGCGGTATAACAGGTACATCTAGAATAGCGTCTACCTGGACAGGTGATAATAGGACAAGTTTTGTTGATTTTAGATACAACCACCGTATGGCGATGACCATGAGCATGTCCGGAATATATAATTTTGGCCAGGATATCGGCGGATTTGCAGGTCCGAGAGCCGAGAAGGAGCTTTTCCTAAGGTGGATTCAGTACGGAATCTTCACACCTCGGTTTGTATTGCACTCATGGAACAGTGATGGCAGCTCACATATGCCCTGGCTATACGAGGACGAGATGCCGACAGTTAAGATGCTGTTTGATTTGAGAGAGAGCTTTACTTCTTATATTTATAATCAGATATGGCGTAGTACCGTGGACTTTAATCCGGTGATCTATCCACTCTACTTGAAGCATGCAGAGTGTGATGTTGAGAGTGACACTTTCTTTTTCGGTGATGACATCATCGCCTGCCCCGTATTTGATGAGGGAGAGGAACTGGTGGAGATAGATTTGCCGGAGAATAATGGCAACTATTACCGCGGAACCCAGATGGTTAGTGGACACTACACGGAAAATTGCAGTATGCATGACGAGCCTGTGTGGTTGGCTCGCGGTGGCTCAGTAGTGGCGCGGGATATAGCGGGAGAGACCGTGTATGTAGTCTATCCGCTTGAACTAGGGACGTTCACTGAGGATTACCTGCTTGATGATGGCGTAACACCACTTAGCAATGACAATCATGACGTGATACATTTTGAAATAAAATGCACCGCTGACTCCGTTGATGTGAAAGCTTCATTGAGAGATGGCAGCGATGCAAAGCTTAAGATTCAGATTGTAGATGGATTTGGTAGAGTGCAATAATCATGGAGCTCTATGGTGCGATTTACAACAAAGCATCCGATTCTGGCGCACAGAATACCGATGACAACTCCAACCAATACATCCGAAGGATAGTGAATACCCACATATAGTCTAGAGAAGGCAATCAGCAGGAGAATAGCAGTAATTGCAATCCATACAGTACCAGCGTTGCCGAGAGTGGTAATAAACTTCATGGCAGGGGTGATTTGCTCAAAGCGTAGGTGATCTTGTATCCACAATAGAGTGTTGACATCAATTTTTTGTAGAGCTTCCATTTGTCGTCCTCCTATGTAAAAAAGGTACATATATTGTTTCACAAAAGTGGGGAGTTGGTAAGTACTATTTACGTATTTTCGCATGACAAGGAACATAATATGGATGTATTAGGCATCTCAAGCGAAGAGCGGGAAAACTATCGAATAAAAATATAAAAATCCCTTGCAATATGGGGTGTGTTATGATAATCTATCATTCGTCTGTGAGACCTACAGATTGCAATCTAGGGGATTGGTCAAATGGTATGATAGGGGTCTCCAAAACCTTTGGTGGGAGTTCGATTCTCTCATCCCCTGCTTTTTAAAAAGCCTTGAAAAATACGGCATTGCCTGATTTCAAGGCTTTTTTTATGCCTTTTTACGGCAAAAATACAAGCGGTTTTTGTAACTTACAAAGGGGTTTTGTAACGAATTTTGTCACGAATCTTGTCACGAATCATCATGGGTGCCTACAAATTAGCGAGAACGAGAAATCAGTAGGTACGATTAGCGTGCAGGTTGCCTACAGATTAGCGAGAACGAGAAATCAGTAGGTGCGATTGACGTGCAGGGCGCCTACAAATTGGTGAGAATGAGAAATCAGTAGGTGCGATTGACGTGCAAGTTGCCTACAAATTAGCGAGAATGAGAAATCAGAAGGTACGAATGGCGTGCAGGGTGCCTACAAGCGTGGCAAAAAGGACCGTCTCCACAATCTTATATTGCAAATATGCAAATAGTTGCTATGCTAAAGATGTCTCAAATTTTCAGTGGCTCCTTTCTACTGAAAAAGATGCGGGTGAAAGACTAGAAGAGGTAAGCAGATAGCTTGAAAATTCGCATATATATGCGAAAGTTTTTTGAATGAAAAGTACTTGGGGAGTAGAATAATCTTGTTGTAATTGGTTTATGGAGACCTTATGGAGACATATAGTATGGCGATTTCTTATAACAAATTATGGAAACTTCTGGTAGATAAAAAATGAGTAAGGCGGATTTGCGAAAGCAAGCAGAAATAGCTCCAAATACTATGACAAAGCTTAGAAGAGATGAAGCAGTGAATTTAGCAATACTTATGAAAATTTGCAAAACGTTAGATTGTGATTTTGGTGGCATTATTCAGTATATTCCAGATGAAGAGGTGTGAGTGTGCTTATCTATAATGGGACAAAAACAGACTTTATGCATGACACAGAGAGTGATCAGCTTGAAAACAAACTGTATGAAACTATTAAGAAGAAAATGAATAGAACAACGGGATTAAGTGAATTGAATTCCTGGAGAAACTCTTTAAAAGAAATGTACATTACACTTAATGATGCCGAAATACCACAGGATGCAGGGATAGCAATAGAGTATAACATTCCGCAAACATCAAAGCGTATTGATTTTATGATATCCGGGCTTGATAAAAATAATAAAGGCAATGTAATTATAGTTGAACTAAAACAATGGGAGAAGCTGTTCGAAGTAAGTGGGCAGGATTGCATTGTAGAAACATTTACAGGTGGCGGAAACAGGCGAGTTCCTCATCCAAGCTATCAGGCTTGGTCTTATGCAGCGTTAATAAGAGATTATAATGATTTTGTGCAAGATGAAGAGATTAGGCTTCATCCTTGTGTGTATCTTCATAATTATCCAAGGCAAGAGAATGACCCATTAGATGCTGAACAATATTCAGAGGTATTAGCAGAAGCGCCTGCATTTACTTATGGTCAGAGAGAACAGCTTAGGGCTTTTATAAAAAGGGAAATAGTTAGAGGAGATTATGATCAAACTCTTCTTAGAATTGATAATGGAAAAATAAAACCGTCGAAGCAACTACAAGATTCCATCGAGAACATGATGAAAGGAAATCAAGAATTCATTATGTTGGATGAGCAAAAAGTTGTTTATGAAGAAATATTCGAAAAATCCATGCGATGCCAAAAGGATGGACACAAGAGGACTATTATTGTTGAAGGCGGACCAGGGGAACGTGTGATAATAGTGTCGAGCCGTAAAAGACCTTGTAAATCAAGGGCTTTGGCGGCATAGTCCTATTCAAAAACATGTATTGAACCCCGTATTTAAGTAAGAGCAGGTGGAGAAAGGCACCGGAGCAAACAGTAAAATTTAATATGGTTAAGATTTGGGTAGGACTGAATCAGTTATGAATGTGGTAACCACAGCAAGACTGATTGCAGTCTATTTTTTTACCCATTTTCCAGAATGCCGGGTGGCTCCCGACTCTGGTAACCATCATGTCGGAGATCTGTTCAGGTCTCCATCCAATATCGAAAGGAGTCGTGTTTATGGCAGCAAGAAAAGAGTACAGAGATCTTACTGTAGGAGATATCTATAGAAACGGAAAGAGCGTTCCAATGCTCAGGGTCAGCGGATTATGGTTAGAGGAACTTGGTTTCAAGACCGGTGATTTTGTAAGAATCAAGTGTGAGGATGGTCAGCTGATCATCAGTCTGAATGAAGAAAAGGCTCAGCAGGTGGCAGAGGAAAAAGCCTTCATGGAAGAAGAAATGAAGAAACTGCAGAAGAGATATCAGAAGGAAAAGGAAAAGATACATGCCAGATTTGTGGCAGAGCGAGAGGCGGTGTATTGCGGATGAAGAAGGATGTTTTTACAAAGGTGGAATTCATTATTATCGTAGCAGTTCTTATCATTATCGTTGTATTTGGTAAGGACATTATGGCGGCAATCAATGGAGCAATGGAGACTCAGACGGAGTCTTTAGTAGACCAGCTGCTCAGATAAGGAGGCAATCATGGGAAAGATATATATGACAGCGTGTATGAAAGGCGGATGTGCCAAGACGGTTACTACATATAATCTGGCATATTCATTACAGAAACTTGGAAAGAAGGTATTGGCGGTAGACTTTGACAGTCAGGCAAATCTCTCCACCTGCTTTGGGGTGGAAGATACTGCAGCAGTTCCGGTTACTATCGGTCATCTGATGATGGCTCAGATTGATGATGAAGAACTTCCTGCACCGGAAGAATACATTATGGGCCGTAATGGTGTAGATTTCATTCCATCTTCAATGGTTCTGTCAGCGGTGGATGCAAAGCTTC
>JAZLKM010000045.1:0-18249 GCA_045597645.1 Lachnospiraceae bacterium | reverse complement strand
TGTATATCCGAATACGAAGCCTACCTCCATATTTCCCATTGCTTCCTCGATAATCTCTCCAGCAACCGGAATCAGCTTAAGCAAATCCATTACGGAACCCAATATAAATGCCAGTACTATAAATTTTTCAGTAAGCTTTTTATCTGCAGTAATCAATCTAACAAATGGCGTAATAAGGTATAGTCCTGCTATGGTAAACAGATACCACAGATGGTAATGTCCACATATTATTTCTTTGACCACTTCCAGCGGCACTATAGGCTCATGACTTAATATTGGGAATGCTACATGTATAACAATAGCATACATAACAGACCAAAATACAAAAGCTGTAATTATTCTGACAAGATTCTTGCTGTACAGACGCTTTGTATCTATTGGCCTTTTGGGATCTAGGAAGAACACTCCAGATATCATTGTGAATACAAGCAACGCGCATCTGCTGAAGCTGTCATACACATTATATACCTGCCAGCTGAATGTGTTAGGCTCTGCCACTACCCAGTTAGTGCCAGCTACATGAATCTGCATTATGAGAAAAGTGGCGAACACTCTCACATTGTCCAAATAATGTATTCTCTCTTTGCTCATTTATTCCCTCATTCAATAGCCAAACCACTTATATCCACTTTTTCGATTTAAAAAAGAGCCGAACCAGTCGACTCTTAATACAGGCGACAGGACTTGAACCTGCACGGTCTCCCACCAGGACCTAAACCTGGCGCGTCTGCCAATTCCGCCACGCCTGCAAATATTACTAATATTCCGTAGGAAAATATAGAATATATAGTAATGATTGTCAAGTCTGTGATTTCAATAATATTATCGCTCTGTCACTATGGCCTTGGTTCCACTGTTAGCCCTATATAAATCAAAGTCTGACACTGTAGTAATGTAGTCATATATAGCAGCAATTTCGGTTCCGAAAACATCTGATATCCCATTGCCACTTCTTATTATCATAATGCTGCTTTCACCATAATAATCTGCATCGTTTGTATTTTTGTACCAGTCGTATGACACAAAAGTATCCTGAATCGTCATATAGTTCGAGAATTTCTGATCTAAGAGCATCAGCCTGCATATTTCTTCAAGCTGAGTATCATTGACTACAATAACATTATCTACGTTCTGCCTTTCAATCTCATCACAGATTTCGTAGCAGAACTTATACTCAAAGTTCTCTATTACATTATTTATATACCTGGTAGAAGTGACAAAGCATCCCAGCATGAGCGCCGCCCAGAGAAGCCCAAGCGCTGTACGCATTTTTTCAGATGCTTTAGCAACTATCTCCGGAAGCTCTATTCCAACCAGAATCAACAGGCAAATCATCTCTACCAGATAGTACCTATGTGCATAGTAAGTGCTCAATAGATGGATTGCCACATTAAACACAATCACGAGTGCTAAGTAGTCCACAAAGCTCTCTTTTTTCGCAGAATCCTTCCTGATAAGTCGCTTGAAAAAATCCACGAGGTATTTAGCACCTACAATAAAGAAAAATGCTGCCAGCACAAATCTTATCAAGTATCCAATGCCCTTGAGCGATACAATCGGTGTTTCAAAATGCGGCAATGCATTGAACACTCTGAAATATTCTGTAAAGCATAAAAGGAGCTGATCCGTAAATGCATCTGAGCTAATCAGCTGCGCATCCATTCCTCGCTCGCTTATATTTAGTGCCTCATGCACCACAAGGCCTGCAAATGATCCTGTGAGTCCAAGTGTTATAGTTACAGTATTTCTGATAGAAATTTCTGTCTTATTCTCCCTAAATATCCAATGGTAGAAGTAGATAATGCTAAGTGGAAGTATCCCCACAATTATTGGGAAAATTCCACTCGAAAATGCGCACAGAAAAGCCAGAAACAAATATATAGCTGTCAGGACCATGTGCTTTACTCCCTGCTTAGGAAGTGTAATAATTGCAAGTCCGAGAAGCGGTATGAGTACCTTTATACTGTACTGGCCGCCATTCATGAACAGCATGTTGACATACTCAAGCATGCCAAACTCCCACGGCATGAAAATCAAAGCGCAAGTAGCCGCAATATATTTGATTTCAAGTCCCAGGTTGTACAATAGCTGCGCTATAACATAGCCAAATACAAGTACAAAAATAGTATTAGACATTGCAAATGCTGCATATACATTTTTTGTCATAGCATAAAATGGCACTGCCAGAAGCATAGCTGAGTCTATCTCATGTGTAGTCTGATATCTCCAGTTTGGTATCATGAGCTTACCCGTACGCGCCATCTCCGTAGCATGTACCATCAGCTTCGCAGAGTCATAATCCACAGAATCTGCACCGCATGTAAAATTCTTATATACAATCCACACAAACTCCACCAATAGGAGCAGTGCGAAAAAACACAACATTCTATTTTCTTTGATTTTTTTCAGCATACTGTTCTCACTCACTTGCAACAACGATAACTTTAAATATTATACACAGATATTCGACTTTTACTACAACTTTGCATTCATTTCCTCTTCTCTGTGGCATAAAAAAAGCCATCGCTTTAATGCAGCGATGGCTTCATGATTAGTAGTTAAACAATGGTGTAGATAAATATCTATCTCCTGAGTCAGGAAGCAATGCCACAATGGTCTTCCCTTTATTCTCAGGCCTCTTCGCAAGTATCTGTGCTGCCTTGAGTGCTGCCCCAGACGAGATACCTACCAAGATACCCTCTGACACTGCGAAGGCTCTGCCTTCCTCAAATGCATCATCATTCTCGATTGTGATGATTTCATCATAGATATCAGTGTTAAGTACTTCCGGTACAAAGCCTGCACCGATTCCCTGAATCTTATGTGCGCCTGCCACTCCTGTAGAGAGAACTGCACTCGTAGCTGGCTCAACAGCAACCACCTTCACATTTGGATTCTGCGCCTTTAAGTATTCACCGACACCTGTAACCGTACCACCGGTACCGACTCCTGCTACGAAAATGTCTACTTTTCCATCAGTCTGATTCCAAATCTCCGGTCCGGTTGTAGCCTTATGCACCTTTGGATTGGCCGGATTGACAAACTGTCCTAATATGATTGAGCCCTCAATCTCCTTGTTGAGCTCCTCTGCCTTGGCAATGGCGCCTTTCATACCCTTGGCACCTTCGGTAAGTACCAGCTCAGCACCATATGCCTTAAGAATGTTTCTTCTCTCAACGCTCATGGTGTCTGGCAGAGTAAGAATTGCCTTATAACCCTTTGCAGCAGCTACAGACGCAAGACCGATACCTGTATTTCCACTGGTAGGCTCTATAATTGTAGCCCCTGGCCTAAGCAGTCCCTTTTCCTCTGCGTCCTCGATCATCGAGAGTGCCACTCTGTCCTTTACTGATCCGGCCGGGTTAAGATACTCCAACTTTGCAAGTATTGTAGCCTCAGTAATCTCTCTCTTTTTTGAATATCCATTAAGCTGCAAAAGTGGCGTTCCACCGATCAGCTCAGATGCGCTCTGTTTTATATCGCTCATGACAATTCTCCTTTTTATATTTTCCCGTATTGTACACCTATTTAGCTACTGCTGCAAAACCATTCTCAAGGTCGGCAATGATGTCATCAATATGTTCTGTACCAATTGAGAGTCTGATTGTGTTCTGATAGATTCCTACATCATTAAGTTCCTCGTCACTAAGCTGGCTGTGAGTTGTTGAGGCCGGATGTATTACAAGGCTCTTAACGTCTGCAACATTTGCTAAAAGTGAGAATATCTGCAGATTGTCAATGAATTTGAACGCTTCCTCTCTTCCTCCCTTTATCTGGAATGTGAAGATAGATGCACCGCCATTCGGGAAATACTTCTCATACAGTGCATGATCCGGATGATCTGCAAGTGAAGGATGATTTACCTTCTCAACGAGCGGATGATTCTTCAGATAGTCTACTACCTTCTTAGCATTTTCAGCATGCCTCTCCAGTCTAAGGCTCAGAGTCTCAGTACCCTGCAGAAGGAGGAATGCTGCGAATGGTGATATGGTTGCTCCAGTATCTCTAAGCAGAATTGCTCTAATATATGTAACAAATGCTGCCTTACCTGCTGCCTCAGTAAACCTAACACCATGGTAGCTTGGATTAGGCTCTGATATCCATGGATACTTGCCAGTTGCTGCCCAGTCATAGGTGCCGCCATCTACAATAACACCGCCGAGTGTGGTTCCATGTCCGCCAATGAACTTTGTAGCTGAGTGAACAACGATGTCTGCGCCATGCTCAATAGGTCTGATAAGATATGGTGTACCAAAGGTATTGTCGATTACAAGCGGGATGTTATGCTTATGTGCAATCTTTGCAATCTCGTCGATATCCGGAATATCACTGTTTGGATTGCCAAGTGTCTCAATATAGATTGCCTTTGTGTTGTCCTTAATGGCGCCCTCTACCTCTGCCAGGTTGTGAGCATCTACGAATGATGCCTCTATACCATAAAGCGGAAGTGTATTAGCCAGAAGATTGCTTGTACCTCCATAGATGGTCTTCTGAGCTACGATATGCTCGCCAGCCTTGGCCAGTGCCTGAATCGTATATGTGATAGCTGCTGCTCCGGATGCTACTGCAAGTCCTGCAACACCACCCTCAAGAGCTGCTATTCTGTCCTCGAATACTCCCTGAGTGCTGTTGGTAAGTCTTCCGTAGATGTTACCTGCATCTGCAAGTCCAAATCTATCTGCTGCATGCTGGCTATTGTGGAATACATAGCTTGTTGTTGCATATATCGGCACGGCTCTTGCATCTGATGCCGGGTCTGGGTTTTCCTGTCCTACGTGTAACTGTAAAGTCTCAAATCTGTAATCTGCCATTTTATTTTCCTCTTTTCTTTAGATGATGTTAATTGGGTTATTCTCTGCTAGTTTTAATCTCCCTGACAAACAAAAAAGCCTAGGGTAAAGTAGTTTACTCCCAGGCATTTGACTAATCTTAATATATCTCAAGAGTTAAGCACAACAATTCATACTGTCGTACCCAGTCACATTTTCTGCCCGGGAGCTTTGCATTCGACAGCAACACATCATATCAACAACTGATGAATGAATTCTAAACATTGTACCTACTCTCCTTTCTACTGATTCTGATTCGTTTCCTAGAGGAACTTTCCTCTGTTGAAATGTACAATACACCCATTCGCCTATCATGTCAATAGGTGAATTGAAAAATATTAAATTTCTTATAAAAAAATGCGGGGCCCATCCACCCGCATTTACATCAATCTCTTTACAGATTCATAAGTATCGCTCTACACGGAGCCCCATCTGTATCCGTCAGATTAAGCGGCGCGCAGTTTAGCATATATGCGCCGTCCGGTACTTCACCAAGCCTGATTCCCTCAAGCAACACTATTTCTTCCTTAAGCAGCACCAGATGTACCTCAACCGGTCCGTCCTCCGGCCCTACTGTCTGAGATTCATTGCCCAAAAGGTCGATATGAGCCTTAGCGAATACCTCTGCTGCCTCGTAGGTAACAGTGGCCTTACCTTTTATTAGTATACGCTGCTGTGCGCCATCGTATGCTCTTGAAGCTCTCTCTAGGATTGCCGCTGCGTCCTCGCCTGTCACATCCCCATTATGCTCCTCAACATATGCCGGACCTATAAACTTCTCAAGACTCACCTTATCGATACCTTTTCCGTCCTTGTAGAAATGAAAAGGTGCGTCCACATGAGTGCCGTTATGAGCACACATAGAAAACGCCGTAAGATTGCAGATGTCACCATCTGATATTCTCATCTTAACTTCCTTTACCGGGCTTGGATCGCCAGGAAATACAACGCATTCAAATAGCGGCTGTGTAATGTCATATATCATGTCTATACCCTCTCTGCTTCCCTCTGCTATATCTTTGCTCTCTTCATAGCCTGATAGATTTCCTCGTCAGTGGCATGATTTGATGTAAGCAAAATAAGTGCTACTCCCCGATCTTCGGGTTCATATACGTAGTCATGCTGCCAGCCATAATGTTCAGAATTATCTCCTAGCTCTCTTACATATCCCATCAGTTTTCTGACCAGGTATGCTGTGAACTTAAAGTCTGCCTGGCAGTCATTATCATAAAAGCCCTGCCATATACCTGTAGCTGATTTCTTCATTTGGTCATCAATTTCAGAAAAGAATTCAGCGCACATCCCCAAACAGTAAAAAGCCTTGGCATAGTTTTTCTCTTTTAGCTTTTCATACCCATCTCGAAAAGCTTGTACCCCGAGATTTCCATAATAGTGCATCAGCGCCTGGAGCTTAAGGTCTACTGCCACCTCTGGAACCTCCTCATAAAAGCATCTCTGCCTATCGAGTTTTTCTCTGCATATATCTGCAAAACATCTCAACTGATCCGCCAGATTCTGCTCCCCAGTGAGCCAACGAAGTTCCTCTATACACCCTGTCCTGCCAAGCAGCACATAGTGTGCAAAATATCTTATATTTTCTGCATAGAACTGTTCTCCTGCGTGCTCGTCCTCACTTTTTCCAAATACAGGAGTTATCCCTGCAAAGTCCATGTATGCCGATGCTACTCTATCATCGGCTCCAAAATATTGCTCTGCGAAGCTTTCGGCTTGTTGCTTAGCTGTAATGCTCTCCCCCGCCCACTTTTTTGACGCAAAATCCAGGAAGTAGGTGTGCGGCTTGACATTTGAACAGTTAATTACCCAGAAATCTGTGCCGCCATTACTGATAACCGCATCCAGTTCACTGTTTATAAGCTCCGCCGAGTTAGGCTGCATTGTAAGCTGATTGGCCGCCTGCAGATCATAAAAGGATACATGATAATATATTCCCTGCCCTCTATGCTCCGCCGGGCTTGGCATCGAATTGACCCTGGGATTATGGTTGCCACGGCGCCTTGTGACCATCCTGCCGTAGCCATTATCCGCCTTCACCAGTATGATATTCTCCGGCAGCTCCACATATCCGGCCTCGTACAGCTCCATTATTTCGCCATACAGGTTAGTACAAAATACCGGATTATCTACATATTTTTTTACAATCTCAGTCTGGACCTTTATGAGCTCAGATATAACTCTGCCACGTTTCTCGTCTGTGTCGTAAGCTCCTGTGGTATCGTCACTCCAAAACGGCCTGTCTCCCTGCCCTCTAAAGCACAGGTTCCAGACCACGTTCATATCCTTTTGCTCTACCACAGCATCTTCCCAGAGCTTTTCGAAAAGGTCTGGATGCTCAAAATAGTCTGCCTTAAGCTCAGGATACGTTCTGGCGAACATTTCTGCTCCAAGTGGTTCAGCATGGTGATGCGTTATCCATAGTCCATAGTCACTGGCCAGCTGTCTATTTTCCCTCGCCAGCTTGTCTGTCCCGGGAATAGCCATATTGCCACCGCATCTAAGCAAAGCTTCGAATGCCATTTTCCAGCCTGCTTTATTGGGCACATTATACGGCCAGCCCATCATCAGCACCTCATCATTGTAAAACCAGCCTCTGTAGCGTATAGGCTTTGGCTTAGATTCGTATATGCCACCAGGAATGAGAGCATACTCTTGCTGTTGCAGCTTCGATTCCATCCAAAACCAAAATGGCGGTATATTTAGGTACTTTTCGCTAATATAAAGAAGGCCATATACGAATCCCAGCGGATCAGCAGCTCTTAAAACCGCCTTACTCTCATCCGCCTCCAGAGTGTACTGCTCGGAAGATAATGAGCTATCCTTTCGCAGTATAATCTTGCCCTTCCCCTTATTGGACCGGCATACATTTTTTATATCCCTGTATAAAATAGCAATGGCATTTAAAACCGGCTTGTCGGTGCCTCTATACTCAATGCTTATACCATTGTCAACTATAAAGCCCTCTGTCATATAGTCTCCTCGCTCTAATTCATGCGAGCATATACTCCGCCCTTTTTGATGAGCTCATCATGGTTGCCGGACTCCACAATCTCGCCATCCTCAATGACAAGAATTAAATCCGCCTCCCTAATAGTAGATAATCTGTGCGCAATTGCAAAAATCGTCTTAGTTCCTGCAATTGAATTTATTGCCTGCTGTATCTGGCGTTCTGTCTCCACATCTACTGAAGCTGTTGCCTCATCCAAAATCACTATAGGCGACTTGCGCAAAATAGCTCTGGCGATTGAGAGACGCTGCTTTTGTCCTCCTGACAGGCGTAAACCTCTTTCTCCAATCTGTGTATCATAGCCATCAGGCATATTTAGTATTTCATTATGTATATTAGCTGCCTTAGCTGCCTCTATGATTTCCTCCTGCGTAGCATCAGGGCAGGCATAGCCTATATTTTCTCGGACAGTGCCATTGAACAAAAACGTATCCTGCAGCACCGGAGATATATTTTTTCTAAGGCTCTCAAGGGTCACATCCTGAATATCGTGACCGTCTACCAGGATTCTTCCCTCCTGTGGCTCGTAGAATCTGGATATCAGCTGAGTCAAGGTAGTCTTACCAACACCTGTAGGGCCTACCAGTGCAACCATCATGCCGGGCTCACACTTAAACGAAATATTCTTCAGTATCTCGTCCCCGGTTTCATATTTAAAGCTTACATTGTCAAATTCAACCGCTCCCTCAACGTTTGTCAGCTCCACAGCTCCCTCTTTATCTACAATTTTAGACGGAGTATCAAGGATCAGCATTACTCGCTCAGCACCAGCGAGGGACTGCTGTGCATTTTCCAGCAATGTTGCAAGCCCTGATATCGGTGCGTAGAAAAGACTTAAATAGAGGAGAAACGATACTATATCCTCCACTGACAGATTGCCCTTGTATGCCAGCATTCCGCCAAAGCATACTATAAATACTGTTCCAAGCGATGATACAAATTCAACTGACGGATGGAAAATAGCACTAATCTTGAGAGCCTTGAGCATAGCCCTAATGTGCTCAAAGTTCTTCACATCAACCATCTCTGTCTCATAGCTCTCCTGTCCAAAGGATTGAATCTCATGGATTCCGGACAGATTATCCTGCAGCTTGCCATTGAGTTCTCCCATCTTCTTCTGAGAAATCTTGAAGAACGGACGGACCTTTTTGGTGAAAATCACTCCTGAAATCAGGATAAGCGGAATCGGAAAGCAGGTGACACAGGCCAGCTTCCAATTGATATTTAATAGAATAATTAGAACACCTAGAAAGGTGACAATGTTAGTTATCATATCCGGTATGATATGAGCATATAATAACTCAAAGTCTCTGGTATCGTTTACCACTCGGCTCATCAGATCACCGGTCTGCTTGTCATGGAAAAATGACAGATCCATTCGCTCAAGCTTGTCATAGGTTTTCCTGCGCAGATCCCCTACCAGATGCCATGCTGCCTTGTGAGCGATATAATTGCTGAGGAATCTGAAGACCACGCGCAGCAGGTATAAGCCAGCAAGTGCCAGTGTCAGCCTGATAATAATCGACATAGAGCTATCATCCATACCACGCTCTACTATACCGGTCATGGACGAAAGTACTCTGGGGGCGATAAGGTTTACTGCAGTAAGGCAAAATGTAGAAAGAATTGCCACTATATAGTATCCTTTATACTTTGTAGCTTCCTTACTAAGTCTTAACAATAGTTTCATTAGAAAATCCTCTCTTTGATTTAATATTCTACCGATTGTATAGCCTTATCAGTATTTTTTTCAATTTGTTACTTAACAGAATATCCCAGTGATACCAAATGCCGCCTAATTCCATCCTCAAGAGAAGTGTCAGGCAACTTAATTCCTGCATCCCTCAATTTTGACAAATCGTATATTCTGTGACACAGATGCCCTGAATACTCAGGATGGGCCTTCGCATACCCTTTAAGTGGTACTTCCTCTATATCCACCGGTACGCCTAACGCTTCCCCTATGCACTCGTAATATCTGCGGTTCTCTATAGCCTTAGGTCCACCTATGCAGAAAATGTTGCCGTAGGTTTTCTTCTGTTCAACGCATTCTATCATAACCCGCGCCAAATCATCTACATAAATCGGCTGGATAAGGTAAGTTCCAAGGCCCACCAAATGCAGTTTTTTTCTGTTGATTATTGTTTCGGGCAAATCCTTCTGTCTGCTATTTTCCGGAAAGCACCCTAGCAAAAAGCCAGGTCCATAGATATGTCCCGGTCTAAACAGAGTAATATCAAGCACTGGCGACTGCTTTTCCATTTCGCGGATGAAGACCTCCTCCATCCTTCTTTTATTGCAGCCGTAGCTGACCGTGGCTGTATCGCCCTCCTCCTCGATGAAAAATCCTTCTTCTGTCTGCGGAGTATTCTTGCGTTCAGGGTCATATACCGAATCAGTAGACACCACTACCAGGCGCTTAGTTACTGCTGGCAATACCTCCAAATCCTGGCTTGCATGCTCAGCGTTCATACAGATGCAGTCAAACACCACATCCCAGTGCTCTCCTTGAGACGCAAGTGCCTGCTTAAACTCATCTGGCTTATTGCGGTCAGCAACTATCGCCTTTACCCCATTGGGAAGAGTCCTTTGACCTCTGGTCACAGCCCATACCTCATATTTTTCCATGGCCATTTTTGCCACAACGCTACTGAGTCCTCCGCTACCGCCTATAATCAGTGCTTTCATCTTCTGCTCCTTAATTTGTATGCTTTTACGCTGTATTTCGCATAGACATTGTAATGTAAAAATAGTAAACTAGACAGCAATTACGCAACGCATGTTTTGTGAATGCGTTCATTATGATTTTACTATATACGAGGCAAAAATGGCGCATATTTTTAAACTAAATGGCGAATATGACTGCTCGGTTACAGACCGAAATGAACTTGAAAGGCTTTGTGATGAGGTAGTAGTCGACGAGTTAAGGGAAAATCTAATCAGTTCACTAGGCAGCAAGGCCGAGAACATCGACATAAAGGTGTCTTGGGTCTACGATGGCTACCGCGTGTTCATTATGGACAGACTCACCGAATCAGAGGTGAGCGATTTTGTGCGAAGCCTCGATCCCCTCAAGCAGATAGATACCTGTAATTTGTTCTGGGAATTTAAAGAAAATAAAAATTGTACCGGGATACTGCTTGGGTACGACTATACTCACTATCTCCGATTTCTCGCTAACACATCCTCTTTTATTGTTCTTGCAAATAAAGGGTTAGAGGAGTTTATGAGGAAGCTAAGTCTTAAGTATGCTCTGATTGATCCCAAGCTTGAGCTGAAATACAAAAAAGATAAGGCATATGAGCGAAAAATTATAGGCGAAAAGTTGAAAGGCATAGACCACAAGGCCATCGTGGAAATACCTAGAGAAAAGTTAGTTGGTCGTATGCACACTAGCAATCTACAGTCAAACAGCAAGTTTGATGCATACTGGAAGAAGCAGGCCAAGAAAGGCGGAGAAGACTGAGTCCTATCTCCGTATTAGTATTTAACCACGCTTACTTCTCCTGATGATAACTCATCTGTCACTTCATCGTCATACCTTACCTGAAGCTTATAGTCATCTGATATGCCCGTGACAAAGGCGTATTCGCTTTCCTTAGTATAATTATTGATTTTGACATAACTTCCTACCAGGAATGACTTTTTTCTATATATATCGAGACAGGTGCATTTTTGCTCTCCATTTCCCATGTAGAACTTGTATAAACTTGAAATAGTCTGTATCACAAGCCTGTTTCTAACATTTTGATTCTCAGCGCCATCTCCCAATGATATAACTGAACCAGCGGTCTGCCTTATTTCCTTAGGGAAACTATTACGAGGCGAAAATACATTTATGCCTATTCCTATAATAACGTGTGTATCATCAGTATCCTCCAGCGAGGTATGTGCCTCAGCCAAAATACCAGCCACCTTTTTGTCGTGCAAAAATATGTCATTGACCCACTTGATTTTAGTGGTATCTGTACCCCCAAACACAACATTGTCAATGCTCGTTGCCGTTGCTACAGCGGCATAGGCTGTAAAATCTGTTATGCGCTCCAGCTTCTGATCTGGATATATTAGGAGGCTAAAATATAAACCAGTATCCTGAGGTGAATAAAAGCTTCTCCCACGTCGCCCCCTACCGTTTGTCTGAGTATTGGCGATAACAAGACAGGACTTTCCTATTTTTCTAGCAAAATCCTGACAGGCATCATTTGTTGAACCCACCTCATCAAAATAAAAGACCGGGATATCTATCCCGTTTTCTTTCAGCCCGTCGCCAATTACATCCGCATCAATAACATCCAACTGCTGCATCAGGCGGTATCCCCTGTTGGTTACAGCATCTATTTTGTAACCCTCTTCCTGCAGCGACTTTATAGCTTTCCACACACACGCCCTTGTGACATATATGGAGTCAGCAATATCCTGCCCGCTAAGGTATGTTCCCGAATTATCTTTTAATAATTGAAGTATTTTTTCTTTTGTCTTCATCGCATCCAGCTAATAATTCATTTCGATTGTAAACTTTTCACCTTTTTTAATTGACTATTGTCAACCCTAATTGTAAACTCACAACCGTTAATTGTAAACGAAAACATGTGAAGGAGATTTTATTGACATGAGTAAACAAAGCAAAAGCCAATTCAAGACTATCGAGCTGGTATATATAGCTGTATGTGCTGCTCTTATGGCTATATGTTCATGGATTCAGATTCCTATGACTGTGCCATTCACGCTGCAGACATTCGCCATATTCTTAACTATAGGCATCCTGGGCGGCAAGCTTGGTACGATAGCAGTTGCAGTATATATTCTTCTTGGTGCTGTGGGTGTGCCGGTATTCGCAGGTTTCTCCGGAGGTTTTGGCGTAATCCTAGGACCTACTGGCGGATATATTATCGGTTTTATTTTCTCAGCACTTGTTATGTGGCTCATCGAGAAGCTGTTCGGAAGAAAGCTCCCTGTTCTGGGGGTAGCGATGGTTCTGGGGCTTATCGTATGCTATGCGTTCGGTACCGCATGGTTCATGGTTGTATATGCTCAGCAGGGTAATGCTGTAAACTTAGCCACTGCACTTGGATGGTGCGTAATCCCGTTCATCATTCCTGATGTTGTAAAAATAGCTCTCGCGCTCACCCTTTCAAAGATTCTTAGGAAAGTGGTTATTCATGAGTAATACTACTAACGCTTCAATTAATGGTGCCGACGACGGAGGAGCCTTTCTCCTCCGCGCCCACCACGGAATGTGCCTGCGCTATTTTGTAGGCGAAGGCTACAGTGGGGACTTCACTATCAACATGTCGAAGGTGAAAGCTTACCTCGAAAGTCACAATCCTTTAGTTAAGATTATTGATGCTGCAGACAATGTGTGCCAAAAATGTCCTAATCTCTGCAATGATGTATGCCTATCTGGAGACAAAGTTGCCTCTTACGACCGAAGTGTAATGACACACTGCGGATTAGAAAATGGCACAGTCATGCATTACAGTGATTTTTCCAATACCGTTCAGGCCAAAATTCTCGACGTGAACCTTCGTGAAAATATCTGCGGTGATTGTCAGTGGAACAATCTGTGCAAATAATTTCTAATCGTTGCCCCGGCTTAGTACTAAGTGTTATTATGAGTAAGTTGTTGTTGGCAATATAGGAATTATAGACATGTCAGATTCGAAAAAGAAAAAAATACAGCATATAGCTTTCGCATATGCTGCAATCATACTGGGCACTGGACTTATGGCTATTGCCTATCAGTGCATATACGACCCTATCAATCTGGTAACCGGTGGATTCACCGGTCTCGGAATCATCTTAAAGAGCTATACTCAAAATGTTTGGGCAGGTGGTATCCCTCTTTGGTTTACCAACCTAGTCCTGAACATCCCCGTTTTTATACTTTCATACATTATGCTAGGCAAGAAATTTGTAGGCAGGACCTTGTTTGCCACTGTCATGCTGTCCGCATGGCTGTATATCATTCCCAGCATTGATATGACACACGGCGACTTCATACTGGCTGCTGTATTCGGTGGAATCTTTTCAGGTATAGGCACCGGCCTGGTTCTTAGGGGCAGCGCCACCACTGGTGGCACTGATATGGTGGCTGCTCTTTTGCAAAAGGGCATAAAGCACAGATCCATTGCTCAAATCATGCAATTTGTCGATGGTGCCATCGTATTAATTGGGCTTTTTGTATTTGGACTACGCCCATCATTGTATGCCGTAATATCTATATACATAGTTACTAAGGTCAGCGATGCCATCCTGGAGGGCTTCAAATATTCAAAGGCTGCCTATATTATCACCGACAAATATGACGATGTCGCCAAGCGACTTATGTCTGACCTGGACCGCGGAGTGACAGGTCTCGATGCCAAGGGCATGTACACTGGAGATAAGAAATGTGTACTCTATTGCGTAGTATCCAAAAAACAGATTGTCGCAGTAAAGGAAATAGTCGCAGAGATTGATCCCTCTGCTTTTGTCATTGTATCTGATGTCAGAGAGGTATTCGGCGAAGGATTTTTAGATTATATCCACTAGTGCCAAAAGGTAAAACTCTCCTTAATGCTTTCTTACATGCCTCCCTATTTGCAATGACATGATGCTGATCCTGAACATGGACAGCCGATACATTTTTTACCTTTCTTCTTTTCTTTCCATATATAAAATACGGCTGCTCCTATCAATATGACTAAAATTGCTACTATGATAATATTTTTCATTTCTTCTCCTTCTTAGATAATCCTTTTGTATTACGATACCCTTTTTAGACGAGGCAGCCTTTGTCAGACTGCCTCTTTACTACTACCAATTAGTATTTATGACTTATTCAGAGCATAGCTACTATCAAGTCCTCTATTAGCTTTTACAATAAGTCCTACTATAACAGCTGCAAATATTAACACTGCAACGAGTCCACCTACAAATCCTGCACCAAGGCTACCTGTTGTAATAAGTGTTCCAATCTGGTATACAAGGAAACCGATTGTAAATCCCGTTGCCAGCTGTAGGCAAATAGCACCTGCAAGCCATTTACCACTCTTAAGCTCCGAGTTAAGCGCACCAATTGCAGCAAAGCAGGGTGGTGTGTAAAGATTGAACATAAGATACGCAAGTGCAGCCACCTTTGTAAGTCCCATAACCATTGCCACTTCATTTCCACCTGATACAAGCTCAAGTTCCTCTGTATCAATAAAGTTTGTGATTGCATAGCATACTGCAAGGGTTCCTACTACATTTTCCTTAGCAATGAATCCTGTGATTGCTGCAGCGGCTAGCTGCCACGCTGCAAATCCTACTACTGGCACTAAAAGATAGGAGAAAGGAGTCGCAATCGCTGCAAGAATTGAGGTATTTTCCATTCCCTCTTCGACCACCTGGAAGTGTGTATCAAAAGACTGCATGATCTGAACAACTGTATTGCATACCAAGATAATTGTTCCAGCTTTTACGATATATGCCTTACCTCTCTCTAGCATTGATCCAAATGCAAACTTAAGACTAGGTACTTTATATTCAGGTAACTCAATAATGAAGAAAGACTTTCTATATTTCAGTCCATTGATTGCCTTTACAAGCAATGCTCCAAGTAGAATCAACGCAATACCTACAAAATACATTAATGGTCCGACCCATGCTGCGTCAGAAAAAAAAGCGCCTGCAAAAAGTGCAATTACAGGTAGCTTTGCTCCACAAGGCATATAGGTTGCCAGCATTGCAGAAGTCCTACGCTCACGTTCATTTCTAATTGTCCTACATGCCATAATAGCAGGGATACCACAACCGGTACCGATAACCATAGGAATAACTGTCTTTCCTGAAAGTCCTACTCTCTTAAAAATAGGATCAAGCACTACTGTTGCACGTGACATATAACCACAATCTTCAAGAAGTGCTATTAAGAAATACATGACCATAACAAGCGGAAGGAAACCAACAACAGCTCCAACGCCACCGATAATACCATCTACCAAAAGCGCATAGAGAAGTGGATTTGCATCAACCATCTTCTCCCCTACCCATTCCTGGAAGGTTTCGATCCAGCCTACAAGCCAGTCCGCAATCCATGTACCAAGTGTAGATTGAGAGATATAGAAAACCAGAAACATAATACCAGCAAAAATGATAAGACCAGATACAGGATGTGTTAAAATTGCATCTATCTTGTCACCTTTGTTTTTTTCTTTTGTAAGGACTTTCCTCGTTTCAACTTCCTTTACAATTCCATTTACAAATTCAAATCGCTTTCTATCCGCCTTCTCGACCTCAGTCTTATCGTGTAAATCGATATTTTCCTGGAAGTAAGGAGCTTTTTGAGTACTGCCTGCTATCTCTATAGCTTTCTCAACAACTTCCTTGAGTCCATTTGATGATGTGGATACTGTTTCTACTACTAGGCAGCCCAGTCTTTCTGAAAGTTTGGTAATATCAATCTTTGTACCCTTCCTCTCATTTACATCGCTTTTATTCAGCGCAACTACCACTGGAATGCCAAGCCCAAGAAGCTGCGTTGTAAAAAATAAGCTTCTGCTAAGATTTGTGGCATCTACGATATTTATAATTACATCTGGATTTTCATTTTTTACATAGCTACTGGTAATGCTTTCTTCTGATGTAAAAGGTGACATTGAGTATGCTCCAGGAAGATCTACAGCGATAACTTCCTTGTCCCCATCGTAATACGCCTTCTTAATACCACTTTCCTTTCTGTCAACTGTAACACCTGCCCAGTTTCCAATCTTTTCATTGCGGCCGGTCAGCGCATTGTACATTGTAGTTTTTCCGCTGTTCGGATTTCCCGTTAGTGCAATCCTCATTTTCAATTCTCCTTTGCATTTTCATTTATATCATCAAGTTAGCATTCACTAACCGAATATTCAAAAAAAGAGAATCACATGATTCCTTTTTTCGTTTCATATTTTCACATAATCACAATGGCCTTAGCCAAATCTTCATCTATATTGTATCTGGCATCTTTGATTGAAAGAACATAACCACTTCGTTTCTTTGAGACAATAGTAACCTCCTCGCCACTATAGCATCCCAATGAAAAAAGAAACCCCTTTAGTTCCTCATCATCAGTAATTACATCTTTCACAATCAAGTCCATTCCAATTTCAGCATTTGATAAATTCATACATAAATTTCCTCTCAAACATCATCACGGTTAACCGCATTTAACCGCGTTAGGTTTCACTAACCGCTTGAAAGTTTATTATATCTAACCCAGTTTGTCAATACTAATCAAAGATCTTTTTATTATTGGTTTGTTTTTATCAAACCAACTATGATATATTGAATTTAAAAAGAGAACGGAGTGACAGATTATATGAGTTATATTAAACATAAATCAGAAGAATCCATGGAAGATTATTTAGAAACAATCCTTATGCTCACTCAAAAAAATGGCAAGGTACGTTCGATTGACATCGTAGGTGAGTTAGGCTATACAAAGGCCAGCGTCAGTATTGCCATGAAAAGTCTTAGGGAGAAAAGTTTCATCACTATGGATGAGGTAGGTTATATATCATTGACCAATGAGGGACTGGAAATCGCAGAAAAAATCCTTGAGCGTCATACCCTCATATCAAATTGGCTAATTAAGCTTGGTGTAAGTGAAGTGACCGCCAGGGAAGACGCCTGCAGGATAGAGCACGATATCAGCGAAGAAACCTTCGATATTTTAAAGAAGCTTTGTCTCTCGCAGAAGTGAAAAGAGTTGGATTAATCTCCAACTCTTCTCTTTCACGTTTTTTTCCTCCATAAAATAGTCAGCTGTACCTTCTATGCACTTACAAGCATATCTCGCAGCTTTTTCATTATAGGTATGATTTTCTACTACTCCGAGCATCCATATCCAGTTTTACACTTACGTGATGCTCTGCTTCATGAAGTTTGGGCAATAACTCTAACTAATTCTTCTTAGGTTTCATACTCCAAAACACAACATTCATCACAATAACTATGATTGCAACCACTGTCATAGAAACCCAAAATCCCATATTTAGTCCAAGCAGCTCGCCTCGTCCGAACAGTTTCATCCATAAACTCATCCAATCCATCTTTCGTTACCTCCTTTCAGTATTCGGTCACGTTAATGCATCGTGACCTCATTTGGTTTTGCAAGCAAAACCATACCTATAATAATTCTCCGTAATGGCGTACATATGCTTTCTTAAGGCTTGTTGCCAATGCCATATAAAGTAAAATACATGGAATCAAATATGCAAAATATAACCCCGGCAAAGCCACAAAACCAAGCATTGCTCCAAAGCCTGTAAATGGAATGATTGTAAGTAATGCAATACCAGTAAAGGTGAGTAGTGTAAGAGGTGCAGATGCACGGCTCTGAATGAACGGAATCTTTGGTGTACGAATCATATGAATTACAAGTGTCTGACTCCACAT
>JAZLKM010000044.1:0-39893 GCA_045597645.1 Lachnospiraceae bacterium | reverse complement strand
TCTGGCTTAAAGTCAGCGTCAGATACTTCGCCATTGGGAAAATCTGATAAGTAACCTCACCCAGAATTGAGAACGCCATCGAAATCACAAACGGAATGCTGCAGATGATTTTCTGCCAATTCTTCCTGCCGGCTTGTATTGAAGCACACATAAGTGAAGCGGAAAAAAGAGCAAATATCACATTCGACTTAAATACAAAGTGATACATGGTTTCAGAAAAACCTATATCTAACTTCTTTTTTATTCCAAGATTAGCATACTCCGGGAAACGCTCTGCTATCTCAAATGTGTTTCTCACCTGATTGCCAGGGCATGTCAGGATGAATATCATTATTCCCAAGACAAATACACTCTGGATGATGAAAAGCTTTGATATTTTCTGCTTGGTTATCAGCCTGTAGATTATGATCAGTACCGCTGCGCCAAGCATTACCGCTGTACATTGCTCAGAGTCCCCTGCTATAAAACAGGCTACAAACCACAGTGCTATTGCGCCTGGCTTTAAACCGCCATCTTTCAGTTGTTTTTGCCACAAATCCAAACAGATCAACATAAACAGGAATGGCCACAGATACGTCACCGTTGTGGTAATGTGACCTGCTGATTTCATATCACAGAATGGATAAATGAGTGACGTGAGTGCTGATGCCCATATAAGCCCATTTTCATTTTCCAGGGTGCCCACAATAGGCTTTAACAATCTGTAAGCACATACTCCAACTAATGTCATCGCCACGCTGTCCATTAGCTTCCATATCCAAATTGGCCATCTTGTGATATACATCAAAAAGCAGTTTACCAGTATACGTGATGAAAACCCTGTATAGTTATGCACTATATACTGCGGAATATTGAACCTATCCAGCTCTGTGGCATACGCCAAGTCATCAAATGACTGATTCAAAAAGCTATGCATAATTAGCATTAGCACAAACACTAATGCAAAGGGCAAATATTTAGTTAGTTTCTTTGCTTTGCTCATACTATTCCTCTCGCCCATTACACTCATTTATTCTGTCCCGCAATACTTGCCATCCATTGCCATGCGGTCATGCCGCATCCATCTGCTTCATTGCAGTAATCCCAGTCATTGAAAAATGCAATAGGTGTAAAATGTCCTGAATATCTGTATGCGCCATCATCAGTCTCATACATTCCGCTCTGGTCGAAAATACCGTCAGATTCAAAAGCATGCAGATTCGGTGCTCCAGCTGCACGCAGCCTATCGATGGTCAACAGTTCCTGCTGCGCTACTGGTTCTACATCATCGTCAAGTGAATACATGAAATACATCGGGCACTGAGCCAATTTTGCTATATCATCATCGCTCAGACAGTTGTCCATCATCGACTCTGACATCATCACGTAGCCATCATATTCATTTCCATAATTTAGGCCCATTACCATACACATGAATCCACCATTGGAGGTTCCAATGAGGATTACCTTCTTAGCTCCAGTCTCATCTTTTGCGCTTTGAATCAATTCGTGCAGTGACTGTGTATAGAAAGACGTGTTGTCATGGCTGGTCAATCCATCGGTTCCAAAGTCTGCATGTCCATTGTAATCCATCCAAAACGTAGGACACTGCGGCACAAGTATTGACGCGCCTCCGATCATATTCTGGAAGCTATCCTGCGTCATCGCCTCTGTCTTAAATACCTGCACCGGAAGATATGCATCCGTGCGTGACACTCCCGCTCCAGCCGTAAGGCCCTGTAGAAATACTATAAGTGTATCCGCCTTCTTCTCAGGAGACCAAAGTGCGTAATCATAGCTCACCCCATCGTTTGCTGTGAAGCTCGCTGTTTTAAAATCATCAATATCACGCTTTATACTGCTGGCCGTACGTGAAATATTAAATGTAGTAACCTCTGTCTTAACAGATGTCAATACTGCTGTGTCGCTTAGCATTATCTCTGCATCAAAGCTGTCCGGGTATCCAAAGTAATATTTTCCACCATTCTCATCTATCTGCTGGAAATACGGTGGAAGCGACGGATACACTGCCAGCTCTATTGTGATAAATCTAGAGCTCTTGCCCTCCTCCACGATTTCTCCGTTTTCATCGCACAAATAGCATGCTGTAACCTGGCGGTTGGTATTATAATCATATCCATCAACTGTAAGATGCTCCATCACAGAAAATGTGCTTCTATCGACCTCGTTAATAGGATAATCTGTCTCCATCACTATCTTATCAAGCGCCGGCCCCCAATCGTAGCTGTCAAGATAAAGGTCATATACTGCAGCAACAGTATCGCTTCCCTTATCTGATGTCAGCTTAACCAGCCCTATACCCGTAGCTAAGCCCAGCACACACACCAACGCACCTATCATTATCTTTGAATACAGCTTCATATTTGCTCCTAAAATATATGAATCACATGTTAGTGCCATAGTATCTCACTATAATTGGCATACTGTGGTTATTATACCTTATTGCGCGATAAAAAGCCACGACTTACCATCAGTTGCCTTTTATTACTAGATTACGCCTGCCGCTATTTTTTTACTGATTAGGCGGTAATTTCACGCCTACACGCCAGGCGGTAATTGCATCACAACAACACATAACAATAAAAAAACTCCCGATTTCTCGGAAGCCTTATTTAACAAGGTATGAACTCGCTTTCGCGAGTTCCGGTGACCTCATGTCATCCTAAACCATGATGACATTCAGTCTCCGATGTCGATTAAAAACTCCCGATTTCTCGGGAGTTTTTAATCGACTCAATGAAAGTCTGCCTCTGTTGCGTAGAAGGTGTTTGAATCAGCGTATGGAGTCTGAATCAAGCAGTACCAGGTCTTACCCTGATTGATAATAAGGTCTGATCCGTCTGCGTTGTAGAAGTGGGTAACACCAGTCTGGGTGTCCTTTCTCCACATTACATCTACCATCTTTCCGTTGGTGAAGTACTTGCCTGCGCCCTGTCCCTCAAGGTAGAAGTTAAGGTACTTGGTAGCACCATTACCGTCTACATACATATCATTAGGAGCATTCTGGAAAATAATATTGTCTACAGCATACTGTGCACCTGACTCTGCATCACACTCTTTGCCGCCGAACTGGTAACGATAGTACTTACCATCCTCAGTGTTGTAGATGAAGTAAGGTGAATTGTAGGTGTAGTAAAGCTTGATAACCTGAACATCCTCGCCTTCGTCAAGGGTAACCTTTGTGCCATCCTTAGCGAAGTTCCAGTGTGCCTCATGGTCATCATTGTACTCTGTTCTATAGCCCAGTGCAGCGATAGCCTTCTTCATGTTCTCACCGCTGGTATAACCAGTGTGCTCACCTGTACCGCCAAGACGGAAGAAGTATGCACCTGCTGCATGGTTTGACTTTCCATTCCAGGTGTATGAAAGTGCATCAACGTCATCTACAAGACCTGAAGTAAGGAAGTCCTTTGCGAAAGGAGCCTCGCCCCAGTGGAAGTAGATTCCATCATACTCTGTAGCATATACTGCATAGTAAGTACGGCAGCTACGAATATTTCCTACAGGATAGAGATCTTCCCACTCATCGAAGATAGCCATATATCTGGTAATTCCACCCTCAACCGGGCACTCATAGATAATCTGTGCTTTGTCAAGGTTGTGATGTGGAAGACAAGCCTCAGTATTCTCATACATTACTGCTGCTGGTCTCTTGTTTGCAAGTTCAGAGCCAATCTCAAGACCTGAAAGGTAGCTTCTGGTGCCATCCATTTCAAGCTTCTCGGCTGCTGCCGGTTCTGGTTCCGGTTCTGGTTCTGGCTCAGCTACAACTGGCTCAGCAGTCTCTGTTGCAGCAGGCTGCTCAGTTACTGTAGGCTCAGCTGGCTTTGCTGGCTCCTCTGTCTTTCCGCAAGCTGCGAGTCCTACAAGCATAACTCCTACTAGAGCTGACGCCTGGAGAACCTTAAGAAAAGATTTTGATTTCATTATTTTTCTCCTTAAAACAATACATTTCGTTTCAAAAACGCACTAATTTGGATTGTACTAGCAACCATGTAAAAAATCAAGAAAAAAAGTCCCCAAGACTTTTGTCTTGGGGACGAAATAACTGTGAATAATCACCGATGACTCTCGTTCACCAATGAACCTTGTTTAGCAAAGTTCTTAGTTAGCTCCGTAGAGATCAACAAGCTTCTTCAAGTGATCGTAACGAGCAACTGCTTCCTTCTCATTCTCAGCGAAGAGACGCTCTGCACGCTCTGGGAATGCCTTAACAAGACGGCTGTAACGTGTCTCATTGTTAAGGAAATCCTGATACTTGCTGTAATCGCCTTCCTTAGAGGTAAGGGTGAATGGATTCTTGCCCTCAGCCTTAAGAGCTGGGTTGAAGCTGAAGAGGTTCCAGTAACCTGCTGCTACTGCTGCCTTCATCTCATCCTGGCAATGGTTCATACCGCCCTTAACACCGTGAAGCTCACATGGAGCATAACCGATGATTAGTGAAGGTCCGTTGTAAGCCTCTGCCTCAGCGAGAACCTTAACTGCCTGAGCCATGTTAGCACCAAGAGCGATCTGAGCAACGTATACATAGCCATAGCTCATAGCGATCTCTGAAAGTGACTTCTTCTTTACTTCCTTACCAGCTGCTGCGAACTGGCAAACCTCACCGATGTTAGAAGCCTTAGAAGCCTGACCACCAGTGTTAGAGTACATCTCGGTATCGAATACCATTACGTTTACGTTCTCGCCAGAAGCAAGTACGTGATCAAGTCCGCCGTAACCGATAACGTATGCCCATCCGTCACCACCGAAGATCCAGATAGACTTCTTAGCAAGGTAATCCTTCTTGTCTACTGCTGCCTTAGCATCTGGGCATCCTGCTGCAGCTGCTTTCTCAAGCTCTGCTACAAGAGCATCTGTTGCTGGGCTATTCTCGATAGTGTTGTCCTTGGTCTCAATGAACTTAGCAAATGCTGCCTTAAGCTCTGCAGAAGCCTTATCTGACTCTGCGCACTTGGTTGCAGATGCGATAGCCTGCTCACGGAGAACCTTCTGAGCGATCTCCATACCAAGACCATGCTGTGCATTATCCTCGAAGAGTGAGTTGCACCATGCCGGTCCCTTCTTAGAATCCTTGTTTACAGTGAACGGTGATGTAGCTGCCGGACCACCCCAGATTGAAGAACATCCTGTAGCATTTGAAATGTACATATGCTCACCAAAGAGCTGGGTGATAAGACGTCCGTAAGAGGTCTCTGCACAGCCTGCGCATGATCCAGAGAACTCAAGAAGCGGCTGGTTGAACTGGCTTCCCTTTACAGTATTTGAAGCGCCAGCTGCATCTGCCTTCTTGCCAACGTTTGCAACGAGGTAGTTGAATACCGGCTGCTCGTCTGCTTCCTGCTCCTGTGGTACCATTGCGATAGCGCCAACTGGGCAAACGGTGATACACTCACCACATCCCATACAGTCAAGCGGAGATACGCTCATGGTGTACTTGTACTCAGAAGCCTTTGGCTTAGTATCAGCAAGCTTAATGTTTGCAGGAGCTGCCTTAACCTCATCCTCAGAAAGAAGGAATGGACGAATGGTAGCATGTGAGCAAACGAATGCGCACTGGTTACACTGGATACACTTGTCTGCATCCCAGGTAGGAACGGTAACTGCGGTACCTCTCTTCTCGTACTGAGAAGCGCCGAGCTCGAACTGTCCATCTGCTCTATCAACGAATGCAGATACTGGAAGTGAATCACCATCCATAAGAGAAATCGGATCCATGAGGTCCTTAACCATCTTAACTACCTCTGGACGTCCCTCGTAATCTGCCTTAGCTGCATCTGCCTCCGGGTTCTTCCAAGAATCCGGAATCTCTACCTTATGTACTGCATCTACACCAGCATCGATAGCGTTGTAGTTCATCTGTACTACATCGTCACCCTTCTTGCCGTAAGACTTCTTTGCAGCCTGCTTCATGAAGTCAATAGCCTCATCGATAGGCATTACGTTAGCAAGCTTGAAGAATGCTGACTGAAGAATGGTATTGGTTCTCTTACCCATACCAATCTCGATAGCCTTGTCGATAGCATTGATGGTGTAAAGCTGGATATTGTTATCAGCAATGTACTTCTTTGCCTCAGCGTTAAGATGATGAGCGAGCTCCTCATCTGACCACTGGCAGTTGAACATGAATACACCGCCTGGCTTAACATCCTGAACCATCTTGAAGCCCTTGGTTACATATGAAGGATTGTGGCAAGCAACGAAGTCTGCCTGGTTAATGTAATACGGGCTCTTAATTGGGTTGTCACCAAAACGAAGATGTGAAATGGTAACACCACCGGTCTTCTTTGAGTCATACTGGAAGTATGCCTGGATATACTTATCAGTGTGGTCACCGATAATCTTAGTAGAGTTCTTGTTAGCACCTACGGTACCATCACCACCAAGACCCCAGAACTTGCACTCTACAGTACCTGCTGCTGAAGTGATTGGAGCCGGCTTAACTTCCGGAAGTGAAAGATTGGTAACATCATCAACGATACCGATGGTGAATCTCTTCTTAGGAGCATCCTTCTCGAGCTCTTTGTAAATAGCGAATACTGAGCTTGGTGGAGTATCCTTGGAACCAAGACCATAGCGGCCTGCGGTAAGTACGATAGCATCAAGACCAGCCTCACGAAGAGTGGTAGCAACATCAAGGTAAAGAGGATCGCCAAGAGCACCTGGCTCCTTGGTACGATCAAGTACAGCTACCTTCTTAGCAGTCTTTGGAAGTGCTGCAAGGAAAGCATCTGATACCCAAGGACGATACAGACGAACCTTAACAAGTCCGACCTTCTCACCCTTAGCTACAAGGTAATCTATAACTTCTTCTGCTACGTCGTTGATAGAACCCATTGCTACGATAACGCGCTCTGCGTCCGGTGCTCCGTAGTAGTTGAAGAGCTTATAATCAGTGCCAAGCTTTGCATTAATCTTGTCCATGTACTTCTCAACAACAGCTGGGAAAGCATCATAAACAGAGTTGCAAGCCTCACGATGCTGGAAGAAAACGTCACCGTTCTCATGTGAACCACGCATAGCCGGATGATTCGGGTTAAGAGCGTGTGCACGGAACTCGTTAACAGCATCCATGTTCATCATTTCCTTGAGATCTTCGTAATCCCACTTCTCAACCTTCTGAATCTCGTGAGAGGTACGGAAACCGTCAAAGAAGTTAAGTACCGGAACATGACCCTCGATAGCTGCAAGATGTGCTACCGGTGAAAGGTCCATAACTTCCTGTACGTTGGTCTCGCAAAGCATAGCAAATCCGGTCTGACGGCAAGCATATACGTCGCTGTGGTCACCAAAGATATTAAGTGACTGGGTAGCTACAGTACGAGCTGATACGTCAAATACGCAAGGAAGCTGCTCTGCTGCAATCTTGTACATATTCGGGATCATCAGAAGAAGTCCCTGTGATGCGGTAAATGTGGTTGTAAGTGCACCTGCGCCGAGTGAACCGTGTACGGCACCTGCTGCACCTGCCTCAGACTCCATCTCTACGACGGTAACCTGATTTCCAAAAATGTTTTCCTGGCCAGCTGCAGACCACTGGTCTACATTGTCAGCCATTGGGCTGGACGGAGTAATAGGATAAATAGCTGCTACGTCAGTGTAAGCATAAGCTACATGAGCAGCGGCGGTATTACCGTCCATAGACTGTTTAGCTCTTGGCATTTTAATACCCTCCTTTGGAATTTATTGCCTTTGCCCCTTTTTAGGGCACTATTAAAAATATACGTTTCTTCGCGCAAAAAATCAATAGAACTAACTGTTTTATTCTCAAAACAATAAGGTGATTTTGTATGCTCCACAATTAAGCTACAAAATCACCCTACTCACACGCAAAAACTAAAAAAACTAATTAGCTTACTTCTTTTTTCGCTTAAGCTCCATTCTCACCTCATATCCCAGTGCATCTGCGATTCTCACAAGTGCATCGAGGCTGGCCTCATGCTTCATGGTCTCAATTCGAGTCACATTTGGTGTCTTCATACCAGTTGCATCCGCGATGTCCTGCTGGGTGAGGCCCTTCTTTTTTCTAATCTGCTTGAGCTGGCTCACGATGTCATTTGTCATAGCATGGGTTTTGTTGGTATGTAATTCAACTGGGATGTCACCCTTTGCCGAATGAACTGTGTATTCACTTTTACTGCTCATCGCCTTCCTCCTCGTCAGACTGTGCTGTATAAACTGTTCTCTTTCTAGCGCTCTCATCAGCTTCAAGATACTCATCGTAGGTAGTAATCTTATCTACAAGGCTTCCATCAGGAAGTATTTCCATTATACGATTAGCTGTAGTCTGCACTATCTGATGGTCTCTTGATGAGAAAATTAAAACTCCCGGGAACTTTATAAGTCCATTATTAAGAGCGGTGATGCTCTCCATATCCAAGTGGTCAGTAGGCTCATCCAGCATCAAAACATTAGAATTTTCTATCATCATACGCGAAAGAAGTACTCTAACCTTCTCGCCTCCTGACAGAACCTTCATTTTCTTAGCGCCGTCATCTCCTGCAAAGAGCATTCTTCCAAGGAAGCCACGCACATATGTAGCATCTTTAATCTCAGAAAACTGAGTAAGCCAGTCTACAATCAGAAGGTCATTATCAAATATCTTGGTGTTATCCTTCGGGAAATATGACTGTGAAGTGGTTACTCCCCACTTATACGAGCCCGAATCAGGCTCCATCTCTCCTGAAAGAATTTTGAAAAGCGTGCTCTTGGCGAACTCATTGCTGCCTACAAGTGCCACCTTGTCCTCACGTCCAATTAAAAAGCTTATATCATCGAGTACCTTTACACCATCTATTGTCTTCGACAGATGTGACACCTCGAGTACATCATTTCCGATTTCACGCGCAGGTCTAAAATCGATGTAAGGATACTTTCTACTGCTCGGTTTAATCTCCTCCAGCTCAATTTTCTCAAGAGCTTTCTTTCTGGAAGTAGCCTGCTTTGACTTTGAAGCATTAGCAGAGAACCTTGAAATGAAATCCTGAAGTTCCTTAATCTGCTCTTCCTTCTTCTTATTCGCCTCCTTGCGTTGCTTTAAGATGAGCTGTGAAGACTCATACCAGAAGTCATAGTTACCAGCGAAAAGCTGTATTTTGCCATAATCAATGTCAGCAGTATGGGTGCAGACCTTATTCAGGAAATATCTGTCGTGGCTTACTACGATGACAGTATTCTCAAAATTGATAAGGAACTCCTCAAGCCATGCAATAGCATCCAGATCCAAGTGGTTAGTCGGCTCATCCAGAAGTAGAATATCCGGGTTACCGAAAAGGGCTCTTGCAAGAAGTACCTTAACCTTCATAGCACCAGGCATATCAGACATAATGTTGTAATGATACTCGGTTGCTATTCCCAGACCGTTGAGGAGCGTAGCCGCATCACTCTCCGCATTCCAGCCGTCCATGTCAGCGAACTCCGTCTCAAGCTCTGCTGCCTTGATGCCATCTTCATCGGAAAAGTCTTCCTTCATATATATAGCTTCCTTCTCCTTCATGACATCATAGAGACGCTGATTGCCCATGATTACTGTGTCAAGTACAGTGAAAGCATCATATTTAAAATGGTCCTGCTCCAAGAAAGAAAGTCTCTGACCTGGTGTAATTGAGATATCACCGTTCGTAGACTCCAGCTGACCTGAAAGAATCTTTAAAAAAGTAGACTTTCCTGCACCATTTGCACCGATGATACCGTAGCAGTTACCCTCAGTAAATTTTACGTTTACGTCCTCAAAGAGCGCCTTTTTTCCAAAACGAAGTGTTACATTATTTGCCTGAATCATTGTTATCTCCTCTGTACTGAGTGTAATCAGTATATTCTTTCTCCCCATCAGTCAGGTGAATCTGACCTGTTGCATCCTTATAGAAAAGCGTAGTGGCCAAGGTCAAATATGGCCCTACGTACATCATAAGCAATCCGCCTGTAAGCCCTGCCAGAAATAGCCATCCAAAAAACGAAAGCTGAAGCCCAAAAAGCTTAAGCTTATTACCATTCATAATCCTAAAGCTTATCTTTATCGCGTCTGTCCCCCTCATTTCCGGGTGGTCAGCCAGCACCACATTAACCATAGTCAGCGACAAGGTCAGTGTTACAAGCGCATATACATAAAGAACAATAAATGCCAATATCCAAAATGGAGCAAAGGTTCCCGCCTGACTGTCAGCAAGCAATATCGCTGCCACAAGCGGCGGTATCATAATCACTACCGGAACCAATGTGATAAGTGCTGTAAGTATGTACGCCACGATGTATCGACCAGGTCTATTCTTAAATCCGGAAAACAGCTGTTTTACACTCACAGGTCTGTCCTCGGCAAGCTCTAAGTGCATTCTGTACTCTCCACCATTAAAAATGGCCATCACAGCACCAGCCACCAGCGATACTATAAGCATCACTGCTATAAGCCATGGATAACGGGTATATACAGTATAGCTGCTATCGTTCGCGAGCAGCATATCGTAAAAAGAGCCTGAATTCAGTTGTTCCAGGTAGATATTTATCTGGCAAATCGTCATAGGTATCTCAGCCAGCATAGTGATGGCATACTCTATACCAAAGCATATAAAAAACGCACCTATAAACGTTCCCCAATGTCCGGCAAGCTTTTGCTTTGCCACCTTTTTCAATATGGCATTGGGTACTCTTGACTGCATAAATGTCATATTTTCCTCCTCGCTACCGCAAGTATAGCATTAGTTTTTAAAGCTATGGATAGGCGCTGGAATACGGCCGGTTCTATTGACAAATGCGTCACAGGAGAACTCATTTACCGGCATTACCGGTGCGTATCCGAACAATCCACCGAACTCAACTCCCTCGCCGACTTCCTTACCGATTGCAGGTATAATGCGCACTGCAGTAGTCTTCTGGTTAACCATTCCAATAGCCATCTCGTCAGCGATAATACCTGATATAGTGGTCGGCTTAGTACGGCCGGGAATTGCTATCATATCAAGGCCTACAGAGCAAACACATGTCATAGCTTCCAGCTTTTCCAGGGTAAGTGCGCCAGCCTGAACGGCATCTATCATTCCCTGATCCTCAGACACAGGAATAAATGCACCTGACAGACCTCCTACATATGATGAAGCCATTACTCCGCCCTTTTTCACCTGATCATTAAGGAGCGCAAGCGCTGCAGTAGTGCCAGGCGCGCCGGCGTACTCAAGGCCGATCTCGCACAGGATATCTGCTACAGAGTCGCCTACTGCCGGTGTCGGAGCAAGCGACAAATCTACTATTCCAAAAGGTACTCCAAGCTTTTCTGACGCGCGCTTTGCTACAAGCTGGCCTACTCGAGTTACCTTAAATGCTGTCTTCTTGATAGTCTCACATAGAACCTCAAAGCTCTCGCCCCTAACCTTTTCAAGGGCTGTCTTTACTACTCCCGGACCAGATACTCCGACGTTGATAATAGCATCTGCCTCAGTCACGCCGTGGAAAGCACCTGCCATGAATGGGTTATCATCAGGAGCATTGCAAAATACCACGAGCTTCATGCAGTCAGCGCCGTTGGTATCAGCTGATATTTCCGCTGTTTCCTTAATAATTTCGCCCATAAGACGCACAGCATCCATATTGATACCAGTTTTAGTTGAACCAAGGTTCACCGAAGAGCATACTCTCTCTGTCTCATGTAACGCCTTTGGAATAGACCTAAGAAGCATCTCCTCTTTCGGTGTCATTCCCTTTGATACAAGAGCTGAATATCCTCCGATAAGATTTACTCCCACCTGCTTTGCCGCTTCGTCCAATGTATGTGCAAAGCTCACATAATCCTCTGAACTATTACAGCACGCTGCACCTATCATTGATATAGGAGTAACAGAAATACGCTTATTTACAATCGGAATACCTATCTCTCGCTCAATAGCACGTCCTACTGCTACCAAGTCCTTAGCATATGTTGTAATCTTGTTGTATACTTTTTCATTGCACTTCTTAAGGTCCGCATCTATGCAGTCCATAAGATTTATTCCTAATGTGATGGTACGCACGTCAAGATTCTCCTGCTGCACCATCTTATTAGTCTCTAAAACTTCACCTATGTTGATCAAGCGATTAGCCCTCCTTTAGTTAATACTTTCAGTCCTAGCTCTCCCTTAGATACGATGCATCATCTCGAAGATTTCTTCCTTCTGGCATCTGATGTCAACACCAATCTCTTCTCCAAGCTGTGCAAGCTCTTTCTGAATCTCGTCATAAGACTTCTCGGTCACTGATGCATCAACAATCATCATCATGTTAAAGATGTCCTGTACGATAGTCTGGCTAATGTCGAGAATATTTACTTTATTATTTGCCAGATAGGTGCATACTTTTGCAAGAATTCCTACCGTGTCCTTACCTACTACAGTTACAATTACCTTTTTCATAGTTTCCACTCTCTCCTATATTAATTTTCTTATTTAGAACTCTATTATCGCCGACGGCATCTCACGTGATGCCACCTCGATTGGAAAATCAGTTGGCCCATAAGGTACATCCGCCTGAGCAATTTCACATTTAACACTTTCAAGAGCAAGCCCCGGAAAATTGTTTTCCTTGCTAAGATGTCCTAGGAAAATATGCTCTACCTTATCATGAAGAAGCTTTGAGAGCATCTGCCCTCCTGCCTCATTAGATAAGTGGCCATGATCTGATTTTATACGCATCTTAAGCTGATACGGATACGGGCCCATCTCAAGCATTTTTATATCATGATTAGACTCCGCCAAGATGACATTAACATCCTGATATGCAGCTACAATCTGTTCGGTATACGTACCCAAATCCGTTATAACTGCTGCACTCTTATTACCATAATCAATCCTGTATGACACCGGCTCTGCAGCATCATGGCTGATTCGATTTGCCTTAATTTTCAAATCGCCTATCTCAAAATCCTCATCCGGATTGACCGGTACAAACAGACTAGGATCAGCGCGCCCTATGAGATGCCGAAGTTCAATCGCCTTCTGTGTCCCCAAAGTCATGTACATAGGTATATGATATTTTCTGGCCATCACACCAAGTCCACTGATATGATCTGAATGCTCATGAGTGATAAGAATACCCGAAAGTTCCGATGGGTGCAAGCCTGCAAGTGCCAGTCCCTCAGATATCCTTTTTCCACTTATACCTGCATCCACGAGTATGTGGGTATTATCGCTGCCTACATATATCGAATTGCCGCTGCTCCCGCTAGCTATACTACAAAAGCGCACGGCTTAGTCCTCCCAATATATCTCAATGGTATCGCCCGACGACAATGGCTGTGTGTAACCGGCATTCTGCCCATTCCATTTTAATGCTACCGAGCTGCCCTTTTTGTCATTTACGTTAAAGCCAATGGCATCGAATACATCCACAAACATATATTCAGGACGCCCTGTGAGCGTAATTGGCTTGCCATTCACAACCACATTTATAGTGCTTCGTATACTCTCGTCCACAGGCTTGTAGTCATTTTCCACAGACGCAAATCCATCTGTAGACCATTCTACCTGGAAATTCTCGTATACCAGAGTGTCCATGGTAGCGGTGCGGCCATTGACAATCATGTCGTAGTTGTCGTCGACCTCCACATCCATGAACTTCGCCAGCTGAGCTAATGTGTAATAGCTGCGCAGTTCAATGACATCACCTTCTTTTATCTGATAATCGCCAGATTCCAATGAGCCGTTGACTTCCACGAACTTCGGGCACTTAATTTCCTTGCCATTTACCTCAAAATACATCAGTTCTTTTCCATATTCAGGAAGCTGTCCTATTGTATATGTAGCATCCTCTCCTGCTGTTGATGGTGTGATTACGATGTGGCAGTTAGGTGCAAGCGGTGTATTAATGCTAGCCGGCTTATCATTGACAGTAACTATAGCTGACTCTCCTGCCTCGCCACGCGCAATCCTTGCACTGCCATTTACAGTGTAATTGATTTCCTTTCCACGTCTTGGGAACAAATCATCGGTGTCATAGCCTGCTGCCATAGCTGCATCCACGACAGTAAGCTCTCCATTGTCATAGAGCTTAACCATCTCATCATTGAAGTGAACCATGATGAAATTATTCTTCTGATCAAAATAATTCAGGCAGATACCGATAGGAGTGACAATCAGCGGGTCCTTGGCCAGATCATCGGTCTGGAAGTCAATATTTCCAAGTACCTCCTCGCCTCGCAGTGCCACACGCTCCTGAATAATTCCAAGCTCCTTCGCCAGAACCTCTGTATAGCCGTGAACCTTGCCGCCACCGCCAACTACAAAGCAGGCGCTTACGGACTTATCGCCGTTTAGCTCCTTTATTTTCGCTGCAGCCTGCTTCGCCATAGACTCAACTTGCGGCTTTAACAGTTCCCACACCTCTTTGGACGAAATCGTATGTGTGAGAGACATAATATCTGTAAAAGTAATCTTCTCCTCAGTAGTGCTTGCCAGTTTGATATGCTCTGCCATTGCAAAATCGCACAGATAGTGCTGCACAATTATCTCAGTCAGCTCATCTCCTGCGCACGGAATCATGCCATAAGCTACGATGCTTCCATCTCTTGTGATACAGATATCGGAAGTACCCGCGCCAACATCTACAAGCGCGATATTAAGCATGCGAAAATGCTCCGGAATCGCCACATTAATTGCAGCAATAGGCTCCAATGTAAGATTGGCAACAGACAATCCCACTGCCTCAACAGCTGAGTACAGACCATCTACTACATCCTCCGGAAGGAAGGTTGCAATGATGTCCTCCTCAATCATCTCTGCCTTGTGACCTTCAAGATTAGAAAATACTTCACCATTCAGGTAATATTTAACTACAGAGTATCCCACGCAGTAGAACTTGTACTTTGTGTCATTCTCCTCCTGCAAAATACTCTGTGCTTTATCGACACCCAGCAGCTCCAGAGTATGTATATCCTCTCCAGTAACCACAGTCTCCTGCTCATACTCATGTGCGATCCTTGTATGAACAGTCTTGAGCACACGACCTGCGGCTGCTATACATACATCAGTAAGCTTAGCTCCGATTTCTTCCTCAAGCGCCGCCTTAACTGCTCCAACAGCCTTGGCCACTCTGCCGATATCATGTATCTGGCCGTCAAGCATGGCCCTGGATTCATGTTCCTTATTGTACATGGCTATGACATGAAAACCATCGTCATCCTTATAGCCCACAGTACCTACCACATTTCTGGTACCGATATCCAGACCAAATACCATGTCCTTAGCTGTGTTTTCAGTGAATTCAAGCATGTCCTGTCCCCTCGCATGTGAATAATTAATTCTAGTTTTATTTTACGTGCATCCTCTATCTTGTAGCCTCCGGCTGCATTTTGTCACTTCAGACTACATCCGTAGCTGTCTACCCCAGAGCTTGCACTATTTGCTCTATAGTTTCCTCAAAAGCACCCGTGTTATCTATTATTCTGTCAGAGCATCTCTTAAGCTCCTCTTCGCTCATTTGGCTTGCAATTATGCTCTCGCATTTTTCTCTTGAATATCCACGACTACTAATGAGCCTATCAATCCGCACTTCCTTATCAGTATATATATACCATACTTCATCGCAGAATTGGTCACAGCCACTTTCAAAAAATATAGCAGATTCCAAAGCGACCAATCTATTGGGATCATCTTTTCTGGTGACATCTATCCTTCTTCGAATCTCATTTAGAGCCATAGGATGCAATATATCTTCAAGCACTTTGCGCTTCTGCGGCTCGTGAAATACAAGCTGTCCCATTTTCCCCCGGTCCATAAATCCGTTGTCATCAAACACATCATACCCAGAGAACGCCTCGCGAATCGCCTCTATAGCCGGACCTTCTGCCTCTGATATCTCCCTCGCCACATCATCAGCAGCTATCACGAGCGCTCCGTATTTTTCTCCCAGATATTCCGTAACCAGGCTTTTACCACTTCCGACACCGCCTGATAATCCAAGTATCATACTCCCAGCGCCTTTCGTATATCATCTGCACTAATCGTCGTCATATCTGCAGAGCCCTGTATCATTGCGGCAGAGCCACCGCATTTTATGCCCATACCGCGCAATATGACGGCCGCCTCGTTGCAGTCCCTACTCTTCGAGCCAACTATAAATCTGTCCCCAGCAAATATTCCGCAAAATCCATCGTGACCTGCCACAAGCTCATTCACAGCATCGCGCATGACTTTGTTGTCAAGCTCTCCAAGGAAAATCATAACATTTTCTGCATCTGCATCTATCTTCTGAAGCTCAGTTGCAAGCAACGCTGCCTGACCTTTTGCTATCTCACCCTTTAGGTTCCCCACTTCATTTTTAAGTCTGTCGATATTGCCAGCCAGCTCGCTAGGGCTGCTTGAAAGCCTCTGACAGATATCCTTCTGGAGTGCCAGGGCGTCACAAAATGCCTCTAATGCCCTATATCCACATAGGATTGTAATTCTGGTGCCGCCTTTGTACTTTACAGCGTCCATCACCTTGAAGATACCTATCTCGCCTGTACTTCTGACATGAGGTGCACAGCATGCGCAGATGTCCACTCCCTCAATTTCAACGATTCGAATGTCTCCTTTGATGCCGCTCTTACACCTATAGTTTATTTTCTCAAGCTCTGCTTCACTAGGATAATAGGTCTTTACAGGATGGTTCTCCATTATTGCCTTATTGGTCAGAAGTTCTAACTCCTTCACCTGCTCATCAGTGAGCGGTCCAGATGTATCTATTGTCACCACATGGTCACTTAAGTGGAATCCCACATTGTCATATCCATACTTAGCATTGCAGATGCCAGAAAATACATGTTCCCCGCTATGCTGCTGCATGTTTGCATATCTGTGGTTAAAATCAATCACACCTTCAACCCGCTGCCCAGGTGCAATGTCACATATTCCAGCCAACGTGTGAGTGATAACATCAGACTTATCTACCTGTACATCTATGACTTCATGGCCAGCAAGTACCCCCTTGTCGGGAGTCTGTCCACCCTGCTCAGGGAAAAAGAGAGTCTGGTCAAGAATCACTTCGGTTTTTCCATTGTTGATGCGTACTTCAACTACTTCGCCATCAAATTCCATTCTATACGCATCATTGTCAAAAAGTCTCTTTGTAGCCATTATTTTGCCTCATACCAAGTAGCGCCACTGTGCACATCCACATCGAGCGGAACCAGTAGCTGTGCCGCGCTCATCATCTCATCTGCAAGGAGCTTTGAAGCCATCTCCTCTTGCTCCTTAGGCACCTCAAGCAGCAGTTCATCGTGTACCTGAACCAATATCCTCGCATCAGGTAGCTCTGCCTTAAGCCTTCTATACACCTTTATCATGGCAAGCTTCATTATATCTGCAGCGGTACCCTGAATAGGAGAATTCATAGCTACCCTCTCTGCGAAGCTGCGCTTCATGAAGTTTGTATTATTGATATCGGGAACCGGTCTACGTCTGCCGTACAAGCTCTTAACATACCCATTCGCTCTGGCATACTCTACAAGTCCATCGAGATAGCCCTTTATTCCGGGATAGGTCTCGAAATATTTTTCTGTAAACTCAGCCGCTTCCTTCCTGCTTATAGAAAGGTCCTCCGAAAGTCCAAAGGCTGACATTCCATAGATTATACCGAAGTTAACCACCTTTGCACTTCGTCTCTGTAGGTCTGTCACTTCCTCAAACGGTACATGGAATACCTTCGATGCAGTCACTCTGTGGATATCATCCCCTGAATTAAAGGCCTCAATAAGAGTAGCATCCCCCGACAGGTGAGCCAGAATGCGAAGCTCTATCTGAGAATAGTCTGCATCAATAAATACATATCCGTCCTTTGGATAAAAAAGTTTTCTAATCTGCCTGCCAAGCTCCATGCGAATAGGAATATTCTGGAGATTCGGATCAGTACAGCTCAGTCTTCCGGTTGCTGTAACCGTCTGTTGGAAGTGACAGTGAATCCTGCCATCATCACCTATGAAGCCCGCTAAGCCATCAGCATAGGTCGATTTAAGCTTTGAGAGTTGTCTGTACTCCAGAATATCCTTCACTATAGGATATTCAACAGCCAACTTCTCCAGTACGTCCGCTGCAGTGGAATAGCCGCTTTTTGTCTTTTTGCCGCCCGGCATACCCATTTTTTCGAAAAGAATCTCACCAAGCTGCTTTGGCGAGTTGATATTGAACTTCTCACCTGCGCCCTCATATATAATCTGCTCAAGCTCAGTGATTCGGCCCATCAGGTTCTCGCCATATTTATTAAGTTCTGATTTATTTAATGCTATTCCGTTCTTTTCCATCTCATCCAGCACATAGACAAGTGGTAGGTCTATTGCTTCATATACAGAGTATGTACCCTGCTCCTTGAGTTCATCAATGAGCTTATGTGCAATACGTCCTGCAATGGCCGCCTCGTAACATGCCATTATGTAACGGTCAGTCTCCTTAGCCTGCGGCATGTATATATTCTCATAGGTCATTGCCAGATCAGCTGCTGTATAGCCGGACCTGGTAGGATCAAGTATGTACGCCAGGATGGCAACGTCCGCGCAATCCCCTTCCTTTATCGCAATTTGCTTGATAGCGTTCTTAAGTGACAATGTCGCTGCAAAATCAGCTGCTGCAATCTTACTTTCCAGGCTGCTCAGCATCAGATATTTGTCAAAGTCGTTATTCCAAGGCAGGAAAAAGGCATTTTCCTCAGCTTTACCATCAAGCGGACCGCCTACATAAATAGAGACTCCGTCCTCATATAATGAAAAAGCAAAGTTCCTTGGTAGCGAATCAATTTTTTCCTTTTGTGCCTCGCTGTCATCGATAAGCCAGAAGTGCTCAGGCAGGGTATCCTTCGTCTGCGGCTCAGAAAACCTCGATAGTATGCTCTTAAGCTCATACCTCTGGCACAGTTCATATGCCGCAGGTGTAAATGGATCTGCATATTTCAAATCATCGAGAGTAATCCCCAGCTCTCCGTGACGGTTTATCTCGACAAGTTTTCTGCACAATCTGAGTAACTCAATATTTTCCAAAAGCGCCTTCTGTGCCTTTGGTGGCTTCACCTCATCCTTGTGCTCAATGACACCCTCTACAGTATCGTACTGCGCGATTAGCGCCGCCGCAGTCTTTTCACCCACCCCTGGAAGTCCTGGAATATTATCCGAACTATCTCCCTGAAGCGCCTTCGCCTCCATGAACTGAGCCGGTGTAAGGCCATAGGCCTCCACCACGTCCTTGGCATAGTAGTCTTCCATAACTGTACCGCCTGCCTTGGTCTTAGGCACGCGTATAAGCGTGGTGTCAGAAGCCAGCTGAAGCAAATCCCTGTCGCCTGACAACACTGTGACAGCATATCCCTGTTCCTGCGCCATAAGCGACAATGTTCCTATAATATCATCTGCCTCGAGTCCCGGCTGCTCGATGATACGTATCCCCATAGCTGTAAGCATCTCCTTCATCATAGGAATCTGCTCATGCAGCTCAGCCGGCATGGGCTTTCTGGTGCCCTTATATTCCTTGTACATCTCATGGCGGAAAGTAGGCTCCTTGCGGTCAAAAGCCACAGCAAAAAAGTCCGGTCTCTCCTCATCAACAACCTTAAAAACTATATTCAGAAAGCCGTAGACTGCATTTGTATGGAGTCCCTCGTGATTAGTAAGCTCCGGCACTCCGTAGAATGCTCTATTCATAATGCTATGTCCATCTACTAACAAAAGCTTGCTCATGTTTCCTCCTATCGAACGAGATATGCGCAATCTAATATATGATATCATTTATGAGATAGAAAATCACCCTATATAATCACTTTTTTTAGCCTCTTTTTACATAAATACCTATTGTACCAGTACTATCCCCCCAGCCCGTAACACTCAGCGTGAATGTATGAAGCCCGCTTCCATTCTAAAGTATTCAAATTCGACCTCATTAAAATTAGGGTTATTAATTTACTCCCATGTCCCTCAGAATTCAAAAAAGAACGTCCTTAATCATCGAAGACGTTCTTTTTACCACCAATTTTTCCAAAAGAGTTATTTCTTAGACTTTGTCAGGCTCGGTATGCGCCTACAGTGTTCCAGCACATATGCAAGCTCATCGATATCCACCTCATAGATATCATCCTCTTGATTCTCTCGGTGTATTACTAGCATGTAGTATGACTCTATTCGCTCTTCAAGCATCACACGCTTTATTGGCTGCAACTCGCCAAGCTTAGTACCACTAAAATTTGCAAAGCCGAAAATTTGCTTTCTCTCTGGAATCTGAAAACTCAGCTTGTCCTGAAGCTTATCACTTATGTCAATAATCACCTGAACTTCATTTTTAGTCTTTGCAAATGATTCATTGAACAGCTCTCGGTCAATGGTACGAAACGTATGTGAAGATATGAATTCCGACAAAACTATTTTTTCTGCATTTTCTTTCATAAGTTTTTCCTCACTCACTTACCACTCTACGCGATCCCCAACTGCTGCCCCTGTCTCTCCAGACGCAAGGAAAATGCCTACATTACCTTCAAGAGCTTCCATCATATAGTCCACTCTTACCTTATCGTATGGAGTGTGAGCGTACTGCTCCTGCATAGGAGAATATCCAATGCAAGGCTTATGGTCCCTTCCACAGTTGAGACTCATATCTGTAGCAAAAATCCAATAGTCAAGCTTAGCGCTCTGCCCAAAGTCATCAAGCCCCTTCTGGCAAGCTTTCGTAAACGGATGATCCACTGGCTGCTTCCATGGCAAAACATCCTTTACCAACGGCATCTCTAGTCCCGTGTATGTTTTTTCAACCGCTTTTTTTATCTCGACTGTCGCTTTAAATTCAGGATCGGTTGCCGCCACTTCATCTATACACTTTTGAAACTGTGCCATAACTTCCTCTGTAGTTTCTCCCGGAATAGTCCTTCTGTCGATAGATAACTTACACTGATCTGGCACTATTGATAGCGCTCCCGGCGAGCATTCAATAATGTTGAGTGAAATAGATGACTGACCAAGCTGCTCGTCAGTAGGCAATGAAGGATAAAGCTCATCCTTCAGCTTGGTTATAAGCGGTATGGCTTTATATACAGCGTTGATTCCAAGCCATGGTGCACTTCCGTGTGAAGTTCTACCATAAGTTGTAATCAGGTATTCCGTGCGCCCTCTATGACCTAAATAGAGATTTAACGAAGTAGCCTCACAGGATACCAGCGCATCATAATCCAGCCCCCTTTCAGGTAGAGTATTATCTACAAGGTAGAGCATTCCTGCACATTCACTGGTCTCCTCATGCACTACTCCAGTGAACATATATGTGCCTGCAAAATCATATCCCTCTTCTCGAAGCTTGATAAGAATGGCTCCAGAATATACCTGACACGCACCGCCTCCCTTTGTATCTGAGGCAGCCCTTCCATGTATACACTTTGTAACCTCAACTGCTGTCTTGTCGCGATTATCTACCTGGCAGACATCAACCTCGCCTCCGTAGGGATCATAACCTTCCCAGTTCTGTACATCTCCCTCGCTCACGTGATCCAGATGCGCATTGTACATTATGGTCGGTCCTGGAAGGTTACCTTTAATAAGGCCCACAACATTACCTGCACCATCAGAAAAGACTTCATCATATCCGAGCTTTTCCATTTCGTCCATATATACTTTCGCGACTTTATCTTCGAATCCACTTATACTCTTTGTCTGAATCAATCGCTGCGTAAACTTAATGAGGTCTTCCTCCATTGTTGACGCTATTTCTTTTGTCCTTACACGAATATCTACCATATCAACCACCTCTTTTACATTAATATCTTACTAAGGAATAACTTAAGTCTCTCATTCCTCGGGTTCTCAAACATCTCCTTGGGCGGTCTGTCCTCAAGAATGACTCCTCCGTCCATAAATATCACTCTGTCTGCTATCTCTTTTGCAAATCCCATCTCGTGGGTTACCACAATCATGGTCATCCCCTGCTTAGCGAGATTCTCCATTACTTTAAGTACCTCGCCTACCATTTCCGGATCAAGAGCAGATGTAGGTTCGTCAAACAGCATTAGCTGTGGATTCATCGCCAACGCTCTTACAATTGCAATTCTTTGCTTTTGCCCTCCTGAAAGCTGTTCTGGTTTTGCATTCTTTTTATCTTCCAGCCCAACTTTGAGCAACAGCTTGTCCGCAATCTCCTGTGCCTCTGATTTTTTTATTTTTTTCACAAACCTAAGCGCCAGTTCTATATTGGTCTCCACAGAAAGATGCGGGAAAAGATTGAAATGCTGAAATACCATGCCGATTTCCTGCCTCACTTTTTCCAGCTTCATCTTTCTAAGTTTCCCATTGGGAGATGCAATCACATCACCGTTGAACTCTATAGTGCCTCCCTGTATGGTCTCAAGAGACGTAATCGATCTAAGTAACGTACTTTTCCCAGAGCCTGAAGGACCAATCAGAACTATCACTTCGCCTTTGTTGACCTGCAGATTAATGTCCTTTAAAACTTCATTATCTCCGTAAAGCTTTCTAACATGTTTCAATTCAATTATTGGTTCTCCCATAGCTATCCTCCAACATCACTGTAGATATTCGCGCACCTTCTCACAGCACTCGTGCACCGAAGCTTCCATATCTTCAAGGTCCATGCCAATCAATTGTGGCAACCGTATTTTTCTATTTTCAAAAACCTGTATCATCTCCTCCACCAGTACTCCTTTTCCTGGTGCAAAAGTTGACTCATCTCCAAAATCTATTGGGGTACCTCCCCATTTTTCATCCATGCATGTCATATCAAGTCCACACGTAGGGGAGCCATTGATTAACAAAATCCCAAGCACTTCATATCCCGCCTGATAATATGAATATGTATAATCTGCAACCCTCATCGCAATCTCGTTGCACATTCTTCTAAAAGCAGGTGTATCATACAGATTCTTCACTGCAGACCATCTGTTAACTCCCAAAAATAATGTCTCTGGACAATCCATCTGCTGTATTCCAACATCGTACTCGTCCAAAATATCCAACAGCTCCTTTAACGCGCCTTTATATCTAGCAAGCTCTTTAACTTTATTATTTACATTCAAGATGCAACTGGATGCGAAGATTACTTTTTTACTTCTAAGGTCTTCATTTCTCATAAGTACTCCTTGCTAGCCACATATTACTTTTCCCATACCTACCAACAGTGGCAAGGTTATCGCTGAAAGAATGGTTGTTACTCCAAATATTCGAGAGGCATACTCCTCGTCGTTTCCATATTGTATTGACAGCAACACGGAAGCTGTTGCAGTCGGGCACGCACCTACCAGAACAGTGGACAATAACGCGACCTGATTCATATCCAAAAAAGAAAATAAGATGATAACGATAGTTGGTACTAGCATCAACTTAATTCCTGATATCAAATAAATTTTAGGTTCTTTTAGCGCGGAAAGTATTTTGGTCTGCGCTATAGTCACCCCTGATACAATCATAGCCAGCGGCGTATTTAGATTACTTATATAGTAGATAGGCTTTAGTACGAGATCAGGAACATGTATCTTCATGAAGAAAACACACATTCCCAATACCGTAGCTATAATTGTTGGTGATTTTAATACATTTTCTACAAAGTTAAATTTATGCTGATTCCCAACCAAGGATATGCCATGCGTCCACATTAGCAGATTAAATACTGTTATATATGCAGTAACATAGAAGACGCCTTCATTTCCGTATACAGCTTGCACTAATGGAATCCCGATGAAAGCACAGTTAGAGTAAATACTGCAGTATCTCTCTAGTCCTAGCACACGCGAGTTCTTATTTCTCAGGAGAAGTTTTGATGCAACGATAAAGAGGAAGTGCATAACAATTGCTACTAGGAAAGACGCGATAAGCCCCATTGCATACCTGTCATCAAACTCGATGTTGTACGCGTAAAACATGAGCGCCGGATTGACAAAGGAAATAACTACCTTCGACAGTTGTCTGTTAGTATCATTCGAAATCCATTTTATTTTGAACAGGAACATCCCGCAAAGGATTAGTACAATCATTATGAAAATCTGGGAGGTAATACTGATAACGCTTGACATGGCACTCCTTTATCGGAAATCAATCACACTACTCCTCAACCGGCTTAATATCCAAAGTAAAAGGAATAGTAGTGAACTTGGGTGGGAATATCTCTTCAAGCGGCCACGGTGTCATGTTGTGATACATTTCAGACCACTGGAAGATTTCGTAATTACAACCAATTGCAAAAATCTCCTGCAATTTAAGAAGTTCTCTCTCTGTCTTGCCCTCACACACCTTATTAACAAGAGCTATAGCCTTTGCGCAATGAGCCTTGTATTTGTCTGTGATGTAGAACTCTAACCAAAAACGATACTTGTTATCTGCCGGAAGTGTGCACTGTGGTACAAGATCAAAGCCGAAAAACATATAGAGAATGGTGCACGGGAAAAGAGCAACTACCTGCGATGCCAGGTCTCCTTCCCAAGATCTTGCTGCCTCAAAAGAAGTATATGTTCTCTTTCCAGGGCACATAATGGTGTTTTCCATTTCCTCGACGCTAAGACCAAGCTCATTTGCCCAATGATTTCGGTTTACCTCAACCTCATCCTCCATTGTCTCTACCAGAAGGTCATACCATATCTTCATCTCCTCATAGCCATTGCACTTTGAAAGGCCAATAGCCCAGCACTTGGTGAACTCCTTCAAATAGTTGTAATTGTGATGAATCTGCCAGCGAAATCTCTCTTCTGACATAGTTCCGTGTAAAATATCCTGCATGTGATCAGTTTGCTCAATTACTGCACATGTCTTCTTAATCATTGGTAATAATCTTTCTTCGTAAAATCCCATTTTTTTACCTCTTTCTATAAATCTTTTTAGTTGCCTTTCTTTACTATCAATTTCCGCTCCATCTTATCGATGAGGAAAATGAAGGGAAGTGTCACGACAAGGTATATAATTGCCACTGCCATAAGCGGTGTTGCATTTGCAGTCATAGACTGCATCGAACGTCCCTGTTTAAGCAATTCCTCAACACCGATTACAGAAACTTGAGCAGTATCCTTCAGTAGCGATACAAAGGAGTTCGCCAATGAAGGCAACGCTTGTTTTAAAGCCTGCGGAAGGATAACCAACACCATCATAAGCACATAATTCATACCTAGCGACTTAGCTGCCTCTTCCTGACCTATATCAATGGACTGAATACCGCCTCTAATGAACTCCGCAACATATGCCCCATTATTCAAAGTCAAAGCCAGAACCGCCGTAGGCCACGTATCTAGTCTTACTCCTAGATAAGGTAGCGCAAAGAACAGAATAATTATCTGTACCAGAAGCGGTGTCCCTCTGAAAATATTGATATAGACACCTGCAATAGTTTTTAACCACTTTTTCTTAGATATTCTGCATAGAGCAGTTAACAGTCCCAGTACCAGGGAAGTAACAATTGTAATGGCTGTTAAATAAATGGTGTACCCCAGTCCCTTTAGCAGCCATTCCAATGACTCTTGCAGAACTCTCATATTAAAGAAACTATCTATAAGACCCTGCATAACTACTCTCCTTATTACTTAGGCATAAATGCCACATTTGGATCTGCTCCAAACCACTTACGGAAAATCTCAGCATAGGTGCCATCGTCAATCAGTTCATGTAAGGTTGCGTTGATTTCCTCACCCAGTTCTGTATTATCCTTGCTATATGCAATACCGCAATCGATTGGCTCGTCATCTACGATTTTCATAACCTTAATCTTGTCGTTTAAAGTAGCCTGATACAGCATGTATGGTCCGTTGTTTATTACAGCTTCGATACGGCCAACCTCAAGATCCATCATGGCATCTGCCATAGTTTCATAGGTTGTGAATTTCTCTGGTGCAAGAGTAGCCTCATTATTCTTCGCCCACCCTTCAGCAACTGTACCAGTCTGAAGACCGATTACCTTTCCATTCAAATCCGTTAGCTCTACTGCATCCGAGCCACTCGGAACTGCTATTCCAACGGTTTCATAGAAATATGTATCTGTAAAGTTAATTGACTCAAGACGCTCATCCGTTATCTCCATATCAGCTACGATAGCATCGAATTTACCTGCCTTAAGTCCCGATACAAGACTGTCCCATGGAAAGTGTACGAAATTAGCCTCGTATCCCATTCTCTCGCAGATTGCATTCCACAAATCCACATCAAAACCTACTGCAACGCCATCCTCATAAAATTCAAAGGGCGCATAATCAATATTTGCTGCCGCCGTCAGCACACCTTTGCTTGATGAACCTGCAGATTCTGTAGCCCCTGCTGCAGGCTCTGACTTCGCTCCACAACCAGTCACCATTCCAGCCATCGTTACCACAGCCATTCCAAAACACAAAAATCTCTTCTTCATACTCTAGCCTCTCTTTCTAATCTATAACCTATACAAATGACCTTTCACCAAGTTCAATTGCATTTACAGGACAAACCAATTTGCACAGATGACATCCAACGCATTTATCTGCGATGATATCTGGTCTTCTTTTTATCTTTTCAAAGCTAATTGCCTGATGACCTCCATCCATGCAAGACATGTAACACCTTCCGCAGCCGATGCACTTCTCTCTATTTACGATAACCGGCACCCTCGATTTTCTGTCCACCTCATCCACTGGAAGAACATTTCCAAGACCTGCTCCTACCAGTTCCTCAAGTCTTTCTATACCGTGCGCTTCCATATAAAGCTCAAGGCCCGATATTAAGTCGTGAATAATCTGGTATCCGTACTGCATTACTGCTGTTGTCACCTGCACATTTGCACAGCCAAGAAGGATAAAGTCCAGGGCATCTTTCCATGTATCAATTCCACCCATACCACTTATTGGCACTCCCTTAAGCTCCTTGCAGACAGCCAGGTCATGTATAAATCTAAGAGCTATTGGTTTAACTGCTTTTCCGCTGTATCCTGATACGCAGCTCTTTCCGTCAACAATAGGTCTTGGCGCCAGATTCTCAGGGTCAAATCCGATAAGACTCTTGATTGTATTTATCGTTGCCAAACCATCTGCGCCGCCTGCCATAGCAGCTATAGCAGCTGGTTCCATATGGCCCACATTCGGTGTTAACTTTGCCAAAAACGGAAGACTAGTTGCTCCTCTTACTACTTCACAGTAATGTTTTACGAGTTCCGGATTCTCCCCCACATCGCTTCCCATGCTTGATGTAATCATCTGTGGGCAAGAGAAATTACACTCGATGAAATCAACCTTTGCGTCCTGAGAAAGCTTTGCCAGAAGTTCCCACTCCTGATCCGCTCCTCCCATTATTGACGAAGCAACTATCTTGGTTGGATAGTCTTCCTTAAGTCTTTGCATAAACTCGAAGTTGGTCTTAAGCTCGTAATCCGAATTCATTTCCAGGTTCTTTAATCCAATAAAGTTTCTCGTAGTTTTATGGATTACATCGAATCTAGGAGACGGCTCGTCTGGAATCCATGTAGCTACAGACTTAAATACAACGCCTCCCCATCCACTTTCAAAAGCATTTGCAACCATTTCATAGTTGCTGCCCACTACAGACGAAGAAAGAAAAAATGGATTCTCGCACTTGCTGTTTAGAAACTGAATTGATAAATCTTTCCCCATTTATTCCTCCTTTCCTTGCTCTGCCAAAAATTCATGTATCATATGGATTTCGACCGGTCGGTCCAGCTTTCCTCTAATGCACACTTTCTCGCAATACCGACCTTCACAGCTCTTTGCGCACTCCAGTGAATCCTCTATACAATTCGCCTTCTTTATTGCGCCTCTTCTATTATCGAAATATTCAGACCTGATAAATTCAGAAGGTTTACACTTATGTGGACATGCTTTAGAGCACGGAGCGTCATAGCACAGTAAGCATCTAGATGCTTCCTCTCTAACCCTCTCCTCCAGTAATGAATTTAATGCTTCCATCAGTAACACCTCTTTTCTGTAAATAGGCTGCTCTTTTTACATGCAATAAATTTTCCGTCTCCCGCGTTTCCTATAAACTCTCCATTTTGTGCTATTACCTTTCCTTTTGAGATAGTCATCTCAATTTTCCCTTTTGTGGTAATGCCCTCCCATATTGTGTACTCCGCCTTGGTATGCATCTTTTCCGCTGTCACGGTCATACTTCCTTTTGGGTCAAAAATGACTACGTCAGCATCCTTCCCAATTTCAATATCACCCTTTGTGTCACACCCGAAGAGCTTGGCAGGATTGTGACAACAGATACGTACTACCTCTGACAAGGTCATCTCGCCTTCCATAGCCATTCCCAAAAGATATGGATATCTATTTTCAACGCCCATACATCCATTAGGAATCTTGGTGAAATTATCTTTTCCAAGAGCCTTTTGTTCCAAAGTGAACGGACAATGGTCTGTAGCAACCACATCAATAAATCCATCTGTTACACCTTTTCGAATCGCTAGCCTGTTATCTTCATTTTTCATCGGAGGTGAGCATACAAATTTGGCTGCATCCTCTCTCTTGTAGACTTCACTGTTAAATTCCAGATACTGTGGGCAGGTCTCAAGGACTATCTGATATCCCTGAGCTCTAGCTTCCTTTGCTGCTTCTAATCCCTCTTTGTCTGCAAGATGAACAATGTAAAGTGGAGCGTCTACGTGCTTCGCGAAATCAATCAACGCCTTATCCGACTGTGCTTCCACCATTTCATCCCTGCTCAAGTAGTGATACCAGGGAGACAGCTTCCCCTCCTCAACAAACTTTTTTCTTCTATGTTCAAGGAGCGCGTTGTTCTCTGCATGTACGCAAATGAGTGCGCCTATTTCCTTCCCATACTCAAGTATTTCGCAGATCTCAGCCTCGTCCAACATCATGTTATCTTCTCTGTATGTGGTATAACATTTGAAACTAGTAACCCCGTTTTCCATAGCTTGCTTCATCTGCAATCTGGTCTGCTCATCCCACTTAGTTATTCCAAAGTGAAACGAGTAATCTATGCAGGCCTTTTTGCTTGCTGATTCATTGTCTGCATTAAATTTTTCCTGTAAGGTTTTACCTTTCACCTGATTGAGATAGTTGAACACCATCGTCGTTCCACCACAGGCTGCAGCGATTGTTCCATCCTTATAATCATCTGCACTAGTCGTCCCATTGAATGGCAGTTCCAAGTGGGTATGAACATCTACTGCACCCGGTAACACGAATTTACCATGGGCATCAATTACCTCTCCCTGGCTCTCAATCTCCTTTGCAATCTGGGTTATCACGCCATGTTCTATTCTCAAATCTGCTTTGTACTGACCGCTTGCGGTTACGATTGTTCCTCCCTTTATAACCATCTCATCCATATATATCCTCCAAAAAAAGCACGACAAAGAAGCCTCATCAACGCCTTTGTCGTGCCTTAAATAAGTATTTTCAGTTACTGCCAGAGTTTTTTGTATATCTCAATACAGTCAGCCTCTCTAACTTCCTTGACTGTATTTCCCGGACTTCCTGATGCGACAGCATCATGTGCCATCTTCTCCATTCTGTCGAAGAATTCATCTTTAGGGATACCGTATTCTTCAAGAGTCGGTATCGATATTGTCTTGCATAGCTCCTCAATAGCTTCAAGAAACTTCTCTGCTGCTTCCTTATCGCTATCCTCCTTCGAAGCCGCACCAACTTCTCTTCCCAAGTTACCAAACTTCTCGTATGCTCCATCAAGAGCGAACTCTAGGCAAGTCTTAAGAAGCATGGCATTTGATATTCCATGCGCCACATGGAAGAGTGCGCCTATAGGTCTGCTCATTCCATGTACAAGCGTTACCGTAGAATTATTGATGCAAATACCCGCCTCATAAGATGCTATTGCCATCTCATATCTAGCCTTTTCATTGCTGCCATCAGCATAGGCAACCGGCAGATATTTCATAATTCTTTTTACTGCTGAGACAGCTAACGTATCCGTCACCGGAAGTGCTTTTCTCGAGGTGTATGCTTCAATAGCATGGGTAAGTGCGTCCATTCCTGTAGATGCTGTTATGCCTTTAGGTGCTGAGTAGGTAAATTTGGGTTCAAGTACTGCTATAGTAGGTACCAGATAATCCCCCTTTAGCAGCATCTTTATATCTTTCTCAACGTCAGTAATTACAGTAAACTGTGTACACTCGCTTCCCGTTCCAGAGGTGGTTGGGATTGCAACAACCGGAGGGATAGGATTCGCTATCACCTTACCGTTGTAGTCTGCAATCTTTCCCTCATTGGTGGTCATCGCAGCTATCGCCTTAGCGGAATCTATCGGGCTACCGCCTCCTATGCCTATGCAAAAGTCGCATTTTTCCGATTTATATACCTCAACACCCTCTTCAATCATAAGGTTGGTAGGTTCACCCGTGATACCGTCGAACACGTAATATTCAATGCCGATCTCTTCAAGCAATGCCTCCAGGTGCTTCATCATTTCGGAAAGAACCACATGTTTTCCTGTGACAATGAGTGCTTTTTTTCCACACTCAGCCACCTTTTTTGCCGATTCCTTCAACGCTCCATAACCGATATATGAATAAGTAGGTGTTTTAAACTGTGCCATATCTAGCCTCCTCGTTAGATCATCTCGCTGTCTACCATAGAAAGGACTTCGTCAACCTTTACCATTTCCTCTCTCAGCTGTTCCTCAGTAATGATAAGAGCCGGGTTGATGAATACCATGTTCTCATGAGAATAAGTAAATAATTTCTTCTCCATCAGAGCTTTAATTATTTTTCCCATCTTGCCTTCCGGGTCTTTGCCATATTCAACAAGTGGCTCCTTTGTCTTCTTATCTTTTACAATCTCAATAGATGCAAATAGTCCGATATACCTAACATCGCCTACACAAGGATGCTTTTCTTTGAGTTCCTCAAGTATATCGCCCAGTACCTTACCTACCTTGTTAACATTATCTAGAATATTATTCTCAAAGTAATAATTTACACATGCTACTCCGGCTGCACATGCAAGTGGATGTCCGCTATATGTAAGTCCACATGAAAGAAGGTTTTCATCAAAGAACTCTGCTATTCTGCTTTGAACTGCAACTCCGCCTAGCGGGACGTATCCACAGGTTACACCTTTTGCAAAGGTTACTATGTCAGGCACTACATTGAAATTCTCAAAGGCAAATAGCTTACCTGTTCTACCAAATCCAGCCATTACCTCGTCACATACCATCAGGATTCCAAACTCGTCACAGATTTTTCTAACTCCCTCCATGTAACCCTTAGGAGGAATAATGACACCATTCGAACCAGTGACCGTCTCCATGAAAATTGCAGCTACATTATCTGGATTCTCATAAATGATTTGCTCTCTTAGCTTATCTACGTAATATGCTGAAGCCTCTTCTTCACTTGCAAATGGAGCTTTTTCTCTATATACATATGGATCAAAAAATTTAACGAATCCTGGTGCTCCTGGTTCAAGAGTGTATCTTCTAGGCTCTCCGGTGAGATTTCCTGCCCCGAAGCTTGAACCATGATAGCTTCTGTATCGGCTGAACACCTTAAACTTTCCTGTGAACATTCTCGCAATCTTCACTGCATTCTCATTGGCATCGGCGCCTGCGTTGGTGAAGAATATTTTTCCAAATTCATCTGGAAGGTGATTTACCAAAAGCTCTGCAAGCTCGCTTCTCGCTTCGCATCCAAGAGCTGGACTTAAGTAGCAGTATTTTGATGCCTGCTCATTTATCGCCTTCTCTATAGATTTGTTTCCAAATCCAAGATTGAGGTTAACGAGCTGTGATGACATATCTGTATATCGATTACCATCATAATCATAAAAGTAAATTCCTTCTGCCTTCTCTATAGGCATTGGATTTGAGTTTTTCTGCTTACTCCACGACTGGAGTACATATTTTTTTGCTTTAGCATTAATCTCTTCTGGTGTCATAGCTAATACCTCCTTATATTTGCGTTAGGCTTTTTTTAGTACAAAAAGGCGTTACGTACTGTCATGTACATAACGCCTTTGTTATCTTTATATCCCTATTTCCTTTTGTTGGGCTTTATGATAAACTCTAGCCGGAGTTCATTCAACATACACATTGTATGATTATTGTTTTGTTTATTAGTCACTTTGTAAGAGGAGCAGTATGACATTAGAAAATTTCTTATCACAACCATTGACTGCAAACTTTAAACTGTTAACAGATGATATAGCGATATCTGAAATTCCAGTAGAATATATATCTACGCTCGAGCCACCCGTCGAGTCATTTGTCCGCCACAATGAAATCATTCTCTCCACCGCCATCTCTGTGAGAGACAACCCTTATTCTCTTCTTCAATTCATAAAAGATTTGAAAAACGCAGGGGCATCCGCGCTTGTTATTGCGCATCCTCGCAACAACCACAAAATATTAGAGTCTATAATCCCAGAGATAAATGCCATCCGATTTCCTGTAATAACTGCCAATTGGGATGTTTTATTTTCAAAAGTCGTTGAAGAAACTATTAAGCTCATATGGGAGAACGAAGCACTCTCCCATAGCTTAATGGAACAAGTGCAAAATGATTTATTACATTTGTTTATTCAGGGAAAAACTCTTGACGACGCCGCACAATTGCTTTCAGAAAAAATCCAAAGTGATGTATTAATACTTGATTACAACCATAATCCCGTTGGCAGAAACGCAAGGATTAGGGCGCTGTCTCCCTACGGGTATCTAGAGAGTCGCCAAACTGACTTAGCTAGAATCGTCATATCTTCATTCGAAAAAATATACGGATACCTGATAATAGATTCTGCTATCTACGCCGAAAAAATAAACGAATCTTCATTTATTCAATATATAACCGTACCATTGGCATTGTGGTTCGACAGAGAACACACTAACCTATCCGCAAAGATGAAGGCAAAGGAAGAATTTGTATGGAAACTAGTCCAAAATGACTTTGAAACCCACGATGAGATTGAGCAAATGGCCATTAAGCTAAATATTCCCACCAATCTCTCATACGCCTGTCTAATCGGAAATATAGATTTCGAAAATTATAGCTCTAATTTTGACTACCTGCATCACTCTACCAAATCCGTCATTTCAGAGCTAATTGCGGAGATAACTAGTCGCCTAGATTTAGCTGTAATGACCACTCAAAATCAGAAGCAGCTTCTGATTTTTCTAGAGTGTAAGGACAATAAACTGTTTCAGAATGTAGCCAATGACTTTATCACAGAATTAGAACGAGCTCTTCACTCCACTGTACCTTCTTTGCAATTTCTTTGGGGCTATGATGCACAGGCATACTCTATTTCTGAGCTTGATAAAGGCTACTCCAATGCCCTAAAGGCTCTTGACTCGTGCATCCTCTCAGAAGGAAAGATTACCAGGAGCTGCTACCAAGTCTCTATATTAAAAAGGATGCTGTTATCTGTCCGCAACGACACTGCCTGTCTATCTTTCGCTGAAAACAAGCTTATGCCTCTAATAAAATATGACTCAGCAAAAAACACAGATTTTATGAACACCTTAAAGACTTACTGCGAGTGCAATTATAATGTTAGCCTAGCCTCAAGAGAGACCCATTTACACCGACAATCATTCCTATATCGACTCGAAAAAATAGAAGAATTATGCGATTTCTCTATATCATCACATGAGGACTTGTTGCTTATCGAGCTATGTATGCGCATTATAGAGCAAAGCAAGTAATAAAAAACTAGCAGGGCTGTACCCTGCTAGTTTTATTTCACAATTAAATATTAAAACAATCCCATAACATGCTGAAGCAAAAGGCTTACAGATGCTATGCCAATCCAGCAGCAAAAGCCCATTACCAAAGGCTTGCCTCCTGTCTTAATCAGCTTCACTATATCTGTATTTAGCCCAATTGCAGCCATCGCCAGAACGATGAAAAACTTACTTAAGGTCTTGACCGGCGCAAACACTGCCGGGCTAGCTCCCAGTGCAAGTGCTATTGTGGTTATTACTGACGCTGCAATGAAATAAAGAATGAAGAATGGAAATATCTTCTTTATGCTCACCTTGCTGCCTTCGCCTCCACTCTTTTTCTCTTTGCGAGTCCTAACCAGTGCAAGCACTAAAGTAATAGGAATAATCGCCAGCGTCCTCGTGAGCTTAACTGTAACTGCAGTATCAAGAGTATCGCTGCCGAGTCCCCACATACTATCCCATGTGGAAGCGCAGGCTGTAACCGAGGATGTATCATTAACCGCAGTACCTGCAAATATTCCAAAAGCCTCACCTGACATGGTATCAAAGCCTATCAATTTTCCAAGCGTCGGAAAAATCAATGCCGCAAGCACATTAAAGAAAAAGATGACAGATATAGCCTGAGCCACCTCTTCGTCATCAGCATCAATAACTGGTGCCGTAGCTGCTATGGCAGACCCTCCACAAATCGAAGATCCTACTCCCACAAGCGTGGATATTTTTCCTGGTATATGCATAAGCTTACAGAGCACGAACGCAATAACCAGGGATGTAGTAATAGTCGAAACAATTATTGGCAGTGACTGTTTTCCAGTCTGAAGTATTACATTTAAATTGAGTCCAAAGCCCAGCAATACCACTGCCCACTGCAATATTTTCTTCGATGTGAATTTTATCCCCGCGTCCAGTGACGACTTATCTTTGAGGAAAATATTCACAACCATTCCTGCCAGAATAGCTATAACTGCACCGCCTATAATCGGAAATGCCTTTCCCAAAAACCACGCTGGCACCGCTATAAGCAGGCACACGCCTATACCCTTAATATTCTTTTTTATAAAATTGCTAATCATAGTACTAAATTGTCTTAATCTCTACACCTATCAGTTAATTACTCTGACTGCATGCGGCTAAGCTTGGCAGCCTGGTCTGCAGTGATGCAGGCGTCGATAATCTCCTGAATATCACCATTCATTATCTTGTCAAGCTTGTACAAGGTAAGGTTAATGCGGTGATCAGTCACGCGCCCCTGCGGGAAGTTATAGGTTCTGATTTTTTCAGAGCGATCTCCCGTACCAATCTGGCTAAGTCTTGCTGCCGACTCAGACTCCATCTTCTTCTGAAGCTCGATATCATACAGCTTAGCGCGCAAAAGTGCGAATGCCTTGTTCTTATTCTGCAGCTGAGACTTCTCAGTCTGTGAGTAGATAACTATTCCTGTCGGCATATGGGTAAGACGAACTGCAGAGTCAGTGGTGTTGACGCACTGTCCACCGTTACCTGACGCACGCATTACGTCGATTCTGATATCCTTCTCATCTATCTGAACGTCAATTTCATCTGCCTCAGGCATTACTGCAACAGTAATTGTAGATGTGTGGATACGACCACCAGACTCAGTCTCCGGTACACGCTGTACACGGTGTACGCCCGATTCATACTTCATTCGAGAATATACGCCATTGCCCGAAAGCATAAAGTTTACTGACTTCATACCTCCAATACCGATTTCTTCCATTTCCATGGTCTCAATCTTCCAATGACAGGTCTCTGCGTAGTGTACATACATACGGTAGATTTCAGCAGCAAAAAGCGCAGCCTCATCTCCGCCTGCACCTGCACGAATCTCTACGATAACGTTCTTGTCGTCATTAGGATCCTTCGGAAGAAGCAGCACCTTAAGCTCCTGCTCAAGCTGCTCCACCTCAGCCTTGGACTCAGCCAATTCCTCTCTGGCCATTTCCTTCATCTCAGGATCGCTCTCCATTTCTATCATCTCAAGAGCATCCTCTATATTCTGCTTGCCTGCTTTATACTTTTCATACGCAGTAACAATAGGAAGCAGATCACTTTGCTCCTTCATAAGAGCCGAAAATCTCTTTGAATCACTTGCGACATCAGGCTCTGACAAAATATTCATAAGTTCCTGATAGTGTGCAAGCAAATCCTCTAACTTATCAAACATTATATATTCCTTTCACAACTCGGTCCTGCCCTGGCAGGTCCTTAATTACTTCTACTTGTTCAAATCCGGCTTCCTCGAACAACTTTTTCACCGCTTCGCCTTGGTTGTATCCTATTTCAACCAAAAGGCTCCCACCCGGAAAAAGACGCTCCTTTGCGCCATTTATAAGCCTGGGATAAAGGTCAAGTCCATCGAAACCACCATCCAGAGCGGTCATCGGCTCAAAATCCTTAACCTCAGGCATAAGACCTGATATCACTTCCGTCTCGATGTATGGCGGATTAGCTGTTATCGAATTATACAGCCCCTCAACATTCTCAAATAGATCCGTGCAAATCCATTTAGGATTTTGCTTTAGATTATCAGCATTCCTTCTTGCAATCGAAAGAGCTCCATCTGATATGTCTACGCCGGTGCCATCAATTCCATCTCTATTACACATAATGGTAAGCAGGACGCAACCGCTTCCTGTACATAAATCCAGCACTCGGTCTCCATCCTTTGTAACCTTAAGTGCTTCTTCCACTAGGGTCTCTGTATCCTGTCTTGGAATCAGCACATTCTCATCAACCTCAAAGGGCAGTCCATAGAATTCCGTACTTCCAATAATATATTGAAGAGGAATATGCTCTGCTCTTTTGGATATCAAAGCCATATAATCAGCACACTGCTTATCAGGCGCTTCCTCCTGCGAATGCATGTAATACTTGGTGCGGTCAAACCCCGTCACATGAGATAACAGATACCATGCATCATCCGAAGGATTCTCTATTTCGTTTTCTGCAAGCGCTAATTCGCCGCCTTTTAGCAGTTTGTTAAAATCCATTTTAATTTCTGATAATTATATCGCTACACTCATGTATCACTTGCGCCATGAACTTGTGTCACCGGAATTGCTGTCCTTCCATTCAGTTATCGTCACTACTAACAGCAGATACTGAAAAATTTTCTGCAACATAAGCTTTCCAGTCAAACACTGCCTCGACGCTGGCAATTCCAACCTCAATCATTGCATCGTCCGGTTCCTTAGTAGTAAGCCTCTGAAGCAAAAGCCCCGGTTGGCTGAGAACATTGATGAACCAGTTGTCATTGCGACCGGCAAGCCTGATAAATTCATACGATATACCGGCAATGACCGGAATAAGCAGAAGCCTCAGCCCCATCTGCAGAAGTCTATTATCCACATCGATGAACATAAACAGCAGGATGGTTAGAACCAGAACATAAAGCAAAAAGCTGGTACCGCATCTTTTATGCTTCCGTGAGCTTTTTCTTACATTGTCTACATTGAGCTCCAAGCCGGACTCAATGCAGTTAATGCACTTATGCTCTGCTCCGTGGTACATGAAGGTGCGATTTATTTCATCCATTTTAGAAATCGCAAGTATGTATGCGACGAAAATGACAAGCCTTAAAATTCCCTCTGCCAGAGCAATAATCCAGTGCTCTGTTGTTAGCTTTTCGAGCAAAATAGACAATCCATACGGCAGCATTACAAATACAGCAACTGCGATTACTACTGACAGCATAATCGTTCCGGCCATCTCGCCTTTTTCCTTGCGAGCCTGCTTTTTCTTTTCTTCCTCGGTGACAGGCTTTTTCTCCTCCTCATCCTCAAAAAACGAAGCTGAGTAGGTGAGTGTCCTCATTCCAAGAATAAGTGACTCGAAAAATGCAACAACGCCTCTGACAATAGGAATCTTGCGAACGGTACTGCTCCCGAATGCCCCGTCAACCTTTTCTTTTTTTATTTCTATCTCTCCGTCAGGCTTTCGCACTGCAACAGCATAATGATCGTTGCTCTTCATCATTACGCCTTCCATTACTGCCTGACCACCAATACCTGAATACTTCATTTGCGTCTCCAGACTGCGCTTTGCGCACATATATGTCAATCGGCCCAAGCCGCCATCTCGCTTAAATAATATAAAAGAGGTTGAGTCTATGCGTAGCAAAACAAGCTACGCACTAGGCCCAACCTCTTTAATAAGTCTAATCTAGTTCTCTGCAGTAATACCGTACTTCTTGTTGAACTTGTCAATACGTCCACGTGCCTGGGTAGCCTTCTGCTGACCAGTGTAGAACGGATGGCACTTAGAGCAGATTTCTACGTGGATATTCTCCTTGGTAGAACCTGTAACGAAAGTGTTGCCACAGTTGCAAGTAACGGTTGCCTGATAATAATCCGGATGGATTCCTTCTCTCATAATTTCACCTCTCTCGTAGTTTACCTTCCCAAGCTATGCGCCACAGGGAAAGGACACGTAATGTTATGCTGATAAACAGCTTGACTAATATAGCATACGAACATTGATATTGCAATTGTTTTTTCAAATTTCTCATCTTGTAATAGATTTTTTTCACAAAATGTGGTATATATACATTTGTCGAACAAATTCATGTCATTCAGACATAATTTCCCAAAGGAGAAGTATTATATGAGAGAAAAATACGAAACTTTAGCTGTTGTTGATTTACGTGCCATTGCAAAATCCAGAGGGATTAAAGGCACATCAACAATGAAAAAAGCTGAGATCATCGATGCAATGTGTGCATTAGATGACGAACTAGCTGCGAAGGAGGCCGCTGCAAAGGAGGCTGCCGCAAAGGAAGCTGCCGCCAAAGAAGCCTCAGTGCAAAGCCAAGCGAAGCCACAGCGCATTTCTAGACCTAAGCGCGCAGAGAAGCCTGCTGATACCGAAGTCTCTGAAGAAACAAAGGCTAATACCGACCATGTTGCAGAGCCATCTACGGCTTACGAAGCTCCAGCCGCACCAGAGGAGCCTCAGTTAGTTGCCTGCTCAGGCATTCTTGAAGTCATGTCCGATGGTTTTGGATTCATCCGCTGTGACAACTTCCTTCCTGGCGATGGCGACATTTATGTTGCTCCCGCTTTTATCAGGAAAATCGGTCTCAAGACCGGCGATATTATAATTGGAAAAGCTAAGCCCAAGGGCGAGAGAGAAAAGTTCCAGCCGCTTCAGCAAATTGATACCATCAACGGATATACCGTTGAGGAGGCCACCAAACGCACTCCGTTTGAGAACCTCACCCCTATTTTCCCAAATGAGCGCATCAAGTTGGAAAAGCCCGGCTCTTCTGTTGCAATGCGCATTGTCGACCTGGTATCTCCCATCGGCAAAGGCCAGCGTGGCATGATTGTGTCTCAGCCCAAAGCCGGCAAGACCACCTTACTCAAGGAGATTGCCCGCTCTGTCACCAGCACATATCCTAACATGCACCTCATCATCCTGCTCATCGACGAGCGTCCTGAGGAGGTTACTGATATTAAGGAAGCCATTCGCGGTGAAAATGTAGAGATCATCTACTCTACCTTCGACGAACTCCCAGAGCACCACAAGCGTGTCTCTGAAATGGTCATCGAGCGCGCCAAGAGACTTGTTGAGCACAAAAAGGACGTCATGATTCTCCTTGACTCCATCACTCGTCTCGCCAGAGCCTACAACCTCACCGTTCCGCCGAGTGGACGCACCCTCTCCGGAGGTCTGGACCCGGCTGCGCTTCACATGCCTAAGCGTTTCTTCGGTGCAGCCCGCAACATGCGCGAAGGTGGCAGCCTTACCATTCTCGCCACTGCTCTTGTCGACACCGGCTCTAAGATGGACGACGTCGTATACGAGGAATTCAAGGGCACCGGCAACATGGAGCTCGTTCTTGACCGCAAGCTCTCAGAAAAGCGTGTCTTCCCTGCCATTGACATCACTGGCTCCGGCACCAGACGCGAAGACCTCCTCCTCGACTCCCACGAAATGGAGGCCATCGAAATCATGCGCCGCGGCATCAACGGCATGCGCAAAGAGGAAGCCGTCGAGAACATCATCAACATGTTCGCCCACACGCGCAACAACCGCGACTTCATCGAGCTCATCAAGAAACGTCGCCCCTAACCACACAACACCCCGAGCCTCCAGTCGTCTGGGGGCTTTTTTATTTGCCCATTTAGTCTTATTACGCCAATGGGTGTGCATTCCGCTCCTCCCATGGCACTCAGAGCCTGAATTCGGTGATTTGCGTGGTGATTCTTATTTCGAGATGCTGCGCGCCCGGTCTCCAGTTGTCTGAGATGTGGCTTCTTAATTCATCCAGCTTTTGGGGGCTTGTAGATTTTCAAGGCTTGAC
>JAZLKM010000043.1:0-23642 GCA_045597645.1 Lachnospiraceae bacterium | reverse complement strand
CGTATGTCAATGTGGCAGATAAGAGGCAGGAGCTTCACTATACCCAGTTCTTCAGAGTGGCTAAGCTGGTTGGTGTAGTGAAGGATGCAGACCTCAAGTTTATAGGCTTTGGTACAATGAACGGAGGTGACGGTAAGGAGTTTAAGAAGGCTGCACAGCTGGCCACTGCAGATTTGCAGAATGGTAAGCCGGGGTATATGGCTCTTTGGCAGCATATAATGAATGTGTCACTCCCTGACTTAAAGAAAAATTATGACAAGCTCAAGGTATCATTTGATTTGTGGAAGGGAGAGAGCGATGCCCAGCCATATATCAAAGACATGGTAGATGGCATGATTGCAAGCGGGATAGCGTATGAAAGCCAGGGGGCTATCGTTGTAGATATCGCGCAGGAAGGAGATTCGAAGGAGTTTCCACCTTGCATTGTCAGAAAATCTGACGGTGCCGCCAACTATGAGAGCTCTGATATAGCAACACTCATCGAGCGCGAGCGTGACTATGCTCCAATGGCGTATGTCTATCTGGCAGATAAGAGGCAGGAGCTTCACTATACCCAGTTCTTCAGAGTGGCTAAGCTGGCTGGTGTAGTGAAGGATGCAGACCTCAAGTTTATAGGCTTTGGCACAATGAATGGAGCTGACGGTAAGCCGTTTAAGACACGTCAGGGCGGAGTAATGCGTCTTGAGTATCTGCTCAATGATGTATATGAGAAGATGCTTAGCCGTATCATGGAAAATGGCAGCATGGAGCAGTCGGAAGCAGAGGAGACAGCCAGAATAGTGGCACTTGCAGCTATCAAGTACGGCGACCTTTCAAACCAGGCAGCAAAGGACTATGTATTTGATATAGAGAGATTCACCTCATCAGAGGGAAATACTGGACCATACCTGCTCTATACTATTGTCCGTGCTAAGTCAATTCTCAGAAAATATGAGGCCCAGATAGGAAAATCAGCATCAACTTGCGTTATGGCACCAGTGTCAGAGAGCGAGAAGGGATTGATGCTTGCTGTTAGCGCATTTAACGGAGCAATTGATGGTGCTTACAATGATCTGGCACCTCATAAGATATGTAGTTATCTGTATGATTTGGCCAATGCTTTCAATCACTTCTATCATGAGACAAAGATTATGACAGAGGAAGATAAGGACAGGCAGGCCAGCTATGTGGCATTGGTAGACTTGACTAGAAGAGTAATGGAGCAGGGCATAGATTTATTGGGATTTGATGCTCCGGAGAGGATGTAAAATGACAAAAGTAGATATTATTTCAGGCTTTTTAGGAGCAGGCAAGACTACTCTTATCAAGAAGCTAATCGAGGAAGTGTACAAGGGCGAAAAGCTTGTACTCATTGAGAATGAGTTCGGCGAAGTAGGCGTAGATGGCGGTTTCTTAAAGGATGCCGGCATTGAGATATCTGAGCTTAACAGTGGCTGCATATGCTGCTCGCTGGTTGGAGATTTTGACAAGAATCTCCGTGAGGTAATTGATACCTATCATCCGGATAGAATACTTATTGAGCCCTCAGGCGTAGGCAAGCTGTCTGATGTTATGACTTCAGTAACAAACCTTAAGGAGTCACATGGCATAGAAATAAGCTCGCTTGTCACTGTAGTTAACAGCCTAAAGGCTTCAAAGCAGATGAAGGCTTTTGGTGAGTTCTTTAATAACCAGATTGAATATGCTACAACAGTTATTCTGTCGCGCACCCAGAATGCTACAGATGAGCAGCTCGAGTTTTGCGTAAAGCAGATTCAGCAGCTTAATCCGAAGGCAGCTCTTGTCACCACCCCATGGGATGAGCTTACTGGAGCGCAGCTGCAGGGAGCGATGGAGGACAAAAATACACTGGAGATGGAGGTTCTGGCTCAGGCGGAGCATGAGAGACATGAGCATGAGCATCATCACGACCATGACCACGATGAGCATGAGCACGAGCATCATCACGAGCACGACGAGCATGAGCATCATCACCACGATCATGACCATGATGAGCATTGCTGCTGTGGCCATGACCATGATCATGACGAGCATGAGCATCACCATCATGAGTATGATGAGAATGGTGTGTGCAGCTGCGGACATCATCATCACCATGCAGATGAGATTTTCCAGACATGGGGAGTCCAGACACCACATAAGTTCGAGAGAGCTACAATTGAGGCTGCAATGAAGGTATTCACCGATACCGATGGTTATGGCACAATCGTGCGCAGCAAGGGCATGGTTCCATCAGTTGATGGCACATGGATTTACTTTGACCTTGTGGACGGTGAGTATGAGCTTAGAGAGGGTGCACCTGACTTTACAGGTCGTATCTGCGTCATTGGTTGTGACCTCAAGGAGCATGCGATAGAGCACCTTTTTGGTTTAGAGTAGGAGCAGATAATGCAGGAGATTCCGGTATATCTTTTTACAGGATTTATGGACTCGGGCAAGACAAGCCTTATCCAGGAGACTATATTTGAGAATGGCTTCACCGAGGGGGCAAAATGCATCATCATCACCTGCGAGGATGGAGATGTTGAGTACGATAGTGTCAGGCTTAATGCCGCTGGAGTGGATATCATATCGATAGATGATAAGGAAGACTTTTCCGAGGCTAAGCTTAATGAAATAAACAGCATGTACCATCCGGAGATGGTATTTCTTGAGTACAATGGTACCTGGGAGGTGGCGCCGCTTCTGGAGATGGAGCTGCCGAAGGCATGGGTTATAGTACAAAAGCTAGCTACGGTTGATGCTGGCACTTTTGAGATTTACATGCAGAATATGCGCACCATGATGATGGAGCAGCTATTTGCAGCAGAGGTCGTAATTTTCAATCGTTGCCCTAAGGATGTAAACAAAGCCAAGTTCAGAGCGAATATCAAGAACTTTAACCGCCCTGCGCAGATAGTATATGAGCTGGAGGATGGTACTGTGGACACTTCAGAACCGGAGCTTCCGTTCGATATGAATGCGGATGTCATCGATATATCTGATGCGGACTACGCACTGTGGTACATGGACTGCAGTGATAATCCTAAAAAGTATGATGGCAAGACGGTGCACTTCAAGGCTGTGGTTTATAATCCACCGAAGCTGAAAAAAGGTGTAATGGTGCCAGGCCGCTTTGCAATGACCTGCTGTGTGGAAGATATACAGTTTCTGGGATTTATTGCAAAGTACGAGAAGGAGATGGATATTCCGCACAAGTCATGGATTGACTTTACAGCCAAGATACATGTGGAGTTCAACATAGAGTACAAGGGCAAGGGGCCTGTTTATTATCCAATATCAGTCACTCCGTGCGAAAAGCCAGAGGACGAGTTGGTATACTTCAATTAACTATATTAAAACCATCATAGACGAGGGCGTCGATGATGGTTTTTTTGGCAAACGCAAACAGAGTGATGAGATTTCGCAGGTTCTCAGCACTAAGGGGAAAAATGTACAGTACAAATTACACAGAAGAAATGAGCCAAAAGATAAACCGTTACTTATATCTGACATCTATAGATATAATAGACCGGTTTAATGGCGGATATCGACCTACGCTCAAGGCTGTAGAAAATGATGTATTTGCTGATGGTAAGATACCTGTCTGGGTATGCTGGTGGCAGGGACTGGACAGTGCACCAATGGTTGTGAAAAAATGTGTTGAGAGTATTGAAAGAAACATTCCTAAAGATAAAGCGAAGCTGATAATAGTTACAATCGAGAATTATATGCAATATGTTTCATTCTCCGAAACTATTGTGGCTAGATATAATTCTGGGGTGATTTCTCTAGCGCATTTATCAGATATACTTAGGATGCAGCTACTGTACAGGTATGGTGGATTATGGCTCGATGCAACATCATTTGTAAGTGATGGCAGGATTAGAGAGTTTTTTCAGTTCGATTTCTATACTGTAAAGGCGGGACACCCTACTTGGGAAGGTGATGTGCATTCAAAAGGGCTTTGGTGCATATGCAGCATGAAAGCAAATAAAGGAAATGCGCTGTGTGGGTTTTTGAGCGAATGCTATGAGAACTATTTTAAAGCCCGTACAGACATACTGGACTATTTTCTGACCGATAGATTCATTAAAATTGCATATGAAAATATTGGTGAGGTGCGTGACATGATAGAAAAATGTCCGATAAACAATAGATACAATTTGGAGCTGAATGACCGATTAAATGAGCCATACGAGGAAGCAGCGTGGGAGAAAATGAGCTCCGATACATATATCTACAAAACTACATATAAACAGGAGTTGCTAGAGACGACAGGAGATAATAGAGATACATTCTACAAAGTATTGTTATGCAAAAGTATGGAGTGAGTAAGCTTTTGATGCAGAACGTTCCGGAAAAAAGAAAATTGAATACAGATTTTCCACTCCTGTGCTATCCGTGCTTTGATGGGTATGATTTTGTAATTCAGGGATTTACCACCAGAGAGGGCGGCGTAAGCGAAGGAATATTTGCCACAACAAACCTTAGTTTTTCCAGAGGGGATGATCCCGAGCGAGTGCTGGAAAATTATAGGAGAGTTGCGGCTGCAATGGGCACTAGTATCGACCACATTGTCACTTCTGACCAGACTCATACTACGAATGTTAGGAAAGTTGGAAAAGCTGATTGCGGCGAAGGAGTGACTCGTCCGAGAGAGCATTTCGATGTAGATGGAATGATTACTGATGAGCCGGGGGTAGTGCTTGCCACGTTTTACGCGGACTGCGTGCCTTTGTATTTCGTAGATCCGGTGCATAGAGCAATAGGATTATCCCACTCGGGCTGGCGCGGAACCGTGGGACGCATGGGGGCACGCACTATTGAAGCAATGAGTGAAAATTATGGCACTGATGCCGGAGACCTTATTTGTGCGATAGGTCCATCTATATGCCAAAGCTGCTATGAAGTAAGTGAAGACGTGGCGCTGGAGTTCAAAAAGGAATTTGCAGGTCACGATGAGATTGTAGCCGACGGTAAGATACAGGGAAAATACCAGCTGGATCTGTGGAGAGCTAATCAGGTGGTGCTTATGGATGCAGGTGTGAAGGAAGAAAACATTCAGACAACCGAGATTTGCACGTGCTGCAATCCGGAGCTTCTTTTTTCGCATAGGGCGAGCCATGGACAGAGGGGCAATCTTGGGGCTTTTCTAGGTATTAAGGATATCAGCAATTAGCATTTATATTTGATGTGACAGAAGGAGACCTGTTATGAATGCAAGTCTTGAGAAAAAGTACGATGAGCTCAAAAAATATATCCAGAGCCTGGGGAGCGTGGCAGTTGCTTTTTCCGGGGGAGTAGATTCCACATTGCTACTTAAGGTGGCGGTGGATGTGCTAGGCACCCAGAAGGTTATGGCGATAACAGCGACCGCAGACTATTTTCCCAAAAGAGAGACCAAAGAGGCTGAAAGCTTTTGCAAATCATTAGATGTAAAGCAGCAGTTCGTGGCTGTGGAGTGGCATAAGATAGATGGATTCGAAGCTAATCCAGTGGACAGGTGCTACATATGTAAGAAAGCTATTTTTACAAAGGTTATGGAGCTGGCTACGGCCAATGGCATGAATGCTGTGGCTGAGGGATCTAATATCGATGATGACGGCGACTATAGGCCGGGACATATCGCAATAAGAGAACTTGGTGTAAAAAGCCCACTCAGGGTGGCTGGGCTTTGCAAGGCTGAAATAAGAGAGCTTCTGGCGCACCTGGGCATACCGGTATGGTCAAAGCCTTCGTTTGCCTGCCTTGCATCTCGATTTGCCTATGGTGAAAAAATAACTAAGGAGAAGCTGTCAATGGTAGAGAGAGCCGAGCAGCTGCTGATTGACCTTGGATTTGAGCAGATGAGAGTGCGCATCCACGGCGACAAGGATTATATTGCCAGAATAGAAGTGCCATCAGACGAAATCGACAGATTGATGGAACGAGATACAAGGGAAAAAATATATAATACGTTAAAGGAGTATGGCTTTTCATATGTGTCTGTAGACATGATGGGCTATAGACAGGGAGGTATGAATATGGTCATCCCGGCAGATATACTGGCAAAAGGAATAACCCGCGAGGGATAGCGATTGTTTATGAGCAATTAGTGAAGCGGATTGCGAATAACATTGGATTATTTAGAGGAAGAAAATGGACCAATTTTCCAGAAGCAGGCTCCTTTTGGGAGAAGCAGGAATAGATATACTGAAAGATGCAAAGGTCGCAGTGTTTGGTGTGGGTGGCGTAGGAGGCTTCGTGGTTGAGGCACTGGCCCGCACAGGGGTAGGGCATTTTGTACTGGTTGACAATGACACCGTGTGCCTTACGAACATAAATCGTCAGATAATAGCTACTCATAGCACTGTGGGCAGGTACAAGACAGAGGTAATGCGGGACCGCATCTTAGACATAAATCCACAGGCGGATGTGGAGGTGCGAAATTGCTTTTATCTGCCGGAAAATGCGGACGAATTTGATTTTAGCGAATATTCGTATGTGGTGGATGCTGTGGACACTGTGACGGCAAAGCTTGAGATAATAATGCGTGCTAAGTCAGCCAATGTACCGGTTATCAGCAGCATGGGCGCAGGCAATAAGCTGGACCCTACCAAATTTGAGGTGGCAGATATATACAAGACATCAGTCTGTCCGCTGGCAAAAGTAATGCGCTATGAATGTAAGAAGCGTGGAATAAAAAAGTTAAAGGTAGTGTACTCAACTGAACAGGCTAGAAAGCCTATGAATGAAACGAGTGATGAGCAACCTGCCGCAGGCAGAAGGTCGACTCCTGGCAGCCTGGCTTTTGTACCATCGGCTGCTGGTCTGATAATTGCTGGGGAAGTAGTGAAGGATTTGACAAAAGTAAAGTAATGAGTGTAGCTTGCTTTTGATTAGGAGAATAGATGTTAAATATTGTATTATATGAGCCGGAGATACCACAGAATACTGGAAATATTGGTCGTACCTGTGTGGCGACAGGCACGAGACTCCATCTCATAGAGCCACTAGGATTTTCGCTGTCAGAGAAAAATCTTAAGCGTGCGGGTATGGATTATTGGAGCCAGCTGGACGTGACTACCTACATAAATTGGGAGGATTTTTGCCTGAAAAATCCTGAGGCGAAGGTGTACATGGCTACCACGAAGTCTAAGCAGACATATACAGATGTGCATTACGAGAGCGATTCGTATATAATGTTTGGAAAAGAGAGCGCGGGGATACCAGAGGAAATATTGGTAGAACATCCTGAGCTTTGCGTGCGAATACCTATGATAGGTGACACTAGATCACTGAACTTGGCCAACTCGGTGGCGATAGTGCTGTATGAAGCACTTAGACAGAATGATTTTGCTGGAATGAACCTGGAGGGGAACCTCCATAGGCTCAGCTGGTAGGAAGGAATACTATGAGAATAGGAACAGGATACGACGTACATAAGCTGGTAGAAGGAAGAAAACTAATTCTTGGCGGCGTCGATATACCGTATGAAAAGGGACTTCTGGGACACAGCGATGCTGATGTTTTGCTGCATGCAATAATGGACGCCCTTTTAGGTGCAGCAGGTCTTGGGGATATTGGGTTGCATTTTCCGGATACCGATGAAAAATACAAGGGTGCAGATTCCATAAAGCTTATGGAGGCAGTGAGGGAGCTTCTATCAGAAAATGGATATGTTGCAGGCAATATAGATGCGACAATAATTGCACAAAGGCCAAAGCTTAGACCCTATATAGATCAGATGCGTGATAATATCGCAGCGGCAATGGGGATTGATGCGTCACAGGTCAATGTGAAGGCAACTACCGAGGAGGGCCTTGGATTTACTGGCGCAGGAGAGGGCATGGCTGCTCAAGCTGTGTGTACAATAGAGTCGGTATATGATGCAAGTGATGTGGTCTATGATGGAACTGTCCACGACTGCAGCAATTGCAAGGGGTGCACAAAGAGCCTGTAAGCCCTAGAAATGATGAGTAGTAATCTTGAGGAAGTAGCATGGAAGAGTATGATGAAAGACTTATAAAAGAGCAGAACGAGCGTAGACAGCTTGCTGATGAGTGCTTAGAGGAGAACCTGCAGAGATTGATGGAGGGTGACCTTAAGGCAGCTGAGGAGATGGGAATACGCGCTAAGGATATCTACGAGGAGCTTGGAGATACCCATAATTTGGCGAATACTTTAAACCGCTTGTATATTGTCTATAATGAGATGGGCAATGAGACAATGAGCATTAAGTATATGCTTGATGCGCTTGATATTGTCGCAGACGGCGATGATTATGAAATGCAGGCGAAAATGTATAACAATCTCGGCTCGGAGTATATGGAACTGAAGTCGTATGAAAATGCCCTTAAGTTTTTTGAAAAAGCATCAGAGATGTTTGAGCTTGCGTGCGAGAAGGATGCCAGCATTCGCAAGGCGTACAATTCACTAGTCCTAATCTTGAACCTAAATATGTCTGCCACCTATTACAAGATGGGTGACATTGTGAAATCCAAATATCATTATGAGATTGCCCAAAAGGCTTCTTTGGAAGACCACAGCGCGGAATATGAGCTTGCATTTGTATGCTATGAAAGCTTGATTCTGTGGAAAATGGGTGAGCAGGAAAAGGTTAAGAGCCAGATTGATGATAGGATTGAAACTATAAAGGCCGCAGGCTATGCAACAGACTATGTAGAAGCGCTTTCAGATGTAGTCGACCTGTTAAAGGAGATGAAGGACTATGAGAGATGGGAGCAGATTCTAAATGTAATGGAAAACGGTCTGAGCGACGATTCTACCGCAAATGTGCGCCTGGAAATTCTAAAGAAATGGATAGATTATTATAAGTTGTCAGGCGACACTGAAAAATATGCTGAATACTGCATAAAGTTCTTCGAAGCCACGCAGGAAAGGACAGAGGCGATCCGTGCAAAGAAGGCGGAGGATATAGAACTGCAGTGGAAGATGCGTGTAGCAGCGAAGCAGAAAAAGATAGAGGAATCCATGGTATATCTGGATCCGCTTACTGGCATTGGTAACAGAAATAAGATGCTGGAAGATAGTGAGAACTATTTAAGCTGCTCTGTTGCGGATAAGTCATTTATTGCAGTGGGGCTTGTGGACATAGATTTCTTTAAGGAATGTAATGATACATATGGACATATATACGGAGATAAATGCCTAAAGCGTGTCGCATCTGTAATCGATGAGGCTGTAGGCGAAGCTGGAAATGTCTATAGATATGGCGGAGATGAATTTTTGATTTTACTACCGGGGGTTAGTAAGGAAGATATTTTGGCGCTTGGGGAAAAAATCAAAGAAAAGCTCGACGAGGAGCAATTGGAGAACAAAAAGTCATCGGTAGTTCCCTATGTCACAGTATCACAGGGATACACCAGAGCAGTGGCGGAGCCGGGAGATAATATAGATTCACTGGTGAGCCTTGTAGATAAGGTAATGTATGCTGTAAAGCGAAGCGGTCGAAACGGCTACAGATATGAGACATATTCAGATATAATTAACGGCAAGGTTTAGCTTCGGAGCAGCAATTGTTTATGAGCAAGCAGCGAAGCGGATTGCGAGTAACACTGAGTGATAGATTCAATTATGGCATAAAAATCCCATCCAATGGATGGGATTTTGCTTAATATGAAAGTATGTATTTTACAAAGTCAATGGCTTCCTGCTGATGATTAACTCTGATACCGACTCCTATGTAGCAAGGACCGTAGAAGAATGGGTGCTCGTCCAGCCACTTATTATTCTCAAGGATTACAGCGCAAGGATAATTGAAGCCGTCCTCCTCATTTACACAGTAGAGTATGTTGTCCTCACCGATAGCCTCAAGCTCTTGTGGAGAGAGATATTCCCTAAGGTCGAGAAGGGAGCCCTCATTAGCGTGTACCTGGTAGGCCTGACCACGCCCTATAAGGACATCAACCTCCTGGGCTGCAAACATGGCAGCTAACTGCATGGTTGAAGCATATGCATTGGCATCAATATCGCCGGTATACGCATTGTCAGAGATGAGAATTGTGTTGACCACTGTGACTTCTTCTTCAGAGGTGTCATAGCCCTTCATAGTAAGGTACTCCTCGAACTGCTCACTAGTAAGCTCGAAATTCTCACAGTTCAAAGCCACAAATTCAAAGATGGTGTCTTTTTGTGACATGAAGTTTCTAATTGTGGATACAATTACTATTATTGCAACGATGCCGCCGATAATGAACCATTTGTAGTAGTCCCATATATAGCCGGCACGTTCCTTTCTTGTCATACTTTTTAAATCTGGTTTAGCTTCCATGTATTACCTCTTTATGATTAAATCTTATTTGCAATACCTGGCGCATAAAATGGCCGTGCAATTGCGAGCAGTAACAATATTATCACAAAATTTACGAAAAAACAGTGAAGATTTAGTAAACAAGTTTATATGGACTTCAACTTATGCTAAAATAAAGCAGATTAAGCGCATCGGAAACGAAACTGTGCGCAAAATAATATAAGCAAAAGGAGAGTAACGTTTTGGCAGGCTTTTTTAATCCGGAGAACAGATTTTTTAGATTCATGGATAAGGTGGTAGATATCATCTGTCTTAGCATCATTTGGACTATTTCGATCATTCCAATCTTCACATTTGGGGCAGCTACATCTGCAATGTACTACGACGTAAATAAAGTAGTAGTTCATGGAAGAGGCTACATGTGGTCGGATTTCTGGAGCAGCTTTAGAAAGAACTTTAAGCAGACTACACCGGTAGGACTTATATATACTGCAATATGCCTGTTTCTGGCATGGGATATACGACTTGTATATCAGCTTACTGTAGCAGGTGAGGCTGGCCTTGTAGGCTTCTTGTTTTGGCCACTGATTATCATTAGCTGCTTAGTAGTTGCCTGGGGGCTATATCTGTTCCCATATCTTGGCAGATTTACTGACTCAATGGGCAAGCTTTTCAAGAATACAGCAATAATCATGATGGCAAACCTTGGCTGGAGCGTACTTCTTTTCCTAATATTTGTAGTAGCAGTAGCATTGATATATATCAGCCATGGAGCTTTGATTGTAGCAGTTCCAGGCCTGTACACTGTTTTCCAGAATGCAATATTGGAGAAAATCTTCAGAAAATATATGTCTGAGGAGGATATTGCGGCTGAGGACGAGGCTAACAGGGATTTCAGCGGAAACGGTTATTAATAATATATTTGTGGGGGCGTTATGTTAGATAAAAAACTTCAACCAGTTTCTCTAAACGGAGCGAGAGTAGATGACAAGTTCTGGAATAAGTACACTAGACTTGTCACGAAGGAGATTATTCCATATCAGTGGGATGCACTAAATGACAATGTGGAGGACGCTGAGCCTAGCCATTGCATCACTAATTTTAGAATTGCTGCAGGTCTGGAGGAAGGTGAATTCAAGGGATGGGTTTTCCAGGATTCTGACCTTGCTAAGTGGCTTGAAGCGGTGGCATTTTCACTGTCATATGAGAAGAATCCAAAGCTTGAGGCGACAGCTGATGAGATGATTGAGCTCATCGGAAAGGCGCAGAAGGAAAATGGATATCTAGATACCTATTTTGAGATTAAGACTCCGGGAAAGGAGTTCTGCAATTTAAAGGAAGGCCACGAGCTGTACTGCGCAGGGCATTTTATTGAGGCTGCAGTGGCATACTATAAGGTGACTGGAAAAAGAGCATTTCTGGATATCATGATGAAGTGCGCTGATCATATCTGTGAGGTTTTCCATACGCCGAAATACTTACATGGAGTGCCAGGACATGAGGAGATTGAGCTGGCACTTATGAAGCTCTATGACGTGACTGGTGAGGCTCGCTACTTTGAGATGGCGAAGGAATTCGTGGACAGGCGAGGAACTGAGCCGGAGTACCTGTCAAATGAGCACAAGGATCCTGACTATGAGGATGTGTGGCATGTAGGTGACTATTATGAGAGGGCTTACGGTCAGGCTCATGCACCTGTTAGAGAGCAGACCACAGCTGAGGGTCACTCTGTTCGTGCATGTTACTTGTATACGGGTATGGCAGATGTGGCTGCAGCAGCGCATGATGAGGAGCTGCTTTCGGCCTGTGACACCTTATATGAGAATATTACTCAAAAGAGGATGTATATAACCGGCGGAATCGGCAGCAGTGGTACGCTTGAGAGGTTTACCTGTGACTACGATTTGCCTAATGATACCAACTATTCGGAGAGTTGTGCGTCAATTGCTTTGGCTATGTTTTCCAGACGAATGATACAGGCTACTGGAAATGCAAAGTACGCAGATACTATGGAGCGAGCTCTTATGAATACAGTTCTCTCTGGTATTGCTATGGATGGCAAGAGCTTTTTCTATGTGAATCCTCTTGAGGTGTGGCCGGATAACTGCATGCCAAGGACAGATAGACAGCATATTAAGCCCATCCGTCAGAAGTGGTTTGGCTGCGCATGCTGCCCGCCAAATATTGCCAGGACTTTGGCATCACTTCCGGAATATGCTATTTTGGAGGGAGACGACGGCATCTATGTGAATATGTTCGTGGCAGGTACGTATGAAGTTAACGTAGGCAATACGAAGGCTACTCTCGAGATAAAGACAGATTTTCCGTGGAAGGGAAATGTATCAGTTAACTTGAAGGCGGCGGATGGAACGAATCTTGCTGGATGCCTAAGGTTACGCGTGCCGGGATATGCTAAGGAGCCGAAAATATCTTATAATGGCTCGGCAGCGTTAGATGAGTTTACAGTTGAGAATGGCTACGCTGTTATCAATCTCGACCTTCCGCAGGCAAACGTAGAGCTTACCTTTGATATGCCGGCAGAGATTGTGTATGCGAACCCGCTTGTTAGAGCTAACAACGGCAAGTGTGCCATCGTAAAAGGACCGGTAGTATACTGCCTCGAGCAGGCTGACAATGGAGAGGATTTAAGTGCTCTTTTCATTGACAGTAGTGCAAAGCTTATAGAGGAGTTTGATGAGAGCCTCTATGGAGGTGTGGTTAAGGTCTCTGTTTCAGGACGCAGACTTGATGTGGATGGATTCGGAAAGTCTCTGTATGGCGTGATGCCACCGAAATTTACAGATGCTGAGCTTACATTTGTACCATATGCAAACTGGGGCAACAGGGCAGCAGGCGAGATGAGCGTCTGGACGAAGTATATTTAGCAGCAGTCAAGAGAGATGAGCATCTAATTAATGTGTATTTAGTGGTAATGAGAAGGTATTATTTCCACTGAAAAATATTCAAGGAGAAATGAAATGTACGATCGTGAAAAACTTATAGTAGTTAAGCCTTATATGACCACTACAAAGAAGGCGGTAGAGATTTTGCTTCTAGTGTTTACCATTGTAGATGGAATTATGGCACTTTTTTCTTTGATGGGAGGCCTTATGGGAGGCGCAGCATCGGGAGCTTTGATTTTTGCTATCCCATTTGTACTGTTTCTGGCCGGATACCTCAAGGTGAGAGCTTACAGACTTACTGAGTATGAGTACACTTACTATGATGGAGATATCCGTATTGCCAAGATAAAAAATAAAGCTCGACGCAAGAACATTCTCAATGTAAATATGGGCGATATTATGATGCTGGCACCAGCTGGAGACCGCGGTATATACAAATACGAAAATGACAAGAATATTAAAGTAAAGAAGACATATTCAACAGACCCTGAGGCAGAAGTGTACGAGCTGGTATGCAAGGTAAAGGCTGATACCTGCTTATTCAAGATGGAGCTTACAGAGGAGTTCCTCGATGCAATCTGCAAGAAGTATCCATCACAGGTGGTAAGGAAAAAAGCTAATTAAGATAGTGCAGGAATGTACCGTATGAGCGTTATGAATATGGTTTCGCTCAAGATTATATAGAGGCTGTGAAGTAAAAGACCATGCTTAGCATGGTCTTTTTGTTAGTAGTGATTGGCAAATGCAGATGTGCTCTGCGGCTCGCTCTTGTATTTGTTAGGAGTGCAGCCGATGAGCTCACGGAAAGTCTTCGTGTAGTGGCTGGCACTGTTAAATCCGGTCGCATATGCAATATCGGTGATGCTAAGCTCACTGTCTGTGAGCAGCTTCATGCTCTGAGTTATTCTATAATGTATCAAATAGTCACCGGGAGTCTTGTCGGTGAATTTTCTGAATATCTTCGCACAGAGAGTCTTGCCGACACTTCCTGCGTCAGCTATATCCTCCAATGATATTTTTTCCATATAGTGCTCTGTAATATATGTAAGCATCTGTTTAAAGGTGGTTACATACTGTCCGGTGACGTGCTCAGCGGGAGAGTTGTCTTTGATATTTCGGGAGAGTATCTCCATAAAATGAAAAGCAAATTTCATTACTGAAAGTTCAAATTCCTCTGAGTGAATGCTGTCAAAAGAGAGTAGCATATGGTCGATGATTTCACGAGTCCAGTCATTTGAACCCAGCAGGAGATAATCAAAAGAAGCGGGACCTAGTAGCGGAGATACAAATCTTTTCTCAATATATGGCGACACGCACAGATATGATGGGTGCAGAATCAGACAGTAAAATGCACAGGAAGAACCTCTGGGAGAACGATTAGAATGAATACGCCTTGGAGGAATAAAGATCCCTTCACCGCCGTGTAGAATCATGCGATGACCGTTGACACTGTATTCCATCTCACCATCTGATACATATAGGAGCTCCATCTCCTCATGCCAGTGTTCTGGAATATTGCATGTCACATCAGAGGAATAAAAGTTCTTGTGTGCGAAGCAGTAGAACAGAGGATTGTTATATGAAATCTCCTGTGATTTGTTGTCTCTTGGAATAAATAAATCTTGCGATTCTATCATAATATCGTTCTCCTTGAAGATATTCTTATATTTTTGGGGCGAAAATGGATATTTCAAATTGATTTCTAGCGTTATTATTATATTCGTAAAACGGAACCGGGTCAACGTTAAAGAAAGAAAAAGTCCCGGTAGATAGAAAGAGGATATGGAAATGAAAACAATGAATTCAGGAAACGCAAAGAAAGTAAAAGTATCTTACACTAACCCGCTTGGAATGACTGTCACCGTAAAAAAGACAATGACAATACCTGAGCTCAAAGAAGATCTCCAGGAGAAGAGGGTATCGCTCAACAAGATTTCTGCATAATTATCTGCAGAAAATTAGTGCGGAAAGATAACGCATAAAATGCATATATATAAGTAAAATTCTTCCTACTAAAAAGGCTTCGGATACTTTCCGAAGCCTTTTGTTTAACAATGAGCGTGGCATTAGGACCGTCCCTAAAAAGTCTCTGCTGCTTTGCGTTCTGCTTCAAGAGCTGACTTGTAGCCTGCAAGGAACCTGTTGAATCCCTCTACATCAGCTTCATCTGGCTGCATTGTGGTTCCATTTGCACTTGCGAATATGCGATTTGACAAGAAATCCTCGAGTGACTCACCGTCGTTCTTCATGCAAGCGTATGCAGCAAGAAGTGCCATTCCGTAAGGGCCACCTTCACCGGCAGTCTCCATACAGGTGATAGGAGCGTTGGTAGCACCCGCCATATACTTCTGACCTACGATTGGGGTCTTGAACAAACCACCGTGTCCGGTGAGTGAGTCAATTGCTACACCCTCGGCTGCAAGAAGGTCCATACCTATCTTAAGAGTAGACATGGTAGAGTAGAGCTGTGCTCTGAGGAAGTTGGCAAGAGTAAAGTTGCTGTCAGGCTTGCGGAGAACCATTGGACGGCCTTCGTCCATATGAGTTACGCCCTCACCTGCCATATAGTTGTATACAAGGACATCGCCGCAGTCCGGCTCGCCCTCAAGTGACTTCTGATAAAGCTTGGTGTACAGATCACCAGTAGATACGCTACCGCCGAAGAGCTCGATGGTCTCGTTAAGTACCTTAACCCATGCATTCATATCATTGGTGCAGTTGTTGCAGTGAACCATCGCAACTGGCTTTCCAGAAGGAGTGGTTACAAGGTCGAGCTCTGAATATACCTTTGAGAGAGGCTTTTCCAAAACGACCATTGAGAAGATAGAAGTACCTGCTGATACATTTCCTGTTCTGGGAGCTACGGCGTTAGTAGCAGTCATACCTGTTCCGGCATCACCCTCAGCTGGAGCGAACGGAATACCAGCGGCAAGCTTATTGTCGAGAAGAGCAGCACCCTCTGCAGTGAGGGTACCAGCGTTGTCACCTGCTACAAGTACCTTTGGAAGTACGTCGCGGATAGACCAGTCATAGCCTTCGCTTTCCATGAGCTTTTCGAACTTGCAAAGCATGGTCTCGTCATAGTCAAGCTTGTCAGAATCAATAGGGAACATACCAGATGCTTCGCCTACGCCCAGTGCGTTGACACCGGTAAGCATGTAGTGTACATAGCCTGCAAGTGTAGTAATATGTGCAAGCTTTGACAGATGCTCTTCTTTATTTAATACAGCCTGATAGAGGTGAGAGATACTCCAGCGCTGTGGCACGTTAAAATTAAACTCAGCAGTAAGCTTGTCTGCAGCCTCTCCGGTGATGGTATTTTGCCAGGTGCGGAAAGGAACGAGAAGATTCCAGTCCTTGTCGAAAGCCAGATAGCCGTGCATCATTGCTGATACGCCCATGCCCTTGATGGTGTCGGCATTCTCAAGCCCGCTTACGGCCTGCTTTAAGCCCTTCCACACTTCGTCAAGTGAGTAAGTCCAGATTCCGTTCTCGTATGAGCTTTTCCAGGTGTAGTCACCTGAAGAAGCAGGAGCAAAGGTGTCTGCATCGATTGATACAGCTTTGATTCTGGTTGAGCCCAGCTCAATTCCTAAATATGTGTTCATTTAAAACCCCTTTCATATGGCAAAAAGCCCTTAGTGTTCACATTTTAAATAATGATAGCATAAGGTGAAAGGTTTTTCTTTTCGAATATTACCGAAAAATGTTAGAAAAGTTACTATATTTTCGGAGTATTTTTCGCAAAAAAAGTAATGCGAAAAGAACATATTTTGATATAATCGAAAATATCGCTATGGTAATGTTGGTTTTTTCAAAATACATATTGAAAAAATTGTGGTTTTGGGCTATATTTTTAGTCACGAACCCCAACATATAGTGGTTGGAGTAAATTTAGGAGGAAAAAGTAATGAAGAAAAGAATTTTAGGCGTACTGCTTGCAGTGTCTATGGTTGGCGGTCTTCTCGCTGGCTGTGGCGCTAATGGCGGATCAGGCAAGGAGAGAATCGCTATGGTTACTGACTCTGGTGATATCACTGACGAGTCATTCAACCAGATTACTTGGGAGACCTGTATCGCTTACGGCGAGGACAAGGGTATCGAGTATGAGTACTACAAGCCGGCAGATGATACTGATGACGAGCGTATCAACGCTATCGAGTCAGCTATCAAGGATGGCGCTACTGTTGTAGTAATGCCAGGTTACCTCTTCGGTGTTGCAATTGCAGAGGTTGAGGAGACTCATCCAGATGTTAAGTTCATCGCAGTTGATGTTACCGAGTTCGATATTGTAAACCTTGCAGGTGAGTCAAAGGGCATCACCAACAACGTATACATCTGCTCATTCCAGGAGGAGCAGGCTGGATACCTTGCAGGTTATGCAGCAGTTAAGGATGGCTATACTGACCTTGGATTCCTTGGCGGTATCGCAGTTCCTGCAGTTATCCGTTACGGTTATGGATACATCCAGGGTGCTTCTGCAGCAGCAGAGGAGATGGGTGTAGACGTTAACATCAAGTACTACTATGGTGGCCAGTTCTACGGCGATGAGAACATCACCGCTCGTATGGAAGGCTGGTACTCAGATGGCACTCAGATCGTATTCGCTTGCGGTGGTGGTATCTACACCTCAGCTAACGAGGCTGCTAATGAGTACGGCGGCAAGGTTATCGGTGTAGACGTTGACCAGAAGCCAATCATCGGCGATACCTGCGTAACTTCAGCTATGAAGGGTCTTCACGCAGCAGTATACGATGCACTTGATGCATATCACACTGGAAAGTGGGATACCATCGGTGGCAAGTCTCAGCAGCTTGGTCTTACCCAGGGTGATTACATTGGACTTCCTACCGCTGATTCATCATGGTGCTTCGATACCTTCACAAAGGATGAGTACGAAGGCGTACTTAACGGTATCAAGGATGGCTCAATCAAGATCAGCAACGCTATCGACGTTGATCCTTCAGATGCAGCTAACGTAACCAGCGCACACGTAACTGTAGATTTTGTACAGTAATCTCTGAAGATTTTTGGAAAGGGAAGAGATGCAATAGTCTCTTCCCTTTTCTTATTTATGAAAAAACTTAGACGCTGAGTTTTTTCATAAGTAATTTTTATAGGGGGACATATGGAAAACGAATACGTAATAGAGATGCTAAATATTACCAAGGATTTTCCTGGCATCAGAGCAAATGATAACATCACTTTGCAGCTGAAAAAGGGAGAAATCCATGCGCTCCTGGGGGAAAACGGAGCAGGTAAGTCCACACTTATGAGTATTCTTTTTGGACTGTATCAGCCTACCAGCGGACAGATTAAAAAGAACGGAGAAGTGGTTGAGATTAACAATCCCAACGATGCGAACGCGCTTAATATCGGTATGGTGCATCAGCATTTTAAGCTGGTTGAGTGCTTTTCTGTATTGGACAATATCATCCTGGGTGTTGAGCCTACCAATGGACTATTTCTTGAGAAGAAGGGGGCTAGGGCAAAGGTACTTGAGCTTAGTAATAAGTACGGCCTTGCAGTAGATCCGGATGCTATGATTTCAGATGTTACAGTAGGTATGCAGCAGCGTACAGAGATTCTGAAGATGCTCTACAGAGAGAATGAGATTCTCATTTTTGATGAGCCGACTGCAGTGCTTACTCCGCAGGAGATTGAAGAGCTAATGAAGATAATGAAGAATCTGGCCGCTGAGGGCAAGTCAATTCTCTTTATTACGCACAAGCTCAACGAGATTATGGCTGTATCTGACAGATGCACGATTCTTCGAAAGGGAAAATACATCGGCACGGTTGAGACTGCAAATACCACAAAGGAAGAGCTTTCAAGAATGATGGTAGGCAGAAACGTTAATTTCAGTGTCGACAAAGATGAGATGAAACCAGCGGAGACCGTGCTTAAGATAGAGGGGATGACAGTACCTAGCAAGATGAGCTCCAATGATGCAGTCAAGAATGTATCTTTCAATGTTAGAGCAGGAGAGATAGTATGCATCGCTGGTATCGATGGCAATGGACAGACTGAGTTTGTACAGGCACTTACTGGTCTTGAAAAGATGAGCGCAGGTAAAATTACCTTCAAGGGTCAGGATATTACCAAGGCTACGATTAGAGAAAAATCAAAGATGGGAATGAGTCACATTCCTGAGGACAGACATAAGCATGGCTTGATTCTGGATTATACACTTGAACAGAATCTAGTACTGCAAAGGTACTGGGATACCGAATTCCAAAAGGCGGGCTTTATAAAGGATAAGGCTGTCAGAAGCTACGCTGAGAGACTTATAGAGCAGTATGATGTAAGAAGCGGCCAGGGACCAATTACGGTGACACGCAGCATGTCTGGTGGTAATCAGCAAAAAGCAATCATCGCCAGGGAGATAGACAAGGATCCGGACCTGCTGGTGGCAGTACAGCCCACAAGAGGACTTGATGTCGGAGCTATCGAGTATGTGCATAAGCAGCTTGTGGCTCAGCGAGATAAGGGCAAGGCAGTGCTTTTAGTATCCCTTGAGCTTGATGAGGTAATGGATGTATCAGACAGAATCCTCGTAATGTACGAGGGAGAGCTGGTAGGACAGCTTGATCCAAAGAAGATTACTGTCGAGGAGTTAGGTTTGTATATGGCAGGAGCAAAGCGTGACGAAGTGCCTGCAGAGGTCTAGGAGGAGTAGGGATATGAGTGAAAATAAGAGAAACGCCCTGCTTTCGATAGGCACGGCAATGGCATGCATAGTGATTGGGCTTTTTGTTGGCCTTATCATTCTTCTTTGCATAAATCCAGCCCACGCATTTGAGGGCTTTTCCAGAATACTGGCAGGAGGTTTCTATCTGGCACCTAAGAGCCTTGGTAGCGTAATAGCCAACTCTGCACCGCTTATTATGACAGGTCTTTCGGTTGCTTTTGCATTTAAGACAGGACTTTTCAACATAGGAGCGGCTGGTCAGTACACTGTGGGCGTATTTGGAGCGCTGTTTTGCGCACTCTACCTGCAGCTGCCTTGGTGGATATGCCTGATTGGCGCGATGCTTTGCGGAGCACTGTGGGGAGCAATACCTGGCATTTTCAAAGCATTTTTCAATGTGAATGAAGTTATTACTTCTATAATGCTTAACTGGATAGGTCTCTATCTGGTAAATGAACTGCTGTACACTGGCTTTGGCGGAGCTTTTTATGATCAGACCACGACCAGAACCTATAAGCTCTCGTCAGTATCGCCTAAGTCAATGATTCCGGATCTGGGACTGAATGCTTTATTCAAGACCAGCTCGACTACGATTGGTATTTTCATAGCGATTATCATTGCCATTGTGATTTATATCATTCTGAACAAGACCACGTTCGGATATGAACTTAAGGCCTGCGGATTTAATCGTGATGGTGCTAAGTATGCAGGTGTAAATGCCAAGAGGAATATTATCCTGTCAATGACAATCGCTGGAGCCATGGCGGGTATAGGCGCAGGTCTGTACTACCTGTCAGGATCTGGTGAGTGGAACCCACAGATAGCTACGGCACTTCCTGCTGTAGGCTTCAACGGTATTCCGGTTGCACTGCTTGCGACCAGCAATCCGATAGGAGTTATTTTTGCAGCAATCTTCATCGCACATATTTCGGTAGGTGGTGCGTATCTGCCGACCAAATATTTCCAGCCGGAGATTGCGGATGTTATCATTTCGGTTATCATTTACCTGTGTGCATTCGTAATGCTGTTTAAGGAAATCGCAGTTAATATAATTAAGAAAAAGAAGGCTGCAAAGGAAGAGAAGGGAGGTGACCAGTAATGTTTCTACTTATCAAATACACTTTACTCTATGCTGTAGTTATGATGCTGGTTGCTCTCGGTGGTATGTTCTCTGAGCGAAGCGGTGTTATCAATATTGCGCTGGAAGGAATTATGGCAATTGGTGGCCTGGCAGGTGTGTTCGTGCTGTCACTTACAGGAGATATTCTTCCGGCAGGTCTTGTGGTAGTACTGTCAGTTTTGTCCAGTGTGATAGCGGGCATTATCTACTCACTACTGTTGGCTTTTTCCGCTATCAACCTCAAGGCAGATCAGACCATAGGTGGTACTGCACTTAATATGTTTGCAGCGGCGGTGGCTATAGTTATCACGAAAGCATTTAACAACTCGGCAGCTTCAGGTAACGGTGCTGCATCAGCCAAGATTACATATAGTAATGCAGCATTTATCTACAAGATTGGACCGTTTACCATTAATATTTTCCTGATCATTGGAATCGTCATTCTAGTGGTTAGTTACCTGTTTCTATTCAAGACTAAGTGGGGACTTCAGCTGCGTGCGTGCGGCGAGCATCCTCAGGCAGCTGACTCTGTAGGCATCAACGTATACAAGCAGCGCTACATTGGCGTAATGATATCTGGAGCGCTGGGCGGCCTTGGAGGATTTGCTTACATCGTTCCGGCTGTACAGGTATGGAACTTCGAGGTCGGAGTAGCTGGTGCAGGATTCCTGGCACTGGCTGTTATGATCTTCGGTCAGTGGAAGCCGTACAAGATTGCAGCAGCTGCTGTATTCTTCGCAGTATTCAAGTCGCTGGCTAACATCGCAGACTCGACCATCATTGCAAGCCTGGGCTGGTCACACAACATCTATAGCATGATGCCATACATCGCATCCCTCGTCATTCTTGCGTTCACGTCTAAGAACTCAAGAGCACCAAAGGCAGAGGGTATCCCTTATGACAAGGGCAAGAGGTAGGATATTCCGCTGTGAAGCAGCAATTGCTTATGAGCAAGTAGCGAAGCGGATTGCGAATAAAGTTGAAACTTAATAATAGCTTATAAGGGGGCTACGACTGAGGTCGTAGCCCTTCTTGTTATGTGACTCACGAGACCTACCAGATACGAGGTGGAGCAGCAAGTAGGTAATTGTGGCGGAGGAGTTAACTACTGGAGCTGAGATAGTGCAAATGGTAGGTAATGCTTGAGGTGGAGTTATCTACTGGGGCTGAGATAGCGTAAATAGTAGGTAGTTGAGTCGGGGGAGTTACCTGCTGGAGCTGAGATAGTGCAAATGGTAGGTAATGCTTGCGGGGGAGTTACCTACTGGAGCTGAGATAGTGCAAATGGTAGGTAATGCTTGAGGTGGAGCTACCTACTAAATGCGAGGTGTAGCTGTCTGTAGGTAGTGCTTGCAGAGGAGTTACCTACTAGATTTGAGAAGTGGAAATAGTAGGTAATTGAGGCGGAGGAGTTACCTACTGGGGCTGAGAAAGTGAAAATGGTAGGTAATGCTTGCGGAGGAGCTACCTACTAGATTCGGAGAAGTGGAAATAGTAGGTAATTGTGGCGGAGGTGCTACCTACTGGGGCTGAGAAAGTGAAAATTGTAGGTAATGATTACGGTGGAGCCACCTACTGGAACTGAGATAGTGCAAATGGTAGGTAATGCTTACGGAGGGGTTACCTACTGGAGCTGAGATAGCGCAAATCGTAGGTAATGCTTGCAGAGGAGCTACCTACAAGATTCGAAGAAGTGGAAATAGTAGGCAATTGTGGCGGTGGAGTTAACTACTAGATTCGGAGAAGTGAAAATAGTAGGTAATTGTGGCGGAGGAGCTACCTACTGGGGCTGAGATAGCGCGAATAGTAGGTAATTGTGGCGGAGGAGCTACCTACTAGATACGAGGTGGAGCGGCAAGTAGGTAATGCTTGCGGAGGAGTTACCTACTGGAGCTGAAATGGAGCAGCAAGTAGGTAATGCTTGCGGTGGAGTTATCTACGAAAATAATTATGGAAGTAGTACTAGTAGCTGGATAATCAGGATTGAAGTGCCGCATAATATACCCTATACTCAAATAAATCGGATGTTACATGGCTGGGATTGGAGACATAATATCCGACAGGAGAGGCAGGGATATAAATGACGCTTGATTATGATGTTTTCATTTTCGATTTATATGGTACCTTAATCGACGTACACACGGATGAGCAGGCTGCGCAGACCTGGAAAAAGTGGTGCAGGTGGCTGGATGCACATGATATCAAACACCCAGTGTACTATAAAATGAGAAGAGAATTTTTTGACATGGACCGCGCAAACCGCGAGCGAGAGCTCGCGAAAGGAAAGTATAAGGTGCCGGAGATCGACATTATTGAGGTGTATAGGGACTTGCTAGAGAAGTATGGAAATGGAGTACTTCCGGATGAGATTTTGACCGAACTTTCCTATGCTTTTCGGGTGGCATCAAGAGATTATTTTAGACTTTTTCCGGGCGTGGAAGATTTTCTAAAAAACAGAAGGGCTGAGGGGAAGAAGTTGTATCTTCTGAGCAATGCGCAAAGATCATACACCATGCCGGAAATTGAAATTCTAGGGCTTGATAAGCTGCTAGATGGCATCATGATTTCCAGTGACAATTGGTGTATGAAACCAGATACAGCTTTTTTTGAAATGCTTGTGGAAAAGTATGAAATTGATAAGACAAGGGCAGTGATGCTTGGCGACAGCCTTACGAATGATGTGGAAGGAGCGCG
>JAZLKM010000042.1:0-55016 GCA_045597645.1 Lachnospiraceae bacterium | reverse complement strand
CGGCAAATGCAAGGCGGACCCACGTAGCCTTAAGGGGAATTTGCTAAGCGGATTAATATCAGACCTCATATATACCCCTCTTATAACTGTAATAATGGTGGTAGTTATGTTGGGGAATGCTGCAAAGCATGCGCCTGCAGGGGCGGTGCCACCGGTATCCAAGGTCCTGCCTGGATCATTAGTTTTATGCTTCGTGGTTGGATACGTAGTGATCGTTGTTTTGCAGCCGCTTTTCTTGAAAATGCTTACAAAAAATCTAATTTCAAAGTAACAATTGTTTATGAGTAAGAGGCACTAGCAAATATCAATAAAAAGGAAAAGGGAATAATGGAAAAGGAAAAGGTGTTAAGAATTATTAGTATTGTCTGCAATGCTATAGCGTTGGTAATATTCGCTGTATGTATTTTCGGTGAGCACAATTCAAAGCTTGTAGCAATTGGACTTATGCTTGTTGCCGTAGGAAATTTCTTCTCAATTAGCTTTTATAAGGGGAAGAACGAAAATAAGGACGAGAAGAAAGAGAGCGAAGAGTAAGCTCTCAGTATCTACTTTCGGGACATACCGACCTCACAAAGCTTGAGCTGGTGAGGTCGGTTTTTATTGGAATTCCACAGCATGATCGCGGTACATGATTGGAAAGTGGCTACGCTGACAGCGGTAATTAGCTCGCTGCTGGATCGTGATCGCATGGAAAAAGGTGCGCCACATATCTGTGTAGTCGTCATTCTCATTTTCGGTGTCCAACAGACGGATGAACTCCTGATCAGAAAGCTGCTTTATGTAGAAATCATCATCCTTGGGATGAATTACAGCCTCGCGATGAATGTCATCAATGATCATCCAGTGCTCTGAGGGCATACGGTCTTCAAATATGGGGCCAAGTGCTGGTATTATGCGGCTTCGGGGCTCTATGTGAGCCACGTATGCGCTTCCTATCTGGTGAAACCTTGCGAACTCTTTGAAGCGGCAGACCTCGTTGCCCAGTCGATGGGCTATCTCCTGGTGCCGCATTACGTCGCGGTATTGGAACATATCTAAAGTGCTGGGGCCTAGTGCAAAGCCTAGAATCATACAGTGAAAGATGTTATCGAGAGCATCCTCTTCATATGCCATTGCTGTATACATCAGCTGGTGGTAGAAGTAAGGTGATATTTTATGGTTGACAGCATCCATTACACTTTCGACCATGCGCTCACTGGCATCTACATGGATGTACTCGTCAAAAAGAGTGTACTGAGATACAGGCTCTAACAGGAGCTTGATATTCTGATGTCCTCGCTTGCTGCTCCAAGCAACGTAAATGCAGCTAAGCATCGCCTCTATTGTTGGAGCACAGGTGTAATAATACATTTTAACCTCCGTGGGCTACATTAAAGTCAGTAAACAGGTTCATCTGCTTGTATTCGACAGTCTTGCCTTGTATCTGGGCTACCTCGACACGCTCTAAATCGGTGAGCTGTCCGCGTATAAAGCTCTCTTTTATTGGAATGGGATAGAGCATACGTCCGTTGCATGTTATGAAATACTGGGCTCGTTTTAGCACAATGTGCATTTTTTTAAGCATCTCAAAATTGACACTTCCAAAGCGCCTGGCAGCAAGTATTTTTTTCACACCTGTAGGGCCAATACCAGGTACTTTAACCAGTAACTCCGCAGGAGCCTTGTTGATTTCTACAGGGAATTTGTCCAGGTGCTGGAGAGCCCAGAAGCATTTGGGGTCTAGCTGCTCATCAAAAAATGGATTTTTTTCTGATAAGAGCTCTTCTGCGAAAAAGCCATAGTATCGCATAAGCCAATCAGCCTGATAGAGTCGGTGCTCGCGAAGCATGGGGACAGGAGTGTCGATATCAGGGAGATTGATGTCATTATTTATAGGAATATATCCAGAATAAAAAACGCGTTTTAGGTCAAATGACTGATATAGACTCTGAGTAGTGCGAATAAGCTCCAGATCAGTCTCGTCTGTAGCACCAATTATCATTTGAGTACTTTGGCCAGCCGAGGCGAATGGGCGCTGTAGGCTAGCATCTTTTTTCTCAGCTGGAAGTAATAAGGCACTTCCACCCTCGATTCGCTCCTGAGGATTGCCCCATATACTGGCGGTGAGCTTTTGATTGATTCCGGCGCGCTCCATGCGAGGAGCCTTGCCTATGGCGATGCGATGCTTGACGATAGTCTCTGATATCTGATTCATAGGCTTGATAATACCGCGCATCGTCTTGTTGGGGGCGAGCTTCGACAGACTGGATTCAGTGGGCAGCTCCATATTTATGCTTATTCGATCTGCCAGTAGACCAGCGGAATATAATAGTTCCTGAGACGCACCGGGGATTGCCTTGACGTGAATATAGCCGTTGAAGTGATATTCGGTGCGAAGTTTCCTTAGTGCCTCACACATGCGCTCCATAGTATAAGTTGGATTTTGGATTATTCCAGAGCTTAAGAAAAGCCCCTCTATGTAGTTGCGCTTATAAAACTCTATTGTGAGCTGGCAGATCTCATCTGGAGAGAATGTGGCGCGTGGGATGTCATTGCTTTTTCTGTTTTTGCAATACGTACAATCATATTCGCAGTGATTGGTCATTAGTATCTTCAAAAGAGATACACACCTGCCATCAGGAGTGAACGTATGACACACACCCGCGGCGCATGAATTGCCGAGCATCCCCTTTTGACCGCGTCTATCTACGCCACTGCTGGTGCAGGCGACATCGTATTTGGCTGCATCACTGAGTATTTCTAACTTTTCATTTAGCGATAATTCGTTACATAATTCAAACATATGTTCACCTCGAGAAACATTATACAAACATACGTTCTAAAAATCAAGACAAATATAGATTTGTTGAAGTTTCACGACGAAATTGTGTTACAATGAATCAGGTAGCTAAGCGGATTGCGAAGAGCATTGAAGCGGCGCAATTGTGGAAATATTCCTAATGAGTATTACAGGACTATTTCATACATTTACAATGTATTATTGCTTTAAGGAGGAATGAACGATGCAGGAAGTGTATGATTTTTTGAAAGAGTGTGGAACCTATTATTTGGCGACAGTAGAAGGTGATCAGCCAAGAGTTAGACCGTTTGGTACAGTTGACTTATTCGAGAACAGGATTTATATCCAGACTGGAAAAGTCAAAGAGGTATCAAAGCAGATACAAGCCAATCCTAAAGTGGAGATTTGTGCTTTTGCGGGTGGAAAGTGGCTTCGCATTGCTGGAAAACTAGTTAGAGATGACAGGATAGAGGCTAAGAAGCATATGCTCGACAGCTATCCGAGCCTTCAGGCGATGTACTCTGCTGAAGATGACAATACAGAGGTTCTGTACTTAGAAGATGCTACAGCTACGTTTTCTTCATTTTCTGAAGCACCGAAGGTAATAAAGTTCTAGAATACCTAGCTAATCAGTTGCTATATGTTAAATATAGGCATATAATAACTAGGTTCGGTTCTAGTATGATAGTGAATCCGAAGCGTTACGTTTGCTGTGACGCTTCGATTTTGCAAGGTTAGTACATCGGTAGTATATCGGCTTCCCAAGCCGAGGAGGCGGGTTCGATTCCCGTACCTTGCTTTTGACCTGCATGCACATTGTTTTTATGCGCCTGTAGGTTTTTTTTAAGCAGTTTAGTGGACAATGTTACGGTGGGTTCACTTCCGGAAGCTTGCGAATAACATTGAAAAAATTCGACATATTTTCTGGAGTAGAAAGGGTATGACATGCTTGATATAAAAAATGTAAGCAAAATGTATGGAGAAAAGAAAGCTCTTAATGACGTGAGTCTTCATGTGCCGGTTGGATCTATATTTGGAATAATAGGACATAATGGCGCTGGTAAGACCACGTTAATCAGATTGATTACTGGCCTTCTTGCAATCGGAGAAAAGAGTGCGCAGGGCGAGATTACGGTGGCGGGCCATTCTGTTAAGGACGAGCCTATGGAATGTAAGAAGATAATGGCATACATTCCTGATAATCCGGATTTATATGAAAACCTTACAGGACTTCAGTACCTCAACTTTGTAGCGGATGTATATGAGGTGTCGGAGGAGGATAGGCAGTCTCGCATTAAGAAATATGCGGATATGTTTGAAATCTATGATGACTTACAGTCTCAAATTGCATCTTACTCTCATGGAATGAAGCAGAAGGTGGCAATAATAGGCGCAATAATACATGAGCCTAAGCTATTGATTCTGGATGAGCCTTTTGTAGGCCTCGACCCTAAGGCTGCATTTGTACTTAAGTCTATCATGCATGAAATGTGTGAGAGTGGCACAGCAATTTTCTTTTCGACCCACGTTTTGGATGTGGCGGAAAAGCTCTGCGATAGAATAGCAATCATAAAGAAGGGATGTCTTGTGGCAAGCGGTACCATGGATGAATTGATTGGTGATCAGTCGCTAGAGGATGTATTTATGGAGGTTGCAAATGCAGAACAATAAGACATATTTGCTCCTTCGCACCATGCTCTTGTCTACCAGTAACAGGAATCTCCTCAAACACTGCACTGACAAGAAACGCAAAAGCCAGACAATCGGCGGAATGGTGGGCTTTGGACTTGTATATTTTCTTATAATAGTAATAGGTGCATTCCAAGCGGGGATGATGGGCGTGATAGGCATGGGAGACGAGGTGCCTGCGCTATGTGCAATGGCAGTCAGCGCCATCGCTTTCATATTTACGTTGATGAAGAGCAACGGATATCTTTTTGCATTCAAAGAGTATGACATGCTTATGTCCATGCCTTTTGAGGTAAAGACAGTAGTATCCTGCAAATTCATGTATATGTTCATAAAGAGTATAGGAATGCCGGGAAGTCTGGTGGTATCAATGCTCATTGGATATGGAATAGCTGTTCATCCACCGGTTTATGTGTATCCGTTATGGCTTATTATGTCAGTGCCGGTGTTGCTTATACCGACAATACTTGCGGCGGCAATTGATGCACTGATTACAAGCATCGGAAGTGGAGCCAGGATTAGAAAGGCGTTGCAGGCCATTTTCCTTATGGCATTTTGTATCGCTTGCTTTTTCAGCAGATTCCTGATAGAGGCGATAGTGAGGAACACTATGGAAGACTCAGAGTACTCGATGGTGAGCCAGATCTCAAGCGCTTCAAACGGTGCAGGAAAATACTATCTGCCAATCAGCTGGTTCAAGGAGGCTGTTATTGACCATCGTGTGAGCTCAATGATGCTTCTCGTGGCTGTTGCAATTCTTCTTTTCGTAGGCTTTTATACCTTTGTAGCCCAAAAATACAGAGAGATTAATACCAGACTTGCGTCACACGAGGTTCGTCGCACTAGGGGGGAGGTCTCATTCAAGCGTAAGAGTATCTCTATGAGCATTGCTTATAAAGAACTCAGGAGATTTTTTGGAAGTGTGCCTTACCTTGTAAATGTAGGAATGGGACATGTTCTCACTCTGATTGTAGGCTTGGCATTTGTCGTGATAGGCGGAGACAAAATTGTGGCGGTTATGACGAACAACGCTCCGTTTGACCCGAATGTTGTAGTGCCAGCGCTGCCATTTCTGGTTTATTTCTTCCTTGGTATGCTGGCCACCACCTGTGTCACGCCATCTCTTGAAGGAAAGAATGCATGGATTATGCAGACTATGCCTATTGAAAAAATGACTATATACAAGGGCAAAATGCTGTTTAATATCCTGCTTGGAATGCCGTTTGCACTGGCAGGGACCATTCTTATGATGGCTTCCTTTAAGAGCAATGCTGCAGACTGGATAACATCGTTAGTACTTATCACCGTTCAGATGCTTTTTTCCACTACATTTGGTATGGTGTGCGGACTTAAGTACGTAAAGCTCGAATGGGAAAATGAGGTTGAAGTGGTAAAGCAGGGCGCCAATGTAGCCGTTTATCTGCTTGTGAATATGGTTGTGAGCCTTATAGGCATGGTAGGAGCAGTAGCACTTGGTCTGATAATGCCGGTATGGCAGGTTCAGCTGATTTTCATAGCTCTTTATGGACTTTTGGCATTTCTTTTCTATCTGAAAGTTAGAAAAATGTAGCGATATGCTATTGGGAATATGGTAGCTGACGAGTGTTGCCAGTGGAGCTATTTTCGGCTATAATAGGTAGAATTTTGATTGTGTAATAATAAGAGGAGATAGATATGGCGTTGAAGAAGAAACCTGTCAACGGAATGAAGGATATCCTTCCCCGCGAGATGGAGATTAGAAATTATGTGCAGCAGGTGATAAGGGAGACCTATTCAGCATTTGGGTTTACCCAGATTGAGACACCGGCACTCGAGGACATCGGAAACCTCCTGTCAAAGCAGGGTGGCGATAATGAGAAGCTGATATTTAAAGTACTTAAGCGCGGTGAGAAGCTTCAGCTTGATACAGCCGAGAGCGAAGCAGATCTTGTGGATATGGGTCTTAGATATGATCTGACTGTTCCGCTTGTAAGGTATTATTCGAATAATGCCAACGACCTTCCGTCACCATTTAAGGCACTTCAGATGGGAAGCGTATGGAGAGCAGACAGGCCCCAGCGAGGCAGATATCGTCAGTTCATGCAGTGCGATATTGACATACTGGGGGAGCCGGGGAACCTTGCTGAGATAGAGCTTATTTTGGCTACTACCACAACACTTGGCAAGCTTGGATTTAAGGGATTTGAGATAAGAATCAATGACAGACGACTTCTCAAGGCAATGGCTGCTTATGCTGGATTTTCTGAGGAAAGCTATGACAGTGTATTCATCACCCTTGATAAGATGGATAAAATTGGCGTAGATGGCGTATCAGCAGAGCTTGTAGAAAATGGCTTTGATAAAGCGAGTGTAGATAAGTATCTGGCGGTATTTGAAGGATTAAATGGCGCAGCTAACGGACTTGACTTTGTACTTGAGACGTTGGGTGAGTATCTGGACAAGGATATATATGACAATCTGACACAGATTATCACAACAGTAGATGCGGCTAAGGTGGCAGATTTTGCAATGGTATTTGATCCTACGCTTGTGCGTGGAATGTCATATTATACTGGCACAATATTTGAGATAGCCATCCCGGAGTTCGGAGGTAGCTGCGGCGGCGGTGGACGCTACGACAAGATGGTTGGAAAATTCACAGGGCAGGATGTACCGGCATGTGGATTCTCAATAGGTTTTGAGCGTATTATATTATTGCTTATGGAACAGAATTTCCAGATACCGGGAAGCGGAAGCAAGGTGGCGTACCTCATCGAAAAGGGATACCCGGCAGAGAAGCTTGTGGATATCATGAACGATGCAAAAAAAGCTCGCGAAGATGGTCAGCAGGTGCTGGTGGTACGCATGAATAAGAATAAGAAATTCCAGAAGGACCAGCTTTCAGAGCAGGGCTACACTGAGTTTAAGGAATTTTTTGCAAAATAAAAGAACAGAGGATGAAATGATGACACAGTCAAGAACACACAATTGCGGTGAGCTTAGGCTCGCAGATGCAGGCAAGACAGTAACCCTTGTAGGTTGGTTTGAGAATATCAGAAAGGTCAGCAAGAACCTGGGATTTGTTATCCTTCGTGACTTCTACGGTACTACTCAGCTGGTAGTAGAGACCGAGGAGATGATGGCTAAGGTTGATGAGCTCAACAAGGAGACTACGATATCAATTACCGGAGTAGTACGTGAGCGTTCAAGCAAGAATATGGAGCTGCCTACAGGAGAAATCGAAGTGGTTCCAGATTCACTCGAAGTACTTGGAAAATGTATCTACAACAGCCTTCCATTTGAAATCAATCAGTCAAAGGATGCTGATGAGAATACCAGACTTAAGTATCGCTATCTTGATCTTCGCAATCCGGCAGTTAAGGACCGTATTGTAATGAGAAGCAAGATTGTATCAGAGCTTCGCCAGAGAATGACAGAGCTGGGATTTTTGGAGATTACAACCCCTATCCTTACCTGTTCATCACCTGAGGGAGCAAGAGATTATCTTGTACCATCACGCAATCACCCGGGCAAGTTTTATGCATTGCCACAGGCACCACAGCAGTTCAAACAGATTCTAATGACTGCAGGATTTGATAAATATTTCCAGATAGCTCCTTGCTTTAGAGATGAGGATGCCCGCGCTGACCGCTCACCGGGTGAGTTCTATCAGCTTGATATGGAGATGTCTTTTGCATCTCAGGATGATGTATTTGCAGTAGTAGAGCAGGTGCTTCCTGAGGTATTTGCAAAGTACGGCGTATACAAGAGCGCATCAAATCCTCCGTTTGCACGTATTCCTTATCTTGAGGCTATGGATAAGTACGGTAGCGATAAGCCGGATCTCAGAATTGACCTTACCCTTCAGGATGCTACAGCTGTAATGGCTGGATGCGGTTTTGGTCCATTTGAGGGAGAGGATGTAGTAGTTAAGGCTATTAAGACTGATGGCTACACCGGTACCCGCAAGCAGATTGATGCTATGATGGCTGAGGTGGAGATGACCACAGGAAATAAAGCATTCTGGTTCAGACTTGACGAGAATGGCGAGTTTGTAGGAGGCATTTCAAAGTTCCTTCAGGAGAGAAAGCAGCAGGTAATCGATGCGCTTGACCTCAAGAACGGAGACTTTGTAGGTCTTACTGCCGGCAAGCTTCTCGCAGCTCAGAAGACTGCAGGCTGCCTTAGAAAGCTCATGGGAGCAGCAGCTGAGGGTCATATGAAGAAGGATACATACGAGTTCTGCTGGATTGTTGATTTCCCAATGTATGAGATTGGCGAGGAGAGCGGCGAGCTTGAATTCTGTCACAATCCATTCTCAATGCCACAGGGCGGTATGGACGCTCTTATGAATCAGGATCCACTTTCAATCCTTGCTTACCAGTACGATTTGGTATGCAACGGTGTTGAGCTTTCGTCAGGTGCTGTGCGTAACCACAACCCTGAGATTATGATTAAAGCTTTCGAGCTTGTTGGACTGGGAGAGGAAGATGTTAAGGCTAAGTTCCCGGCTATGTACAATGCGTTCTGTTATGGAGCACCGCCACATGCAGGTATAGCACCAGGTGTTGACCGTATGATTATGCTTATCTGCGGTGAGGAGAGCATCAGAGAGATAATTCCGTTCCCAATGAACAAGAACGCTATGGATGTCATGATGGGCGCTCCTGCAACTGTAGAGCCAAAGCAGCTGTCAGATGTACACATTGCTATTGTGGAGCCAAAAACTGACAAATAATTGCTACGTTTAAAAGCGATTTTTATTTAACCGGATGCACTTTTTAGGGTATCCGGTTTTTTCACCATTTGGGGAGAAGTCATGGAGACATTACGTTTCGGTTATATATATTTTAAAAAGAATATGGGCTGGGGGGTATTTGCAGAGGTTCTAAGCTTGCTGGGTATCTATGCAGAGCTTTTGATGCCGATGGTTGCAGGAATGCTGGTCGACTATGTAATAAAGTCGACTCCTTATGTGAAGGGAAGCTGTGGCGAGTTTGACTTTCTCATGACCGGACGATTCGGACAGGTTCACACAATGCAGCTTTTCTGGGCGTTGGCTATCACCTTTTTGGTATTGATTTTGCTCAGGATAATACTGATTTACATCAGAGACCTGATTCAGGAAAAAATAGGTCTGGAGCTCGAGACGGATTTGCGTTATGCGTCATATAAAAAGCTTATGGAGCTGGACTCAGATACACTTAGCGCCTACAACTCTGGTGAGCTGTTGCAGATAACAAACAGCGATACCATAATGTTCAAGGAGCTATTTGCGCATAGAGTACCGTACCTTATTGATGCAATTTTTATGCTTCTTACGCCGATTATTCTCCTTGCCAGAGTTAATTTTTATTTCATCATAATACCACTTCTTTTGACGCCGATTCTGGTGTATGCAGTGCTTAATTTCAAAAAGCATGCGAAGGAGAATTTTGCACTTATCAGAAAAAGAAGCTCTGAGATGAATCTTACAACTCAGGAAAATATTGCGGCTGTTAGAATAGTACGAAGCTTCACAAATGAGGAGCTTGAGACTAGTAAGTTTGCTGACAAAAATGAAGCCTTTTATGATGCCAGAAAAGAGCAGGTATGGCTGCAGTCCAAGTTTGACCTTACATTTAATACAATAAGGCAGCTGGCATATATAGCGACTATTATCATTGGAGCTTTTCTCGTAATGAGGGGAAGCCTTACGGTAGGACTTATTTTGACCACATCAACGTATGTTATGCGTATTATGGGCACCATAACAGCCCTTAATAATCATATCTTCAATATGCAGCAGCAGACTGTAGCCGGCCTTGAATTGAAGAAATTCATGAATACCGAGAGCAAGGTGCCAGATGCAGGAAGAATAGAGCTGCAGGGTGGTGCACCTTCGATTGAGCTAAGGCACGTTTGCTTGACATTAGACGACCAGGAATTGCTTAAGGATATAAATATCAGCATTCCATTTGGCAAAAAGCTTGGAATAGTGGGTGAGACTGGCTCAGGCAAGAGTATCCTCCTTAAGACTCTGGTGCGCATTAGAGATATCACTGACGGCCAGATACTTATAAACGGCAGGGATATTAAAGAGTACGGACTTGAAAATCTGCGCAACATGTATAGCTATGTATTTCAGGACGTGTTCCTGTTTTCAAATACAATTGAGAGCAATATCGCATTCTCGAGCCCGGATATCGATAGGAAAATGGTAACTAAGTCTGCCATGCATGCACAGGCCAACAATTTTATTGATGCTCTGTCAGATAGATACAAGACAATAATCGGAGAGAGAGGTCTTGGCATATCAGGAGGCCAAAAACAGCGCATTTCAATTGCGAGGGCATTTCATAAAAATGCTCCGATTTTTGTACTTGATGACAGTACGAGTGCTCTTGATGTGAACACGGAGAGAGCTCTTTTGGACGAAATAGACAGAAGCTACAGCAACAAGACGTTGATTATTACAGCATCTAGATTTTCATCTGTGGTGAACTGCGATGAAATCATATACATGAAGGATGGATGCATTACAGAGCGAGGTACGTTTGATGAGCTTATGGCGTTAAATGGCAGCTTCGCCAGCGTGTATAACACTCAACAGGCTCAGCGCGCTGAGGCTATCAAGGTTATGACCCAGGATGGAGGTGATAGCATTGGCTAAGAGAAATACCTACTTTGAGGATGAAAAAATTGAAAAGCAGGTGGATATCAAGCAGCTCGCAAGAACTGTAAAATACATACTGCCTTATAAGAGGCTTTTGATTACAATGACTATTATGATGCTGGTGGCCAGTGTCGCGTCTTTAATTCCGCCTAGGGTATTACAGTATATAGTAGATAAGCTGGTGCTTCAGGATGATTACAAAGAACTAATCTATGTTGGCGGGATTCTGATACTTCTTGCCGCAGTGGAGATAGTATCAACCTTTGTGCAGACCAGAGCTATGGGAAAAATGGGTCTGAAGATTATATCTACCATTCGTACCGAGATTTTCGAAAGACTACAGAAGCTTTCGTTCGACTACTTTGACAACAGGCCTGATGGTAAGATTGTCGTCAGGGTAACAGAGTACATCAATGCACTGGCGGATTTCTTTTCTAATTATGTAATGATGTTCGCCATATATATTGTCAAGCTGGTGGTGGTCACTGTATTTATGCTGTCACTTAGCCCGAGACTGACACTGATTGTATTATTTACAATCGTGCCTATGATGTTCGCCATCTTTAATCTCAGAAAAAAGCTGCGCACTATGTTTACGGCTCAGAGGCAGAAGAATTCTAATCGTTCAGCATTTTTGGTTGAATCGATAATGGGGGAGCAGATAGTTAAGAACTATAATCGAGTAGAGGAGAACACCAGACTATACAAGGAAATACATGAGGATGCGGCCAACTGGTGGTATCACATCACAAAGAGAGCGAAGCTGAACTTTCCCGTTGTTATGCTGTTTTGGAATGTGGGCACGCTCTGCATTTACGGAGTGGCATTGTCAATGATTCTGGCTGGAAATGATGTGGTTACCGCAGGTATGGTTATCACGTTTACCACCTACATGGGTTCATTCCAGGAGCCTTTGATGCAGCTAACAACTATTATACAGGAACTGGCGCAGGTGAGCTCTAATCTTGAGCAGGTGTTCGATACGATTGATTATCCATCAGCAATAGAGGAAAGGCCAGGAGCTGTTGATATTAGCAATGTTAAAGGTAAGATTGATTTTAATGATGTAACCTTTGCCTACGATGAGGATGTAAATATTCTGGAACATTTTGATTTGCACGTGACCCCTGGGGAGACCATTGCCTTGGTAGGACCGACTGGAGCTGGCAAGACCACAGTCATTTCCATGCTGACCAGATTCTACGACGTAAAGGAAGGCTCGGTGCAGGTAGATGGCGTGGATGTGCGCGACGCTACACTTAAGTCATTGCGCCAAGAGGTGGGTGTGCTTATGCAGGACCCGTTTATATTCAAAGGGACCATAATGGATAATATCCGGTATGGAAAATGGGGGGCTAGCGACGAAGAATGTATAGCGGCAGCTAAGCTTATTCATGCAGATACACTTATAATGAAATTTAAAGATGGCTATCAGCATGTACTGGAGGAAAAGGGGGCTGGCCTTTCGGCTGGCGAAAAACAGCTTATAAGCTTTGCCAGAATCGTGCTTAAGGATCCTTCCGTTATCATCTTGGATGAGGCGACAAGTGCGATAGATACCACCACGGAGATACTGATAAAACAGGCTCTAGATATTATTATTAAGAACAAGACGGCATTTATAGTGGCACATAGATTGTCTACTATAAGAGATGCTGACAGGATACTTTACATCAGCAATAAGGGCATTGCTGAGGAGGGTAATCATAGTGAGCTAATGGCCAAGAAAGGTCTTTATTACGAGTTGAATGTATGATAGAATAATGTCGTGATTTTGCGTTGCAAGGTCGCGACATTGTTTTTTATTTACTAGTTTATTTGAGCAAAAGTAGGGGGTCTTATGCATACTTTTCAACCATATCCAATCAATCAGCTTGAGTTTAATCCATTTGACAAGATAGGTAAGGACTGGGGTGTCATTACTGTATCAGACGGCAAAAAATATAATGCGATGACTGCATCATGGGGATACGTAGGAGAGATGTGGAATAAGCATGTGGTATGCATAGTGGTTCGTGAAAGCAGATATACCAAGGAATTTTTGGATAAAACAGATTTCTTTTCTCTTACCTTTTTTGAGGAAAAATATAAAAAGGAGCTGAAGTATTTGGGCTCAGTGTCTGGACGCAATGAGGATAAGATTGCGTCAGCCAGACTTAATGTAAATCATAAGAAGGGTATACCATTTATTGATGAGGGCAATTTCGTTTTCCTATGTCAGAAGTTGTCTGCTACAAAAATCAATCCGGAGGACTTCGTTGATAAGTCTATCAAAGAGAATTTCTATAAAGAGGGTGACTATCACACCATGTATATAGGTGAGATATTGGAGGTTATGGCGAGATAATGAATCTGGAAAGTATTGTTTCTAGAATTGAAGACAATTACGAGGCACCGGTATTTGAACATATAAAGCAGGGACTTAATCTTCCGTCACGAGCAGAAATCATCAGTATAATTAAGGATCTCCGATGCGTTATTTTCCCGGGGTATTTTTCAGATGAGTCAATTGACTCTGAGCACTATGCGTACTATATTGGTGAGCTTTTGGTGAGTATACGCGGTAGACTTAATGCTCAGCTTAAGGCAGCTCTTGAATTTGTGGGCAAGGGTGATGATGCCAGAGTGACTCAGATCAGCGATGCTTTTTTTGACAGACTACCGTATGTGCAGTCTATGCTGCTTAAGGATGTGGATGCTTTCTATGATGGCGATCCGGCAGCTCAGAGCAAGCAGGAGATTATCTTTTCATACCCAGGCCTTTTTGCAATCTTTATCTACAGGTTAGCCCATGAATTATATTTACAGAATGTGCCGCTTATTCCGCGTATCATGACTGAGTATGCGCACAGTGGTTCTGGAGTGGATATAAATGCGCGTGCTACTATTGGCGAGTACTTTTTCATGGACCATGCAACAGGAATTGTCATCGGCGAGACCACTGTCATTGGCAATCATGTTAAGCTCTATCAGGGCGTTACGCTTGGCGCTCTTTCAACAAAGGATGGTCAGGCACTTTCGGGAGTGAAACGTCATCCTACTATAGAGGATAATGTAGTTATTTATTCAAATGCTTCTGTACTGGGAGGCGAGACCGTAATTGGTGAGAATTCTATCATCGGCGGCAGTGCCTTTATTGTGAGCTCAGTGCCGAAGAATACCAGAGTTACAGTTAAGAACCCAGAGCTATCAATGCGCACACCGGAGAATGACAACTAGTATGATAACCAAGGAAGATTTGAATGGATGCAGGATTATCATCCGCACAGTCAATACAGATGAACAATTAGCTGATACTTATATTAGAACCTTTGACAAGGTTAGAGATACTGTTGAGGTGGACTCGGCCGCTCTTTTTTCTTCGGAAAGGCAGCCGGTCAGAGTACTGGTATTTGCGCCTTCGGCTCTAATGGAGTTTCATGGAGTTCTGGGCGGCAGCAGGGTGTCTGGCAGAGTAGAGATAAAGCTTTCTAGGGGCATTGAGAAAAATGACCGAGTGAGCACCAGGTACACAGTAAACATGCTTGGGGTATGTAATCTGGTTAGAAAACCTGACGGTACAGAGGACGGTGAGACATCATTTGGCATTAAAGTAATAAATATGAGCGCCACGGGGGTATTGGTTAGTGCACCTTCGGAGCATATTGAGCCCAAGGATGTAATTAGAATAAGTGCTCGCAAAGATGGACATAGAATGATTATCACCTGTAAGGTGGTTAGAAAGCAGAACACTACGATTCAGGATGAGGAGTATGGCTGCAAGATTATTTCAGTGGAGACACGATAGATGACTCATAACACTTCTACAACAGAAAACGATGCAAGCGTTGCATTTTTCATGTCTGATGATTTACAGCAGATGGCAGAGAGATTTGCAGTGGCAAATCATATCTATGCTGTATGCTATGGCAAATTCAGAGGACGCATTACTAATTTAGATGTAGATGACGATGCCAAGGAATTTTTGGGACAGTATATCACTGATAGTATAATGGATGATCTGCTATCAAGGATAATGCGAAGCAGTCTGGAGGATGTTATAGAGGCTGACGGATTGCCACCGTTTATTAAGCTCTATGCTATTAGCCTTAAGGTAGCAGATTCTCCGGTTGCAGCTTGGCTGGTATCAGGCGTTATTGCTGAACTTGTTCCGGAGGATATTGAAGTACCGCAGTCGCTTTATGTTACAGACCTAACCAGCTATGAGCATTCAGTGGGTCTAATTGAGACTGTTGCCAAGCAATATATGAAAGCAAAGCTTGACGAGTCAGAGCTTAGACGCGCTGCGCAGATTAGCCAGGAATCTAGTGAGGAGTCGTTAAGACAATTGCGTCGTACGGATACGCTTACCAGAATTATGTCCCTTATTGACTCTGAGGAAAGCTTTTCTTCAGTGTCATATGACATTTTGAGAGAAGCGATGGTATATGCCAATGTCAGCTACGCATGCCTTCTTAGACTCAACAAGGAGGGAGATAAGGTAGACAATCTCAGCGGATGGTGTAAAGAGCCGCATCTTACCAGATTTGATAATCAGAGCGGGTACGAGCTCAGTGAACTGCCCTTTTTTAACGGTAAGCCTTATACCATTTCTACAGGAACTTCACTGCCTGCTGAGTTCAGACAGCTATTTGATTCTCAGCAGATTAGAGCCGGAGTATTTTTGCCAATCAATGTGGCCGGCGAGCTTGGCATGTATCTGGTATTTTTGGAATTGGAAAATGACCGCAGCTGGTCTGTCGATGATATTAAGTTCTTTAATGAGATTAGACGTGTCATACAGAACATACTGATGAAACGTATAACCAGAAATTCTCTGGCTAGTTCTTATGCCAGCCTTGAGGGGCTCTTAGAGCATGTGGGCTGTGGCATAAGGGTAGTGGATATAGCTACTCACCAGACACTGTACTGCAATCAGACTTATAACAATATGTTTGCTGATAAGTCTCTTACAGACGAGTTTGAGGAGAGCTTTTGGGCAGAAAAGCCGATTGTTGAGCCTACCGAATATAGGATATCAGGAAGCCACTATGAGGCTCAACAGACAGACAGTAAATGGGTGGATGGCCGCAAGGTGAGACTTGTTACTATCTATGATATTACCAAGATTAAGCAATATCAGGAGGAGATAGAGCAGCAGGCCAGCCGAGATTACCTCACTGGACTTAACAACAGAATGAAGCTTGAAAGAGACCTTATGAAGCAGTTTGCGGTGGCTACTGAGACTGGTATGCAGGGAGCTCTTTTCTATATTGATATAGATGATTTTAAGCAGATTAATGAGAGCCTGGGACATCAGTGGGGCGATACTTTGCTCCGCGAGATAGGCGAGCGCATTAAAGAAGTCAGAGGCACCACATTTGGCACCTATCGTGTGGGTGGTGATGAGTTTGCAATCCTGTTATCACCGCTGTATTTTAACTTGTTTGATGATACGGTGGAGCAGATACACAAGGTATTTGACAAGCCGTGGCTATTGAATGATTCCGAGTATTTCTGCTCGGCCAGTATTGGTGTGGCCAGGTTTCCAAGGGATGCAGACAATGCCGAAAAGCTGATACAAAAGGTGGATATTGCTCTATACGAAGCTAAGCGCAAGGGCAAAAATCGCATGGAGTTCTACGCAGAGGAAGCTGGCGCTGGCACAAGCAAGAGAATCAATCTTGAGCACGGTCTAAAGAAAGCTGTTCACTCAGGGTGTAATGAGTTTGAGGTGTACTTCCAGCCTATAACTGACGTGAGTGGTACACCGGACTTCTGCTGTGGAGCGGAGGCACTGGTCAGATGGAATTCACCTAATCTTGGCTTTGTAAGACCAGATGATTTTATCTCTCTGGCTGAGTATATGGGACTGATTGTCCAGATTGGCGACTACGTGCTGGAGAAATCATGTGAGCACCTGCGCTACTGGAATGAGATGGGACATCCTGGATACAAGGTCAATGTCAACTTGTCGGTAGTACAGTTGCTGCAAAACGACTGCGTTGACAAGATTGAGGAGACTATAAAGCGTACCGGAATTAATCCTAACAACCTTACTGTTGAGGTGACTGAGAGCCTGGCTATAAATGATCTTCGCCGCATGAAGAAGGTGCTGGCTGATATCAGAAGGCTGGGAGTGCGTGTGGCGCTTGATGATTTTGGTACAGGCTATGCATCGCTTAACCATATTCGCGAATTGCCTATAGATGTAATCAAGATTGATAGATGCTTTGTAATGGATTTGGGAAGGGATGAATTTTCAGATTCATTTGTCCGTATGATGGCGGAGCTTGCCAGTGTACTTGATGTTACTGTATGCGCAGAGGGCGTCGAGGAACTGGTGCAGTACAATAAGATTAAAGAAAACCACATTACGCTGATACAGGGATACTATTTTGATAAGCCCATGACAGCGGAGGACTTTGAGAAAAAATACGTACTTAACGCATAATATGAAAGCTATATTTTTGGACCTGGACGGTACACTACTAAATAAAGATAAGCAGGTAACCACTGGCAATATGGAAGCCATCAAAGGAGCACTCGCGGATGGACATAAGGTGATAATATCCACTGGAAGGCCTACTGTAAGCGCACTTAAGCAGGCAAAAGTGTTGGGATTGGATGCGCCTGGATGTTATGTTGTGTCATACAATGGTGGAGAGATCGTGGATGCTGGTACGAATGAGAGCGTATTTAGGCAGACGATACCTATGGAGTGGGTGCGCGATTTATTTGCTGAAGCTAAAAAGAGAGGCATCCATATCCAGACGTACACTAATACCGGAGTAGTAGTGGAGCCGTGGTGTGATGATGCAGATATTAGGAGGTATTCGCAGGGGACCCTCACTCCATTTTCTGTAATAGAAAGTGTTGAAAAGCTGGAAAATGAGCCAGTGAAGATATTGGCACTCGATATGGCTGGAAGAGATGCCACAGAACCGTTCAGACAGTGGATACTGGAAAAGTATGCGGGACGTCTGGATTCCTTTTTTTCAAATCCCTATTATCTTGAGGTGGTATGTGCAGGCTTAAATAAGGGGAGTGCACTTGTAAGGCTAAGAGAGATTTTAGGAATATCGAAGTCAGATACAATTGCGGCAGGAGACGCTTCTAATGATATTCCGATGATTCTTGAGGCTGGTGTTGGCGTGGCTATGATTAATGCAGCACCAGATGTGTTAGCCGCAGCGGACTATATCACAGAACATGATAATAACAATGACGGAATAGCTGAAGTAATCGATAAATTTGTATAGGAAACAGATGATTAAAAAATTTTAAAAAAGTGCTTGCATTTTATGCGAGTCTTATATATAATCTGTTCTTGTGCTGATGGCCCATCGCCAAGCGGTAAGGCAACGGACTCTGACTCCGTCACTTCCAAGGTTCGAATCCTTGTGGGCCAGCTAATTGATGAGAGCGGATAGTATTATCCGCTCTTTTTCATTTTTTTCCGAGTGTAAATCAAGTAACAGGCATTCGGTGAATGCCATAAGTTTTAATAGAACGGAGAGACATTATGATTAAAATTGGTGAAATTCAAGATCTTTATGTAGTTAAGAAGGTGGATTTTGGTGTCTACCTGGCGCCTATGGGAGAACCTGAGGAGAAGGTACTTTTGCCTATAAAGCAGGTACCACAGGGCGTAGGCTTCAAAGATGCTGTTAGAGTGTTTATATACAAGGACTCGTCTGACAGACTTATTGCAACCACGAATATGCCGAGACTTACAATGGATCAGATTGCACCACTTCGCGTGGCTCAGCTTACCAAAATAGGGGCATTTTTGGACTGGGGACTTGAGAAGGATCTCTTTTTGCCATATAAGGAGATGACTGCAAGGGTGGAAGAGGGTGATACGGTACTTGTTAGACTCTATGCAGATAAGTCAAATAGACTATGTGCCAGCATGAAGGGCATCTATCATCTGCTGGGGGCAGATTCTCCATACAAGGCTGGGGACGAGGTGTCTGGACGCGTGTATGAATTCAGCCGTGATTTCGGTACATTTGTGGCTGTTGATGACAAGTATCAGGCGATGCTGCCGGCACATGAAGATACTTCATGGTTACATATCGGTGATGTGATTACAGCCAGGGTGACCAGCGTGAAATCAGATGGCAAGCTGGATCTGTCAATGAGAGAGAAGGCCTATGTTCAGATAAATGATGATGCGGAGAAGGTGTATGAGATAATAGGAGAGTACGGCGGTGTACTTCCTTTTACAGACAAGGCATCTCCGGAGATTATAAAGAGGGAAACGGGCCTGTCTAAAGCTGCCTTTAAGAGAGCTGTAGGACATCTTTACAAGGAGAGAAGGATTCGCATCGAGGAGAGGTGTATCAGATATGTATGATGTAATCATTATAGGAAGTGGCCCTGCAGGGCTGTCTGCAGCAATCTATGCAAAAAGGGCAATGCTGGATGTGCTGGTACTTGAAGCGAGTTACATGAGTGGCGGACAGATAGTCAACACTTATGAGATTGAGAATTATCCCGGCTTTAGAAGCTTAAGCGGCCTTGATTTGGGCAATGCATTCAAGGATCACGCGGTGGCAATGGGGGCACAGATACTTATTGAGCGTGTCAAAAGTGTAAGACGCCAGGGGGAAGCTTGGACTGTTGAGACAAAAAAGAATATCTATGAGGCTAAGACGGTAGTGGTAGCTACCGGAGCTAAGAATAAGCACCTGGGAGTGCCGGGGGAAGAAGAACTGTCTGGAATGGGAGTATCATATTGCGCCACCTGCGATGGAGCTTTTTTCAAGGGCAAGGAAGTATGTGTAATGGGCGGAGGCGACGTAGCACTAGAGGATGCGTTGTATCTGGCCAGAGGTTGTACCAAGGTGCATCTGATTCACAGAAGAGATGAATTCAGAGGAGCTAAGGTGCTGCAGGATGCGGTAAAAAATACACCGAATATTGAGTTACATTTATCCCAGACTATTGCAAAGATAAATGGTATAGATTGCGTAAAAAGTGTGACCCTCACTAAGTTGGATGGAAGCGAATCAGCTGAGCTGGCTTGCGATGGCGTGTTTATAGCAATAGGAATGGAGCCTGTTACTTCCTTCATCGATGATAAGTCAGTTTTGGATGAAAGAGGATATATTGTGGCAGGGGAGTCCTGCGAGACCGCAGCGCCAGGCTTATTTGTTGCAGGGGACTGCAGGACTAAGCAGCTTCGCCAGGTGGTGACTGCAGCAGCTGACGGTGCAGTAGCTATCACTAATGTGGAAGCATATCTGAGGACTGCGCAATAAATATTTTAACAAATGTAACAATTTTGTAACAAATTCATTGACTTTGAAACAATTGTTTGATATATTTGCTACGTTATGAATATTAAGAGAACTAGATTAATTTCATATTTGACAGCTTCAGCTATGCTCATCACATCAGCTATCGTATGTAAGTATGTTCCGCTGAATGAGGAGCCGCAGATAGATGTGACCCTGGCAGATACAGCGGTGATTGAATCAGTGAGTGCGTATAACGTTCCCGTTGCAGGAATATGCGGAGCGATTACAGATTCGATGAATGATGCATCTGTAATAGAGGTTATGACTCTTATGGATGGTCTTGAGAGCAATGAGGCAGTCCTTGAGGCGTTGGATGCAATTCGAGTTGCAGGGCCGGAGGATGGCTGGGATATCTACATCACTTCAGTTCGTGAGTACGAGGACGTTGTCAGCGAGGCAGAGGAGGCAGAGGATTATTCTAATCTTTGCGTAGCTCAGGTTGATAGCTATGTAAATGTCAGATCTATGCCGAGCACTGACGGTGAGATACTTGGCAAGCTGTATAATAAATCAGTCGGAACTGTAATAGAGGAGGCTGAGGACGGCTGGTATCATATTACCTCTGGTAATGTAGACGGATATGTGTGTGCAGAGTATGTGGTTGTAGGTGACGAGGAACTGGTTAAGTCAGTGAGCCGTCGCGTTGCTAGAGTTACATGCGAGACACTTAGAGTAAGAAAAGAGCCGAATACTGATTCAAGCATCATCGAGCTTGTACCGGAAGGCGACGACCTTACTGTTACTGATGAGACACTTGAAGGCTGGTATGGAGTAACCGCTGACAGTGGTGACGGATTTGTAAGTGCAGATTATGTTACTATCGCTACAGAGTTTGTTACTGCAGAGTCCAGGGAGGAAGAGAGAGCTCGTCTGGAAAAAGAGGAGAGAGCTCGTAAGGCTGCTGCTAAGGCTGCCGGTGGATCTTCGCCGAAGCTTTCTGGTGTGACTGTTCCGGGAAGTGGTGCAGGAGTTAATGTTGCTAACTACGGATTACAGTTTGTTGGTAATCCTTATGTATATGGTGGATCTTCACTTACAGGAGGTACCGACTGTTCAGGATTTGTAATGAGCGTGTACGCTGCATTTGGTGTTGGCTTGCCGCACTCTTCATCAGCTCTTAGAAGCTGTGGATACGCAGTAAGTGCGGATGCAGTATCGCCTGGTGATATCATTTGTTATTCAGGTCATGTTGCAATATACATCGGTAATGGTCAGATAGTTCATGCAAGTAATGCCCGTACAGGTATTATAGTATCGCCTATGAATTATAAGAGCATTCTGGCTATCCGCAGAATTTTCTAATTGGTTAACTTCCGGTAAATGCCGGATTAGATAAGTGTGTTTATTTACCCGTCCCACAAGGGCGGGTATTTTTATGCGAAATGGGAGAGAAAATCTTATCTATTCGATATTGCTAATTGTGAATAAACGGTGAATGCACATCTGAAATAGAGTGTCAAGCATGACTTTTTAGGCCGAAAAAAAGTGTTGATTACCGTTTATGCATAAAAACGGGGAATCGTGATTCAACACTTCCAGTTATCAACAAGTATTAAGCCGTGAAACTGTAGTGAAACGTACTTTTACACATAGTTATGCACATTATGAACAGAAATTGACATAATTTTTGATGATAATTACGTCAACCTCTCGAACGTACGTTTTGTTATTATTATACAAAAAGGGGTTTCTTTTTCTTTCGAATTATTATAGAATGGGTCTGTATTTTAGAGGGGGGTATCTATGATATCAAATCAAATTTTACAGGCAACCTTAGATGGTGTAAAAGCAATAACTCATGCTGATTTTTGCATAACGGATTCAGAGGGCTCGAGGCTGGCAGATACTTATGAGGATAGAGGTCTTATGGCTTCTGCGATGGCACCTGCAGTTACGGCTGAGACGGTGAAGTCATTCTTGAATTCAGATGCTGATAGTCAGTCGGTGATGGGATGTCAGATATTTAAAATTTGCGATGATGGTCGTCCGGAGTTCGCGCTGTTCGTAGCTGGGGAGAACGAAGAGCACAGAATTTATGGACGGATGGCTGCGTTCCAGATACAGGAACTCGCAGTTGCCTACAAGGAACGTTTTGACAAGGATAATTTCATCAAGAATCTTCTTCTTGATAATCTCCTTTTGGTGGACATCTATAACAGAGCCAAAAAGCTTCATATTGATACAGCGAAAAGAAGAGTCGTTTTCCTTATTGAGATGCCTAAGTATAGAAAAGGCAATGAGCTGGAGATTGTGCGAAGTCTTTTTGATGAGAGATCTGGTGATTTCGTTACCGCAGTAGATGAAAAGAATATAATTGTGGTAAAGGAAGTGCCGGAGAAAGAGTCATACGAGGATCTGGCGAAGTCTGCTAAGGTCATTTTGGATACTGTGAAAGAAGCTAAGGAGAAGCATATCCATGTAGCTTACGGTACAATTGTCGGAGAACTCAAAGAGGTATCCAGATCGTACAAGGAAGCTAGACTTGCACTTGATGTAGGCAAGATTTTCTTTGAGGATGACGATGTTATAGCTTACTCAACGCTGGGGATTGGACGCCTTATCTATCAGCTTCCTATTCCTTTGTGCAAGCTATTTATCAAGGAAATATTTGAGGGTAGATCTCCTGATGAATTCGATGAGGAGACATTGGTGACTATAAGCAAGTTCTTCGAGAATAATCTTAATGTGTCTGAGACCTCAAGACAGCTTTATATCCATAGAAATACATTGGTATATCGCCTTGACAAGCTTGAGAAGAGCACTGGGCTTGACCTTAGAAAATTTGAAGATGCAATTACATTTAAGATTGCGCTTATGGTAGTAAGATATATGAAATATATGGAGTCTATGGACTTCTAATCCTACGGCTGGCTGTTGGCCAGTTGGGATATAAGTCAGGAGGATATATGATCAAGTTAGATCATGTTTCGGTGTCATATGATGATACTGGAGTAGATGCGCTCACAGATGTGAGTCTTCATATTACCCCAGGTGAATTTGTCTTTATCGTGGGCGAGAGTGGCGCGGGTAAGTCTACTCTTATAAAGCTTCTTCTCAAGGAGCTTAATCCTACGGATGGTAATGTCATCGTAAATGGACAGAATGTAAAAAAAATAAAGCGTCGTCATATACCGATGTACAGACGCAACATCGGCTTTGTTTTCCAGGATTTTAGATTGTTGCCGGATAGAACTGTATATGAGAACGTAGCATTTGCACAGCGTGTAATCGAAGCTACCAGAGCAAGCATCAGAAAGAAGGTTCCGGTAATGCTGGCACTGGTAGGACTGGCTGGCGCCTACAAGTCATACCCGAATCAGCTGTCAGGTGGTGAGCAACAGCGAGTTGCTATAGCCAGGGCTCTAATTAACGAACCCAAGATTCTATTGGCAGACGAGCCTACAGGTAACCTTGATAAAAATAACAGTAAAGAAATCATGAGCCTTCTTGAGGAAATCAACAAGAGGGGGACCACTGTAATAGTAGTTACTCATGACGCAGCAATGGTTAATATGCTCAAAAAGCGTACTATTACCATAAAAAATGGCGCAATAGTAAGTGATGTGCCAGGAGGAGAGTCGAATGAAGGTCCGCACTATAAACTATAATATCAGGCAGGGATTTCATAACATCGCCTATCACAAGATGTTTTCCTTTGCATCGATTGCGACCATGACTGCCTGCATATTTCTATTTGGTCTGTTTTACTCGGTTGTAATGAATTTTCAGGCGACTGTTCGCACTGCAGAGGAGGGCGTTGCAGTCACTGTATTTTTTGAAAAGGATCTTCCTCAGGATAATATCGATGCAATTTGCGGTCTTATTTCAAAGAGGCCGGAGGTGTCATCCAGATCTCATTTTGTAAGCGCAGATGAAGCGTGGGAGACGTTCAAGGCAGATTATTTCAAGGGCAAGGAAGAGCTGGCAGAGGGCTTCGCTGATGATAATCCGCTGGCTAACTGCGCAAACTACGAGATATATATGAATGATATATCTATGCAAACGACGTTGGTTAGCTACATTGAGGACCTGGACGGAGTGCGCGAGGTACATAAGTCAGAGGTAGCAGCTAATACATTGTCGGATTTGAATAGACTCATAAGCTACATTTCAATTGCGATTATTGCTATCCTTATCATTGTTGCAACTTTCCTTATCAGCAATACTATTGCTGTAGGTATAAGCGTACACAAGGATGAGATAGCTATTATGAAGTATGTTGGTGCAAAAGACAGTTTTGTCAGAGGACCTTATATCGTGGAGGGTCTCGTTACTGGATTTGTAGGAGCTGTTATTCCGTTGGTTATTCTATATTTTCTATATGGAGCCTTGATCGATTACATCACTGACAAGTTTGTGTTCCTTGAGGGCATTATTACATTTGTGCCAGTTAAGGACGTGTTTACAATTCTTGTACCTGTCGCAATCCTTCTGGGTATTGGTATTGGATTTGTGGGCAGCAAGGCTACAGTTAGAAAGCATCTGAAAGTATAATTATTTTATGAGGACCGTTCTTAACAAATGCAGAGGGCTAGCGGTCCTTTTTCTGTGCATTTTTCTCCTGACAACTACAAACGACTGTAGTGTTGTATTGGCAAGAAATGCCTCGGCAATCAAGAAGGACATTCAGGAGAGTGAGTCGGAGCTTAAGGATATCCAGGACTCACTAAACAATGCTAAGAGGGAAAAGGACGAACTGCAGGGTGCTCTTTCCTCTGCCAATAAGTTAATAAAGAATCTCAAAGGGTCTGCCAGCAGCCTTGAAAGTAAAATTGCAGCACTCGATGAAGAAATCACTCAGGTGCAGGCTAAAATAGATGAGCTTGACGCCGATATAGCGTCAACGCAAGCACAGATAAGCCAGAAGCAATTAGAAATCGATGAGTCAATCAGGATGCAGGAAGAGCAGTATGAGTCCATGAAGCTGCGCATTCAGTTTATGTATGAATTTGGCAGTAGCTCTTATGTTGAAATGCTTTTTGGCGCGGAGTCTATATCTGAGATGTTAAATGCCGTGGAATATATTGCTTCTATTGCCACATATGACAGACAAAAACTGGAGGATTATGAGGCACTTCAGCATGAAATTGAGGCACAAAAGGCTGTGCTTGAAGAGCAGGAGGCAGCGCTTGAGACGGCCTCGGCGGAAGCTCTTGAAAATAGGCAGGCGCTGACTGCATTACAGGCGGCTAAGGAATCAGAGCTTTCTGACGTTAAAGATGATATTGCTGATGCGCAGCAGGTTGCTGCAGCTTATGAGGCTGAGGTTCAGGCTCAAAATGAGATGATTGCTCAGATTCAGGCGGCGGAAGCTAGAAAGCGAGAGGAGATAGCTGCAGCTAAAAAGGCGGCAGAGGAGGCAGGAGTCGATTTTAAGGAAGAAGGCTCCATGCTTGACGACAGATACGGTTTTTTGTGGCCGTGCCCATCAAGCACCAGGATTACCAGTGACTATGGCTCTAGAACTAGTCCGGTAAAGGGTGCTACCACCAATCACAAGGGGATTGATATAGGAGCAAAGAGTGGCGCGGATATTGTGGCATCCCAGAATGGCAAGGTGGCTTTTGCGGGATATAGCAGGATAATGGGTAACTATGTGACTATAGACCATGGTAACGGGTTATATACCATATATGAACATGCCTCATCTTTGAATGTATCTACTGGTGATTACGTTACTCGTGGACAGGTTATAGCTAAGGTTGGCTCGACAGGCATATCAACCGGCTCTCACCTGCATTTTGGAGTATCTGTCAATGGAAGCTATGCTAATCCGTGGGAATACGTATCAAGATAAATAGGACTATATCTTTATGAACGAAAATACAAACAAAAGCGGAATCAAATGGATTCTTTTCGCAGTGGGAATTGTTGTGGGGGTAATCATAACCTTTGTAGCTGCGGTTGTATATATATTGAACTATACCCCGAAGGAGAAGACATATCTGGCTCCTCCTGAGACAGTGCAGAATTCGCCTGTGTATGATGAATCTGCGCTAGAAATGCTCGATGAGGATTACGAGGCAAAAATCGCTGAGCTGCTAACCTACATTAAGGCATACGGATACTATGAGGACCTGGATGAGAAGGCGTTTACTGATTACATTTACAAAGGTATAGTAGCGGCTTTGGATGATCCTTACGCTTCATATTATACGGCCAAAGAGTATGATAATTTCATGACCAAGTCCGTTGAAGGAGCTTTCGCTGGAATTGGAGCTACACTTCAAAAAAACGTTGAGACAGGTACAGTTACCATCATCTATGTCTACGAAGGATCTCCGGCGGAGGCAGTTGGGCTGCAGGTGGATGATTTAATAATATCAGCGGATGGCTTTGAAGCCGTGGACTTTGACCTTGATGAATTTGTGACAAAGGTTCGAGGCGAGGTTGGCACTCCTGTCGAGCTTGAGATATATAGAGACGGAGAGTTTTTGAGCTTTTCTCCGATTCGTGACACTATTGAGCTGCCGACCGTGGGGGCAAAGATGCTAGATGATGGCATTGCGGTGATTGAGATTGCTTCATTTAATGATACCACGCCAGGGCAGCTGAAAAAGGCATATGAAGATATGGAAAAGCTGGGAATGAAGGCTATAATCTATGATCTTCGTGGCAATGGCGGTGGAGTACTCACAAGCGTGGTTGAAATTTTGGATACAATACTGCCAGAGGGCCTGGTGTGCTATGAGGAGACATTGACAGGCGAGAGAAATGACTGGATGTCAGACGCAGAGTGCATGACAGGATACCCCATGGTAATACTGACCAGTGGATATACGGCATCTGGAGCAGAACTGTTTACGGCTGCGCTTAAATCTTATGACTATGCCACTCAGGTAGGAACTACTACGTTTGGAAAAGGCATTGTTCAGTCAACAATTTCACTTGGAGACGGGACTGCACTTAAGATTACAACCAAGAAATATTTTGGACCTGACGGAATATGCATCCACGGAGAAGGCATCAAGCCTGATGTAGAACTGGAATATGAATTCCTCGGTGGAGAGGAAGATGCATACGATTATGCATATGATAATCAAGTGCAAAAGGCAATAGAAATAATAAAAGAGGAGCTGGGCCAGTAATGATTGAATATGACCAGATTAAGACTAAGCTTGCAGGATATGCAGAGCCACTTAAAGAGATAAGAGCGTCTTTGGATGTTGATGGCAAGGAAAAGAGAATAGAGGAGCTCCACAGATTGATGGAGGAGCCCGGATTTTGGGATGAGCCTGAGCGCTCTACCAAGCAGATGCAGGAACTTAAGAGCTTGGAGTCGGATGTGGAGAAAATCAATCTCATGGATGAGAAGAGAGATGATATAGAGACACTTCTCGAGATGGGATATGAGGAAAATTCATTGGATTTGTTAGAAGAAATTCAAACTACTCTTGAAGAGTTTGAAAATCTTTTAGACGCTCTGAGATTAAAGACACTTCTATCAGAAGAGTATGATAGAGAATCCGCGACCATCACACTACACGCTGGAGCAGGTGGTACTGAAGCTATGGATTGGTGCTCTATGCTCTACAGGATGTATACAAGATGGGCATCGGCTCATGGGTACGAAGTGGTAGTGCTTGATTCACTTGACGGAGACGAAGCGGGGCTTAAGTCTGTTACCTTTGAGGTGAATGGAGAAAATGCTTATGGATATCTGAAATCTGAGAGAGGTGTCCACAGACTGGTGCGAATATCACCATTTAATGCAGCAGGCAAGAGACAGACGAGCTTTGCTTCATTAGATGTAATGCCTCAGATATCAGATGTGCCTGATATTGAGATAAGAGATGAGGATATTAGAATAGATACATATCGCTCAAGTGGTGCAGGTGGTCAGCATATTAACAAGACAAGCTCGGCAATTCGAATCACACATTTCCCTACAGGAATAGTAGTTACATGCCAGAACGAGAGGTCGCAGTTCCAGAACAAGGATAAGGCTATGGAGATGCTGCGTCAGAAGCTATACTTCCTGCAGCAGGAGGAGCAGGCTGCTAGAGACGCAGGCATTAGAGGCGAGATGCAGGATAATGCATTTGGAAGTCAGATTCGCTCATATGTACTTCAACCTTACACTATGGTTAAGGACCTTCGTACCGGAGTTGAGTCTGGAAATGCCCAGAATGTATTAGATGGAGCGCTTGACCCATTTATGAATGGATATCTCAAGTGGTGCTCACTTGGTAAGCCGGATAGAGGGGCTTTGGATACAGAATAGTTGCATTCTGAAAAAAGTCTGCTATAATTTACACGCATATTTTTTCACGATTAGGAGAGCAGTATGAAAATAGCAGTAATGGGATATGGAACCATTGGTTCAGGTGTCGTAGAGAATATTATGACAAATGCCAAGGAACTTGAGGAGCGCTGCGGCGAGGCTATGGAAGTGGCCAAGGTCCTTGATTTGCGTGATTTTCCAGGTACACCTATTGAAAATAAGCTTGTACGCGACTACATGGATATTGTAAATGATCCTGAGATAGACGCTGTTGTTGAGACAATGGGTGGAGTAGAGCCGGCATTCACATTTGTTAAGGCTATGCTCGAGGCAGGTAAGCATGTTGCCACCAGCAACAAGGCACTTGTGGCAGCAAAGGGTGCTGAACTGATAGCTACTGCAAAGGCTAATAATGTTAATTTCTTTTTTGAGGCCAGCGTAGGTGGTGGTATTCCGGTTATCAGACCTCTTCGCACATGCTATACTGCGGATGTGGTAGAGGAGATTACTGGTATATTGAATGGTACCACCAACTATATGCTCACTAAGATGCGTGACGAGGGCTCAGAGTTCGATGATGTACTCAAGGTGGCACAGGAGCTGGGTTATGCTGAGCGCGACCCTTCAGCAGATATTGAAGGACATGATGCTTGCCGTAAGATTGCAATTCTCACATCATGCATTACTGGAAAATTTGTTGATTTTGAAGATATTCAGACTGAGGGTATCACAAGTATATCAGCTACAGACATTCGTTATGCAAAGGCGATGAACAGAGCAATCAAGCTTTTTGCATCATCAAAGAAGTCTGGCGATACCTACGTGTGTCGAGTATCACCAATGCTTGTTCCGGTAGATCATCCGCTGTATGCAGTAAATGATGTATTTAATGCAGTGTATATAAAGGGAAATATGGTGGGACCTACTATGCTATATGGCAGTGGAGCAGGTAAGCTTCCTACAGCAAGTGCTGTGGTCGCAGATCTTGTAGAGGCTACACTTAATAAGGACCACAACATTCCGATAAACTGGGATCCTAATAAGCTGGTACTTGGCGACCCAAGTCAGGAGACAAAGAGCTTTTTTGTACGTACTGATGCTTCCAAGACAGACATTGAAGCTGCATTTGGAAGTGTTGAATATATTGAGGGCGTACAGGCCGGTGAGACAGGCTTTGTTACCGGTGTAATGAGCGAGGCAGACTTCGATGCCAAGTCGCAGAAGATAGAGGTTATTAACAGAATCCGTTTGGCATAAATAGAAGTTACTGTAATATTGCTTTGCAGAAGCTATGAATAGAATATATTTTGTTAATGCTCTCATCCTAAGGATGGGAGCTTTTTAAGGGTAAAACCCGGGGAGTATGAAAATGGATAAGCTTAAACCAATGCTGTTTAGTAATATGAAACAGTATTCTGGGCAGCAACTTTTGAAGGATGTAATCTCAGGTATCATCGTGGCTGTGATTGCACTTCCGCTGTCTATCGCTTTAGCACTTGCGTCAGGCGTAGGTCCTGAGCAGGGCCTTTACACTGCTATCGTGGCAGGATTTCTGATTTCGTTTTTCGGCGGCTCTAGGGTCCAGATTGCAGGACCTACTGCAGCATTTGCAACCATCGTAGCAGGTATAGTGGCTAAGGAGGGCATGGATGGCCTGGTGATTGCAACTATCATGGCGGGTGTCATTCTTATCGTTATGGGTCTTTTGAGACTGGGTGTACTGATAAAATTCATTCCATACACCATAACAACTGGATTCACCGCAGGTATTGCAGTTACTATTTTCATAGGTCAGTGGAAGGACTTTTGCGGTGTGACATACATGAACGGCGAAGCTCCAATTGAGACACTGGAGAAAGTGGAAGCGTTTGCGAAAAACATTTCAACTTTCAACTGGCAGGCTTTTCTGGTAGGAGCAATCTGCCTTGCAATTTTATTTATTTGGCCAAAGTTTGAAAAGCGTATACCGCCGTCACTAATTGCGGTAATTGTAGGTATTCTTATGGTTAAATTCCTGCCGCTTGATGTAAAGACCATTGGTGAGAGCTATACTATAACTCCGGGACTTCCTAAATTTTCTATGCCGGAATTTACACTTGCCAAGGCTAGAAACCTGCTTCCGAATGCGTTTACAATCGCTGTACTTGCTGCAATTGAATCACTGCTGTCAGCAGTTGTAGCAGACGGTATGATTAACTCTCATCACCGTTCGAATATGGAGCTTATCGCTCAGGGTGTAGGTAACGTTGGCTCAGCGCTCTTTGGAGGAATCCCGGCAACAGGAGCAATAGCGCGTACTGCAGCTAACATTAAAAACGGTGGACGTACTCCTATCGCTGGTATGGTTCACGCTGTTGTACTTGTTCTTGTACTTGTATTTTTAATGCCGGTTGCGGGGCTGATTCCTATGCCTTGCATTGCAGCTATTTTGTTTAATGTGGCTTACAACATGTGCCAGGTTAAGCCATTTGCGCATCTTGTTAAGACCGCACCTAAGAGTGACATTGTAGTATTAGTACTTACTTTCGTTCTCACTGTAGTATTTGACCTTGTAGTTGCAATTGAGATTGGTATGATTGCTGCCTGCCTCCTTTTTATGAAGAGAATGAGCGAGGAGACTCAGGTACGTGGTTGGAAATATGCGGATCCGATGGATGATCCGGACTCTATTGAGCTTCGTGAAGTTCCTAAGGAGATTAGAGTATATGAGATAAGCGGCCCGCTGTTCTTTGGAGCTGCTGGAGTCTTGGCCAACATTAAGAGCAAGGACTTTACAAAGGTACTGATTATCAGAATGCGAAGCGTTCCTTCTGTGGATGCTACAGCATTAAATGCGTTGGAAGGACTGCATGAAAGATGCCAGAAGAATGGCATTCAGCTTGTTTTGTCACATGTAAATGAGCAGCCTATGCGTGCCATGGAAAAGGCAGGCTTTGTTGAAAAAGTTGGAGAAGAGAACTTCTGCTCATGCATAGATGATGCACTAGAGCGCGCAAAGAATTTGATTTAGGACGAAAAATACATATTTGTGGGAAGTTTTTTATAGTATTCTACTCCCTGTTATGCTAGAATAAGATGTTCTTATTGTGCATAACTAGGGAGTTTTTTATTATGGAGACATACAAAGAGGAATTTATAAGATTTATGGTGGAGGCAAATGTGCTGAAGTTTGGGGATTTTACGCTCAAATCAGGCAGAAAGTCTCCTTTTTTCATGAATGCAGGTGCTTACGTAACCGGTAGTCAGCTTTCGCGTCTGGGCGAGGCGTATGCAAGAGCAATTCACGCTGCTTACGGTGAGGATTTTGATGTACTTTTCGGACCTGCATACAAGGGCATTCCGCTTGCGGTTGTTACTGCAGAGGCATTTTCAAGACTTTACGGCAAGGAAGTAAAATATTGCTCGGACCGCAAGGAGGAGAAGGACCACGGTGCTGACAAGGGCAGCTTTCTTGGCTACAAGCCTGTGGATGGTGACAGAGTAGTCATGATTGAGGATGTTACCACATCAGGTAAATCAATGGAGGAGACAGTTCCGAAGGTTAGAGCGTGTGGAGATGTGACCATAGTGGGACTTATGGTGTCTCTTGATCGTCAGGAGGTAGGCCTATCTGGGGATAAGTCCAAGACTGCACTGGATGAAGTAGCTGACACATATGGTTTCCCGACAAATGCTATCGTATCAATGGAAGAGGTTACGCAGGCTCTCTACAACAAAGAAATAGATGGCAAGATAGTTATCACAGATGAGTTAAAGGCAGCTATTGACAGTTACTACGAACAGTATGGAGCAAAATAATGGCAAGACGTCGCCACTATAAAAAGCCCAAGCGCCCTGTGTCTCACAGAGGCATATGGGCAGTATCCATTGCCTTCGTGTCAGCCATAATATTTGTGATAGTGACCAGGACAGCACTAGAACTGGCAGGTGAAGTATCTAATGCTTTTCAGATTCTTTCATTTGTCACAATGGCAGAGACTTTTGTAGGTATTGGATTAGGAATAGCAAGCTTTAAGGAGGAGGATACGGGCCGATTCCTTAGAATCGCAGGCACAGCGGGTTGTATTATAATTGAGACGCTGTGGTTGATTTATTACATCGTGGGAGTAGCATCGATATGAGTGAGAAGTACCTGGGGTACAAGACTAGAATAGCAGAACTAAATGAGGAGGCAGCACAAAGATATGAGCTGGCCACAGGTCGAATTAAAGAGCTTTGTCAGGAACATTCAGCGGTAGCTGCCTGCATGGGACAATCGCTTAATCAGTATTTTGATACAGTATTCAATTTTGCAGATAAGCTTATAGATTTATGTGAGCAGGCCAGAGCAAGAAAGCTTAAGGAGCGCAGCCTCGAGCAGTGCAAGGCAGATAATGACACATTTTTTGAAGACATTAAAGCTCAAAAGTATGCTACAAGCTATTTGAACCCAGCTTACGCTACCGAAAAATTAGGACAGGAATTTGGCGGACTTTTGTCTTTTGTCTTTTCTGACTTTAGAGCATGTATTGCTTATGCATTTGAAGGAAGAATATATCATTTAACCATTTTCCTCGAGCTACTGCTTGAGATATACGGAGCATTTGCTGACGAGGAGGGGTGCGATGAGCCGATGATAAGGGATGCAATCTATTGGTTCTATCATGACTACGCAGAAATATTTACTGCGGATGGCGTGCTAGAGCAGATTGACCCTGAATACGATTTCTTCTACAACATAATTATGAATGCTGACTTAGACGACCTAAGATATTTATATCTCTACGGAATGCATGTTGGCGAAAATGAGCTCAGGATGGCGAAGTTCCTGGCTACATTGCCAGAGGAAGATATAGAGCGCATGGCTCGGACCTACACAGAGGGATATAGACTAGGCTTCATCGCTACACAAAAGGATATTAGCAAAAAGAGCAGTGTATGCGTGGAATTCCCAATAGGCATGGAGCGTGTCGCCAAAAAGTCAATAGAACAGTTTGAGCAATTAGGACTTAAGGCCACGATGCGTAGGGAGCAGACTTTTTCTGCAAATGGTCTGGGCAAGCCCAAAAGAAACGTATTCACTACAGATGCAGGCAGACAGTATATGCATGACCATAAAAATGATAATGCATACTATCTGGACAAGGCCATAGTTGAGAGGCGCCTAGAGGTTATGAGAGATGTGTATGAGAGCGCAAAGCATCTTTCACTTAAGTACGGTGGACCGGCAGTCATCGAGGTCTTCGGAGACGAGAAGTACAATCCGGTAAATAAGCCAGAGAACGCTAGACTCACAGATAAACAGAAGGATTTATTAACTTATTTTTCCGGAAAGGCTGGAGAGATAGTAAATACGTATATCCCCGGGGAGGAGAGGTCATATACCATTATTTCATGGCCGCTTCCTACGATTAAGGGGGATTTTGAGACTATTTTCAAAAAGACAGTCGAGATAAATACCCTTGACTACATGAAGTATCAGCAGATGCAGCAGAAGATTATCGATGTGCTGGACAAGGCAGAGTATGTTGTAGTACGAGGAAAAGGTGATAACCGCACAGATATGAAGGTGTCTTTGTTATCCATTAAGGAGGATGAGACAATCTTTGAAAACTGTGTAGCGGACGTCAATATTCCGGTTGGAGAGGTGTTCACATCGCCTGTACTCAAGGGGACGGAGGGCACGCTGCATGTATCAGGGGTGTACCTGTCAGGTAAGTTCTTCAAGGACCTTTGGCTGACGTTTGAAAATGGTTGCGTCACAGGATACGGATGCGACAACTTTGAAACTGAGGAAGAAAATAAAAATTATGTTGATGAGAATATAATGTATTTTCACAAAACATTGCCGATTGGCGAGTTTGCTATAGGTACCAATACCACTGCATACAGGGTTGGAAGAGACCTGGATATTCTGTCAGAGTATGACATTCTGATTGCAGAGAAGTGCGGACCTCATTTTGCAGTTGGAGACACCTGCTATTCGTATGAGGAGGATATGATGACCTACAATCCGGATGGCAAGAAGATTGTTGCAAGGTCAAATGAGTTCGCAGATTTGCGCCATACTGATCCGCAGAAAGCTTACTTTAACTGTCACACCGATATAACGATTCCGTACGATGAATTGCAGTATATAAGGGCTATAGGGGCAGACGGCCAGGTTTATAGCGTTATTGAGGATGGATTATTCGCAGTACCGGGTACAGAAGAGTTGAATGTACCATTGATGAAATAGGAGGATAAAAATGCCACAAGTTGGAATAGTAATGGGTTCAGATTCAGATATGCCGGTTATGGCTAAGGCTGCTGAGATACTAGATGAATTTGGTATCAGCTATGAAATGAGAATAATCTCTGCGCATAGAGAGCCGGATATTTTCTTTGACTATGCTAAAAGCGCAAAGGATAAGGGATATAAGGTTATTATAGCAGGCGCAGGAAAAGCAGCACATCTGCCAGGTATGTGTGCAGCTATTTTCCAGGGACCGGTCATTGGTATCCCAATGAAGACATCTGATTTGGGCGGTGTGGATTCTCTATATTCAATCGTCCAGATGCCAAGCGGTATTCCGGTGGCTACAGTTGCTATCAATGGTGGCGCTAATGCAGGTATTTTGGCAGCGAAGATGCTGGCTATGTCAGATGATTCATTGGCGGCTAAGCTTGCTGATTATAGCAAGAAGCTAAAAAGCCAGGTTGAGGCGAAGGATGCAAAGCTTTCTAGTGAAGGCTATAAGAGTTTTTTATAGGAGGACATCATGGATTACAAGAGTTCAGGAGTTGATATTGAGGCTGGATACGAGTCAGTCAAGCTCATGAAGGAGCATGTGGCAAAGACAATGCGACCTGAGGTGCTGGGAGGACTTGGCGGTTTTTCAGGAGCTTTTTCTCTCTCATCAATCAAGAATATGGAGGATCCGGTCCTTCTTTCTGGTACTGATGGTTGCGGTACCAAGGTTAAGTTGGCTTTTGTTATGGACAAGCATGACACCATTGGTATAGATGCTGTAGCAATGTGTGTAAATGATGTGGCATGCGCAGGTGGTGAGCCACTGTTTTTCCTTGATTACATCGCCTGTGGCAAAAATGAGCCGGAAAAGATCGCTACTATCGTAAAGGGCGTAGCTGAGGGCTGCCGCCAGTCTAACGCTGCACTTATCGGTGGCGAGACAGCTGAGCATCCAGGGCTTATGGAGCCAGACGAGTATGATTTGGCAGGGTTTGCTGTAGGTGTAGTTGACCGCAAGGACATCATTACAGGAGCTAACCTTAAGAGTGGAGATGTCCTTATTGGTATGGCATCTACTGGTGTTCACTCAAATGGTTTTTCACTTGTCAGAAAGGTATTTACAATTGATAAGCCTACTCTTAGCCAGTATCATGAGTCACTTGGCACTACTTTGGGAGATGCGCTTCTTATGCCTACCAGAATCTATGTAGGTGCGATGAAGGCTATCAAGGACGCAGGCGTTAGAGTTAAGGCATGCAGCCATATTACAGGTGGTGGCTTCTATGAGAACGTACCACGTATGCTTATAGATGGCACCAGAGCTAAGATTGAAAAGAATAGCTACCCGGTACTTCCGATTTTTGAAATGCTGGCAAAGGACGGTAACATTGCTGAGCAGATGATGTACAACACCTACAATATGGGTCTTGGAATGGTTCTTGCAGTAGCTAAAGAGGATGTAGATAAGACAATTGCAGCCATCAAGTCTGCTGGAGATACTCCATATGTTGTAGGCGAGATTATCTCAGGTGAAAAGGGAGTAGATTTATGCTAAGGATTGTTGTCCTTGTATCAGGTGGAGGTACAAATCTCCAGGCGATTATAGACAGAATTGGCGATGGAACCATTACCAACGCACAGATTGTCAAGGTTATTTCAAATAATGCCGGAGCGTATGCCCTGGAGAGAGCAGCTTTAGCCGGTATTGATAATGAGTGCATCAGCCCTAAATCATATGAAAATAGAGAAGATTTTCATGATGCACTCATAGAGGGGATAGCCAAGGCAGAGCCGGACCTCGTGGTTTTGGCCGGATTCTTGGTTAATCTTCCAGCCAAGCTGGTTGAGAGATTTCCGAAGATAATCAATATTCATCCGTCACTTATCCCGTCATTTTGTGGACAGGGCTATTATGGACTTAAGGTGCACGAGGCGGCACTTGAACGCGGCGTAAAGGTGACGGGGGCTACAGTTCACTTTGTGGATGGCACTTTGGATACAGGTCCAATCATTATGCAAAAGGCTGTGGAGGTACAGCCGGGAGATACTCCGAAGGTCCTTCAGCAGAGAGTGATGGAGCAGGCCGAGTGGGTAATACTGCCAGCAGCTATAGATGCAATCGCGAATGGCAGAATATAGAGATAAAATGTATTGAGGAGAGATTGAAAATGTCAGCACCTAGCAAAGAGGTATTACAGAAAGTATACGGCGAGACAGAGGTTTCAGCCAAGAGATTTGAGCATATCTCAAAAGAGTTCGAGGCAAAGTATGGTAAAAGCGAGATGGAATTTTTTACAGCTCCTGGACGTACTGAAATAGTAGGTAACCACACTGACCATAACGGTGGAAAAGTTCTGGCGGGAAGTATTACTCTTGACACTATAGGAGCGGCAGCTCCTAATGGAACTAACATGATTCACATTCAGAGTGAGGGTTATAAGGAAGTAGTCATCGACATTGACAAGCTGGATGAGGTTCCGAAGGAGCAGGGTACATTGTCTCTGGTTGCAGGAATGGTTAAGGCTGTAATTGAGAAAGGCTTTAATGTAGGTGGATTTGATGTGTATGCCACTACAGAGGTTATCAGCGCAGCAGGTGTTAGCTCGTCAGCATCTTTTGAGATGCTTATCGTATCTATCATCAACTATTTCTTTAATGATGAGAAGATTGATTTCGCTGACTATGCAAGAATTGGACAATATGCAGAGAATAAGTTCTGGAACAAAGCTTCGGGACTTATGGATCAGATGGCATGTGCAGTAGGCGGCCCGATTATGCTGGATTTTTCTGGAGATGTAACCTACAGGAAGGTAGATTTCGACTTTGCTAGATATGGCTATAATCTGGTAATTGTTAACACCGGAAAAGGCCATGCAGATTTGTCTGATGCGTATAGTGAGATTCCGGCAGAGATGAAGGAGGTCGCAAAGTATTTTGGCAAGGAGCTGATGTGGCAGGTTTCTATAGATGAACTTATGGATAAGCTCTTGGATGTTCGTGCCACTGTAGATAATGACCGTGCGCTTCTTAGAGCTATACATTTCCTCAAGGAAAATGGACGTGTTGAGGACATCGAGAAGGCTGTAAATGCAGGCGATGGCGATGGTGTACTTAAGGCTATAAATGAGTCAGGACGTTCATCATGGGAGCTACTTCAGAATGTATATCCTGTAACTGCGTACAAGGAGCAGCCGATTGCGCTGGCACTTGCACTTACCGAAAGATTTATGGAACAGAAGGGACGTGGCGTATGCCGTATCCATGGTGGCGGATTCGCAGGTGTAATTGCCGCAATTGTAGCTACAGAAGATACTGACGAGTATGTAAAGTATATTTCAAAATATTTTGGCGATGAGAATGTATACCCAATGCAGATCAGAGCTGTTGGAGCTGCTCATCTGTAAGATGAGCGCAATGATGTTTATTTAGTTAGCGACTACGATAGGAGATTAACATGAAGATACTTGTAGTAGGTAGCGGTGGAAGAGAGCATGCTATTATTAAAAGCTTAAAAAAGAGCCCGAAGGCCACTAAGATATACTGTGCACCAGGTAATGCAGGTATAGGTCTTGATGCTGAGTGTGTGCCGATTAAGGCTATGGATTTTGATGCACTTGTAGCCTTTGCTAAGGATAATGCCATCGACCTTACTGTAGTCGGAATGGACGATCCGCTTGTTGGAGGTATCGTAGACGCATTTGAGGCTGAGGGACTTCGCATCTTTGGACCTAGAGCCAACGCTGCAATACTTGAAGGAAGCAAAGCTTTTTCAAAGGAATTGATGAAAAAGTACAACATTCCAACTGCAGCATATGAGACATTTGACAATGCTGATGATGCATTGAAATATCTTGAGACAGCTAAGATGCCCATAGTTCTTAAAGCCGATGGTCTGGCTCTCGGAAAGGGAGTACTCATTTGCAATACTCTCGATGAGGCTAAAGCAGGTGTGGCTGAGATTATGGTTGATAAGAAGTTCGGCGCTTCAGGAAACAAGATGGTTGTGGAGGAATTCATGACTGGGCGCGAGGTGTCAGTGCTTTCATTTGTCGATGGCAAGACTATTCGCATCATGACTAGCGCTCAGGACCACAAGAGAGCTGGTGATGGCGACACAGGTCTTAACACCGGCGGCATGGGAACCTTTTCTCCAAGTCCGTTCTATACAGATGAGGTTGATGCGTTCTGCAGAGCTAACATCTATCAGAAAACCGTAGATGCAATGGCTGCTGAGGGCAGAGAGTTTAAGGGAATAATTTTCTTTGGATTAATGCTTACACCTGATGGACCAAAGGTGCTTGAGTATAATGCGAGATTTGGCGATCCGGAGACTCAGGTCGTGCTTCCGCGTATGAAGTCAGACCTGCTTGAAATATTTGAGGCATGTGTTGACGGCAACCTTGATAAGTACGAGCTTGACTTCGAGGATAACGCGGCAGTATGTGTAGTTCTTGCTTCTGCTGGATATCCGGTGGCTTATGAAAAGGGCTATGAAATATCAGGCTTTGAAGCCTTTGATGATGAGGATGATTATTTCTGCTTCCATGCAGGTACGGCACTTAAGGATGGTAAGATTGTGACTAGTGGTGGTCGTGTGCTAGGAATAACCGCTACAGGAGTCGACCTTAAGACTGCCAGAGCCAATGCATATAAGGCGACTGAGTGGATAGATTTTGAAGGCAAATATATGAGACACGATATAGGAAAGGCTATAGACGAGGCATAATTTGAGCTTATACGATTTCATACGAACAATATATGCTGGCTTTGTACTGATTAATATTACACTGGCAGTATCATCGATTCGTAAACAACAATCGAAGAAGGAAAAAGCAGTAAGTAGGGCACTCGTCATGAGTGCACTGACCAATATCATGTATCTGGTTACAATGCTGGTATACGACAGGACGTTAGCAAATATTGCATACGCTCTGATTTTTGCGCTTACAACAGGCATGGCATACAATCTGTTTGAATATGCTGTATATACTACTGAGAGCGAAAAGTACTATCCGTCATGGGTTAGATACATGGTAAATGCCGTTACTATTTTGGACTTTGTGCTTGACTTTAGTAATCTTCTGACAGGTAAGCTTGCAATTGTATATTCGTTCCTGTGGTCTTCCGGCGTGTATTGGGACTACCACAGATTACCGGCTTACGGTTTTCACAGCTTTGTATGTTATGGACTGATTTTTGCATCCATAGGACTTATTACGTACAGGCTGTTTCATTCAGTAAAAATCAATAGAAGCAAATTCCTGATGCTTGATTCGATTATCATCATCGGAATGGCTATTCATATCTATATATATTATATGGCACAATTCCAGATGGTATCGTTGTCATATATTATTTTCTTCATAATCGGTCTTACAGTGTACTGGGATACTTATCGCAATGGAGGGCAGCATGAGGCACTGTTAAATCAGTTCATCATGAATCACCTGGATACCATGGTGGCCATGTTTGATAATACCGGACGACTCGAGGTTTATAACTTCCAGGCAGAGAAGATATTTGGACTCCAGGACAGCGATAAAATGGTGCTGACTGTTGACGATTTTTTAAATGATATAGACCTTGATATCAGTTTGCTAAAACAAAATGATGAGTTTAGGTTTGAGTATGATGATGATATCTACGCTGTCACCCATACTAGACTTGAGGATGAGGAGAGCTTTATTGGAGAGATGTTTCTATTTAGAAACATTAACGAAGAAGTTGCCACCGAACGCCGTTCAGCACAGCTTTTGGAGGGCAGAAATGACTTTGTCACCAATATGACGCATGAAATCAGGACTCCACTTAATGCAGTAATAGGTCTGTCTGAGCAACTTTTAGATAAAGCTGGCGATGATGATAAGGACAATATTACGATTATCAGAAATAGCGGCCGTGTGATTCTGCGATATGTTGACTTTATGTTTGACATTTTGGCAATGTCAGATGGTGTATTTGCTTTAAATGAAAAGAATTTCAGCGTGGCAGACCAGGCATCTTATATTGAAAGAGAGGTTAAGACCAGATTCAATGCAGATGAGCATGTGTTCTACGACGTAAGGTTAGACCCCAGAACTCCATCTATCATATATGGAGATGTGGAAGTCATAAATCAGATTCTGGAGATTATTCTTGAGAATGCATTTAAGTTTACTAAGCGTGGAAGAGTAGTATTTTCTACAAAATATACCAGCAAGAGTGGACGAAACGGAGAGATGGAATTCGTTATACGCGATACAGGTGTAGGTATGACAGAGGAGACTCTGGAAAATATCTACCTGGCGTTTTCGATAGGAACCAACGTATCATACAAGCATGAGAAGGGTATTGGCCTTGGACTGACGGTTGCCAAGCAGCTGATAAATCTTATGAATGGTACTATCTTCGTTGAGAGTAATGTCGGGGTTGGCACTACAGTAACTGTAACATTACCTATTACTGTTGTGGATGCAACTCCTGTGGTGACAAATCTTAAACGTGCAGGACTGACACAGTACAATGTAATATGCGTATCTGTAAGAGTCCTGTTGGTGGAGGACGACCCACTCAATGCAAGAACAATTATTAGACTATTAGAGACATTTAAATGCCGCGTATATCATGCGGAAAGTGGTGAGGAAGCACTAATCTATCTTAGTAAGAATGCGGAAGTTGATCTTATTCTTATGGACTATCTCATGCCAGGAATGGATGGAATAGAGACAGCTAAGAGAATAAAGAGCTCGGATATAGCAGTAAGCAAAGTGCCTATAGTAGCGGTCACTGCTGACGTTAGTGAAGGTGCTAGAGAAAAATTTGTGGCAGAGGGACTAAACGATTGTCTGTTTAAGCCGTTTGAACGAAGCGAACTGGGTGATTTGCTTGCTAGATGGTTGCCACCGGATAAGGTTGTAATTCAGGAAAAGACTGAAGGAGGTATGTAGGCTCCATGTATGCTTTTATTTTAATTTTACAAGGCTTGTGTACTTTGTTGTCCGTCGTGATGACAGTCATTTTAATGAGCGGAAAGGTGCATATAAGAGAAAAAAGCTTCCTATCAGTAGTTATCGCATTGGATTTCATGAATATGGCAATGCTGCTGGGACAAATTGTAAAAGACGAGGTACTAGCAGGGTATGCCCATAGTATGTTCTTTGTTTCGTTCATGTTCTTCTACGTTTTTGCAAATAATTGCATTGACGAATTTGTGGGAAGGAAATATCCCAGATGGTTTAGGACAGCTATGCAGATGGGGCCGGTATTGTATTTAGTGATTACTACAATACCTGGTGGGCTGTCAATGCTGTACAAGTCACAGGAATATATTACAGAAGGAATCTATCCGAGACTGGCAAGAGGCTTTGCGCCACTTTCATCGATATTTAATATTTTGTTTATAGGAGTCCCTTCGCTGGCAGCAATAGTAAGGTGTATTTTCTTCTTGTACAAACCTGGGATGCCGCATCGCAAGAAGATAGTGCAGTTGTGGATGGTAACAATCATTTTCCCATGGGTATTTGTTGTACTGACTATTATGGGATTCTTCCCGGCAGAGGCTTGTCCGCTTGCTTTTGTACAGACATCCTGCCTTATGATTATGGCATTCGGATACATGAAGGATGGTAATTTTAGTATAGAGCATGAAACTGTTGATTCAGTTATGCATTATCTCGATACTATTATTATTGCATTATTGGATGATATGACTATTCTTAAAACCAACGATGCTGCGATTCGACTTATTCCTGAATTGAAGAATAAAGAAGGCATAAAGATATCAGAGGTGTGTGATTTTCCCATTGAGTATTTTGATGCTGGGGAAAGACAGGAGGTGGAGTATCGTGACAAGTATCTGCGAGGTGTCCTTACCCCTATGAAGGACAGCAGCGGACAGTCCAAAGGCCAGCTTTTGATTCTGGATGATATTACAGACACCTTTGCTTTTGTAGGCGAGGTTATGGAGCTCAGAAATCAGGCGGATGAGGCTAACCTGGCTAAATCAAGATTTTTGGCAAACATGAGCCATGAGATACGTACGCCTATGAATGCAATAGTAGGTATGTCTGAGCTCATAATTGAGGAAGCTAGAGGTCAGAAAATATATGATTATGCTGTAGACATTAAGACTGCTTCCAAAAATCTACTAAGAATTATCAATGATATTTTGGATATTTCAAAGGTGGAAAGTGGTACCATGAATATGATAGAGAGCAGATATCATATTCAGACATTGCTGGAGGAGACCATTAATGTGGTTAAGGTCCCAGCACTTGAGAATGGATTACAGCTGAGAATGGATATGGACCTGGAGATGCCAGCTGAATTCATAGGTGATGATGGCAGAATAAAACAGGTACTGATTAATATAATCAATAACGCGATTAAGTATACTAAGAATGGATTTGTTACCTTAGGTGCTACGTATAGACACAAGAGGGATGATGTATACGATTTGATTTTCTCAATTGAAGATACCGGTGTAGGTATCAAGGAGGAAGATCTGGCTAGACTCTTCGAGCGATTTGCCCGTGTTGAGTCATCTGAAAATGAGAGTATAGAGGGAACAGGACTTGGTCTTGCTATAGCCCAGAGCTTCGTTGAGATGATGAATGGTCATATCGACGTAGAAAGCGAATATGGCAAAGGCACTACATTTAGAGTGACAATTGAGCAAAAGTGCGATTGCCAGACTACTGTGCGAGAAGTGGGCATGAATGTTGAGGAAGAAGATACAAACGACGAGATGTTTGCGGCACCTTCTGTTAACATTCTTCTTGTTGATGACAATAAGATTAATCTTAAGGTTGCTTCTGGAATGCTTTCAGCATATGGATTTGCGGTTGATCAGGTACAAAGTGGTGTAGATGCAATTGGAAAGACTGCAGAGAAAGACTACGATATTATACTCATGGATCACATGATGCCGGAGATGGATGGTATTGAGGCTACCAAACACATCCTTGAGAATAAGAAGGATGCAGAGCATGTGCCTACAATCATCGCACTTACTGCCAACTCATTCCGTGGTGCTAAGGAGATGTTCCAAAGCAATGGATTTGCTGACTTTTTGGCCAAGCCTATTGATAAGGTTGAACTGCATAAGATGCTTCTTAAGTGGATTCCAGCGGAAAAGAGAAGTGTCACTGGAGATGTGGTAGAGGAAGCAGAATATAACGAGGACGAGCTTGCAGGCATCTTCATGGAAGGTGTGGATGTCCGCGAAGGTGTTGGAATGCACAGTGGCGGTGTGGAAACATACCTTGAATTGGTTGAGTTATTTTACATGGATGGACTTGAGAAACGTGGATACATCGCAAACCTCAAGGAAAAGAACGATTGGGACAATTACGTAATCGAAGTGCATGGACTTAAGAGCGCAGCTGCTAATGTTGGAGCGAAGGCTCTATCAGAACTGGCAAAGCAGCATGAGTTCGCAGGCAAAGATGGCAATTATGCATTCATAGATGACCATATTGAGGGATTGCTTTCAAGCTACAACGCAATACTTGGAGAGATGGAGCGAGTATTGCGTAAGGTGGGTAAGATAAGTAAAGAAGAAGCGGAGCAACGGACTGCATCGATGACTGATGCTGAGGTTAAGGTTGCTGTACAGGAGGTACTGAACCTGTCAGAAAGCTTTAAGTCAAAGGAAGCAGCAATGAAGCTTGATGAAATCTTGAATTGCAAGATAGACACAAATATTGAAGTACGCTTGCGTATTATCAAGAATAAATTTAAAATGTACGATGATGATGGAGCAGAGCAGTTGCTTTCTGAACTGTTAGAGACCATTTAAGGAGGTAGGATTTGGAAAAGATGAGAGTCATGGTTGTTGATGATAACACCGTGAATTTGGCAACGCTAGAGCAGGAACTTAAGGATAAGTATGAAGTTATCCCTATGATGACTGGCAGACGTGCAATCAAATATCTATACCAAAATAAGGTAGATTTAATCCTCCTGGATGTGCAGATGCCAATTATGGATGGTATAGAGACCCTTAAGGAGATTAGGACACAGGACAATGGTGTAGTTGTACCGGTTATTTTCCTTACAGCCCGCAAGGATGCCAATACTGTACTTGAGGGTAGTAAGCTTGGAATTATGGATTATGTGACAAAACCATTTGATCCCGATGATCTTAAAGACCGCATTGAGCGAGTGTTTAAGCGTCTTGGTGTGCTACCTATGGAGACTGACGAGCTCTACAATCGTATTACTGAGATTGACAGAGATCTTGCTGAAGGTAGACTTAAGCCGGCAATTACAAAGACAGAGGAGGTACTTCGATATCAGCTGCAAGAAGAGCTAGCTGGTCGAGTACATAATGCCAAGGCTAAGATGCAGGCAGGAAATGTTGAAGCAGCGCAAGCGCTTATTCAGCGTGTGGCCAGCATTATTGGCAAGGAATTAGGTAATGCAAATAAGTCTGTGAGCATGCCAATAAACCAGGCAGAGATATCGGCAAGACTATTGTATATCCTTGACGATCTTGAGAATTTTAGGCTTAATGACGCGAAGGAAAAGCTTATAGAGTTCAGGAATTATGAGCTGGACGAGGACATTATTATGGCTGTGGAGTCGGCGCATACAGCACTTCGTGAATTCGATGATATTGAGGCTGAAAGCATCATTAGAAATATGCTGGATAAGCTTAAGAAAAACAATAGACCAGTGCTTAATAGTGGTGCAACTACTACAACGTCGTCACCGTTGGGCGGAGGAGCAGGCTCTGCGGGCGAGGGCTATAGATCAACAAGGTTGAGATAGAACTAATTAATATAGGAAGAAGACTAGAGATGATTACAAACAGAGAATTATTTAAAAGCTACAAAGACTATGATGGCAAAGAGGTTGAACTTGGAGGATGGGTTAGATCAATCCGTGATTCGAAGAGCTTTGGCTTCATAGTGTTAAATGACGGTACTTTTTTTGAGCCTATACAGGTAGTATTCCATGACGAGATGGCAAATTTTGAGGAGATACGTCATCTCAATGTTGGAGCTGCTATTGTTGTAACTGGAAAGGTACTTGTTACTCCAGATGCTAAGCAGCCTTTTGAGATTCAGGCGACTGAAATTGCTATTGAAGGAGCGTCAACACCTGATTACCCATTACAGAAGAAGCGCCACTCATTTGAGTATCTTCGTACCATTACACATCTTCGCCCAAGAACTAACACTTTCCAGGCAGTTTTTCGCGTAAGATCGCTGTGCGCGTATGCAATTCACAAGTATTTCCAAGAGAGAAACTTTGTGTACGTACATACTCCGCTTATTACAGGAAGTGATTGCGAGGGTGCTGGAGAAATGTTCCAGGTTACCACACTTGATCTTAACAACATTCCAAGGCTGGATGATGGCTCAGTGGATTTCTCACAGGATTTCTTTGGACATGCTACCAACCTTACGGTGTCAGGCCAGCTAAATGGTGAGACCTACGCACAGGCTTTCAAAAACATTTATACCTTTGGACCTACATTTAGAGCTGAGAACTCTAACACAACCCGACATGCAGCTGAGTTCTGGATGATTGAGCCAGAAATTGCGTTCGCAGATCTCGAGGATGATATGATGCTGGCAGAGGGCATGCTTAAGTACATCATAAACTATGTGCTAGAGAACGCTCCTGAGGAGATGGCATTTTTTAACCAGTTTGTAGATCAGGGACTTATAGAGCGCCTTGAGCATGTAGCAAACAGCGACTTTGGACGCATCACTTATACAGAGGCTATCGAGGAGCTTTCTAAGCATAACGACAAGTTTGACTATAAGGTTAGCTGGGGCTGCGACTTACAGACTGAGCATGAGAGATTCCTTACTGAGCAGATATTCAAGCGCCCAGTATTTGTAACTGATTATCCGAAGGAAATTAAGGCATTTTACATGAAGCTTAACGAGGACGGAAAGACTGTTGCAGCTATGGACTGCCTCGTACCTGGAATCGGCGAGATTATTGGTGGATCACAGCGTGAAGACAACTATGATGTTCTTGCGAAGCGTATGGCTGAATGTGGTCTTAAGGAAGAGGACTACGGATTCTACATGGATCTTAGAAAATATGGCAGCACAAGACATGCTGGTTTCGGACTTGGATTTGAGCGTTGTGTAATGTATATGACTGGTATGGGAAACATCCGTGACGTACTTCCATTCCCAAGAACCGTAGGCAACTGCGACTTATAATTTTTTCCTCTTCGGAGGATATTGATAAGATGATGAAAGAGAGAGGCAACAAAATGGCAAGTATCACTATTCCTGAAGGATATAAGCCTGCACTTAACCTGAAGGAGACACAGATTGCAATTAAAAAGGTAAAGGACTGCTTTCAGCAGGAGCTGGCTACCCAGCTTAATCTTCACCGCGTATCGGCACCGCTTTTTGTAGCACCGGAAACAGGATTGAACGACAATCTTAATGGTGTTGAGAGAGCAGTATCCTTTGATGTAAAAGAATCAGGCAAGGTAGTTGAAGTGGTGCATTCTCTTGCAAAGTGGAAGAGAATGGCATTGGGACGTTATGGCTTCAATGTGGGTGAGGGACTCTACACCGACATGAATGCTATTCGTCGTGACGAGGACACTGATAACATTCATTCAATATATGTGGACCAGTGGGATTGGGAGCGTGTTATCACCAAAGATATGCGCAACAAAGATACTCTCAAGTTTATTGTTAAGAGCGTATATGATGCACTTCGCACCACAGAGAAATATGTGAGCAATAACTACGAATATGTGCAGCCGATTCTTCCGGAAAATATTACGTTTGTAACCACCTATGAGCTGGAGGAAAAATATCCAGATCTCACTCGTAAAGAGAGAGAGTATGAGGCAGCCAAGGAATACGGCGCTATTTTCCTAATGGAAATTGGTGATAAGCTTGGCGACGGAAAACCTCATGATGGACGTGCGCCAGACTATGATGATTGGCATTTAAATGGAGATATTATTGTTTACTACCCGGTACTTGATATTCCGCTTGAATTGTCAAGTATGGGAATTCGCGTAGACGAGGATTCTATTGTAAGCCAGTTAGAGCAGGCGGGCTGCAATGACAGGAAGGAACTGCCATTCCAGAAGGCTATTATTGAGAAAAAACTGCCTTATACAGTGGGTGGAGGAATCGGACAGTCACGTATTTGTATGTTCTTCCTTAGAAAAGCTCACATCGGTGAGGTGCATGCATCAATATGGCCAGATGAAGTAATTGAGTATGCAAAAGAGCGTGGAGTTACGATTCTCTAAAGGTGATTTGATTTATGGGAAAAGATATGCATTCCCCGGATATAGATTCTCTATTTGAAGGGATTTTACAACTTAAAACTGTGGAGGAGTGCTATGCATTCTTTGAGGATCTGTGTACGATTAACGAATTAATGTCGATGTCACAGCGCTTCACAGTGGCTAAGATGCTTTACGAGAAACGCACCTATACAGATATAGCAGAGGCTACAGGTGCTTCAACTGCTACCATCAGTCGCGTAGCCAGAGCATTGAACTATGGCGATGATGGATATAAAGCAATACTAGATCGTATTGAAGAAAACAAAAATGGAAGACCCTAGGGCCTTCCATTTATTGTAGTAAGCGATAGTGACACAAGTGACATAAGTGACACAAAAAAGACCCACAAGGGTCAAAAAAAGTGCAGGAGATGGGGTGCTAGGCGCCGGTGGCGCCTGTTTAGCACCGACCGAGGCGAGTCCCTCACTCGCCGAGAAGAACCCGCGATGTGCGAAGCACATCTGGGTCCAAGTCCCCTCCTGCAGACAAAAAAAAGACCCACAAGGGTCAAAAAAAGTGCAGGAGATGCGACTTGAACCCACACGTCGTCACCCACGTCAGATTTTGAGTCTGATGCGTCTGCCATTCCGCCACTCCTGCACAGCGAAAGTTATATTAACACAATAAAGCGATAATTGCAAGGAGGATAATATGACTAATAAATATATGAATCCAGTCCAGAGAGGTTTTTTCCCGGACCCATCAGTTTGTAGGGTGGGTGAAGACTATTATATGGTGAATTCATCATTTCAGTATTTCCCGGCTATTCCTATAAGTCATTCAAAGGATCTGGTTCATTGGGAATTGATCGGGCACGCGATAACTAATCCAGATTGGCTTGATATAGGTAGTATAAGGGACTCCCATGGAATATGGGCACCTGACATAGAATACGTAGACGGCAAATTTATAATTATGGCCACCTTGAGATTAAATGCAGATGGCAAGAGAAACAATAATGTCATGCGAAGACAGCTGGTGGTGACAGCAGATAAACCTGAAGGCCCATACAGTGAACCGTCCTGGATAGAGGTGGATGATATAGACCCTTCATTATTTGTGGATGACGATGGAAGCAAGTATATGCTTATAAGTCCAGGTATAAATCTTGTTCCACTCAGCGCCGATTGCACAAAGGTGGCAGGAGATGTGATACCGGTGTGGCCAGGCACGGGTGAAAGATGCCCTGAAGGTCCACATTTGATGAAGCATGGAGAGTACTACTATGCGATACTTGCTGAGGGCGGCACAGGGTATGGTCATGGAATTAACGTAGGAAGGTCAAAAAATCTTCTGGGACCATATGAACCTTCACCATATAACCCTGTTATGAGACAATTTGACCCTGATGCACTTATTCAAAGGACAGGTCATGGAAAACTGGTCGAAGATTCAAATGGTAACTGGTGGTGTATGTATCTGATGGGAAGAGGAAATAACGGGCACTATACCACTATTGGAAGAGAGAGTGGACTTGATCCTGTCAGATGGACCGATGACGGTTGGTTCGTTGTAAATGAGGGCAAGGGTCCAAGCAGCGTTCAGGATGCACCAGACCTTACCCCTGTCACATATGATAGGTGGACCAGGGACGACTTCGATGAGACGACTCTTAATATAAATTGGGAGTTTGTCAGACTTCCTGCTAGGGGAGCATATTCGTTAACACAGAGACCTGGATATTTTCGGATCTGGACTATGGATGGGACGTTGAACGAAATACGAGCTAAAAATATCCTGTTAAGGAGAGAACAGGAACTTACTTACACTGCAAAAGCTTGTGTGGAGTTTAATCCTACGAAGGATGGCGAGCAGGCTGGACTTACATGTTATTACAGTACGGCGACCTATGCGCGTTTATCATTATGCTATGAGGGTGGGCGCAAGCTTCAGCTAGTAATCAATCGAAATCATGGTGAAGAATTGATGGCGGAGGTAGCTGATATTAAGCTGTCACCTGTTCATTTAAAGGTAGAGGTTAGTGGGCTTACTAGGAAATTCTCATATAGCTATGATGGAGAAATGTGGTACCTTGTAGGGGTGCTCGACAATTGCATATATCTGTGCGACGAAGGAGTACCGGATGACCCGAAGAGACATACTGGGACTCTGGTGGGAATATATGCTAACAATGGCGGGTGTGGCAGTCGCATTCCGGCGGATTTTGATTACTTTGATTATGCCGACTAGTGTTGTTGATTTTGCATTTTTTAAAATAATCGTATATAATAATTCTGACTATAATGTTTCGTGGAAGGACATTTATGAAGATTAAACGAGTTGGAAAACATGCAATAAGATGCATCCTTTCTGCTGAGGAAATGTGGGAAAGTGGAATGCAGGTTGATGATTTCATTCAGGACAAAGATAAGACTGAAGAATTCATCAGAGATATAGTTGAGAAGGCTCATGAGGAAATAGGTTTTGAGTGCACTGGTGAGGCCTTCAGTGTGCAGATATCGCTTATGGCAGATAGCTCAGTGGTTCTGATGATATCAAATGAAGATCCTAATATACTGCAGTTCTTGGCGCAGCTTAAGGATAGATTGGCAGGCTTAACTGGTGGGGATATACCGACACCTACCGGAGCACCAGAAATGCCGATGCCAAAGCCAGTTCCTCTGCCTATAGCTCATACAGGCAAGAACGATAAGGATATGTCATTACATCATGCCGTGATAGTCCTGGATACGTTGGAGGATGCGCAGTCTGTTGCTAAGCGGATAAGCGGTATGTTTGAGATGAAGAGTACACTCTATAAGCATAGAGGAGCATACTATCTGACGTTGGATCTGGCACTTACTGTGGAGAATCCACAAAAGCTTCAGCCGTGTGTAATCGAATACTATCTCGGAGGCACCAATGATGACGCAGCCATAGCTCATGTTAGAGAATTTGGCAAGACGATAATCGCCGAGAACGCGGTTGAGGTTCTTGCATCGCTTTAGTGACGTTAACGTGGGAGCCATTAGGCTCCCTTTTTTCTTTATTAGTGGATTGAAATGGCAATAGTAAATACAGACGGAATATTATTTGATATGGATGGCACCGTGTGGGATAACACAGGTGTATTTTCAAAGGCATGGATGCGTGGAGCAAAGGACCAGGGGATTGATGCACCTATGAGCCCCGATATCCTGAAGAGCTTATTTGGGAAAACAATGAAGGACATTGCAGACACCTGGCTCCCAGAGGTAGAGCCTGCGCTTCGCTATGAGACTCTTGAAATCTGTGAAAAATACGAGATGGATGATCTTAGAAATAGCAGAGAAAATACCTGCTATGAAGGGCTGGAGGACGCTCTTAAGGCCATATATGGCAAGATACCTATGTACATAGTAAGCAACTGCCAGAGTGGATACATTGAGACATTCTACGAGATGACAGGACTTGGAAAATATTTCGAAGATTTCCTGTGCTATGGAGATAACGGACTTGGGAAGGCTGACAATATCAAAAACATGGTGGAAAAGCATGGCATTAAGCATGCTGTGTATTTTGGAGATATACAGGCTGATCAAGTGGCAAGCCAGGATGCAGGAGTTGACTTTATCTGGGCTGCCTATGGATATGGTAGGGACGTGCAGGGGGCGGTTGGCACTGCTCGCACTGTTAGTGACTTGCCCAAACTGGTGCTGTAATGGGTAAATTACAGCAGTATTATAATAAATTTAATGAGGCCGGACGACTTACGAGACGACACGGAATAGTGGAGTATGAGACCACTATGTTTTTCCTTAAAAAAGAGCTGGAGAGACTTCGTGAGGAGAAAAGAGATGGCGTAATTAGAGTGATTGACGTGGGGACAGGAAGTGGCAGATACGCATTGGCGTTAAAGGAACTTGGATGCCAAGTCACAGCTGTAGATCCAGTCACACATCACATAAATGATTTGCGTAAAATAGATCCAGAGATGGACATGTCAGTTGCGGATGCCAGGGATTTATCTGCGTATATGGACGCCAGCTATGATATAGTGCTGTTTTTGGGGCCGCTATACCATCTTATCAGTGAAGTTGATAGAATTAAGGCATTGCAAGAGGCCAGGCGCTTATTGGCGTCAAATGGGCGCATTTTCGCAGCGTATTGTATGAACGAATACAGTATCCTTACCTATGGATTTAAGGAAGGTCATATCCAGGAGGCTATGGATGCGGGCAAGATCTCGGATGATTACAAATGCATAAGCGGAGACGAAGAGCTCTATTACTATGCAAGAGTGGAAGATATGAGCAGGCTGTCGGAAAAAGTGGGTTTGTGTCGTGATTATGTTTTTTCGCCAGATGGAGCAGCGAATTACATTAGAGAAGAACTTAAGGAGATGTCAGAAGAGACGTTCAATATTTTCCTGGATTATGTAAAAAAGACGGCGATGAGGCCGGAGCTATTAGGGGCGGCATTTCATACAGTGGATGTATTAAAGAGGTGTTAATTGGAAAAGACAGATAGATATGCAGTACTTATAGATTCTGACAACGTGTCAGCAAAGTACGTAAAAGAGATATTTGAAGAGATAAATAGCTACGGTACAGTGACTGTATCTAGAATATATGGAGACTGGACTCGCTCTTCTGACTGGAAAAAGGAGATACTGCTGGACTATTCAATATCTGCAGTGCAGCAGTTTTCATACACCACAGGCAAAAATGCTACTGACATGGCAATGGTTATAGACGCCATGGATATTCTATACACTGGCAGAGTAGATGGCTTTTGTCTTGTAACCAGTGACAGTGATTTCACAAGACTTGCGTCCAGACTTCGCGAGTCAAATTGCTACGTGCTTGGAATGGGGGAGTCCAAGACACCTTTGGCGCTGAGAAAAGCCTGCAACAAATTTATTCTCCTTAATCTTATTAGTGAGAAAGAGCAACCACAGCAGGTTTCTGGTAAAAAGGGTGCCCAGACATTGCCTGAGGAGGCGCCTGATATCGTATCAATTGACAGACTGGAAAAGGAATTGATACAGCTGTTGAATGAGCGTGAGAATGGAATGCTGGATTTAGCTATGGCAGGTAACATTCTGAATAATAAATATGTTGATTTCGATCCTCGTAACTATGGATACTCAAAGCTAAGCGTGCTGGTGGAGGATGGAATGCCCAACCTGCGCATTGTGTCAAAGAATAATTTGGCGTACGTTGTGCACGCTGAAATAACCAGTAGGCAGACTATTGAGGAAGATATCATTAATTACATAAAGGAGCAGGGTGGTAAGGTGCAAAATCTCTCTGTTCTCAATGATATGCTTCACATAAAGCATAGTGGCTTTGACGTTAAAAACTACGGATATAGCAGATTTTCTAGTTTCCTTCGCAGCATAAAGCAGGTGGAGGTAAAGGGTAATACCGTTGTAATCAAGAAAAAATAGATGGAGGCTTCTGTGACTGATAAGATGGATCGCATGTGCATAGACACATTTTTAGAAAAACAATTGCAGCTATTCCCCGAAAAAGTGGCTTATGATGCCAAGGAGGCTCAGGAATTTCTCGAGGAAATGTTCGCAGTAGTATGTAATAATCTCAAAGAAGTAAGAGATTATCTGGAAAGAGCAGGCATGGATGCATACGAACTATCCGATGCAGAGCTTAAGCAGACTGAGGAGGTATTCTCACTTCCTGACGGTAGATTCCTGGTGGTGGCAGGTTAATATATGAGAAAACGACTAATTTTCCCAATTTTAATATTAGTGACGTCATTACTTTTAAGTGGTTGCTCTCTGGGCAAAAAGGAAGTCTATCTAATTACTGATGAGGTTCAGACCAGATTGTTCTCTATGGGCGATATGGCCTGCCAACAGAATGAACTTGCGTTATACCTCGCCAACTATAAGAATATATACGGGACACTTCTTGGCACAAATATCTGGAGCAATAGCAGCAACTTAGATGAGCTAAAAGCCGCCCTCAAGCAGGCAGCTTTTTCACAGCTGACAGAGGTGTATGCCCTGAATATTTATGCCAAGGCCAACGAAATCCAGCTTAGTGAAAGTGAGATAGCACAGTGCAATGAGGCTGCCAAGACCTACCACAAATCGCTTAGCCCCGAAGAAATTGACATCATCGGCGTCACAGTGGACGATGTCTATCAAATGTATCTAAAATACGTGTTAGCTGAAAAAACCTACGCTGAGCTCATCCGTGACGTTGACCCTGAGGTAAGCGAGGATGAGGCGCGAATGATGGATGCCATGGTCATCTATTGCACTGATGGCTTCCAGGCGAAGGAAGCCTACCAGAAAATAGTCGAAGGCACAGATTTTGAGACTGTAGCAGCCAACTACAGCAAGCTTTCTTCACTTACTGATAGCTTTGGACGCGGAGACTATGAGAAATCCATAGAGGATGTGGTATTCCTCTTGGACAACAAAGAATACTCAGAGATAATAAATGGCTCTGACGGCTACTACATATTCTATTGCATCAACAAATACAACGAAGAACTCTCTGAAGAGAAGAAAATCCAAATCTACAACGAGCGCAAGGACAGCGTTCTTGAAGAAATATACGGCAACTATCAGACCGAAGTTACAGCCGAACTCAACAAATCGCTCTACGACCAGACCGAAGTGCTCATCGACGAAACCATCAAAACCGATTCATTCTTCACCACTCTGGCCGAGTACATCCAATACACCTGGTAACCCAAAGCCCACCCATCGAATCTCGTTGGCCAGGGCTTTTTTATTGCCACGATTCTATCGATTATCCATCGCCCACCACATATATTTGTATGCCCCGCCACATTCCCCAGCTAGCAAACTCACAGGCCCGGCCATGCACAGCTGCATGCCCCTTCCTCCATGGCACTCAGAGCCTGAATTCGGTGATTCGCGTGGTGATTCTTATTTCGCGATGCTGCGCGCCCGGTCTCCAGTTGTCTGAGATGTGGCTTCTTAATTCATCCAGCTTTTGGGGGCTTGTAG
>JAZLKM010000041.1:0-32016 GCA_045597645.1 Lachnospiraceae bacterium | reverse complement strand
CAAGCCTTGAAAATCTACAAGCCCCCAAAAGCTGGATGAATTAAGAAGCCACATCTCAGACAACTGGAGACCGGGCGCGCAGCATCGCGAAATAAGAATCACCACGCGAATCACCGAATTCAGGCTCTGAGTGCCATGGAGGGAGGAGCATGCAGCTACACGCGGACGGGTCTAAAGGATTCCGGCATACAAAGCGAGGAAGATTTTGCATATAAGGTAGGCGGGCCGGCCCCCCACCCCCAAACTGAAGTGGTGGATGGGAAGAAAGGCGCAAAAAAGGGACCGAGCGATGCTGGTCCCTGAATTGGTAAAAGTAGAGGCGGATGACGCCGTACTAATCGATGAATTTTGGTAGTTCCGATGAGTCGATGCTGAACATGCTAATCAGGAAGTTGATGGTGCCGAAAGGATAGAGGACTGGGAGCAGGAAAGTGTCCGTGCCACCACCGATTACGGCGTCGGTGGAAGAGAGCGGAGGGTCAAGCATGAGCTCCACGTTGAAGCTGTTGGACATGTTGACACAAAATACTCCGTTGACCAAGTTCAAAAAGTCCTCTGCTGATGCTTTTACGTAGTCATCGAATTCGGTGAATTCCTCGCCGGCATAGCGCTTTGCAAATTCGATGGCGGCATCTTTGGACATATCGATATATGAGTCGATGCAGAAGAAGCCGTTGACTGACTGAAGGACAGTGAAGTCGCCGGCGTACTCTGGACAGTTGACAGGGGTGAGCGGTGTAAAATCCTCACCAATGTAACTTGACAGCTTTGAGAAGAGCAGGTCGATGTAGAGGATTATCTCATCGGTGCATTTGCGACCGGCTATGGCGAAGAGATCCTTGGTGAACTGAATGACTTCGTCTTTCTTTTCTGGATTGAACTCAAGGTCGATGATTTCAGAATCCATCTGATACTCGACAATGATAGTCTCGAGCTGCTGATAAGTAATGATACCCTGGTCGATAAGAGCCTGCGCAAATGCTAGATACTTGGGGACGTCGAGAGCGGATAGATTTTGCATCTGATCCTCGGTCAGAAGTCCTTCAGCCATGGCACAGACACTGAATTTTTCGCCTGTCTCACTTACTTTTTCATTTACCTCGTTTACCTCGACAGAGGTCATATAACCAGCGTATAGAGCCAAGGTACATAAACGGGGGACTACACTATATTCGCCTGTTAGAGTAGCGATGAACTGCTCTTGGGTGATGATGTTTTCCCTGAGTAGATAATTGCCAAATAACTGTGCATGCATATATCTAGTTCTCCTCGAGTCTTGAACTAATAACTTTCTGAATCTGAGATACGGTGAATGGCTTCTGAACGAAGTCCTTGGCACCAGCCTCAACAGTTGCTTTCAATAGCCCCTGTGTTCCGATTGATGAAACGATGACGATAGTAGCATTTGGATCGTATTCCACAATCTCAGCAGTAGCAGTACTGCCGTCTTTGATAGGCATTATGATATCCAAAAATGCAAGATCTGGCTTGTGCTCCTTGTATAGAGCAACGGCCTGACCGCCATCAGCTGCTTCGATGATGTGTGAAATGCCACATCCACTGATGATATCCTTTAATTGCTTACGTACGAGTATAGAATCATCACATATTAAAACGGTTTTGTTTTGTAAACTCATTATGCGCTCCTTATGGATAATAATATTGTTTACAATTTTACAGTAAAATATGTGAAGTTTCAATGTATTTTTGTGCTAATATTGAGCATTTGTGATACAATAACACAAATGAAACGGAGGTTATTTTTAATATGTATAGTCATTTGAATAGCGGTATTTTCATGCTCATTTTTGATGCATTGATGATAATTATTGGCGGAGTGATAATTGGCCATGGAATAAATATGAATTCAAAGAAAAAGGTTCCTGTATTTTTTGTACCGCAGGAGGAGCTGAAAGAATGCTCCGACATGGTGGGGTTCGTTAAGTTTTTGCTTCCGAGAGTACTTACTTTTGGAGTGGTATGTTTTCTTTTTGGCACGGTCAATCTTACTTTGGATTTGGCTTTTTCGAAGGTTGATACGATTCCGCTTAGGATTGTAAATTATGCATTTTTGGCGTTGCTGCTGGGTACTTGGTTCTGGTTCTCAGCTCAGCTGCGCAAAGGCAAAGAGAAATATATTAGAAAGGTCGCTATTCGTTAATGAATCCTATGATGATACATGCCATCGCATCTAGACTGGTGCAGGTGGTCGGTACTTTACTGCCGGTGTATGGAATATTTGCATTACTTAAGAAAAAAGATCATGGCGAGTCCATGATTTTTCTTCTAATGGCCGATATAGCATGCCTCTTCATGAACGTATGCTATCTGCTTATGATGGACGCTGTGGATGTAAGCGCAGCTTTTTCAAATCTTAGAATGCAGTATATATCAAATGCACTGTTTTATTTTTTCTTCACACTGTTTGTGCTTAAATATTTGAAGCTAAGAATTCATCCGGTGCCTTTTATAATCTGGGGATTGGTGGAGCTTATAGGCACCACAATGCTTATGACAAGCCGCTTTGCCGGTGCGATGTTCCATGACTTTAGGATAGAGACCGGTTCTAGCACGTCCATCAATTATATGACAGCGACGATGGGTGTTTTCACATTGGTTAGAAACAATGCTATCTGTCTTCTTACCATATTGCTGATTATGATGACAGCATTTCAGTGCATCAGATCCTCGGTAAAAAGTGTCCGACAGTCCTATATAAAGCTTTTGATCGCGGAGTCAGTGGTGAGTGCCACTTTGATTTTCCAAATGGCTATCAAATGGTCATATGATCCTGCTCCGATTCTTGGGTCAATAGCCATTATGTACATTATAAAGAGCGTGGCCAAGGGCGAATTCTATAATATTGCTGAGGAGAGTAGAAAGTGGGCTCTTGCTCAATCCAAAAATGTGATTATCACGGTAGACACCAGGTACAAATACATCGATGCCAACGACGAGGCCAAGAAGCTTTTTCCGCTGATTCAAAAATGCAGACTGTATAGCTACGTTCCTGATTTCGTCAGGGAACTGTTTGATACCGAAGAGGCAGTCGTATGTATCGATGGGAAGTACTATGATCGCCAGGTTTCTGAGATGAGACACGACTCAGAGGTCATGGGTCATTGCCTTGTGCTTAGGGACATCACCGATAGGCAGCTTCTTTTGGAGGAGGTTGAGTATCAAAGAGATAAGGCAAATGCAGCTGTGGAGGCGCGGTCTGCATTTATGTCCAACATGTCTCACGAGATTCGTACCCCAATGAATGCTATTGTGGGTATGACAGATATTATTCTTAGAACTGACCTGACCAGCGAGCAAAAGGGATACCTCTACAACATCAAGAATTCCGGTAAGGCTTTGCTGTCATTGGTAAATGACATTCTGGATTTCTCTAAAATCGATGCTGGTAAGATGGAAATTGTGAATCAGGATTATGAGCCGATGTCTATGTTCAATGACATTAGGATGATACTGTTAAATCGTATTGGAGATAAGCCGATTGAGCTAAAGTTCGACATTGACAGTGAGCTTCCTGCTAAGCTGTATGGAGACAATTTGCGAGTAAGACAGATTCTTATTAATCTCGGAAATAATGCAACCAAGTTTACTGACAGTGGCACAATAACCATTACAACTGAAGTTAGGTCAGTGGTGGATGATGACATAGAGCTTTATTTTGCGGTTACCGACACTGGTATGGGTATAAAGGAGGAAGACCTGGGCAGACTTTTTGCAGCATTCGCTCAGGTGGATACCACTAAAAACCACAGCAAAGAGGGTACAGGTCTAGGACTTTCAATCTCAAAGCAGCTGGCTGAGCTTATGGGCGGCAGCATTGGCGTGAGCTCAGTGTATGGTGAAGGCTCTACGTTCTATTTTACAATTCACCAGAAAGTTCGCTCAGAAGAGAAAGCTGGCAGCATAGATGATGCATATACGATTATACAAGAGGAAGTAATTGACTTTGAGGCACCGGATGCGCAGATACTTTTGGTAGATGACAATGAAATGAATATCAAGGTTGCGCTCGGTCTGTTGGAGCCCATTCATATGCAGATAGAGACGGCTTCTAATGGAAAAGAAGCACTGGAGATGATTAGCAGTAACAGGAACTATGACCTGGTGCTTATGGATCACATGATGCCCATAATGGATGGCTGCGAGGCTACGCAAAAGCTTAGGGCGCTTAATGATGATTATTGCAAAAATGTTCCGGTACTGGCGCTTACTGCCAATGTTATTGCAAGTGCGAGAAATGAGTTTGCAAGTGCTGGTATGAATGATTTTATCTCAAAGCCAATTGAGATGAAGGAGATATGTGCAAAGCTAAAAAAGTGGCTGCCAGAGGGACGAGTAAGGCTACTGTCTGATGCTGAGATTGCTGCGGTAAATGAAAAGGAAGAGGAGGAGCTTCCGGTTATTGAGGGCCTTAATGTGGCGGCGGGAGTGGCTGCATCCGGTTCGAAGGATCTGTTTATAAGTCTGCTTGGCGATTTCTACAAGCTTATGGATATGAAGAGTCAGAAAATACAAAAGTGCCTTGCAGATGATATGATACGTGACTATACTGTAGAAGTACATGCTCTTAAAAATACTGCTCGCATGATAGGTGCATTGGAATTAAGTGAGGAATTTTATGAGCTGGAGCAGGCAGGAAATGCAGGGGATAAGGCGTTGCTGTTGGCCAAGACTCCAGGAGTGCTTGAGCACCTAAATGGCTATAAGACAGTACTTGAACCGTACGCTGCTCAAGGGGAGGGAAAGCAGGCGGATGCGCCAGAGCTTATCTCTATAATAAGTAGAATCAGAGATTGCATGGACTGCTTTGACACGGATGGCAGTGATGCGGCTATGAAGGAACTTGAAGATTACAGCATACCGAGTAACTGCATGGCGTTAATGAACGAGCTAAGGGCTTATGTGGCAGATCTTGCTATGGAGGATGTTATTGCCACATGTGACAAGATGATAGAGGCGTTAAATAGTTAGGTGAGATAATGATTTCATTTTGGTTAGTTTCAGAAGCACAGGGATTTATAGTTTCTTCTCTTAAGACTAAGCTGGAAGGTCAGGGCATGAAGGCGACAGTTCTTCGGGCTGATACCAATTCGATTAGCCAGGAGAAGGAAAGACCTAGTGGAATATTTATATATGTAGACGAGGAACTTTTGAAGAAACAGTCTGCATTAGTATATTTAAGAGATATTGCGGCAGACAAGGACGTTCCAGTGTTTATAGCCGGTGATGGTGATGATGCATTGAAAATGGAGGCTCTCATTCCTGATGGGCTGCTTAAAAAGAAGTTTCAGCATCCAATAAGCGTGCCAGACGTGGTAAGTGATTTACAGGAATACTTTGTAACGCATACATCAGACGGAAAAAAGCATATTCTCGTGGTGGATGATTCAGGAGCAATGCTGAGAAATGTTAAGGCGTGGCTGGAGGATCGCTACCAGATAGCGCTGGCCAACTCAGGGACTATGGCTATTAAGTATCTGGCCAACAATAAGCCTGACCTTATTCTTCTGGATTATGAGATGCCTGTTATTGACGGAAGTCAGGTGCTTGAGATGATAAGGTCGGAGATGGATTTTTCCAACATTCCGGTTATATTCCTCACAAGCAAGGATGATAAGGAGTCCATATTGAAGGTTATGGCGCTTAAGCCTAATGGATACCTGCTTAAAACTATGCCACCAGCTAAAATTATCGAGGCTGTGGATGATTTTTTTGCAAAGCAGAGAAAAATATAATGAATGGCTGCCAAGCGGCAATTGTTTATGAGCATGTAGCTAAGCGGATTGCGAATAACATTAAATAAATACATATATTTAAATCAACAAAACCCTTGCATTTGCAGGGGTTTTGTGATATTTTTGGTGAGTTGCACAATAAACACGCCCGAAAACATCGGTGATTGATAAGTATTCGGGCGGAAGCTAAACCGATGGAGGTTAAAAAATGAGTGTTATTTCAATGAAGCAGTTACTTGAAGCAGGTGTTCACTTTGGACATCAGACCCGCCGCTGGAACCCTAAGATGGCTCCGTACATCTACACCGAGCGCAACGGCATCCACATCATCGATCTTCAGAAGACCGTTGGTAAGGTAGACGAGGCTTACAATGCAATTTTCGATGTAGCAAGCCAGGGTGGTACCGTTCTTTTCGTAGGTACCAAGAAGCAGGCACAGGATGCTGTTAGAGAAGAAGCAGAGCGCTGCGGAATGTACTATGTAAATGAGAGATGGCTTGGTGGTATGCTTACCAACTTCAAGACCATCCAGAGCCGTATCGAGCGTCTTAAGAAGATTGAGACCATGTCACAGGACGGAACTTTTGATGTACTTCCTAAGAAGGAAGTAGCTGAGATCCAGAAGGAGTGGGACAAGCTCGAGAAGAATATCGGCGGTATCAAGAATATGACCCGTATTCCGGATCTTATCTTCATCGTAGATCCTAAGAAGGAGCACATCTGCGTATCAGAGGCTCAGACTCTTGGCATTACTCTTGTAGGTATCAGCGATACCAACTGTGATCCAGAGGAGCTTGATTTCGTAGTTCCGGGTAACGATGATGCTATCCGTGCTGTAAAGCTTATCGTTTCTGCTATGGCTGATGCTGTAATCGCTGCAAAGCAGGGCGAGGAGAACGTAGTAGTTGACAAGGACGCTGAGGCTGAGGCCTAAGCCATTTCTAAAGTGAGGAGATAAAATCATGGCAATTACCGCATCTATGGTAAAAGAGCTGCGTGAGATGACTGGCGCAGGTATGATGGATTGCAAGAAGGCTCTTAATGAGACTGATGGAGATATGGATGCAGCAGTAGAGTTCCTTCGCAAGAGTGGAGCTGTTAAGGCTGAGAAGAAGGCTGCTCGTATCGCTGCAGAGGGTATCTGCAAGGTTGTAGTTGATGGCAACAAGGCAGCTGTAGTAGAGGTTAACTCTGAGACTGACTTCGTAGCAAAGAACGAGAAGTTCCAGACCTACGTTGAGAGCATTGCTAAGCAGGCAATGAGCACTTCAGCAGCAGATATTGATGCTTTCATGGCAGAGGCATACGTTGAGGATGCTTCAAAGACTGTTAACGATTCACTTACTGAGATGATCGCAGTAATCGGAGAGAAGCTTTCTATCCGCAGATTTAAGGTTGTAGAGGCAAAGAAGGGCTTCGTAGTAAGCTACACCCACGGCGGTGGACGTATCGGCGTTATCGTTGAGTCAGAGTGTGACAATGCATCAGATGATGCTAAGGAAGCATGCACTAACCTTGCAATGCAGATCGCAGCTATGAATCCTACTTACATCAGCAGAGACGATATCTCTGAGGCTGAGGTTGCTAAGCGTAAGGAGATTACTGTTGACAGCGCACTTAACGATCCAGCTACCTTGCCAAAGCCAATCCTTAACAAGCTTATTGAGAAGGCAATGGCTGACAAGAAGTGGTCAGACGAGGATGTTGCTACTTACGAAGAGCAGAAGAACAATAAGTTCCTCTTCAACTTCCTTACCAACGAAGCTAAGCAGGCACTTGCAGAGCTTGCAATGGCTGACAAGGAGAACATCTCAGCAGATAAGATTTTCGCAGGTCTTGTAGATGGCCGTCTCTCAAAGGAGATGAAGGAAATCTGCCTTATGGATCAGGTATATGTTAAGGCTGAAGATGGTAAGCAGACTGTAGCTAAGTATCTTGAGGAAGTATCTAAGAAGATTGGTGCTACTCTTAAGATTGCTTCATTCGTTCGCTTCGAGACCGGAGAGGGTATCGAGAAGAAGAAGGAAGACTTCGCAGCTGAAGTTGCAGCTCAGATGAATGCTTAATTTGTAAGCGAATAATGTTGATTTTGCCGCAAGGTACGAAAGTATCTTGCGGCTTTAACACATAAGAGGAGATTGATATGAAGAAGATAGTTTCAGTAGTGGTTTTGGCGGCACTGTGCCTAGGACTTATGGCAGGATGCGGAGCATCTTCTAAGGGAATGACAGTTAATGCAGGCAAGCTCACCATGGGTACCAACGCATACTTCCCACCGTACGAGTATTATGAGGGTGGCAATATCATTGGTATTGATGCTGACATTGCAGCTGCAGTTGCTAATAAGCTTGGTCTTGAACTTGAGATTGAGGATATGGAGTTTGATTCACTCATTACCGCTGTTCAGGCAAAGAAGATTGATATGGCACTTGCAGGAATGACAGTTACTCCTGAGCGCAAGAATAATGTTAACTTCAGCAACAGCTATGCACAGGGTGTTCAGGTAGTAGTTGTACCTGAGAATAGTGACATTGCAAGTGTTGATGATCTCAGTGGCAAAAAGATTGGTGTTCAGCTTGCTACCACCGGCGATATCTATGCATGTGATGACTTTGGCGCAGACAACGTAGAAGAGTACAATAAAGGTAACGACGCAATTATGGCTCTCGTGTCAGGCAAAATTGATGCAGTTATCATCGATAACGAGCCGGCAAAGGCTTATGTAGCTGCGAACGAGGGACTTAAGATACTTGATACTGAGTATGTGGTTGAGGATTATGCAGCAGCTATCAACAAGGATAATGACGAGCTTTTGGCAGCTGTAAATAAAGCACTTGAAGAGCTTAAGGCTGATGGCACTCTTCAGGCAATTGTTGACAAGTATATTTCTGCAGAATAAAATAAATCTGTTGTTATGATGCGATGGGGCGGACAGTCGCTAGACTGTTCGCTCTTTTTATAGACAGGAAAGAATACGTGGCATGGAAAACTTTAAGGCAAAATTTATCCAGGATTTCATAGTAGATAATCGTTGGCAGTACATAACCAATGGTCTTAAGACAACGCTTATAGTTACACTGCTAGCTCTTGTATTTGGAGTAATCATCGGCGTGGTGGTAGCGATAGTGCGCTGCGCGCATGATCAGCAGGACAAGGAGAAAATGCATGGATTGGGAGGAGTATTACTCAAAGTAGGAAATGCATTATGCCAAGTCTATGTCACTGTTATTCGAGGTACTCCGGTACTGGTACAGCTTTTGATAATGTACTTTATCGTACTTATCAGCTTTAAATCTAAGACGAGCGTAGCTGTCTTCACTTTTACAATCAATTCAGGAGCTTATCTCGCAGAGATATTCAGAGGCGGTATCATGTCCATTGACAAAGGGCAGATGGAAGCAGGTAGGTCTCTGGGACTTGGATATGTCGCAACGATGAAGGATATTATTTTGCCACAGGCCTTTAAGGGTGTGCTGCCGTCACTGGTAAACGAGTTCATAGCACTTTTGAAGGAAACTTCCATCTGTGGATATATTGGGCTGAATGAGCTTACCCGTGGAGGCGATATAATACGAGGCACCACGTTTGATGCGCTTATGCCATTGCTCGGCGTTGGTTTGATTTATCTGGCAATAGTATTGGGCATTACAGCTATTTTCAGACAGGTGGAAAGGAGGCTTCGTACCAGTGATCACCGTTAATAATTTACAAAAATCATTTGGAGATCATGTCGTACTTAATGGCATTGATCAACATATTGAACAGGGCGAGAAGGTAGTTATAATAGGGCCTTCTGGTTCAGGTAAGTCCACCTTTTTAAGATGCATGAATCTGCTGGAAAAGCCTACTGGAGGACAGATTATATTTGACGGAGTAGATATTACTGCTCCAAGCTGTGATATTGATCTGGTTAGAAGACAGATGGGTATGGTTTTCCAACATTTTAATTTGTTCCCTCATCTCACTGTGCTTAGAAATATGACTTTAGCGCCAAACAGGCTAGGTCTCATGTCGAAGGATGAGGCGGAGGCTAAAGCAATGGAGCTGCTCAAGCGAGTAGGGCTTGAAGAAAAGGCCCAGGGTTATCCAAACCAGCTTTCCGGTGGACAAAAGCAGAGAATTGCTATTGTCCGCGCACTTATGATGAATCCCAAGATGATGCTCTTCGATGAACCAACCTCTGCGCTTGACCCGGAAATGGTAGGAGAGGTACTTGAGGTAATGAAAGAGCTGGCCGACGGCGGGATGACCATGGCAGTGGTTACCCACGAAATGGGGTTCGCTAAGGAAGTGGCTAATAGAGTTTTATTTATTGACGAAGGATTAATACTTGAGGATGGTACTCCAGACCAGGTGTTTAATGATCCCACTAATGCAAGAACCAAGGAGTTTTTGTCAAAGGTATTATAGTAATGAGAATATTTAGAATAGTATTGACCGTAACCTCAGCAGTATTAGCTATGGGTGTTTTTGCTGGATGCGGTCAGAGCGTATCTGTAAGGCAGTCTATCGAGGAGGCCATAGAGGAAAAATACGGAGATGATCCGGTGGCTACAATAATAGCTCAGTCTGCCCAAAAAGATGATGATAAGGATAATGGAGTAGGCTTTACGCAGGACCAGAAGATAGATGTGACCACAGGCAAACCTGAGCCAGCTTCCACTGGGGAGCAAAGCGACACTATCTTCAAAGGATTTGAAGTTTCTGGTGTATATGATGATGAAAAGGATATATTGGACATAACCATAGATGCAGCTGCAAGCAATATGGAGAAGGAGATTTTCGCCATAATGGATGTGGTGGCACTGTGCGCGGAGAGAGAAGACTTTACAGTTACGATAAATGCCAGCGGGGCAGAGCAGAAGGTCCTGACTGAGGCAGGTGTTAAGGATATTGCTATTTTTGCGAAGGGAATGAATCTATTTGACAGAGACGGAGTAATAGATTATATGCGCACCTTGCTTCCTGATGTCTATGTAGATTGGTATATTGACAACAATATTACTTCAGATAGGGTTATTTTAGGTTCAAACGCACTTAGCACCCATGCTTCCTTGACGGAATTTATGGAAAAATTGGGAGCTCCGGCGTCGTCACTGGATCCTTCCAAGCTAATGCAAGGAGAGATGCCGGATACATCTAAAGTGGGCGAATACATCACTGAGGATGAGATAAACATAGCAAAGGAAGAGGCATTAGAGGCTTACGAAGCCCTTAAGAAAAATCTGGGAGAATATATTTCAGGAAGATGAAAAAGATATATTTCGCACCCCTTGAGGGCTTAACTGATCATGTATATAGGCGCTTGCACAGCAAGTATTTTAACGGCGTGGACAAATATTTCACGCCGTTTATTTCACCTAACAGTACAAGAACCTTTACGTCAAGGGAATTGAAGAACATAAGTCCCGAAAACAACGAAGGCATAAATACGGTTCCGCAGGTACTCACCGCAAATTCGTCTGACTTTGTGTGGGCAATGGATGAAATCTATGCCAGAGGCTACAACGAGGTTAATCTAAATCTGGGTTGTCCTTCGGGCACTGTGACAGCAAAAAAGAAGGGCAGCGGGATGCTAATGTATCCTGAGCTGCTGGAGTCATTTCTCGAAGACATTTTTGAGGCAAAAAGCTATAGACCCATAAATATATCAATAAAAACCAGATTGGGTAGGAGCGATATAGCAGAGTTTGAAAGGATATTGGAAATCTATAACAAGTATCCGATATACGAGCTTACAGTGCACCCAAGAGTGCAGTTAGACTACTACAAGAACCCTGTGACTTATGATGGCTTTGTCTATGCCTTTGAGAACAGTAAGAATCCCGTAGTATATAATGGGGACATAATCAATATAGGTGGAATAACTAGTATTGAGTCTGATTTTCCGGGCGTTAATGCCATAATGCTAGGTAGAGCGCTACTTGGTAATCCTTCACTGGCAGGTGAGTACAAGGGGACTGATGCACCTGATAAGTCTAGATTTATAGAGTTTTACAACGAATTGTCTGAGGAATTTAGAAAAGAAATACCATCCGATAAGCATTGTATGTGCCATTTGAAGGAGATGTGGTTCTATATGCTGCCACATTTTACTAATGCTCAGATGTATCAAAAGAAAATAAGAAAGGCCGGACATATGTCTGACCTTAAAATAGTAACTGATTCAATATTCAGAAATGAGGAACTGGTAGATATACCTGCAAATTATTAGTTTACAGCAATTACAGATCTTGCTAATTCAGATAGAGGATGGGATTCTTTGCTTTTTAATTCCTCTGCGGTGAGGACTTCGCCGTTAGCCTCCTTTTTGACATAGCTCCAGGATTCCTTCATATAATTTACAAGTGCAGAAAGGTCATGGGAGACTGAGTAAAGTCCGTCCACGTTTTGCTCCTTCTCAAGCTCGAGAATGTAGAGAATAATCTCAATGATGCCAAGTTCACCCTTGATATCAGATAGAGCAAGCCTTACGTCAGGACGAATTTCCATAATCTGATAGTACAAGGCTCTTGCTTCTTGAAACTGTCCCATGCGGACGAGCTGAGTAAGCGCCAATTTGAGCTCTCTGGTTTCGGCCTTCTCCTCAGTGTATCCAATTAGCCCGTCCTTAACTTTGAGTCCGCGGGCTTTGACGAATACATCCAGCAGGCCTTCTGACAGGAAACCATAAAGCCGTCTGTGATAGTCATCGAGACCGCTTAGGTCCACGATTTTTTCGAGACGAGAAAAGATAGCAAAAAGCCAGGTGCAGTACTGATCGAGCAGAGGCTTTCGCATGATGCATAGATTGCCAAAGTGACCGGATTTGTCTTCGTATAAGTGCTCCTTGAAGGCAGGATAGTCATCGGGGAAAAGCTCCCTTATAACGTCTCCGGTCTGCTCGAGATATATGGCTCTATGGGCCATGCAAAAACCATCGTGATAGTTATCGCTTTCGTAAAGGGCCAAATTGGACAATATTACATCACAATCAGCCATAGCAGCTTCGATATCAGAGGCTGTCATTATGGTATTGTCGGGATTGAGGAAATATCTTCTATAGTGGCATAGCCCTACAATGTCGGCGTCTGTCACATTTTTCCAGATCCAATAAAGCCCAGTTAGCTCACCATAAAAGCAATTCTTGGAAGATATATTGTCCCCAGTGTCATCGCTGGTGATGCCAAAGCGCCCGTTGGCTGCTGCGCCCACCTGAAGCGGTACGAGTACAGCGTCATCACAGGGCAAGGTTGTGGGCTTATGAGTACATACGAAAATTTGAGTTTTCATTTTCTATCCTCCGATAGAAATAGAGTATCGCAAAGCAGGTAAATCTGCAAGAGAGGCACAGATGTTAACAAGATTAAAATTATCAAACGAAGAATTTACACCTGATGTAATAATGAACTCAGGCCAGGTATTTAGGATGTATAAGGATGATGGAGGGGCACTGACAGAGGGAATGCCAGCTGTATATAGAGCATTGTCTGGAGCAAATGAAGTGACTTTTTCATTTGATATGGAGGACGACAACTGGTGCTTTGTGTGTGAAGATGACCAGTGGGGATTTTGGCACAAGTACTTCGACTTTGATACAAACTATATACAGTACAATGATTGTATTAGAAAATCAGACGACAAGTTCCTGAAGGACGCTCTGGGAGATGCCTTTGGAATGAGAATACTTAGACAGGACTTGTGGGAGACATTTATCTCATATATGATTTCGCAAAATAACAATATCCCTAAAATTAAGAAATCAATTCAGATTCTATGCGACAGATATAGCGACGGAGCGGCATTTCCGTCAGCGAGAGCTCTGGCTATGGCAGGAAAGGATGAACTGTCAAAAGGGACGATGTTAGGGTATAGAGCCGAATATATTTCAAGCTTTGCAAAAGATATATATGAAGGAAAAATATCATTGGCAGATTTTGAAAAAAAGACGTATGATGAAGCGGTAGATGCGTTGCTTAAGGTCAAGGGGGTTGGGCCTAAAGTGGCGGCGTGTATCGCGCTGTATGGTCTGCACTTGATGGAAAGCTATCCAATAGATACTTGGATGAAGAAAATTATTGCAGAGGATTACAGCCACTACTCAAAAGAGCGCTACATGGAATACCTTAAGAATTACGAGGGATTCGAAGGTTACGTGCAGCAGCTACAGTTTTATCACAAGAGGCTGCAAGGTTAGCAGCAAGAAGGAGAGGGTTATGACAATATCAGATTGCATCGCAGAGCTTAAAGACATCAAGAATTATTGTACGATTTCAGCGATTCCCGCTGTGGATTTTGCAATAAAGACACTTGAGGAGAAGATGGCTGAAGACGCTAAGAAGGAAAAGAAGGAAGATTGATATTATAGCGGTACACTAAAAGAAAGAAGAGGATGATTTATGGATTTGTATGCTACAGCTTGGGCGCTTTTGCCACCGATAATAGCAATCGTACTTGCTCTTATTACTAAGGAAGTTTATTCGTCACTGTTCATTGGTATCGCAATAGGTGGCGTTTTGTACGCAGTACCCGGCTCAGGAAGCTTTGGAGCCGGTGTGGAAGGGACGCTGGTCCACATATTCCAGGACGGTATAGTAGGTGTGCTATCTGACTCATATAACATGGGTATACTGGTATTCCTTGTAGTTTTGGGCACAATTGTATGTCTTATGAACAAGACAGGCGGCTCTGCTGCATTTGGAAAATGGGCAGAAACACATATTAAGACTCGTGTTGGTGCGCAGCTTGCGACTGTGCTCTTGGGAGTGCTCATTTTTATAGATGATTATTTTAACTGCTTGACGGTAGGCTCCGTAATGAGACCGGTGACAGACAAGCACAAGGTATCTAGAGCTAAGCTGGCATACTTAATCGATGCGACAGCAGCACCAATCTGCATAATTGCTCCAATAAGCTCATGGGCAGCAGCAGTAGCGGGATTCGCTGAGGATGGTCAGGGACTTAATCTTTTCATCAGAGCAATACCGTACAATTTCTATGCTCTATTCACCATCGTAATGATGATAACCATGATTATACTTAAGGTTGAATTCGGACCGATGGCTAGACATGAGAAGAACGCAGTTGAGAATAATGACCTGTTTTCCGGCGAGAATCCATTTTCAGGGGTTGTCGATGATGACAGCAGAAATGGAAAAGTAATTGACCTTGTGTTCCCGATTATCGTGCTTATTATCTCATGCGTAATAGGTATGGTATATTCAGGTGGAATCTTCGAGGGGGCTTCATTTATACAGGCATTTTCTGATTCGGACGCATCAGTAGGTCTTATGCTTGGATCAGCAGTGGCACTCATTATTATCTTTATCTACTATACCTGCCGTAGGGCACTTAAATTTAAGGAGATGATGGAGTGTATCCCGGAGGGATTTAAGGCCATGGTTCCGGCTATACTTATACTTACCTTCGCATGGACGCTTAAGGCAATGACTGACTCTCTTGGCGCCAAGGAATTTGTAGCAGCTGTAGTAGAAAACTCAGCTGGCTCATTCCAGATGTTCCTTCCAGCTATCATTTTCGTTATTGGTTGCTTATTGGCATTCGCGACAGGTACATCATGGGGTACATTTGGAATTCTCATTCCTATCACTCAGAGTGTGTTTCCGATGAGCAATCCGCTCTCAATCATATGCATAGCTGCATGTATGGCAGGAGCTGTGTGCGGAGACCATTGCTCTCCGATATCAGATACTACAATTATGGCGTCTGCAGGTGCACAGTGTGACCACGTTAATCATGTGTCGACACAGCTACCATATGCTATATCAGTTGCTGTTATCTCGTTTATAAGCTACGCAGTGGCAGGACTTTTATCAGCAGCAGGAGCTCCAGGACTTATAATGTTGCCAGTGGGAATCATTCTCACAGTTGGATTCTCAGTGATTGTAAGTAAGAAACAGGCAAAGGGCTGATAACAGAAAATAGGGCTGCTAGAACACTTGTTCTAGCAGTTTTTTTGTTGTATAATAGGTGATTATGGGCGACAGACAATATCTATGCATAGATCTCAAATCTTTTTATGCGTCGGTGGAGTGCGCGGAGCGCGGACTGGATCCGATGACGACAAGGCTTGTGGTGGCAGACCCTGAAAGGTCTGAAAAGACCATCTGTCTTGCGGTATCACCTGCCCTTAAGAAGCTGGGAGTACCTGGACGAGCTAGGGTGTTCGAGATACCAAAGGGGATAGATTATATTATGGCACCGCCTAGGATGCAGCTGTATATGGACTATTCAGCTAAAATATACAGCATATATCTAAAATATATTTCCAAGGATGACATTCACGTATATTCCTGCGACGAGGCATTTCTCGATGTGACTGAATACCTGTCACTATATCGTATGACAGCAAGAGAGCTGGGCATAAAGATAATGAGTGACATATATAACACGCTTCATATTAGGTCTACCTGTGGAATTGGGACCAATTTGTATCTAACCAAGATTGCGCTGGATATCACAGCGAAGCATGCCGCAGATTTCATAGGGGAGCTTGACGAGGAAAGCTATAAGAAGACACTGTGGGACCATAGACCCATAACCGATTTTTGGAGGGTGGGAAAAGGTACGGCAGCCACTCTTGCAAAGTATGGAATATATACAATGGAGGGGGTAGCAAAGGCCGATGAGGAGCTTTTGTATCATTTGTTTGGCGTCGATGCTGAGCTTTTAATAGATCATGCATGGGGTATTGAGCCCACAACAATGCGGGATATTAAGAACTATAAGAGTCAGACACACTGCCTTAGCAACGGACAGGTGCTGATGCGCGACTATGAGTACGAGGAAGGCAAGCTGATTGTCAAGGAAATGATGGACCTTATGTGTCTGGACCTGGTGGACAAGAATCTGATTACTGATTCGGTGACGCTAATGGTTGGATTTTCCAATGGAATGCATATGCCGATGGTGAGAGGGACTGCGGCATTGCCGATAGCAACCAATGCAGATACGCTTATGATACCAGCTATACTTGAAGTGTATGAGCGCATTGTCGATCCTAACATTCCTATCCGCAGGGTGTATATCAATGCTAACAGAGTGGAGCCGGAGGAATATAAGCAGTATAGTTTTCTGGTTGACGCACAGCAGCTGGAGAAGAATCGCAAAATACAGCAGGCAATGTTAGATGTGAAAAAGAAATTTGGCAAAAATGCAATTTTAAAAGGAATGAACCTGGAAGAAGCAGGGACTACGAGAGATAGAAACGCTCAAATCGGAGGACACAAGGCCGGAAGCGACAGATTGAGGAATGATAAGGATGAGTGAAGCAAGGCCTAGGGCCAAAATGGATGTAGAAAACAGAGCCAAGCAGTTTGCTCCCTTTGCAGCGCTGGTGGGGTTAGACGCTGCACTTATGTCTGTGGAGAAGGTAGTGACACCGAGAAGCGACCTGTCCGAAGAAATGAAAGAGGAGCTGGACCGACGTATGCAAAAGCTCACCTGTGGCACAATGGTGAAGGTGACATACTATAAGCGCACGGAGTACGTAGAGCGAATGGGAATGGTAGCTAAGATATTGCCGGAGGAGAGGATGCTGCGTGTAGTGGATGAAAAGATCAGCTTCGATGATATAATCGGGTTGGAATTTGAAGGTGCTGATGACAATTAGCCAGACTGATGATTGGAATAGCAATCGGCTGAGCTTGAGGTTATAAGATGAAGAGAAAATTGATTGGTTTCATAGCTGTATGCGTGGCGCTCATAAGCATGCTTACGGGCTGCGGCGATGCACTTGAGAATATGGAAAAAATAAATACCGCATTGCCATTGGAACCGGCTGACAATTACCGCACCTCCTATGAGGTGTTTGTGTACAGTTTTTGCGACAGCGATGGAGATGGAGTAGGAGATATTCAGGGACTTATTTCTAAGCTGGACTATATCAATGATGGAGATGCTACCACTAATACAGATCTGGGGTGCAGCGCAATATGGCTTATGCCTGTGATGCCATCTACCACATATCATAAATATGATGTCACGGATTATAAGGACATTGATCCAGAATATGGAAGCCTTAATGACTTTGATGAGCTGATTGAGCAATGCCATAATAGAAATATTGATGTTTATATTGATCTGGTAATGAACCATAGCTCTTCAAAGCATGAGTGGTTCAAAAACGCAGTGAAGTATTTGCAGGAGCTTCCTGAGAATGACATGCCAGACAGCAAGGATTGTCCTTATATAGATTATTACAATTTTAGGGAGGGACCTGCGCAGGGGTATGCACAGGTGCCGGCTACAGGGACAAGATGGTATTACGAGGCACAGTTCTGGAGTGAGATGCCAGACCTTAATCTATCCTGCGAGCTGGTGAGAGATGAATTCGATGAGATTACAACATTTTGGTTGGATCGAGGAGTGGATGGCTTTAGGCTTGACGCAGTGAAGGAATTCACCAGTGGTGATACCAATGCTAATGTGGAAGTATTGACATGGTTTACTGACATGGTTAAGGCCAAAAAGCCGGATTGCTATATTGTTGGAGAGTGCTGGACAGGTATGGATATGTATGCCCAGTATTATGACAGCGGTATGGACAGTCTGTTTGATTTTGCATTTTCAGACAGTCAGGGGATTATAGCGACCTCTGTTAATAAAGGCAACGCCGACCGGTACGCCAGCAATATTGTGACTTTACAGGATACACTTTCAGCTCATAATTCCAACTATATAGATGCACCATTTTATACAAATCATGATCAGGGCAGGAGCGCAGGCTATTATACTGGCGATAATGCACTGGCTAAGACTAAGATGGCTCAGGCACTAAATCTTATGATGTCTGGTAATGCCTTCTTGTACTATGGTGAAGAATTGGGAATGAAGGGGGCCGGCAAGGATGAGAATAAGCGTGCCCCAATGTACTGGACGTCAGTCGCAGACGCCGAGGGTATGTGCAAAGGTCCGCGTGATATGGAGCATGTGGAGATGAAATATCAGGCTTATGATGAGCAATGCAAGGATCCGGATTCAATATACAATTTCGTTAAGCAGGCGATAAAGCTGAGAAATGCATATCCGCAGATAAGTCACGGATACACCACATACTATGAAGAATTATCCACTAAGAGCCTGGCGGTTCTAGGAAAAGAATATGACGGCGAGACAGTATATCTTTTGATTAATCTGGGGGATGAAAAGGCCACAGTAGACATGTCTACAATAGTTCCGGAGTGTGGAAAAGGCAATCTTGTGGGGGCATTACTAACAGGTAAGGATGCGCCTAGAGCAAGGGCAGGCAGGATTACTGTGCCTGCGTACGGTATAGCTGTGATTCGATGAGCTAAGTTGACATGATTACCTTTGTATGATATATTCCGACTGTTGCAAATCTGGGTGTAGCGAAGCTTGGTATCGCGCTTGAATGGGGTTCAAGAGATCGCTGGTTCGAATCCAGTCACTCAGATATAGGAGCCACTAGTTTACGTGGCTCCGTTTTTTTATTTAGCGCGCAACATGGGAAAATGTAAACGCATCATATGGGCATAGTTTCCGTTGACGTATTGGTGTAAAAATGTGTTTTTTTCGTTAATATTTCGTTGATTTCGTACTATCTTTTTTTTGACATCTGATGTAGAATACCAATGTTTGTGAAATTTTAGACATTTATACACAATGGAGGCATTAAAATGGAGAAAATGGTGATGCTGCTCATATGTGTGCCGTTTGTAATGGCATTACTTATGGTAGCGATTCGCAATTCCAAGGCAAGAGCTGTCACTATGTATATCTGTGCCGCAGGAGTAGCAGCAATGGCTATTGCTACAGCTGTTATGTGGCTTACAGCGGGTATGCAGCCGGTAGAGTTCAATTTGCCTGGATCTGAAATCTTCGACAAGATTATTCTTGTAGGCGATTTCGCACTGATGGCATTTGTTATCTTCCAGACCTTTAAGAATAAGAAGGCTTGGATCGGTATTTTGTCATTAGTACAGACAATGGTCGTAGGACTTCTGGAAATCTTTGGAGAGTCATGGGGCGTTGAGGTTGCTCACAACGCAGCTCTGAAGATTGACTGGCTTACCTTTATCATGATTCTTATCATTGGTATCGTAGGTGTTGCAATTGGTATCTATGCAGTAGGTTATATGCATGGCTATCATCACCACCATTTCAAGGAAGTTACAGATAGACGTTCGTTCTTCTTTGCAATGATTTTCGTATTCTACGGAGCAATGTTTGGACTCGTAACCTCACAGAGCCTTATCTGGTTATATTTCTTCTGGGAGATTACAAGTATCTGCTCATTCCTCTTGATTGGTTACACCAGATCAAACGAAGCCGTAGAGAATTCATTCAAGGCATTGTGGATGAACCTTCTCGGTGGAGCTGGTATTGCAGCAGCTATCGCATATGCAATGATTGCTGAGGGCACTACCAATCTTTACGATGTAATCAATACTGCAGCAGCAGGCGGCAACAAGGCAGTACTTATCCCGATAGCTATGCTTGCACTTGCAGCTCTTACCAAGAGCGCGCAGTTCCCATTCTCAGGATGGCTTCTTGGTGCCATGGTAGCACCTACACCTTCATCAGCGCTTCTTCACAGTGCGACAATGGTTAAGGCTGGTGTATATCTTCTTATTCGTATTTCTATAGGAATGCAGGGTAACGAGGTAGGACAGATGGTATACCTTGTAGGAGGATTTACCTTCCTTGCAGCATCATGTCTTGCAATCTCACAGAGCGATGGCAAGAAGGTACTTGCATATTCAACTATCTCAAACCTTGGACTTATCGTAGCCTGTGCAGGAGCTGGTTATCCAGAGACAATATGGGCTGCTACATTCCTTATCATTTACCATGCAGTATCTAAGTCAATGCTCTTCCAGTGTGTTGGTGCTATTGAGAACACCACAGGAAGCAGAGATATTGAGACAATGGATGGTCTTGCAATGAGATTTCCTAAGCTTGGTATTATCCTTATGATTGGTATCGCTGCAATGTTCCTTGCACCATTTGGTATGCTTATTTCTAAGTGGGCAGCATTCAAGGCATTTGTAGAGATTAACCTTGCTACCGGATTTATCATGGTACTCTTTATAGCATTTGGTAGTGCAACCACCATGCTTTACTGGACCAAGTGGATGTCAAAGATTCTTGGCGTACACAAGGAGAATGCTGGAGCTGATCATACCAAGATGAACGAGTACATCTCAATGTTTGGGCATGCAGCACTTATCGTTGCACTTGCAATCAGCTTCCCGTTCCTGTCAAAGGGACCGGTTGGTTCACTTATCTCAAATATGTTTGGAACTGCAACTCAGGTTATGGATGATGACAATCTCATCATCATGGTAATCATGGTAGTAGGTATCTTCGTTATTCCATTCATCAATTACCTTATCTCTAAGTGCTACAAGCAGAGAGAAGTACTTGCATACATGGGTGGTGCTAACGCAGGTGATAACAAGAACTTCATTAACTCAGCAGGCGAGCCGACCAAGCTTCACGTTTCTAACTGGTATATGCCTGAGGTATTCTCTGAGGGCAAGATTCTCATGCCGTCTATCTGGATTGGACTTGGAATCATAGCTATCTTCCTTGGAGTTATCATAGGAGGTGCAATCAGATGAGTACAATGAGAATAATCACAATGATTTGCTATATCGTATGTGCACCTTTCATTGGCGGACTTCTTGACGGTATAGACAGAAAAATATCTGCTCGTATGCAGGGCAGAAAGGGACCGAGCATTTTCCAGCCATTCTTTGATGTGGCAAAGCTCTTTAGAAAAGAATTTTTGACTGCCAACCCGGCACAGTTTTTGATGGTTCTGTCATATGGATTTTTCGTAATCCTGACAGGTACATTGTTCTACGGCGGATTTGATGTGCTTATGTGCTTCTTTGCACTTTCAACTGCAGCTATGTTCCTTATTCTGGCTGCTACATCAACTCACTCACCGTATACAGCAATCGGATCATCAAGAGAGATGATACAGATGATGTCATACGAGCCGATGGTACTTATTACTGCAGTTGCATTTTATCTTGCACAGGGCAGCTTCAGAGTTAGCGAGATCGTAACTGGAGCAACACCTACCATAGCTTATGCACCGGGAATTTTCGTAGGATTCTGCTTTATTCTTACCATTAAGCTTAGAAAATCACCATTTGACCTTTCAACCTCTCATCATGCAAACCAGGAGGTTATCAAGGGTGTAACTTCTGAGATGGTAGGCCCTGAGTATGGTGCACTTACCATTACTGAGTGGTATGAGAACGTATTTCTACTCGGCGTTGTAGGTCTCTTCTTTGTGACCTCTAACCCACTTAGCTACATTTGGGCAGCACTTGCAGTCCTTGTAGTATTTTTCCTTGAGATACTTATTGACAATACTTCTGCAAGAATTAAGTGGCAGCTTATGGTTAAGCTGGCATGGGGAGTAACCATCATCGCTGGTGGTATCAACCTGCTTATTCTTGAGTTCATCGGTTAAGGAGGCAGAGAATGAAAAGTATTCATAAATCACCATGGCTCCTTCATTACGACGGAAGTAGCTGTAACGGCTGCGATATTGAGGTACTTGCATGTACCACACCCGTATATGATGTAGAGCGTTTTGGAGTTATCAATACTGGTAACCCAATGCATGCAGATATTTTCCTGGTAACTGGCGGAATCAACAGTCAGAATGAGGCAGTTGTAAAGCAGATATATGAGCAGATGCCTGAACCTAAGGTAGTAGTAGCAGTAGGCACCTGTGCTTGCACCGGCGGCGTATTCAAAGAGTGCTACAACATCAAGGGCGGAGTAGATACTGTAATACCTGTTGACCTATATGTACCGGGATGTGCTGCTAGACCGCAGTCTATCATCGATGGCGTAGTTAAAGCGCTGGCTCTCTTCAAGGAGAAGGCAGCTGCAATGAAGGAGGCATAAGACATGGAAGATCTGGGAAAGAATATTACAAAGATCGACAAAGTCGACCTGCTTTCTGTCATCATGGACAAAAAGAACATGAACTGGAGACTCGGACAGATCTGCTGTTCATTTGTAGATAATCAGTATGAGGTTAGCTATTCATTCTGCAATGGAATGGATCTGCAGCACTACAGACTGGTAGTTGACAAGGATGAGGAGGTACCTTCAATCTCACGTGTCTACAAGTCAGCAGTATTTTACGAGAATGAAATGAAGGAGCTGTGGGGCCTGAATGTTGTATTCATGAAGGTCGACCTTGATAATAAGCTCTACAGAATCAATACCAGCACACCGTTTGTACCGAAGGAGGCAGAATAATGGCAGAGAGAACAATAGTACCTTTCGGCCCTCAGCATCCGGTACTTCCGGAGCCGATTCACCTTGACCTTGTAATGGAGGATGAGAAGGTAGTTGAGGTAATTCCCTCAATTGGCTATGTGCACAGAGGACTTGAGAGTCTTACCAAGAAAAAAGATTTTAACGAACTTGTATATGTAATCGAGCGTACCTGTGGTATCTGCTCATTTGGACATGGCCTTGGTTATTGTATGACAATCGAGGACATCATGGGAGTAGAAGTACCGCGCCGTGCAGATTATCTTAGAACTATCTGGTTTGAGATGAGCCGTCTTCACAGCCACCTCCTGTGGCTTGGACTTCTGGCTGACGGTTTCGGATTTGAGGCACTCTTCATGCATGCATGGAGACTTCGTGAGAAGGTCCTCGATATGTTCGAGCAGTCAACCGGTGGACGTGTTATCTTCTCTGTAAACAAGGTTGGTGGTGTAGTTAAGGATATGCCTGATGATATGATTAAGGCTTTTGTAGCTACCCTCAATGATATGGAGAAGGAAATCAAGGAGATGACAGATGTCTTCATGAATGACTTCACAGTTAGAAGCCGTCTTGAGGGCGTTGGTATCCTTAAGAAGAAGGATGCTATTCGAATTGGTGCAGTTGGACCTATGATGAGAGCTTCAGGCATCGATGTAGATATGAGATACCTTGGCTATGGCGCATATAATGATATCGATTTTGCAGCTGTTACCAGCAATGCATGCGATAGCTACGCTAGATGTCAGGTACGTATCGGAGAGATTTTCCAGTCTATCGACATTATCAGACAGTGTGCTGCTAAGATTCCACAGACTGAGATTGCAGTTCCTGTAAAGGGAATGCCTAACGGCGAGGCGTTTGTACGTCTTGAGCAGCCTAGAGGTGAGGCGTTCTACTATTCTAGAGCCAATGGAACCAAGTTCCTTGACAGAATGAGAGTCCGCACTCCTACGTTTGCTAACCTTCGTCCGCTTACCAGAATGCTTGAGGGCGCATCATATGCAGATGTTCCGCTTCTGGTACTGACCATTGACCCGTGCATTTCTTGCACCGAGCGATAAGGAGGAATAGAAGATGGCAAAATTTATGAGCTTTACCAAGATTGCTATGAAGAACCTCTTCTCTAAGCCGGCAACTACTCAGTATCCATTCGTGGCGGCAGAGTATCCTGAGCGCTCAAGAGGTCATGTAGAAATCGAGGAAAATAATTGCATTCTCTGTGGACTTTGCATGAGAAGCTGCCCTCCGGGAGCAATCAATGTGGATAAGGCAGGCTTGACCTGGACTATCCAGAGATTTGATTGCATACAGTGCGGCTACTGCGTAGAGAAATGTCCAAAGAAGGCACTTAAGCTTGTTCCTGGATATCAGGAGCCGGGTGCCGAGAAGACACCTTGCGTGGTAAATGTTCCAGAACCACCTAAGCCAGCTCCAAAGCCGGCTGCAACTGCAGCTGCACCAAAGCCAGCAGAGGCACCTAAAGCAGAGGCAGAGGCACCTAAGGCAGAAGCATAGTAGGTATTGCAATAGCAAAAAATATGATACAATGATGGTCGGGCCAATTGCCCGGCCATTTTGATGAGGAGATTATTATGTGTGTTGCATATCCGGGGAAAGTAATATCATTGACTGATGGCGCCGCTATGGTTGATTTTTCAGGCAATACAGTGAAAGCATATACAGGGCTTGTGCCAGTTAAAGTGGACGACTATGTGCTGGTACATGCAGGCTGCGTTATCCAGACTGTGAAGAAGGATGAGGCGGAGGAAATGATAGAGCTTATGGGACTTTATGATGAAGATTGATGATATAAAAGATTATCTGAAAAATTATGATGGCCCAGAGCTTAAGCTTATGGAGGTGTGCGGTAGCCATACGGCGGCAATAAGCAAGTTCGGGATAAAAAGCCTTTTGAGCTCTAAAATACAGCTCGTAAGCGGCCCGGGATGCCCGGTTTGTGTTACTCCGTCAGCATATATAGACAGGTTGATTGAGCTGGCCATAGAGCCTGGGACTACAGTTGTCACCTTCGGTGACATGATAAGGGTGCCAGGTAGTGACGATAGCTTACAGAGTGCAAAATCTAGGGGAGCTAAGGTGAAGATGGTATATTCACCTATGGATATAATTGATCTTGCGCAGAAAGCACCCGAGGAGACCTTTGTATTTGCTGCAGTAGGATTTGAAACCACAACACCAGTTTACACGCTGCTACTTGACCTGATTATCAAGAACAATTTGGAAAATGTGAAATTGCTGACGGCACTTAAGACCATGCCTGAAGTGATAAGCCTGCTCCTAGATCAAGGTGCAAATGTGGACGGATTTTTGGCGCCAGGTCATGTATGTGCAGTGACGGGATATGAGCTCTTTGAACCAATCGCAGCAAAATATAATGTACCGTTTGCTGTAGGTGGATTCGAGGGCGAGGAGCTTCTCGTAGCCATTTATTCTCTTGTGAAAATGTGTACTGAGGGCAAGGCACAGGTGGTTAACTGCTATACGTCAGTGGTGGAAAAAGAGCCTAACAAAGTGGCGGCAGCCAATGTGGACAAATATTTTGAAAAGGCTGACGCAGTGTGGAGAGGCGTAGGCCTAGTGCCACTGTCAGGTATGGTACTTAGGCCTGAGTATGATGAGTACGACGCAGGAAGCAGACCTCTTGTAGAAGAGAAGAAGAAAAACAATGCCTGCAGATGTGGGGAAATACTAAGAGGTGCAGCAGTACCTACTGATTGCCCGCTTTTTGGAAAAGTGTGTACACCGCAGACCCCACAGGGAGCATGTATGGTATCCTACGAGGGTTGCTGCTATCACGCTTATGGAGAGAGACATTGACAGATAAAATTTTGATGGAACATGGAAGCGGCGGAATCGCTACTTCAGAGCTTATAAATGACATATTTGCAGCCACATTTAAAAGTGATGTGCTAAATCAGATGGAGGACTCAGCAGTGGTGCCGGGGAGCGGTACGATTTGCATGACCACGGACAGCTTTGTGGTTACACCTGAGGAATTTCCGGGGGGCGACATAGGTAGACTATGTATATGTGGTACTGTAAATGACCTACTTATGAGAGGGGCTGTACCGAAATATATAACCTGCGGCTTTATCCTAAAAGAAGGCACCAGCGTGGAACTGCTGAAAAGAGTGGTGAAATCTCTGGCTGATACATGCGCTGAGGCAGGGGTTACAGTAGTTGCAGGTGATACGAAGGTAATTGAAGGCGACGAAGCAGGCGGAATACTAATTAACACTGCGGGTGTCGGCTTCATACCAGATGGCGTAGATATAAAAGCTGCTAATTCAATTCCGGGGGATGCAATCATTGTGTCAGGAAATGTGGGCGACCACCATGCCACTATTTTGTCACAGAGAATGAGCATAGAGAATAATATAGAGAGTGATAATGCACCGCTGTGCGAGATTGTTGCGGCATTACGGGATAATGATATTAAGGTGCATACCTTGAGGGATGTAACCAGAGGCGGACTTGCAACGGTATTAAAGGAACTGGCGGAAGCCTCAGGTACTGTGTTTGAGATTGAGAGCCCAAAGCTTCCGGTGTCGAGAGAAGTGGAGGACTTCGCGAGGCTACTGGGCTTAGATCCGCTCTATATGGGAAATGAGGGCAAGCTTGTGGCCACTGTGGCAAAAGAGGATGCCGCAAAAGCTCTCGAAATAATTCGTAGCTGTAAATATGGTGAGAATGCAGCAATAATTGGTGGTGTCAAAGCACCACAGGCGGATGAAGTGGCAGGAAGTCTTATAGCGCTTACAGCAGTAGGGGGCAAGAGATTACTGGGGGTACTGACAGGAGAGGGGCTGCCAAGGATTTGCTAAATTGCGCACCGCAGAGGTAGATATTTTGTGGAGAGGAAAGCAGGAACGAATAAATTCGTTTAGAGAGGGGAGAATATGAAATACGATGTATGTATTATAGGAGCAGGACCAGGCGGTATCTTTTCTGCCTATGAGCTTATCAAGGAAGCTCCGGACAAGAAAATAGCAGTATTTGAGGCCGGCAATCCGTTAGCTGACAGACACTGCCCAATAGATGGAGACAAGGTTAAGTCCTGCATCAAGTGCAAGAGCTGTGCCATCATGAGTGGCTTTGGAGGTGCAGGAGCATTTTCTGATGGAAAATATAACATTACCAATGATTTCGGTGGCACGTTATATGAGTACATTGGAGAAAAGCAGGCGATTGACCTCATGAAATATGTTGACGAAATCAACATGACTCATGGCGGTGAAGGCACCAAAATGTATTCTACGGCAGGCACTGGAATCAAAAAGCTTTGCATGCAAAATAAGCTTAAGCTTCTTGATGCATCTGTTAGACATCTGGGTACAGACACCAACTATGTAGTGCTTGAGAATATCTATGAGGAGCTGAAGGATAAGGTGGACTTTTTCTTCCGCACACCGGCAGAGCATATTGAGAAGACTGAGAATGACGGATACAGGATTATCACAGATAGTGGTAATACGGTGACAGAATGCGATGCTTGCATTGTATCAGTAGGTAGAAGCGGAAGTAAGTGGATGGAGACAGTATGTGATGAGTTGTCTATTCCAACTAAGTCAAACCGTGTAGATATCGGTGTGAGAGTGGAGCTTCCGGCAGTTATTTTCTCACATCTTACAGATGAGCTGTATGAGTCAAAGATAGTATATCGCACAGAAAAGTTCGAGGATAACGTCAGAACCTTCTGTATGAACCCATATGGATATGTGGTAAATGAAAATACAAACGGAATAGTAACTGTTAATGGACACAGCTTTGACGACAAGGAAAAGCAGTCTGAAAATACTAACTTTGCTTTGCTGGTTGCTAAGCACTTTTCTGAGCCCTTCAAGGATTCGAATGGATATGGTGAGTCTATAGTTAGACTTTCAAACATGCTGGGCGGAGGCGTAATAGTACAAAGATTCGGAGATTTGGTTCGCGGTAGACGAAGCAATCAGAAGCGTATACAGGAGGGTCTTGTCACACCTACTCTCAGCGCTACGCCAGGAGACCTCTCATTAGTACTTCCGAAGCGTATACTTGATGGAATCATTGAGATGATTTATGCACTCGACAAAATTGCGCCGGGTACAGCTAACGACGACACCTTGCTCTACGGTGTGGAAGTAAAGTTCTATAACATGGAAGTTGCTGTAGATGAGCATCTTGAATCCAACTGCAAGAATCTCTACGTAATAGGCGATGGAAGCGGAGTTACTCACTCACTTTCACATGCATCTGCCAGTGGCGTTTACGTGGCAAGACGTATTGCGCAAGAGGGAAAATAGGCCATCTGTGAAAAATTTCACAAAACGCCCAATAGTGAGTTGCTAAATTATACAAAATGACAGTTGTGTTTTCGCAAAAAAACATATAAAATAATGAGCAATCGGGGCTTGAGTAAGCTTCGTTCAAAATTAACATTTTTAGGAGGAATTAAAAATGGCAGTAAGAGTAGCTATCAATGGTTTTGGCCGTATCGGTCGTCTTGCTTTCCGCCAGATGTTTGGCGCTGAGGGTTATGAGGTTGTTGCAATCAACGATCTTACCTCTCCGAAGATGCTTGCTCATCTTCTTAAGTATGATTCATCACAGGGTAAGTATGCACTTGCAGATACCGTATCAGCAGGTGAGGATACCATCACTGTAGACGGCAAGACCCTTAAGATCTACAAAGAGCCTGATGCAAATAACTGCCCATGGGGCGAGCTCAAGGTTGACGTTGTACTTGAGTGCTCAGGTTTCTACACCAGCAAGGAGAAGGCTCAGGCTCATATCAATGCTGGCGCTCGTAAGGTAGTTATCTCAGCTCCGGCTGGTAACGATCTTCCGACCATCGTTTACAATGTAAACCATGAGACCCTTAAGGCAGATGATACCATCATTTCTGCAGCATCTTGCACCACCAACTGCCTTGCACCGATGGCAAAGGCTCTTAATGATCTCGCAGGCATCAAGTCTGGTATCATGAGCACCATCCATGCTTACACTGGTGATCAGATGATCCTTGATGGACCACAGCGCAAGGGCGACCTTCGTCGTTCACGTGCAGGTGCCGTAAACATCGTTCCTAACAGCACTGGTGCTGCAAAGGCAATCGGTCTTGTTATCCCAGAGCTTAACGGAAAGCTCATCGGTTCAGCTCAGCGTGTACCTACCCCAACAGGTTCAACCACTATCCTTGTTGCAACTGTTGAGAAGAGCGTAACCAAGGACGAGATCAACGCAGCTATGAAGGCAGCAGCTACTGAGTCATTCGGATACAACGAGGATGAGATCGTTTCTTCAGATATCGTTGGATCAACCTATGGTTCAATCTTCGATGCTACCCAGACCATGGTTGGCGAGGATAATCTTGTACAGGTTGTTTCTTGGTATGATAACGAGAACAGCTACACCTCACAGATGGTTCGTACCATCAAGTACTTCTCAGAGCTTGCATAATCTAGCTTGAGATACTGATAATATCAGACCACGACAGGGTCCGGTCCGTAGGACCGGGCCCTGTTTTTGTTTACTAGACCTAGAAAAGGAGAACAAAATGGGACTTAATAAGAAGTCAGTTGACGATTTTAATGCAGCTGGACGTCGCGTACTTGTTCGTTGCGATTTCAACGTTCCGCTTAAGGATGGCGTTATTACCGATGATACCCGTATCAAGGCAGCTCTTCCTACTATCAACAAGCTAATCAATGATGGCGCTAAGGTTATCCTTTGCTCACATCTTGGCAAGGTTAAGGAAGGACCAAACGAGAAGGAGTCTCTTGCACCTGTAGCAAAGGCACTTTCTGAGAAGCTTGGCAAGGAAGTAGTATTCGTAGCAGATTACAATGTAACTGGCGCTGATGCAACCGCAGCAGTAGCAGCTATGAAGGATGGCGACGTAGTACTCCTTCAGAATACTCGTTTCCGTGGCAAGGAAGAGACCAAGGTTAAGGAAGCTGGTGAGGCATTTGCTAAGGAGCTTTCTGAGCTTGCAGATGATTACGTATGTGATGCATTCGGTTCTGCACATAGAGCACATGCATCAGTTGCAGTTGTTACCAAGTACATCACCGAGAAGGGTGGTACCAATGCAGTTGGATACCTTATGCAGAAGGAAATCGACTTCCTTGGCAACGCAGTAGAGAATCCGGTACGTCCTTTCGTTGCAATTCTTGGTGGCGCAAAGGTAGCTGATAAGCTTAACGTTATTGATAACCTTCTTGAGAAGTGCGATACCCTTATCATTGGTGGTGGTATGGCATTCACCTTCCTCAAGGCCCAGGGCTATGAGATTGGAAAGTCACTTTGCGATGATGAGAAAATCGATTACTGCAAGGAGATGATGGCAAAGGCTGAGAAGCTTGGCAAGAAGCTCCTCCTTCCTATCGATACTGCAGTAGCTGATGGATTCCCGAATCCTATCGATGCTGAAATCGCTGTTGACTATGTAGCTTCAACTGAGATTCCTGCAGATAAGGAAGGTCTTGATATCGGACCTAAGACTCAGGAGCTTTTCGCTAATGCAGCTAAGGAAGCTAAGACTGTAGTATGGAATGGACCGATGGGTGTATTCGAGAACCCAGTACTTGCTAAGGGTACTATCGCAGTTGCTAAGGCACTTGCTGAGACCGAGGCTACTACTATCATCGGTGGTGGTGATTCAGCAGCAGCTTGCAACCAGCTTGGATTTGCTGACAAGATGAGCCACATCTCTACTGGTGGTGGTGCATCTCTTGAGTTCCTTGAGGGTAAGGAGCTTCCAGGCGTATACGCAGCAGACGATAAGTAAGAATAATTAAAATGTGCTTTGGGGCGCGAAATAATTTGCGCCCTTTAAGTTTTGTTAAAGGAGAATAACAATGGCAAGAAGAAGAATTATTGCTGGTAACTGGAAGATGAACATGACTCCAAGCCAGGCAGTTGAGCTTTGCGCAACACTTAAGGACCTTGTAGTTAATCCAGATGTTGACGTAGTATACTGCGTACCAGCTATCGATATTGTACCTGTAGCTGAGGCAATCAAGGGAACCAACGTTAAGCTTGGTGCAGAGAACTTCTACATCGAGGACAAGGGTGCTTTCACTGGTGAGATTTCAGCTCCAATGCTCAAGGAGGCAGGTGTTGAGTACATCATCATCGGTCACTCAGAGAGAAGAGACATCTTTGGTGAGAACGATATCCTCATCAATGCAAAGGTTAAGAAGGCATTTGCAGCTGGTCTTAAGCCAATTCTTTGCTGTGGCGAGTCACTTGCTCTTCGCAAGGCTGGCACTTACAAGGAGTGGATTGCTAGACAGATTAAGTGGGATCTTACTGATGTAACTGCTGATCAGGTTAAGGAGCTTGTTATCGCTTATGAGCCAATCTGGGCTATCGGTACTGGTGAGACCGCTACCGCTGATCAGGCACAGGAAGTATGCAAGATGATCAGAGAGGTTATCGCTGAGATGTATGATGACGCTACTGCAGCAGCAGTACGTATCCAGTACGGCGGATCTATGAATGCTGGCAATGCAGCTGAGCTCCTTTCAAAGGATGACATCGACGGTGGACTTATCGGTGGTGCAGCACTCAAGCCAGATTTCGGCCAGATCGTCAATGCATAATGAACTAAAGATTTTGTAGCATTTTTACAAAAATGAATAGTTAAAAAGTCTATAAAAAAAGGGTTGTGTTGGTAATAACTTCCAACACAATCCTTTTTTAGTCTGCTGGAATCCACATAAATTGCCACCCAAAATCACCACTCGCTACTGTTGTTATTACCACCAGCAATATAATTATTCTATTAGCTAAATAATTATGTTGGTGCTGTGGTAAAATAGTTCTATAAAATCCAAATTTATTTAGCGATTAGAGGGGAAACAGATATGCGTTTGAATACAATTGAAACAGAAAATCTACTGCTACGTCCTATTCAGATCACTGACACAGAAGAGATTCATTCATATGCAGGAGATCCCAGTATTGATATGATGATGTTTTTACCAAA